>JAIOHM010000069.1 GCA_019912965.1 Anaerolineae bacterium
CAGTGCGTCGCCACTGATTCGCCTACAAAGCGAATCTTCTTGGCATCATGTTCGCTGACAAGATAGATGTGATCGTATTCCGAACTTGATTTAATGATCCAAATAGCCATCAGCGGTTGTCCTTGATGGTATTCCATAAGCCTCTAACCACTTCAGGAAACTTGCCCAGTCTGTAGCTGAGAAAATTCTACCCTTCTGGGAAGATTGAGGCGAATTTCTAACCCAACTCGAACTTGCTTAAATGAGAACTTGTGTGCTAAAATAGGACTTGAAATCCCCTCTGGTAACACCACACTAAACGGTGGAGATCAGATTCTCATCCATAAAAGATTGTTTTTTCGCTCAACACGAGGATTGCTCCCCTTCGCCCTGAGGGAGAAGGGGCTGGGGGATGAGGGTGAAAATTGCCTCCACCACTTAATGCAGTCCTACCGTATCCCCTACAAATTAGGGCTTTCATTTTCCGAACAAGTATTCTATACTGAATGTGGTTGAGAACCCTTCGCCGCTTGTGTCGCATTTTTCGCACATTATCAACCGATATATGTCGCCCAAACCCATCCCGACAACGATACCGACGACAATCTCCCAGTGGCGGCCAAAACTATTCCGCCACCACGCCGCCGCCACCGCCGCCATTTCCCCCTCAACCCATTGTCATTTGCGACGAAACCAGTTCGCCGCAATGGCAATCGCCGCAAACCCTTCCCGTATTTTTCTGGAAACCAATAACCAACAACTAATCACCAAGAACCAAAAACGATGAACCTGGCACCTGGCACTTTGCACATAGCACCAATGACAGCGCCAACCTCCCGTGTTCCCGCCGGACAATGACAATACCGCCACGCGGCGGCACACTCCCTCATAGCCGCTGCACACTACGGCGCTCCCCGTGCCAACCGCCGACAATGACATTTGCGACATGCCAGCCTCCCGTCTTCCCGCCGACAACCCCTACGGCAATTTTGCACATTTTGAATCGTATTGACTTTTAACTTTCCCCACAATCCGCTAGACTCACACCTGTTCTAAATCACCAGTGGATGAGTCGCGCTTATGATCCCTGTCCGCCTTGAAATAAAAAACTTTCTTGCTTATCGTTCGCCTGATCCCGTGCGTTTTGATGGTGTCCACCTTGCCTGCCTGACCGGGCCGAACGGCGCGGGCAAATCCTCCCTGCTGGACGCCATCACTTGGGCATTGTGGGGCAAAGCGCGCGCCAAGCGGGACGCCGATCTCGTCCATATGGGGCAGGCCGATATGCATGTCCAGCTTGATTTTGAGCAGGAGGGCACAACCTACCGCGTCATCCGGCGGCTTGCCCGTAAGAAACAAAGCACCGGAACGCTGGACTTGTTCTCGCTGGTGGATGGCGAACTCAATACCCTGAGCGAACCCTCCATGCGCGAAACGCAGGCCAAAATCAACCGCCTCCTTCGCTTGGATTATGAAACCTTCGTGCATTCCGCTTTTCTTCAGCAGGGCAAGGCCGATGCTTTTACCACCAAGCCGCCCGCCCAGCGCAAGCAAATCCTCTCGGATATTCTCGGTTTGGAGCAGTGGGAGCATTACGAAGAAGCCGTTAAAGAGATACTCAAATCCATCTCCACCGAACTCAGTGTGATCGAAACCCGCCTGCGTGATATTCAAGACGAACTGGCGAAAGAACCCCGCCTGAAAGCGGTATTAGCCGAGGCCGAAGCCGCCCAACAGGAAGCCGAAGCCGCGTTGAAAATCGCCGAAGAAAAACTGACCGAAGTTGCCCACGCCCCAACCGCTATGCGGAATGCTCAGGAGCGCCTTGCGGAGCAGGAACGCCATAAACGCGAACGGGAACGCGACCTGCAAGCCATCGCCGTTGATCTGGAACGCCAGACCGTACGCATTGCGGATTACCAGAGCATCATCGCTATTAAAGCCGAAATCGAGTCCGGTTACGCCGCCTTGCAAGAAGCCCGCCAAGCCGATTCTGCATTGGGCGATAAACTGCTCAAACTGAGCGATTTTGATGCCCAACGCCGTGAACTGGAAAATCAAATCCGCGAAGCCCGTGCCGACTTGGAAAATGAAGTCAGTGGTTATCAGGCGCAAATCGCGGAATTTGAACGCGCGATTCAGGGTGGAAACCCCGATGAACTCAGCACGGTACAGGCGGATGTCCTAACGCTGGAAACCGTACAGAACCAGCGCGCGGCGCATCAGGAACAACTGGCGCTGATGGGCGAAAAACGGGCGGAACTGGAAGCCACTAACCGCGCTCTGCGAACCGAAATGTTTAATCTCAAAGACCGTCTTGACCGTTTGGAGAGCACTACAGATGTTAATTGTCCCCTGTGCGGTCAGTCCTTGAGTGAGCAGCACCGTCTGGACATGATCGCCGAATTGACCACTGAGGGTAAACTGCGCGGTGATACCTTCCGCGCTAATGAGAACCAGGTCAAGGAAATGGTGGATGCGGTTGCGGGCGTTAAAGCCGAAATTGCTGCTTTCGATTCTGACCTGAAGCGGCTGCCCGCCCTGCTGGAACAAGCGGGTTCACTTCAGGCACAGCTTGACGCCGCTGATGAAGCATGGGCACGATTGACCGAAACACAGGCGCGTTTGGAAGCAGTGCAATCGGTATTGGATACCGACTCATTCGCGCAGGACATCCGCCAGCAGCTCACCGCGCTGGATACTGAACGCGAAGAAATCGGCTATGATCGCACCTCGCACGATGCCGCCCGCCAGCAGTTGGATACCTACCACGAATACGATGCCCGTCAGCAGCAGTTAGCCATCGCGCTCAACGCCCTGCCGGATGCTCAAGCCGCATTCGAAGCCGCCCGCCTGCGTCAGGAACGGACTGAAAAAGCCTTGACCGAAGATGCCGCTGCGATTGAAGGACTAAAAATCGAAATCGCTCAACTGGATGTGTTGGTAAAAGAACAGCAAATCCGCCAGCAGGAGGTCAACCGCCTGCGTACCTTCGAGCGTCAGCAGTATCAGCGCTTGGTGAACGCCCGTCAGGAACTCGATACGCTCGATAAACTCCGCCAGCGTAAAGCCGAACTGGAAACTCGCCGCGAATCCAAACGCCATGAAGAGTCGCTTTATAAAGACCTGCGAACAGCTTTTGGTAAAAACGGCGTCCCGGCCATGATTATCGAGGCGGCCATACCTGAACTGGAAGATTCGGCTAATCACCTGCTGGCGCGGATGACCGATGGCCGCATGAACCTGCATTTCAGCACCCAGCGCGAAAAAACCAGTACCGAAGGCGTAATCGAAACGCTCGAAATCCAGATTGCCGACGAACTCGGCACGCGCACCTATGAGATGTACAGTGGCGGTGAAGCCTTCCGCATCAATTTCGCCGTGCGGGTAGCGCTTTCGCAGTTACTCGCCCGCCGCGCCGGGGCACAGTTACGAACGCTGTTCATAGACGAAGGCTTCGGCACACAGGACGAAGATGGACGCAATAAACTGGTTGAAGCCATCACCGCCATTCAGGATAATTTCGATCTCATTCTGGTCATCACCCATATCGACGACCTGCGCGATTCCTTCCCGGTGCATGTGGTCGTCCAGAAAACCCCTAACGGCAGCCGAGTGAGTGTGAGATAGAAACCCATTATTGAAGACAGGAATGCCCATGATATACAGTAAGCGAATCATCTTTAGCCTGTTCGTTATCGGCCTTGTTGGGATAGCCGCCTGCGCCCCTTTAAGCTCAACATCGCAGCCGCCCGCAACCCTGTACCCTGTCGCCGCCAGCAACCTCCAGATCGTGACCGGGCAAACCATTTATGTGCCCGCCTATTCCTCCATTTTCTATGGTAGTGCCACCCAGACAATGGATTTGAGCGTCACATTGGCAATCCATAACACTGATACCAATTTGCCCATCATTATCCAATCTGTCACCTATCACGATACGGATGGCGCATTAGTACGTGAATACATCGATTCTCCGGTGGAAGTCCCGCCGTTGGCAACAACAGGCTTCGTGGTCGAGGACAGCGACCAGAGTGGCGGTTGGGGCGCAAATTTCATCGTGATTTGGGGCGCGGAACAACCGGTTTACGAACCCATCATTGAAGCCATCATGGTCAGCACACGCGGCAATCAGGGTATTTCCTTTATCAGCCCCGGTCGAGTCGTCTCCCAAACCGCCGCTGATGCAGGGGAATGATGTACACTGTGTAAGTATGGATAGTAAGGAGCAGCGAACATGGTGTTATCGGATGTTCGTGAACAATTGATTGTGAAACTGAATGATCTGACCGATCAGGAAGTGGAGGCGCTTTTGCGTTATGTGGATGTAATGCAATCCACACGATTGCCGGAAGGTTATGATGAAGACCTTGATCCGTCAGTAGGTTTTTTCTCGGCTGAATCAGATTATGCCGAACGCACTGAAGATATTTTATGGACGGAGTTTGGCTTACCCAAGGATCAGAAAGACGATAAATGATAACGGCTCTTGCACAACGCGATTTTCAAATCCTCCGCCCAAAACATACTGAACAGTTTTAGATTCTATCCGTACAATAATGTTCAGCTTTAGGTCGTTTCGCTTCCACCCATTGGTGGTTATTACAACCGCGCTGGCTGCAACGGCAGTTTTTGGTCTGCTGGTTGCGCTGATCTTCCGGGGCGAACGGCGAGACGCGATTTTTATGTATTCCGTGCCAATCGGGATTCCGTTCGTCACATTTGTGTTTGACCGGTTGGAACGCTGGAGCGAAATCAAATGGGCAATAGATGTTCCGGTCATCATCCTGGCCCTTTTACGATCACTCGTCCCCATCCCGTTGATTTCCGGTCACGCCCTGTTTTTAAGCTATGCACTGCTCACCACCCAAACACGGACTGCACGATTGACTGCCGCTTTAATCATGATGCAGGTGGTCTATCTGAAGACGTTTGTCTGGAAGGACGAAACCGTAATCGGTGGAATGATTGTGGGAATTGTGGTTGCCGTCATAAGAAACCGCATGAGCCGTAAACCGAGGACAGCCTGATGAGCAAATTAACCAATCAACAGATTGTTGAATCGTTGTGGGCAGCTTTTGACCGCTTCGCCTTTGCTGAGGTTGCCCCACTTTTACACGATGATTTTGTGTGCGAGTGGCCGCAGTCTGGGGAACGCATCCGCGGGCGCGATAATTTCATCGCCATCAACCAGCATTATCCCGGTCAATGGCGCATCACGATTACCCGTCTGGTTGCCAGTGGCGATCAGGTCGTTACCGAAGTTGATGTAACTGACGGCACAACTCTCAACCACGCCGTTTCATTTTTTACGCTCAAAGACGGCCAGATTATTCACATCCGCGAATACTGGCCCGACCCAATGGAAGCACAAACGTGGCGCACCCAATGGGTCGAGCAGATGTAATCAGCGCAGTGTTATCGTCCAGCGGGTGACACTCACGATCACGCCACCGCTTTTGACGTACAGTACGGGTAGCAAAGCCGCGTCGGAGCCAACAAACGGGATGGCCTGCCCCAACTGTTCACCCCCAAAGAATACCGCCACATTTCCGGTGTCCGGGTCACGCTCCAAACGCACCCGTGCCACATACACCCCCACAGATCGCTGGCTGAGGGCTGTGACCGTCTCGCCCGCACGCTGCGACAGGCTGATAACGCCCTGCTGCACCAGTTCGATTTCAATCCCGGCGGTCTGGGCGGGATTGCTGGCGTCCTGAAAGAGCATCCCGAAATACACATCGCCAGTCGTTACCAGATTGGGATTAAAAGTCGTCAGCGTCAGTTCAGCTTCCACACGGCGGATGCGTGTAGCCGCATTATTTCCATAATACGTTTCCAACAAATCAGCAGGCGGGGCAATACTAATCACATCGTCTTCATCCGCCTCGTTCGTACCCAAGCGCCAGTATGAAGTGTCGATGGCTGTCACCAGCGAGAAATCTTCACTGCTCCACGGGAAATTGGTCAACTGACTGAACAAACCCAATAAATCCTGATCGCCCTGCAATCCTTGTGGTGGCAGCGTGGCTGTTGGCGTGTTGGTTGATGTGGAGGTATTGGTTGGTGTTGGTGTAATGCTGGGTGTGTTCGTCGGCTCAGGTGTACTGGTCAGCGTCGGCGTGGTCGAAGGCACATTCAGTACCTCAACCGTCGGCGGTAAAATCGAGAGCGCGGTCGGCAGTAGGGTCGGGGTAATGAAATCACCAGCGGGCAGAGTCGCCGTTACATTTGCCGGGTCAAGCGTTTGGTCGGGCAGCGGTGTAAAACTGCTGGTTGCGTCTGCTGATTGTGTGCCCGTCAAA
Source organism: Anaerolineae bacterium (assembly GCA_019912965.1). GTDB lineage: Bacteria > Chloroflexota > Anaerolineae > Aggregatilineales > Phototrophicaceae > CFX2. The sequence goes on from JAIOHM010000069.1 coordinate 6,285, forward strand.
TTCGGCGTTGGTGTATCGGTAATCGTCACTGCGATTTCCGGCCCACTGCGCTGGCTCAATGCATTGCCCAGCGCCGCTATTCCCAAAAGCACAACGATACCGCCCCCAACCAATAGCAGCAGGCGCGGCGAAATCCGCACCCGGATCGGCGGTGCTGCACCTTCTTCCGGCTCGGCATAACGCGACCCGCGATACTCATTTTCAGAAACATCTTCGCCTTCGGTGATGCGCGGCGTGGGTTCGTCGGTAGGCGGTGCGGGGAATTCCGGCGCGTGTTCGGTCAGATCGTACCAGTGACGGTACAGCGGATAAGCCGGATGGCGGTCGATAAACATGGCACGGAATAACTGGTTAAAACGATTCAGCCGTTCGCTGCGTCGGATGCTGTTATCCGTGTAAACGTCTAAAAATGACTCATAAGTATCGCGCCAGCCGCGCAGCGTAGGTGTATGCGAATCGCCCAACAGTTTATTGGTGACATCGACCATACGCTGATGTGCTGCCCGAATAATTTCATCCGGCTTTTCTGGGCGGCTTTCGATGGCACTCTGCATCTGGCGGAACTGGTTGTGCAGTTCGGCTGCCCCGGCCTGCATTTCCATCAGCCACGCGCGATAAGCGGTGAGGGTGATTGCCCCAGCGGTTTCCACCTCGCCAACAGCTTTGATGGCATTTTCCAGCTTGATTCCGGCTGAACGAAATTCACCATCTGACCAATCGCGCAGGCTGTTCTCCAGTTCGCGCAGGCTTTGAATGCCCGCCGCTAAAGTCCGCGCTTGGGGATTATCTTCCAGCTTTTTGCGGGTGCTTTCCAACGAAGCCAACGCCATCGGCCCATCCACACTGTTGAGCAAAGCAGCAGCAGCGTTGATGTCCCGGCGGCGTTCGGTGAATTCGGAAAGGGTACGTGTTAGTGGGTGGCGCGAGCCGACTTCACCCAGAGTTTTGACGGCAGCATCACGCCAGAATTCGGCATCTTCGAGCGTGCCTTCGTGGGCATCCAGCGTACCGAGCAGAATGTAGTTGAAGAATAAGAGGCGCGGCGCGGCGGTGCTGTTCCGGCTGTAAAGCTCAACCAACCCTTTGCCCATCGCCTTTAGATAAGTGTCCTTGCTGGGCATCTGGGCGGTGAAGTTCTCGCGGATGGTGTTTTCTTCTGATGTATATAGGCGTTCCAGTGCCACCAATGCGGCTTGTGTGCCTTTCACATTGGTGACCATTGTGCGTTCTTGCCAGCCACGCGCCAGTTCTGCCAATGTGCGTAAACGGTTGGCGGCGAACCGCTGTGAATCGGTGCGGGCGATTTCCAATGCCTGCTGCCCCAACCGTTCCGAATCGGTCAATCGTCCCCGGTCAAAAGCCTCCCACCCATCGGCCAGCGCCCGCCCCAAGCCACCATAAAGCGCATGACGTTCGACATAGGCTGCATTGGTGACAATCGTCCGCACTTGATTCAGCCATCCAGCCAACGTTGGGCTGATGGTGCTTACAGCTTCAATGGCTTCAGTCAGCGCCGTGATTGCACCAATGCGGTCGCCCTGAATGGTGGCATCCCCATAGATAGCCCAATTCTGCGCCGCGACCTCCAAACCACTGGTCATACCCAGCAGCATTTCATCAAACAGCCGTTCTTGAAACGGCAGCAAATCCCGCCGTGAGGCTTCCAGCCAGCTTTCCAAATCCGAGCCGTCGGCAGCAGGCACATAAGTCTGGTACGAACCCAACAGTTCATACAGCCCATCCAGCATCCTGCCCACCGCATCCCATGCCGGACTGGTCGGGTCAATAGCGCGGCTGCTATCCAGCGCATGTAAAGCATCGCGTGGGCTGGCTGTTGCCTGTCGCCCGATCACATGCATATTGTCGGCCAGTGCCATCGCGGCATTCATCGCCCGTTCCAGCGAAGAAAATGGCAGTTTGCGGTCGGCAGTGCGGGCATTGACGGTTTCTAGAACTGTGCCCAGCGCGGTCAGGCCATCTACAACCGCACGGTAGCCATCTCGAAGTTCGATTAAACTAGCCGCGCTTGATCCTGCCATGGTGTCCAGCGTGGTGTTAATCTCCGCCAGCACCGCGCGTGGTTCAGTGACAACCAATCCCTCGGTGGCTAGTCCAGCCAGAGATGTGTCCATGCGGTAGAGGTTTGGGCGTAAAAGCAGGATGTCTGGCGTATGGGCTGAAATGCGCTCGGCTAAAAGCCAGCTCAGTGTCCGATTATCTCCATTCCGCCCGGTGACCAGTAGTTGGGCGGCCTGTGCATTTTGGTGGTCAAACAGTAGGGCAACGGCCTCCATGACCGAGGGCGAAATATTCTTCCCCTTATTTTCTCCATGTGCCGGGTTAAGCAGGATACGGGCGAAATCCAGCAGCAGGTCAACCATCGCCCGCGTTTCACCGCGTGCCCGATCCCGGAGTTCGTCTAGTAAATCCACTGCCCGCGCCCAGTTGCCACTCTCCAGATAGATTCGGGCGGCATCCAGATCGGCAGAGACTTCCAGATCGCGCAGACGCGCCAGAATTTCGCGGTAAGCACCCCGCGCTGCCGGGTTGCCGGGATCGGTTGCCAGCGCTGGGTTGAGCGTATCCAATAACCCTTGTAGTTCATCCCGGCTGCGGTTATGGCGTAATCGCTCGGTCACGCGGCCTAGGATAGCGTTGCGGTCGCGTTCCAATGGGTCACGGTATTCATTCAGCGCTTTACGTAGATCAAGGACGGTTTTGTAGCGCAGGCGGGCATTGGGGTGCAGCGCCTTGCTGATGATGGCCTGTAAACGTGGGGAAATGCGTTCGGCATCCCGCCCAAAGTTGAGCAGAAAATCCTCGCTCGCATCGCGCGGAATATCGGCACGACCACCACCCGTCAGGATGGAATACAGCAATTCGCCGACCTGAAAAATATCGCTCTGACGGCTGACGCCCTGTGGTGTGATCTCGTCGCCTTCCAGAAAAACGGCGTTGCCCCAATCAATGACTTTCAGGCGATAGCTGTCTCGATCCCAAAAAAGGTGTTTGGCATCTACATCGTTATACACAATATCGCGGTTGTGGGCAGCCTGAAGCAGATCGAGCAGACTATCCACGATAACCAGCGTTTCTAGCTCTGGCATCCGTTGATCTTCGCGCTGCGCCAGTTCGCGCACCATATCCGCCAGAATGACACCCTGCCCACGCTCCATAACAATATACTGGTGAGCTGTACCCCCCACAAAAAACTGCCCGCCGCCTAGAAGTGCGGTTGCTACCGAATGTCCAGCTAAACGAGTCAGGGCTTTGCGCTCATTCAGGATGCTCACTTCCTGCCCGGCGCGGATTGGCGGCGCATCGTTGGGCGCGGGGCGTTTGATGACCACCGGACGGTCATTATCCTGCGTATCCACAGCACGCAATGTTTCGCCGGAGCGTCCGCGCGGGTAAATGTAATCGTAGCGGTAGCGGTTATCGAATAAGCTATCGGCCATCAGCGTTCAGCTTTCAGCAGCGGTTATTGGTTTTTAGTGATTGGTTACAGGTGACAATAGATAAACCAATGACTAAGAACGGACGACTAAAGACTAACAACTCCCAATTGTACGCGCCCCCACTGATGATGCAAAGTCTCCTTGCGTACTGGTTGACGGTTACAAACGGCAGCAGTAGGCTAGTTTAGATACTTCTTGAGAAAGGATGCAAGATGTTAAAACCATATATTGTTCTGCTGCTTGGTATCATGTTGGTGGTTATGCCTGCTGCCGCCCAGAGTAGTGCCACGCCCATCACGGTTGACAATGCCGCACAGGTGACGGAAGTAGCCGTTTTGGAAGGACATACTGGCCCGGTGTTTACACTGGATTTCAGCCCAGACAGCGCATTACTCGTTTCGGGTGGGTCTGGTGATGATTTCTCGGTTCGTCTTTGGGATGTGGCATCCGCCAGCGAAACCTTTCTGTTGGAGGGGCATGAATTCCAAATCGCGGCGGTGACTTTTAATGCTGATGGCACACAGATCGAAAGCGCCAGTTATGACGAAACCATCAAGCTTTGGGATGCTGCCACAGGTGGTTTGAGCGAAACCATTGACCAGACGGATATGGGCGAAACGTTGGGCATCGCTAACCTGAGCACTGTGTTCACCCCGGATGGCGCCCAACTGGTGTATACCAATGATATAGGGATCAATCTGTGGCTGCTGGATATAGCCACCCGCCAGCGCGTTGATCTTGTTGGGGACGATATGGCTGCACTCGCAGGCAATTTAGGAGCGTTTACCATCAGCGCGGATGGCAGCATGATTGCAGCGTCAGATTTTGACGGCAACATTCATTTGATTGATGTCGCGTCAGTCTCCGAAATCCAAATATTGACGCCCGCCGAATTCGCCTACTATAACCTGCTGGTTTTCAGCCCGGATGGTAACACACTGGCGGCAGCCGACTTCGATACCCAGGCGATTCAATTATGGGATGTGGAAACGGGCGAGGCCGGACTGCTGCTCAGTGGTCATGAGCCGAATACCGATGGCACGTTAGGCATTTATGGGATGGCATGGTCGCCGGATGGCACAATGCTGGCTTCCGTCAGTTACGACCAAACCACCCGGCTTTGGGATGCCTCCACCGGGGAAGAACTGATTTCGCTCTCGAACAGTGGGGATGGTTCGGCGGTGGTGGCATGGTCGCCAGATGGAGCGTATGTGGCAACGGCTAATTTGGACGGCAGCATTCAGCTATGGGGTATTGCGGGTTAGGCAGCCTGATTTACAGGGCTTATAATAGCGGGGCGCACAATCCGGGTGCGCCTTGCTTTTTGGAGAATTGATTTATGAACGCGACAATCGAGCGCGAATACTACAGTTTGGCGACGGAAGAAAACCGCCGCATTCTGATTGCTGATATGAAAAAAGTGCGTCAAGAGGCGCTGCTTTATACCCAAATTGTGCCGCAGGAGAAATGGTATGAACCGCGTTATCATGGCTGGTCGCTGGCATTTTTGCTGGCACATTTACAGATGATGGATAACCTCACCCGCCAGTTGATGCAAGCCGCAATGTTGGGCATCAGCCTGCCATCTACGATGGGGCTGGTGAATTTCTTCAACGATTCCGCAGCACGTTTATTCAAACAACGAAAAGTTGAAAATGCCATCCGCCAAATTCAGCAGGACGAACCCAAGCTGATCGCCTTTGTGCTCAAAGCCACTCACCCCAAATTGGGACGGCGGCTGTATGACCCGGCGATTGACCGGGTGCTGACGGTTGAACAGGCCATGCAAGAATTTTTTGTGTATCACTGGCGCTGGCACATTGAGGACATCGCAGTTGTCGATGGGCGCATGGATGAACCCTCAATCAGCAATCAGGTATGAGGTAAGAGGGATGAGTAAAATACAAATTTGCATGTGTTGGCATATTCAATCAGGCTCAACTTTGTCACTCGTCACTTGCCACTCATACCTCATACCTCGGAACTTCTAAAATGCGCGTAATTTTACAGCGGGTGCGGCGTGGCAGCGTAACGGTTGATGGGCAGGTAACAGGCGTGGTTGATGTGGGATTCGTGGCATTGGTAGGCGTGACGCACAGCGATAGCCAAGCCGAGGCCGATCTCCTGGCGAAGAAAACCGCCAACCTGCGCGTATTTGAAGACGCCGAAGGCAAGATGAATTTATCCGCATTGGATGTTGGCGCAGGGATTCCGGTGGTTTCGCAGTTCACGCTGTATGCCGACTCGCGCAAAGGACGCCGCCCCAGCTTTACCGATGCTGCCCGCCCGGAAGCTGCCGCGCCGTTGGTTGACTATTTTGCCGAACGGCTGCGTACCGAAGGGATTCAACGGGTCGAGAACGGTGTTTTCGGCGCGATGATGTTGGTCGAAATCTTGAATGATGGGCCAGTGACGATTATTCTGGACTCTGAGGATATGAAGTAAAGATGCCGAAAAAAGTTTTCGTCAGCGGGTGCTTTGATATGCTGCACAGCGGTCACGTTGCCTTTTTTCAGGCTGCTGCCGCTTATGGTGATCTGTACGTGGCGCTGGGTTCAGATGCGACCGTCTATGAACTCAAAGGACGTTTGCCTGTCAACAGCCAAGAAGAACGGCTGTACATGGTGCAGTCGGTCAACTGCGTGAAACAAGCGTTTATCTCCAGCGGATCGGGAATGCTGGATTTTGCGAATGAACTGCGGCAGATGAAACCCGATATTTTTGTGGTCAATGCCGATGGAAACGTCCCGCAAAAAGCAGCCTTGTGCGCGGCGGAAGGCATTGAATATATCGTCCTCGAACGCGAACCTCAGGCGGGTTTGCCACCGCGTTCGACCACCGCTTTACGCCGTGTGGAGCAAATGCCCTATCGCATTGATCTGGCGGGCGGATGGCTCGATCAACCATTTGTCTCCAAGCTGTATCCCGGCCCGGTGCTAACGATTTCGCTTGAGCCGACCATCGCTTTCAACGAACGCAGTGGCATGGCGACCAGCACCCGTAACGCGGCGTTGGATTTGTGGGGCGCGAAGCTGCCACCCGGCGACCCCGAAAAGCTGGCGAAAATCCTGTTCTGTTACGATAACCCGCCGGGGACGACTGAAATTTCCGGTTCACAGGACGCAATTGGAATTGCGATGCCGGGTTTAAACCGCGCGTATTATGAGGGCGCATATTGGCCGACGACGATTGATAAAGTCGGTGACGAACTGACGCTGCAATTTATCGAGGGGGCGTTGTATCTTGTCCCGCTTGGCCCGCGCGAGGCGGATTACAATCCCCTAAACGAACAGCATATCACCCGCGAGGGAGCACAAGCACTTTCCGAAGCGACCGAAGCCTGTTGGAAAGCTATTCTGAACCACGATATACACGGATTTGGTCAGTCGGTACGCGCATCCTTCGAGGCACAAATTGCCATGTTCCCCCATATGGCGAATGATATGGTGTTTGATCTGATAAACCGTTACCGGGATGTGGCATTGGGCTGGAAGCTCTCCGGCGCGGGCGGTGGTGGCTACCTGATTCTGGTGGCAGATCACCCAATTGAAAAAGCCATCCGGGTCAATATCCGGCGCACATTGGAGTAAGCACAATGAAAATTCAACTGATTCGCAATGCGACTCTGCGGCTGGAATACGCGGGACATACTATCCTGATTGATCCCTATTTCGCGCCTAAACATTCGCTGCCCAGCTACACTGGAAAATCGCCCAATCCGATGGTTGATCTGCCGCTTTCCACTGAGGCGATTCTGGAAGGCGTTGAACTGGTGATCGTATCACATCTGCATTCCGATCATTTCGATTCGGTGGCCCAAAACCTCGTCCCCAAAGAGTGGCTGCTGTTGTGCCAGCCTGTTCATGAACAGACCATCCGTGAGAAGGGATTTCAGCAAGTTACCCCGATTCACAATAGCTACGATTGGAACGGCATCCACATCACCCGCACCGAGGGGCATCATGGAACAGGGGAAGTTGGGGAGATCATGGGCAAAGTCTGCGGATTTGTTTTTCAGGCGGATGGTGAGCCGACCTTGTATTGGGCGGGTGATACGGTGTTGTGCGCGGAAGTGCGGGATGCGATTGCCACCTTTAAGCCAGATGTGGTGGTGACTCATTCCAGCGGCGCGACATGGCCGGATAAAAGTGGGGAGCGGTCTTTAATCGTGATGGATGCTGAACAAACCGTTGAGGTCTGCCGGATTGCGCCCTCAACAATGGTGATTGCGACTCACATGGAAGCCCTCGATCATGGCACAACCTCGCGGGAAGATTTGCGGCAGGCAAGGGAGCAGGCCAATATTGAAAATAAGCGACTGCTTATTCCGGTGGATGGCGAAACCCTCGAAATTGCAAAGCCATAATCGGAGTATCAACCAATGCTGTTGGTGACTGTAAATGCTGCTTTTGGGGCGGGGTTTCTGTTTTTTGCGATGAATGCCGTCCGACGTGGATGGCCTTTTGTGAGGCATGGATGGTTGGCTATCCAAACGCAAACATCCGAGCCGAATTTTCGACAGGATGTGCAACGGCGCAGGGCAATCAGTGAAGGTGGACGCTTTCTGGTCGGTGGATTATTGTGGCTGGGTGCGGCATTGGGTTCTGGCGCGGCAGGAATCTATTTCACGATTCAGGCATTGCAGATGTTGAACGGACAAAATTAAAGGGGTGAACAGTATGTTTGTTCACCCCTGAGCGTGTAGAACTTAAAGGTTGTGGAGATAAGGTTTAGGGA
>JAIOHM010000070.1 GCA_019912965.1 Anaerolineae bacterium
CTTTGGACCCTGGGAATGAGCGTTAAATTTTAAACCCAAACGGGAGTGGAGAAGGTTTCATGAGACCGAATCTCATAATTCAACGATATTGCACGGCGCTTGGGATTCTCCTGGTGACATTGAGCGTTCTGTGTTCACCGGCCGCGGCGCAGGGAGGCAACTATCGGATTCAGGCCGAAGATGTTCTAAAAATTACGGTTTATGAGCATGACGACTTGGAGACCCGGGCGCGGGTGAGTTCTAACGGGGAGATCTCATTTCCGTTATTGGAAAAGGTACAAGTCGCGGACCGGACAGTCCAAGAAATCGAACAGAAGTTAACGACAGCTCTCGAAAAAGACTATTTGGTGTCCGCTCAAGTCCAAGTTTTTATTGAAGAGTACCACGCCAAACAAGTTACAGTACTCGGCGCGGTTGAAAAACCGGGAAGATACGAGATCCACCGTGAAAAAGAAACGACAGTGTTGGAGGCTATCGCCATGGCCGGAGGGTTTACAAAGGTGGCCAGTCAGAACGGCACGCGGATCATCCGCACCCGCGACGATAAAGAGGAAGCTATCCCAATACGGGTAACGGATATTACCAAGAAAGGTAAACAAGAACAAAACATCATAGTGCAAGCCGGGGATATTGTGTATGTGCCGGAAAGTTTCTTTTAAGTTTCAGTGTCATTACGCTAGGAGTTTTTACCATGCATTATACAATTTTCAGGGGCTTTGCTAGATTACGCTGGATACGTTTTGGAATCAGAAATAGACTCTTGAGAGCGTTATTTAATCCCGAAACGATTTCTTCGGTAGATTTTGAGACAAATTTCTTTGGTTTTAGGTACTTGGGTAATTTGAATAGTTTTTTGGATTGGCATGTCTTTTTTTATGGAGCATACGAGCGGGAGTTTTTGCTCTATCTTCACAATCTAATCAAAGGCCATTCAAAACCTATTTTTGTGGATATCGGAGCTAATGTGGGTCATCATTCGCTCTTCATGTCTAGAATATGTGAAGAGGTTCATGCGTTCGAACCTAATCCACTAGTATGCCAAAGACTGGATGATAAGATAACAACCAATCACGTATGTAATCTTAAAGTTCATCGAGTAGGTTTGGGAATGAAAGATGAAAAAATTCCATTCTTTTGCCCCAAGGGTTGCAACCATGGCAGTGGCAGTTTCATTAAAGCCTATTCAGAGAACAATGAAGAGCAAGGAATTCTGCTGAATATCGTAAATGGCGATAATTATTTTGACAATCTGGCTCTGAAAAAGATTAGTCTGTTAAAAATCGATGTGGAAGGCTATGAAAAATACGTACTTGCAGGTTTGCAGAAGACGATTGCCAAATACAGACCCTATATTTTCATGGAGTATTCCGCGGCAACACATTCAAGCTTTAAAGACATATATGAATTTATGGGATTGTTACCTCCAGGATATACTGTGAAAAAAATATCCGCCAATAGGCCCTTTTTGAAAGTATTTAATTCACCAAAATGCATATTGGAAAAATTTGATTTTTCGGCTCCAGAATCGAACTTGCTTTTGTTGCCAGGCGCTCCGGTCCCCGGCGGGCTCTAAGCTATTTAATTTGAACACGGATTTGACAGGACAACATATGATCAGCCCACACCACACCTATCCCGACGAAGACGTGCACCTCAGCGACTACTGGCGCATCCTTAAGCGGCACAAAGTCACCGCGCTCACAGTCTTTGTCGTGATCGTCATCGCAGTGACGATCAAAACTCTGCTCACCACTCCGGTTTACCGCTCCACTGTGACATTATTCATTGATCAGGAGTCCAGCAATGTCCTGACCGTTTCGGACACAAACCTCGCGCTAGGCGCACAGAGCTATCAGACTTACAAAGAATACTTCCAGAGCCAAAAAGAAATCATTCTCAGCCGGAACATCCTCGCACCGGTTTTTTATGAGCTAGGTTTGGACAAAACGATTGCGTATGCAACAAACGACCAGACAGGGCCGTCACCGTGGTCTGTCAAGATCAGGAACTTTCTTTCTGATGTTACAGGAATGGGCCCGGCACAGACTGTGCCTGACCAACCCATGAGCTCAGACCACATGGATGATTTCCGCCGGACTATCGCCGTTGAGGAGGTACCCGGCACACGTTTATTGAGGCTCAGCGTGGAGCATACAGACCCACAGTTAGCAGCTGAGATCGCCAACCGCATCGCACAACGC
>JAIOHM010000071.1 GCA_019912965.1 Anaerolineae bacterium
ACCCCACCTGACACGCTCCCTCAAGCAGTTCATCGGCTTCACCCCCGCGCAGATCAGCCACATGCCCTCGCCCGGATAACTTGCCGTTTGATACAAGACGCGCCGCTCCCAGCCGGGTTATCATACAGATGTTCTACAGAAAAGTCCGTGAATACACTGTGAGGAGCAACTGCTATGAGTACCCAACCGAAACGTGATCTGGTCATCACCCGTGTTTTTGAAGCGCCCATCGCCCGCGTCTGGCAGGCGTGGCACGATCCGGCAGATGTGAAACGCTGGTGGGGGCCGAACGGCTTCACCGCGCCCGTCGCCCGCATTGACTTCCGGGAAGGCGGCACATCGCTGGTCTGCATGAGTTCGCCGCAGTTCGGGGAAAATTACAGCACCTGGGCATACCGGCAAATCATCCCGCTGAGCCGCATCGAATACATCCACAATCTGGCGGATAAAGACGGCAATCCGGTTGACCCGGCGACGCTGGGGATGCCCGCCGACTTCCCGCAGAATCAGCGCCATGCCGTCACCTTCAAAGCCCTGAGCGACCACCGGACAGAACTCACCATAACCGAATATGATTGGACGGTCGGGAACATGATCGAACTCTCGCGCATGGGGATGGAACAGTGCCTCGATAAAATGGCGGCCATCTTCGCCGGGGAATGACGACAGGTATATTAAAAAGCCCTCACTCCGGCGCTTCGCGCCACCCCTCAACCCTCATGGCGAAGGGTTAATACCACGATAGCTCCCCTTCTCCTGGGGACACTTCGCAGGGGGTTGGGGGGTGAGGGCAAATGGGACTTCTCAGATAGTCTCTTAACGATGCCGCCATTACCGCCCCATCCTGAACAAGTTAGGATTCTATATCCGAATATTGGTGATAAAACTACCACACTTTCGAACTAATCGGAATATAATATAAATTACCAATTAGAGTTTTGAAGGGAATTGTATCATGAAAAAGTTTGTCATATTTGTAATGTTTATCCTTATGATGGTTGGCTCACAGGTAATGGCTGATCCCGAAGATCATCTGCGCCTGAATTGGGAGCGCCAGCTCAATCCCACGCAGTGTGACTATGTTGGGAGTCCGGTCATTAATGTTACCTATCGGGTCATAAATGATGCCGACTCCGGCGAGGCGGGCAATTACTGGGCATTCGATAGGTTGAACCGTCATCTCCAGGTATGGCTGCAACAGGATGAAAGCTACTGTGTGCTGGTGCAGATGGAAGGCCGTTTTGACGCCGTAGCGGGACAGCGCAGCCCCGGTAACACCGGCTTCCTGACCGGCAGCGAGGACGGCTCGGTTGAAGGCGGCTACCGCGCCATTATTCACGGCGCGCTTTTGAGCAACCCGACATGGCCGACACGTGGCAATCTTGGAACCCTCGATTATCAGTGTGACCTGAGCGGCAACTGCCCCGGTGCGGTGAGCTGGCCTGCCCAGTATTTTGCGGCTGGTTACAGCTTTGACTATGCCTGGTGGGGCTGGATTTATCGTGGCGAAGAGGATGCCACCTGGATTAATTCCAGTGATGGAAACTCCGGGGATGTAATTTCGTCTGAGACGGATGATTAATTC
>JAIOHM010000072.1 GCA_019912965.1 Anaerolineae bacterium
CCATCCGGCACTAATTCGTGGACGTTTTCAGGTATGAACGGACCGTGTTCCTCAACGTATTCCCACATCTGCTTGAGATTGCGGTTAAAGCGTTTGAAGACTGCGAAGTAGGCACGCACGACTGCCGCGCAGGGTTCAAACGGCACGTATTTCTTGTAGGTGGGATTGCGTGTTCCATCGGGAAGTTTCTGGCGCAAATCAACCATGTAGCCAAAGGCAACACTGCGCCCTGACCACAAGCCCTGATCGACCAGATATTCCCGGCTGCGCCCCAGCCGCCCGCGAATGTGATATTCCAGATAATCGGCGGCTGCCTGCGCTTCTTCGCGGAAGTTCTTCATGTCGTAGACACCCATCGTTGGGTGGGTGAAGTCATACACCGTCCGCTGCGTCATCACCCGCACATGGTTACGCTTGCAGGCATCAATGAAGATATTGGTCTGAATCTGAGTGACATCGCGGAAGAAGCGGTCAACATCCTGCGCCGCCACCAGCCCGATTTCGCCATTCTCAATGAGTTCCATTAACCGGGATAATCCGGGACGTTCGCTGATTTTCTTCGAGCCGCTGATTCCGGCATCCATGTCAATCATCACGATGCTGTCGCGTGCCCAACCCTGCCGGACGAGGCTTTCAAACATATCCACCGTTTGCAGCGTGGTGTTGATGTTGCCAATCTGGGCATCGGACGACTGACGGTAGTAAATCGCGGCAGGACGATCCACCGGCAGCGGCTGTTGCCGGTAGGGGTCAATCTGCTGCGTTTCCGCACGTCTGTATTTGGGCATTCTCTTCGTCTCCTCAAAATGAAAAACGCCCCGTCCTGTGCAAGTGATGCGACAAGACAGAGCGCGTTGGGTTACAATGCTCTCAGCCCTGCAATGTGACCTCATCACTTGCCGGGTCAGCCAGATCGGGGTGGTGGAACACTTCGGTCTGGCGCAACAACGAATTACCCTCAGTGTACTCACTTTCGTCCAGCCGCGCAACAATGCGAAGCATGGAACAATACAGTGATAACAGATTGATGCCATCAGTTTCAGGTGTATGCGGTTGTTCATCGGGCACGCGCTCAGGCTTCAACGGCTGCCTCCTGCATGAACTGGCTCTTATGGTGTTTAACTGCCTCCAAAATGAAATGACGTGCCATAAACGAATTGGGTAGATTGAGCCGCTTTGCCAGTGCATCAATCTCGTCTTGTTCCGCCTCAGTGAGCCGAATGCTGAACATCAACGCGCGTTTAGGCTGGCGCTCCGGTAGAGTGGAATTCAATTGAGTGGTCATAGGATAAGTCTCCGCGTCATACTAACAAGTTCAGGCTATCACACTGACCACGCTCAAACGGTGTAATTTTATAGTTTTGCCCCGTCAATTTTGGCAAAACGCGAGTCAAAATTACCGATTGAGGGATTGAAGATAAAAAGTGCTGGTCGTTCATCGGGTTATCCTTTTCGTCGTACCGATGTAACCAGCATATCAAAGCCAGATCACCAGATCTGGCTAATTTTACAGTTTAGGATTAGTAGTTTTGGTAAAGAGTGTCGAAAATTTCAGGATTTGAAGGGGTTGGTAATGTCCAACTACCGAGCTAGCGAATGCGGCTGAGAACTGACCCTGTGTGTTGTTCGTCGTTCCTTAACTGTCTCTATTTACACGAGATTACTCCGATACTGGCAGTTTCTATCAAGTAATACTTTGAATTTCAGTACGCAAGTCACCTACCGCAGTTATTGCATCATCCAATTCTTGTTCGTAGATGTTTACCAATTGGGAATGGCTGAGTGGGTTTAGGATGAATTTTCGACAAGTTTCAATAGCAGTGGTAATTGCACCACTCAACATTGAAACCGTAGTGGCGGTTGCAGGGTCTCTTCTTGTCGCTCGTTTTGCGGCTGCCCAAAAATCTTCACTGCTAACTCTCTCAGGGGATTTAGAATACTTAACTTCCAAGCCTTTTTTATCCGCCAGTTTTTTTAGAAGCAGCTCGAATTCTGATCGCACATATACAGCACAAGCCTTGTAATCCTTCGCATTCAGATGTTCTCTGGCTTTAACTAGATAATCCTGACTCTCGATGTATATGGGAATTTCAAAATCTTGTAAGCGCCCTTGATAAAACTCAATAGATTTCCATTCGGCAGGAGCTGTTCGTAGCCGAACCAACTCATACCATTGTCTATCATAAGTGGTGATGATTTTTTGGTAGTCTGGGAAGAAATTTGCCAAAACACCCAATACGGGCAACCGGTTCGACATATCAAGACCAATCAGCACATCATCAAGCACGAGGAGCTTTAGCTGAGGTGTTGGAATCAAAAGCACTGATGCCAAGTAAATCGACAGAGCAATGGCAGAAAGCTTCGCTTCATTAAGAAAAATATGGTGTCTGACGAGTGGTTTGTTGGAAAATCTGACACGTAGGATTACATCTTGTCCTGTAATTTGTCTGTCAGCGGGTTTACTTCCATAGTTGTAGCCAATCCCACTAAACTCCAAGGAGATTTTCAGATCATATCCAAATGCTGTCAGGATTTCTGAGGCTTTTACCTCCAACTCGTTTAGTCTTGATGTCAAACCTAGGTTGAAATCCTGTATCTGTTGTTCAAATTGCCTGGTCTTAGCTTCGGTCATTCTACCTGTTATAGCCGCCTCCAAGCTGTTCCAGTCTTCAAGGAATGTTTTAGTTGTAATGGCATTGACCGAATTAGCTAACAAGTTCTTGATTAGCAAATCAAAGAGATTCACGGTGTTTTGGAATCGATGAAGAAAATATGTCTCCAAGAGACTTTTGTAGTCGAGAAACGCTTTTGCCTTATTTGCTTCGAGAATAATTGAAGCATGAGTATCCTTTAAGCTTGGTGACCACTCATAGAGTGTCTCACCTGGATGCACGCTGTCACGTAAGGTTAACTTGATATATCCTTCTTTCTTCGTGGGAACTGCCGGATCATCGCTGGTCGCAAAAATGTTTCGGAAATGTCGGAAATCGAGGTTCTGCTGAGTTGAATCCAGAAAAAGCTCTAAAGCCTGAAATAAGGAGGATTTCCCTGTCCCATTCTCGCCATAGACAAGCAGGTTTTTGCAACTTGGATGAAGTTCAATAATGCACTCATCATAAAATCCCTTGAAGTTACAAATCTCAATTTTTTTGATTCTCATTCTTTCCCCTCGATGGCGCGAATGATGGATACATTGTCAAGGAAAAACAGGTTCTGCCGGACTGGATGATTCGTCTCGAAAAGTCGCTCAAAAGTTTGCCTGAGCTGGCGTATCTGATTTTCCTGAGAGTGATTCAGAGTAGGTAAGTTTTCGCGCTGGAGAAGACGCATAAAGTAACGATCCTGGCTATGAAGTTCTTCGGGGAAATACAGTTCATAAACCAGCGCATCTACAATTTGCTCAAAATAGCTCAACATGACTGCATCACGGGCGTGCGCTGAAGATTTTGTATCGACCTGTGTTTTGATGTAGCTGATATAGTCCGCCAAAGTCACAAAAAACTGCTCGTGTTGTGGCTCAATCTTCTCAGGGACGGGGAAGTTTTCAAGATAAGCTGGTTTATAGCGGAAGTAACCATTTGCCAGTACCGTTCCCGTGTTCTGGAGATAAAACCATACCAACTTGGAATTCATCAGTGCCAGCCAAAAACGATAGTCCTCCCTAACATTAGCATTCTTGATGTAACCGTAAACTGTGGTGGTCATGTAAAATTGACCTTGAGAATCGTAAGCAAAATTACCCCCTAACGATATGTCGGGTGAGACTAATTTTGGTTTGTTTTCAAAGAAAATTCCTTGATTGCGGCTAAATCTATACCACTCGTTATCGTTAAACGCGCCATTCTCTCTGGACTTCAATACTTCCTCGCACTGACATAAATACTTCCATCCTAGTGGGTAATTTTTTTGCAAATCATTTTTTGATAACAACCTAACTTGATTCCTGTCTTTTCCTGCTGTAACCGAGTAAGGGAAAAGTACATTTATATCTGTATCAAGATCAACATAGCGATGCACCTGATCTCCCTTAAGGAGTGGTTTCATTAGACCTTTTTCTACCGTAACCCGCGCATCAAGCTCTTTTGAATAACCCTCTAGCAAAATCCCGTCACTTCTGCAATTACTGAGGAAATATACCGAGTCCCTGCTCGTTGCAATACCTTGATATATTTGTGCAAATACTTTAGACAAGGTACGAGTTTGTAGTTGCATTCGCTGCAAAATATCACCAATCGTGCGGTTTGTGAGTACCCATGTGTCTGCTGAAAGAACAGAAGCCTCAATAGGGTAGAAACTATCCTGTTGCAGACGAGTCAATGCACTAGCCAGTTCATATGAGGTCGATAAATCCTGGTCGAAGCCAAAATACATCAACTGTGGACTGGGGCGCTTTGTCAACCAGAGTAGGGATGAGTAGGTTGAAGCATTAAAGACCTGATATGCCCCAAATGAGACAAGTCTGTGAGCGTGTTTGTGGTCAGCGACAACTTTTCGCAAACCCTGACCAAATCCAGCATTCGTCCATTTGTCGGGCATGATGAAGTTGAGCAAACCGTCTTGATTCAGGATTTCCAATCCCTTTTCAACGAATAGCACATACAGGTCGAAAGACCCGGTTGCCGAATTGAAATTCTTCTTATAGAAATTGGCTAATTCAGGCGCATTTTCACGAATTCCCTGAATTCGCAGATAAGGCGGATTGCCTATAACTACGTCAAATCCTCCCTTGCCACCATCTTTTTCTCTAAATACTTCGCTGAAGTAAATTTGCATATCAAACCGACTGTAGTCACCCGTCAGTTGTGTAATAAGTAAATCAATTTGGGTACGCTGTTTCTGCTTAACTTCTGGATCGGTTTCATCAAAGTGCTTATCTTTTAGGTCTTTAAGTTCGTTAAACAGATGATCATTGAACAAATCTCTTTTCACACTTAATAGTGAATTGCCACAGATGATCTTGTAATCAAGGTTTGGCAAAGGCTTGATATGGTGATAGTCATCTTCATCCACAACCAGCGACAGCCATAGGCGCAGCTTTGCGATGTCAATCGCGCCAGGGTCAACATCAACGCCATAGATGCTCTTTTGAATTGCCTGCCGCTTGAAGTGGTAGGTTGTCCGATCATCGCTGCTGCCCAGATAGGTCGTTAGCACCTCTCGTGCTTTGATAATCTCCTGCATCATGCCTACCGGGAACGCGCCAGAACCAATCGCTGGGTCGCAGATTTTGATGCTTGCCAGCGCTTCATCCAGTTTCTTGGCATGGGTGCGGATGGATTCTGGCATCTGGTAGGTATAGGTTTTTGTACCTGCTTCTTTAGCGATGTCGTTCTGCACCGCCAGTTCACCAAATCGGATAAAGGTGGCGATGTCTTCCCTCGAAATCGTGCGCTTATGGACTGTCTCCATCAGCGTAGATTGTCTCGTTTCAATCGGCGGCATTTCAAATAATGTTGGTTTAGGATTTTCGTCTTCCAATAACGAGCGCGTGCTAGTATTTGCGCGGGTATCTAGGTAGTTAATTAAGCTCTCTTGGCACATGTAATGCACGATCTCACGCGGGGTGTAGAATGCACCCTTCGATTTGCGGTCGGTCACTTCAAGAAGGTTCTCGAATACCTTACCAAGCATCTCCGGGTCAACGGCAACTTCCTTTTCCAGCGGTTCGTCCTCGCGCACCGTGAAGTTATACAGGTCGAAAGTGTCGAAAATCGACTTGAATACATTGTTGTCAATCAGCATGTCGATCCTGCGCCAGTCGTAATTGCCCACTGGCTCGAAAAGACCGCCGTTGAGGAATGGAATTTTGACGTTCAGGCGCGAATAAACATTATCCGGGCGTTCAATTGCCAGCGCATCGTAAAAAAGCGGCTCTAAAACATCGTTGAAGAAATTGTCATAGGTCACACCACTGCGTTCGAATAGTTGCCGCATGAAGTTCTTGGGACCCGCACCCCAATTCTCACCCTCACGGACTCCAAGCCAGCCCTTCTTTTGCAAGAAATACAGAAACACAATTTGCCCAAGCAGCTTCTTGGCAAAATTTGCGGTTTCCAATCCCTTCTGACTGAATTCTGCCTGCACACGCGGGTTTTGGGCGGTTAGGCGATCCAGTTCTTCTTTCAGCTGTAGAAACAGGTTCTTGTAGCGCTCGAAGAATTCCTTTGTCACCGTCTCGATATTGAAGGCATCTTCCAGCCGATCCTGTGTCGGGTCGTTTTTGTCGTCCACCAAGATAGGAAGTAACTGCTGTTGGGCGGTGTGACTGCGCTCATTCTGCCCGACAAGAAACGAGTAACGACGCACAGGTGTCAATTCATCTTTTGCGATCAGGTTGCCTGCTTCGCTGAAAGTCACCACTGGCTCACGACGCACCATTGAAAAGCGCCAATCGCCACGTTCTTCGGTTGTGTAAGCGATGATGGCAGTTTCTTTTTCACGGCGTTTCAGATGATAAGCAGCAAAATTGCGCTGCATGGTACGCGCACGCTCCAGAGCGCCGTCGCGTCTCAGAATGACTACCAGCAGATCAACTTCATGCCCGTCGGGATCAGTGTACGTTCCGAGTCGCTTATAGCGGCGCACAGACTCCTTGAAAGAATCAGGGATGTACTGACCATAGAGGTCAAACTTTCTGTCATCTGATTCATCAATTTGCCCATTGAACAACTCGCGCAGAAAACGGAGGTATTGTCCCTCATCAAAGGCATTTTCAAAGGTGCTGCTAATCAGAGTGGTGGCTTGGTGTTTGTCCATGCAATTGCTCCAAAATTATTCGGTTTGTGCCTGTAAGTATGCCGAGAGAATTACTTCGTTTGGCTGGTTAATCTGTTTCGCATCCGGTTGAGCATAGAGAATATTGTCTGGCATGATCGTTCGCAAAATGCTGAGAATATGAACCGCATCCAGCGTCTTTTCCTTTTCAATCGTCTCTTTGACCGACTTGCTGGTTTTCGCGGGAATGATGCCATTTTCAAAGGCGCTCAATACGGCTTTCAGGTAGGCTTCATCGTCATCAGTGAGGCGCTGCGTCCGCTCAAGTTGTTTGAGCAATTTGATAACAATTGTCTCATTAGAGCGCCCACCTTTAGCGGGTTTCAGATCGTCATCAGCGGTGGATACCGCCGCAGCGAAAGCCGCTTTGTTCTGTTGAAGCAGATCGTAAAAATACTGTGGAACTTTGATGCGCGTCTTTTTGTTCTCCACCTCGCCTTTGTCCTCGACCTGCAAAAGGTCAACCGCATCAAGGAAGGGGAGTTCCAGTGTACCTTGTTCGCTCGCCAAAAAGAATTTCTTTAGCATCCCTTTGCGAAAGAAAGTGACCACCTGTTCCTGTGCAATCATTTCGAGGTGAGCAGTGGTAGTTTCTGGCAGTTTGCGCCCGGTGCGGGCTTTCTTGGGCAAGCGCTTGATCTTCTCGAACAGTTCCGGGTTCTTATCACGAATGTCGCGGATCTCTTGCAGATATGCCAATTCGGAACGTTCTTCCGGTTCGCCCTCATAGGTTGCTTTGGTGTTCAGCCGCTTGTACAGGCGATCCCCGAACAACTCGTGTTGGGTAATGTCTTCTTCATCAGTGAGATAGCGTGCGTCTTCACCGAGCATATCATGAAATGCTTGTATTTTGGTTTTGACGTTATCTTCCAAATTCAGGTGGCGGCTTGATTGGGCAGTGGGAAAGAAGTTGAAGATGTAGACATCATGATGGGCGGTTCCAACACGGTTCACACGTCCAACACGCTGGAGAACCCGCGTCGGATTCCAGGGTAAGTCGTAGTTGATGACGATGTTAGAACGGTGCAAGTTGACACCTTCTGCCAGCACGTCGGTCGTGATGAGGATACGAATGTCATTTTTCGGATTGCGCTGGCGCGGATCATAGTTTTCCAGAACGAGGCTGCGTGCCACCGGCTTGCTGATCGCTGTACCGTTCACGATGCCGCCGCTGCTGGAGAATTCCAGCACCTTGCCGGGAAATTCTTCTTCCAGATTACCATATAAGTATTCAGCAGTTTCGCTCGACTCGGTGAAGATAATCACCTGTTTATTCTTCAATAAGCGGTGCTGGCGCAGTTCAGAAGCAAATTGGTTTAGTTTCGGGTCGTCGGTAATGTCCTGCCACAGGTCTTGAATTTCGTGGAGCAGTTCCAAATCGAATAACAGGTGGTCACGGAAAGAGGAAACAAAATCCTTTGATTGATACTTTGTGACCCTATCTTCCTCAACAAATCGCAGCAGTTCTGCCTCGTCATCACGCTCCAACAGATCGTAAACATCAACCTGTTTGCTGATATAGATCGTGCCATCATCGAACATCTGGATGAACTTCTCATACGACTCGATGAAGCGGCGCAGCGTGTTCTTGAACGCATGGAAGCTGCTCTCCAGCCGCTTCACAAGGATACCCTTCATGAAACCGCCAACATTGCGCTGTGACTGCTGCTCAAAAGCCGATAACTGCCGTTCCATGTACAGCAAAGGCATGTAACGTGAGTATTTGAAGTCTTTGAGCTTCTCAATCGTTTCGTTAAATACTATGTCTGTCGTTGCATCAAATTCGTAGATAATACGTTGTGGGTCTGCGAGCTGGGGAAAGAATAACCCTTGTTTGGAAACATCATCAGCGAAATAGTTCACAATTTCGTTGCGGGTGCGCCGCACCATAATATATTTTAGCACTTTGTCGCGTACTTCTTTGGCAACACTCTTGACCGTCGCAAAGTAATCGGGTGTCCCTTTTTCCCTATTTTCAATCTGCCGCTGCAAACCATTGAAAAAACGATCCAGATTCTGCACGCCAGGTATGGTGCTTTTCTTAGGTGTTTGGAACAGCTTGATCTGTGCGTAAATATCTGAAATTGTATTGTTCAGCGGTGTTGCTGAGACGAGAATAACCTTCTTTCCCCAGCAGATTTGGTGTAGTTTTTCATATCCCTGCGTTCCTTCGTTCCTGAAGCGATGTGCCTCGTCGACGAAAATATAGTCGAAACGTTCGTGACCAGACGCGATGATATGATCGAGCTTGCCCATCGACTCCACAACCGTGCCGCCGATGTTGAACTCGAAGAATGTCTCGCGCCAGTAGTCTTGCAACACGGGTGGGCAGATAATCAGCTTACGTCCGGGTAATTGCTGAGCAAGCAGAGCAGAGATGTATGTTTTGCCTAGACCCACCACATCCGACAAAAACACGCCGTTGTAGCTGTCTAGAATTTTCTTGGCTGAAATAACCGCCTGTTTCTGGTATTTCAACTCCATAAAGCCATCTGGTAGGTAGCTGTCAAATTCTTCGTCGAGATTGATGTCCTCTTTGAAGTATTCGTACAGGAATTTGAGATAAATCTGATAAGGCGTAATCTGATCATTCAACCAGGTGCGCTTGTTGATGGTATCGATGTATTCAGCAGAAATATCGACAGATTCTCCCCAGAGATGATTGAACCTGTCGAGCGCATATTCAACATCAGTACGGTTCTTTAGTTCAACATTGAACTCAGATTGACCGACAAGACCGGGATAGCTGAAATTGCTTGATCCGGTGATAACCCTGCCGAAATCACGGTCATCCGCATGGAAACGGCTGATATAGACTTTCGCATGAATGTTGTGACTGGGATGAGCTTTGATCTCCAGCTTGCCGCTCTGCATCATCTCGATAAATTTATGCACGCTCAATTCAGTCGCATATTCGTCAGGTGAGACTTCCATTTCTGCGACGACATCACTCTCAAACTGTTGTTTCGTCGTTTTTGTCGATTCAAATGGCAGTTGCATCTGCCCTGATGCCGTTTCGATAATTTCAAAGGCTTTGCGATCCACACTTAATCCAACGAGGATGCGAATCTTTTCAATATCTTCGAAAGCCTCCTGCAAAAGATGGAAACCACTAGTTCGGAAATAACCAACCAGGACATCAAAATACTGCACATCTTTGAGTGTTGCTTTAAAGCGATCTAATAGGGTCGCGTTAGGTTCGTTGGTGAAGAAAGTTAAATCATTCGACATACGACCTGCTTTCTTAGTTTAGCGGTATCAATGTAATTATAGTTTAAGCTTCTCAACTGTGAAATTGAGTATCCATCGCAAAAAATATATGACTGGCGATTGCTCACCAGCCACAGAGATGAAAACGGCTGCTCCTGTCATGCGGAACAGCCGTAAGCTTTCATCAGCGCTTTGTGCGCTTTTGCCCGGTATTGATTATTGTTGGGCCAAGGACATTTGAGCCTCGCCTCCGTCGGTGGTTGCTCGTCCAACAAGGACCGAATAGCGTACATCATACGTGGATTGCGCTGATACTTCTCCAGCACCAGTAGCGCCGGTTGTTGATGTCCACGCTTGAACTTGTCGATCCAGCGCATTCCAGGTCGGTACAGTTCCCCGAACGCCTGCTGTACATCCTTGCGAACAATACTGGCATAATCGTCGAGGAGATAATGGTGATTGATTCCAGCTATGAGTGCCGCATCTTCCAGCTTGACCTGTGTCGTTACATAATACAGCGCGACCAGGAAACGAAAGCGGTGCGGTTCAGGTTGGTTTTCGTACTTTGCGACCAGTTGAACGAAGATGCGCTCGATGTCGATCCGCATATCGGTAGCGGTTGCCCACGCTGCCCATAACTCGCTTCGGTTAGCTTCCAACCCGGTAATCATCCATTCGTCGGGATGATCTTCAGTGATTACGCCTTCCAGTGCATCCAAGCTGAGATGACGATCATGCCGCCGCCAGTAATTCGTGCCGCAATTCGCTTCCACGATACGGGCGACAACGTATTTGTCCGCATGAGCGAACAACTGGTTATCCTGTACCAGTCGCTCCCAGACCACCATGAAACCACGCTGAAGGGCATCAGGAAAATCCTGATATGCAATGCCATGCTTACGGATCAGTGTTGCAGCCAGTGGTGTACATTCGTCCATAATCTGGGCAAAAGTGAGTGTGCCTGCCCATCCAGTTGGATAAGTTGCAACACGCGGGAACGGACGAATCTGATCTTTAATACTTTTGCGAATAGTCGAATCGGGCATGAGGTTACTCCCTCTGTTACCATTGGATACGCCAGCGCGCTGAGCACAACGCTCAATCACGCGGGACGATGCAGAAGGGGGAACCGTCAAGCAATCCGCCTGCGGATAGGCGGGTGGTTCGGTGGTACTGCCTGCAAGGTAGTGCCAGCGTACCTGCCCGACGGTGCTTGAGGGTGGGTTCCCTCGCATCGTAAAATCGTCGCGGCGGCGTTGTGTGAGAGGGAACGTGATTCGATTTGTGATAGTAAGTTTTTCAATCGGTTGGCTTGCTAGACTGGGGATGGTGTGTTAACGCGAAAAAACATGAGTCATCCCAGAAATTCCCACTGAAATGAAAAAGCGGGGGGATGGCTCAGCCACAAGCGCGAGATGGCCGAACGCAAACGGTAGAGCGGTATCGTAAATTCACGGTACCGCTTGCCGGTTCGGTGACACCAGTGACGCAGCAACCAGTCGCATAAAAGCTGGCAATCCAAATTCAACAAGGATAACAGAAAAGCATAGACAAGGGAGACCATCAACAGCAGCTTGAGGCGGTTATCCCAGTGCCATAGGCGCGGACTTTCCAATGCCAGTTCGCTTTTGGTGTAGCGAAAAGTGGTTTCAATCAGCCAGCGACGGGCATAAGCTAGGACAATGCGCCAAGCATCGTCGACAGTTTGGATGGGTTCGTTAGTGAGCAAATACCAAGGTTCACGACCATTACCGGGACGGGAAACCACCAACCAGAGTGGGATTTCGTGTTTGGGATGCTGCACCCTCATAAAGACGATGCCCGTTTTGCGCCAGCAGCGGCGACGAGCGTCCCAAATGAGACGATGATCCAGCGACCGCTTACCCCGTCCATTTTCCAGGCATTGCGGTTGCCTTTAGCGTCCACCAGTTTATAGCGTTTCGGCCAACGTAGGATGAAACGAACATCATGCTTAAAGACCCGATGTAACCAAGCCGCAGAAGCAAAGCCACGATCCCAAATATGGACTACCGTTCGTCCCCACATGCGCGAACACCGATGCAGCAGTTTGGTTTCCTCAGTTCGTTTGTTACTTTTCCCTTTACCCCGACTGCTCCACCAGCGCATCGTTGCTACTGAGGGAACCCCCTTCAGCCTCGTCAGCAGCAGCCCAATCCACTGCATGCCCGGCACAAAAATGGGACGACCACCGGGCGGGTTGTAGTATCCCGGTTTGATCCGTTTGAGCCGTGCCGCTCGACTGGAACGCACCGGACACAAGCCTTCCGGTGCCAAACTCTCAGCTTTCTCCACTACGCTTTCATCCCAGATGACATAAGCCGTTTGTCCATCCGCCGCTAACGCCCTTCGCTGCTGCTCGGCAGTTTGCCACAGATAGGTTTCAAGCAGGCTGTAGACCCATTTACCACAGCGCAGCAGATTGCTCAGGCGCTTCGTCCCAGCCGGTGCTTGCGCTGGACTGAGAATGTAACCCCCCAGTTCACTCAGCAGCAGACCGTTCGTGCTGTGTCGAAACGTCAGAATGGCTTGCAGGGTCAGCAGAAACGTCCGTACCAACCGCTTGTCAATCTGACGATCTAGGCGGCTGAGTAACGGTGCGACAAAGCCTTCCAGTTTTCGGGCCAGTGCTTGCGGTTGGAGATGATTTTCAGCAAAATCGTTCATGAGAAGACCTCGTTCGGTGACTTGGTTTGGTAACTTCAGTCTACCCTTCGAGGTCTTCTTGTAAAGTCATCTCAAAATCCGGGATGACTCATGTCTGTTGATGCTATTCAGTTGTCAATCAAAATGGTATTTGCTCGGTTTCTTGTTCGTTCATCTCGACGCGATCCAGCAAAACGAGACGGTTAGCATCGAGGTCGAGGCTGCTGTGCGGTGCGCCATTCTTGTGAGTTCCAGTGTAACTTGAGAAAAGAATCACTTCAAAACCACCAAATTGCGTATTTTGTAGAGCTTCGTTGTGAGAAAAGTCCAGCGTAACCTGCGAAAAACACCCGGATTCCAGCATAAGGTGAGAAAAACACCAGCGGGAAGAAACGCAAAAAAGCGACACCGTCGCAACGGCGCCGCTTTCGGTTGAGGACGTAAAACCGTTAGAAGGGCACGTCCGCCATGTCCTGGTCAGTGTCTGCTGGCGCATCGCCGTTGACGCGATCCAGAAGCACGAGGCGGTCTGCCGTGATGTCGAGGCTGGCCTGCGGATTGCCTTCACGGTCAATATAGGCGCTGGGACGCATCCAACTGGCCTGGATTTGCACCAGTGATCCGGTTTTCAGATAGCCGTTCGCCACATCCGCCAGCTTATTCCAGCAGTTGACCCGCACCCAGAGGGTTTGCTGCTCGCCACTGCTGGTCTTGCGGTTAACCGCCACTGAGAAGGATTCGACACGCTGTTCACCGAGCTCACGCACACTCACCTCACTCCCAACGAAGCCTGTCACTGATGTCAAAAGTAATGTACCCACGAGCTTGCTCCTTTTGCTATGCAATCGACCCCATGTCGATTTCTGACCTGCATCAAACAGGCGGAAAAGGCAGGCTGTCACCCAGCGGGCGCTACCCGTTTTTGTTGAGTGCAACGGCACCAGCCAGACAAAAACGGGTGAAGCGAAATTGCAGCGCAATTTTGACAGGGCGCCGCGCCTGTTAGCGTGGTCAGGATAAATCGACAGCAATGGGGTGATGTGTAGCGCTTAAAAGGAGCGCTAAAGGTACAAATATGACCATGGAATCTGGCTGAAGGGCGAGTGGATGTGCAACTGCTAAGAACCAGCGCCAACGACTTCAGGAGGGTGGTTAACCGCTGAGCTGCGGCAGCAGGCAGGATGTTGTGTCTGCTGCGCCATACGGCGGATGCTGGCAACACCAGGAACCGGGCACTTGCCACTCCAGGCCGCGTTGTTCAGGGCCATAATGAAGGCATCGTCCGTCGGGGCTGTTCCATGCAGGGCAGCCCCGTTTTCGTCTGGTTCCAGCGAAGGAGAAATAGCTCATGGGACTGAAACGCAAGCCCCCTGCGGGGAATAGTCGCCGTGTGAGGAGTACAGGACGCAATTTATGCGGTGTCATCACCAACAAAGTCGGTCGAACGGTTCAGTTTGAGTCATTTGCCGAGCGCAGTCTGCTGCTGTGGCTCGACCGGAGCGCGGATGTGGTGGATTACCTCAGTCAACCGGAACAGATCGCTTACATCGATTCATCCGGTAAGCGCCACAGCTACACACCAGATTACCAGGTCTGGCACACCGACAGGCGGGTGAGTCTGCACGAGGTTACGCTGCAACAGCGCCTTGACCAGCCACAGATTCAACGGCGTCACGCGGCGGCGACTGCGGCTTGTATTGAACGGGGATGGACGTACCACATTCACACCGAATCCACACTGCCGCAGGGAAGTGAACTGGCGAATTTGCTGGCGCTGTGGGCATATCGTGCGACACGCTACCATGATCCCCATGTAACAGATGCGCTCTGCACTCGGTTAGCAGACGAAAAACAAACGCTCTATCCACTGGTGATGGACATCCACCGTCAAAGTGGACTGGCTATCTCCCAGATTGCGTGCTGTCTGTATCACCTGCTGTGGCATGACGTCGTCCAGATGAACTGGCATGTGCTGCTGTTTCAGGATGGTGTTCCAAATCCTGAAGCTGTTCTGTGGTTGAAAGGCGGTGAGGCATGAGCCAGACCACTCTGGAAGGTGTCTTACGTCCGGGCTGGTATCTGTACTGGCAGTCGCGGCGCTACCAGATGGTGTCATTTGACACCGCATCACTGGTCGTTGAGGTGGAAGCTGTTGAAACAGGCGAGCAGTCCAGCTTCCAGTTGGCACACTTGCTTCTGGAAACGTCAACGGATTTGGCACCACTGTTTGCCCCCACATTAGCCCTACTGGATGAGCGTATTGCCCGCCAGCGTCGGACACCTGCTGTAGCGCCTGTAGAAGATTTGCCCGTGAATCTGCTGGCATGTGCGGACCGCATCATTCAGGTTATTCAGCAGGTGGATGCAGGGATGCGAGCGGTTGTCCCACAGATACAAGACCTGTCCCACACCGATGTCCTGCGGCAGATGTTGGCACAATTGGACGACCCGGTGTCACTGGCGACGTATTACCGTTACCGGGTCTGTTACCAGCAAGCCAGCGGCGACCGGGGACGAATAGCTGCTTCATTGCGGCGGCAGAGTTACAACCAGACACGCTTGAGCACCGCTCAGCAGCATTTCATTGACACGCTCATCCTGCGGTTTTACGCCCGCCAGCCCCCTATTCGTCCCGCGACATTGTACAGATTGGCGGTGGCCACACGGCAGCGCACGGGTGGTTTATGGCCTGACCCGGAGGTCTGTGTGCCCAATGTGCCGCAGGATCTGGTCATGGAACTGCTCAACCCGGACATTCCGCTGACACAGATCACCGAAAACCCGGAAAAACGGCGTTTGTTGACCGCCATTTCACTTCCCTCACGCAGTTGGCTGTACGGTTATCTGCGCTGGTTTGAGCAGCAGCCTGAACAGGGCAGGCAGGTGATGACCGCCCGACATGGTAAAGCGATGTGGGAGCAGGAGCAGATGGTGTTCGACACCTTTGTGAACCGTGCCGCTTTTCCATTGCAGTATGTGTTTGCTGACCACTGGCTGTTGGACGTGTTCGTGGTGGATGCGGCGACGCGCTCCCATCCGGTGCGGTTGTGGCTGACGGTGCTGCTGGATGCCTACTCGCGTTGTGTGCTGGGGCTGGCGCTGCTGTATGAAGCGCCCTGTATTGAGTCGATCCAGCAGGCATTGCAACATGCGATCTGGCCCAAGACCACCCACCAGGCGCTGGGCTTGACACAAATCTGGCCGTGTTATGGCATTCCGGCAGCAGTTGTCACTGGATAACGCCTGGGCACACCATTCCCACAGTCTGGAAAACCTGGCGCGGGTGTTGAGTCAGGGTGGTGAGTATCCCGGTATGGATCTGCTGTTTCGTCCACCCTACAAGGGGCGCTATGGCGCACTGGTCGAACGTTTCTTTGGCAACCTCTCCGGTAAGGTTAAGGAACACCTGCCCGGAGCGATCTCGTCCAGTTTGCCGCAGGACGTGCGCCAGGCGGCAAAAGCTGCTCGCCTGATGTATGGCGATATTTACCGCATCCTGCACCAGCTCATTCTGGATTACCAGCACACGCCGCACCGCGAGTTGGATGGGCAAACACCGCATGAACGCTGGCAGCAGGGTATGGCGTGGACGGTGGCGCATGTCCCACCCCAAACCACGGAGATGCTGCGTTTGTTCTGGCGCTTGTCACCACGCACACGGGTCATGACGGGCAAGGGGATCCATGCTTTTGGCATGACCTACTGGTCACCACAACTTCAGCACATTCCCCGTCTGAATCGACAGGGTGAAACGGTTCGTTTTCGCTTTCGCTACGATCCGAACGACATCAGCCAGATTGCGTTGTTTCATGAGGACCGGTGGTTAGGCGATCTGACCGCCCAACAGTTACGCCAGGCGGATGGGTCATGCCTGCAGCTCAGTTTGTGGGAACGTAATCTCAGTCGCCAATTGGCACTTGAAGCGGGGGCAGCGGAGAGCCACTGGCTGCACTTTGTCCACGAACTGGATACGCTCAGCCAGCTTCGCCTGAAAGAACAGCGCCAAATGCAGCGCACAGCCAGTAAACCGACCTCGCAACCGAATATCCACCAGGCTGAAGCAGGTCTGGAAATGACTGGTGCTGCGCTGCTCTATGCGGATTACACGGCGCTGTTGACCCAATTCATGGAGGCAGATCATGATTAAGGCACCACTTCCCACCTTAGCTCTGGACACAGCGTTGGACGTGCAGACACGCCTGCGTCAACTCGACCTCTGGCAGGCAGAATGGCGCACAGCACATGAGCAGTTAAACGACCGGATGCGCCAGCTTGACCACAGCAACCATTTTGACATCCAGCGCGGCGCACAACTGGCGCAGTTGCAGCAGCGTTTACGGATGAAGCTGGTACAGATACCGCTTGAAATTGCTTCGGATGTCATTCGTCAGGTGGGTTACGAGGCACTGCGTCAGCATCTGGTCGCCCAGTTCGCAACCCTTTCACAGGCAGAGCGTCTGCTGTGGTTACAGAATTTTCTGTTCATCATGACGCCTGACCTGCGGCGGCTCAACGACAAACTGGCAGTTGTGCAGACCTACCGTTCATTGGGGCAAAGGCGCAATTTTCTGCTGGGTGGACCCTCAGGTATGGGCAAGTCCACCTACCTCGACTGGTATACGTCCCACCATGTGCCGCGTGTCGAAGCGGAGCGCAACCACGTTCCGGTGATTAAGATTGACGCGCCCGTCAGCAACCATACCCCAAGCCCCTTTTGCAGCGCATGATCCTGGCCTGTGGTATGAGCTACACGCGCAGTGACAACGAAGAAGATTTGCTGATGAAACTGGCGCTTTACTTCCAGATTTGTGGGACCGAACTGCTGGTCATTGACGAAGTCGAGCATATCCACAGCCTGAGCCTGAAACGACGCTTGCTGGAAGTCTCCAATCTGGCTCCCACACTGCCCATTGTCTGTGCCTCGTGTCATCCAACCGCATGGGTGACAGGCGATGCGGAGGTAGCAGGACGCTGGAACGACTACTTTGAGTTGCGGCAGTATACCGGAGAACGCCTGCGACAGTTACTGGCGTATCTCGAACTGCTGCTTCCCTTTCCAGAACCTTCCGCACTGGCGGTGTATACCTTTGGCGACCATGCGGGTCCCGCTCACTTCATTGAACGTTGGACGGGCGGTGTGCTGCGCGATGTCATGATGCTCATTCTGGATGCCAGCGCACGGGCGATTGAGCAGCGATTACCCTGCCTGTCACTCTCACTGCTGGAAACCACCTGGCAGGCGATCCAGACGCACCAGGTCACCGACTTTCTGGCGATGTTGCAGAAACGAAAGGCCTGGAATTGATGAACATGCCAACGGATTTTTATCTGGATAGGCTACCCGCCCATCCCCGACCCAAGCCGCTGGAATCGCTCAATAGCTACATGAAGCGTCTTGCCCAGGTGAACGGCATTCACCATATCCAGACCTTCTCGCATTTGACCAGGCTCAGGGAACCGAAGCGTCTGTTGGCACTGCATATTCCACCCAGTTTTGGGCAGCTTGGAAAGGTAACGGGATGTACTGAAGATGATTTGCTGGCACTGACAACCCATTTCCTCGCCAGTAAGTTCGGCCGAGAACAGACACCGGAGCGGTTTCTTGCCCGGAGTGTGGTCAAGTATCTACGCTGGTGCCCGGACTGTCTGGCGCAGGATGGGTATTACTCGCTCATCTGGAATTTTCTCCATATCCCTGGTTGCCCGAAACATGGCATCTCTTTTCTGGGTAGTGGTTGCAAAGTACGTGATGGTGGATAAGAATCTGCCACATGATCGAAGAGACAATGACCTACTCGTGTCGATCATGTGGCAGTGAGAATATTATACGCAATGGACACAATAAGTGTGGCAATGCCCAATATTTG
>JAIOHM010000073.1 GCA_019912965.1 Anaerolineae bacterium
AACCGATACTTGTCCGACAAACCCATCCCAACAAAGACGACGACGACGACACCGACGACAAACCCCTAATGGCGGCGAAACCCTTTTTCGCCACGCCGCCATCGCCGCCGCCGCCGCCACCGCCGCCATCCTGTCCAATAACCTGCCTTGCTTTCCGTATTTTTCTGGAAACTGGCAACCCGTAACTGGCAACTTGCATTGGCTAAAAGCTACACTTGGCATCGCTCCCTGCCCCGTTTATAATACCCCTTTCATAAAGCACGAATGATAAGCGCCCGGTGCGTTTCATTTTTGATGAAGGACGTTGAGCGATGAAGGTACTCCTCCTTTCGGATGTCTATAAACAGGGTGTCGCGGGTGAAGTCGTCAGCGTGGCTGATGGCTACGCGCGGAATTACCTGATTCCCCGTAAATTCGCCGTCAAGGCCACTGCCGATGAACTCCGCAAAGCCGAGCAACTGCGCGAGACTTCTGCCGCCCGTAAAGCCGAACTGGAAGGCCGCTTGAACGACCTCGCCCGCCAGATCGACGGTGTGGAACTGGTCTTTGGTCGCCGTGCTGCCAATACAGGCAAGCTGTTCGGTTCGGTCACGACTGGCGATATTGCCGAGGCGCTGCACAAGAAAAGCGGAATCGATATTAACCGCCGCCGCATCAGCCAGCAGGCACTCCGCGAAATCGGCACATTCACGATTCCCGTCCGCCTCGGTACGGAAATCTCTCCAACCATCAAGGTTGTGGTGCTGCGCGAAGAAGAAGTGCAGTCGTATCTTGCCCAGCAGAAAGCGGCTGCCGAAGTTGCCGTTGCTGCCCCGGTAGAAGAACCCACTGCGGAAGCGGCGGCTGAGTAATCCCGTCCGCCTGATTTTGATGCTCACAGCCCCGCCGGTTTGACCGCGTTCGGGGCTTCTTGTCTTACGGCTGGGGAGCGAAGTGACTGATGGATGCCCAGGCGCTAGGCCGTTACCTGCGCGAAAGCCGCGAAGCCAGAGAACTCACCCTCGAAGATGCCGAGCAGTCGCTTAAAATTCGACGCCGCATCCTCGAATCCTTCGAGTTGGGTGAATTCAACCTCAGTGATTTCTCCAGCGTTCAGATACGTGGATTCATCCGCAACTACGCGCGCTTCCTCGGTCTGGAAGAAGATCGCGTCGTCGGCTATTACGAAGCCGCCCGCCACGAAGCCGATGTACCGCGCCGTCGTGATCCACGCCGCACCACCCAGACCGTACCCATTGTCGCGCCTGTTGCCCCCCGCCGTCTGACGGATACCAACCCTTCGCTTCCCGCAGTACCAATAGTCACGGATGCCCGCCCGCGCCGGGGTTTGCTGAATACATTTGTACTTTTCCTGGTCGCGCTGGCATCGATTGCCGTGATTGTATTCGTCGTCGTCCAGTTGATCGGTCAGCCAGAAGACGGCCCACCTCCACAGGACGCCGGACTGAATATTTTAGGTCAGCTACCACCCACACCCAGCCTGACTGTCGCCCCAACCCTGACACCCGTACCCACGCTCACGCCTTTACCGCTCGTCCAGCAGGATTATCAGGGTGAACCCGTTCTGGTCACCATCGAAATGGTACAGCGCACATGGTTGCGCGTTTCATCGGATGGCGTTGAACGCTTTGCCGGACTGGCCCGCCCCGGTGATATCCTCCGTTTTCCAGCACAAAATAATGTCACCCTCACCGCCAGCAATGCCGAGGCACTCCGTGTCGCCTATAATGGGCAGGCACAGCCGCTTTATGGTGGGCGCGGTCAAAAAGTCGATATTGTTTTCCAGCCCAATGGCGCAATTGATGTACAGTCTGGCCCCGGCTTCGAGCCGACCTCAGAATTAAGTCCGACGCCCTTCCCAACCTCAGCCGTTGATGTGGGTGCGGCTATCGCTGCTCTGACGCCTTCTAACACACCGGGACCTAGCCCAACACCTACACTGACGCCCAGCATCACACCCACACCCAGCGATACACCCACGCCGACGGATACGCCGACCGTGACGCCAACGCCATCCAATACGCCGACGGCTACCCGCACGCCGACCGTGACGCCGACACCCAGCATCACGCCCACACCATCACCGACCGCCATTCTCCCGCCGCGCGTCACACAGGAAGGGTTGCCGCCCACCAAAGCGCCCGGATAACAAGGAGTTCAGACGATGCCAAAATCCCTTCAGGTTACGCTCGATTTCCTGACAGACTTGCGATTCAACAATTCCCGAAGCTGGTTTGAGGAAAACCGCGCCCGTTACGAAGCAGCCCGCCGCAGCGTTGAATCCCTGATCGGAGACATCATTCGCCAGTTCGCTCCGGTGGAGGAGTTGGGCAAACTGACGCCCAAAGAATGTATGTTCCGCATCAATCGGGATGTACGTTTCTCGAAGGATAAATCCCCCTACAAAACCGCGATGGGCATCGTCATTGGAAAAGGTGGCAGGAAATCCACCGAACGTTCTTACTATCTGCACATCGAACCCAATGACAGCGCCTTTATCGCTGCTGGGGTTTATGATCCTTCCCCGGAACAGCTTAAAGCCATCCGGCAGGCCATCGCTGAAAAACCGGAGGCTTTGCAAAAAATCATCACTGCGCCGGATTTTGTCCGTTACTTCAAAACGCTGGAAGGTGAAAAGCTCAAAACCGCGCCCAAAGGTTTTGCCGCCGATCATCCCGCGATTGATCTGCTAAAGCATAAGCAGTTTCTCGCCAGCCACCCGCTGACCGACGCCGATCTGCTCAAAGACGATTTAGCGGCTTATTTTGTACAGGTCTGCGCTGCGCTCAAACCGCTTGAAACCTATTTCCAGAACATCATCAATCCATCTTAAGGAGGACATCATGGAATTTACACTATCACTGCCCGATTGGGCGGTCGAAGAACACAAACATCTTCCAGCCTACATGCCCACACTGGAAGAACGGATGCGCCATGTCATCCGCTTTTCACGTCTGAATTTTGAAAACGGCACGGGCGGCCCATTCGCGGCGGGCGTTTTTGAACGCGATACCGGAAAACTGGTAGTAATCGGTGTCAACCGGGTTGTGCCTTCCAATTGCTCATCTGCCCATGCCGAAGTGATGACGCTTTCATTAGCCCAAAAAATTCTCGGTACGTTTGATCTGGGTGGCGAAGGAATGCCCGCTTATCAACTGGTCGTCAACTGGCGTCCATGCGCCATGTGCTATGGGGCGGTGCTCTGGTCGGGGATTCGGTCGCTGGCAATTGCAGGTAGTGGCCCGGAACTGGAACGCATCACGGGTTTTGACGAAGGCCCAATTCATCCGCAGTGGGATGAAGAACTCGCCAAACGCGGCGTCGAACTTATCAACAATGTACTCACCGAAGAAGCCGTCGCTGTTTATCATGCTTTCGCGGCCAGTGGTGCGCTGGTTTATAACGGGCGTGGTGGCTAAACATGACCATCCACCTTCCGCGTCCTGTTGTGCTGATTTTCGGTTTGTTCAGTCTTGCTCTTGTAGTGGTGGGCATCGCAGGTTTCACCCAGACACCGACTGCAAAAGCACAACCTGAAGTGATACCCGGCGAAACCATCACCTGCGACCCGATTGATGTCGCCGTTTTCCCGGAACGCATTCATGTGCGCTGTGCTGAAGAGTTCAAGGATGTAGAATACTTCGCCATCTCGACCCGCGACGCGCTGTTGGCTGACCGTTACCTGAACGTGCTGCTGACTGCGCTGACCGAAGATAAACAACTGCAAATCCATGCTGACTTCAACGAACCCTATGCAGGCGAATCCTTCGGTTGCTACGACGACAACTGCCGCCCCATCCTGTTCCTGACCATCATCAAGTAGAAACCCGCTATAATGATAGGTAAGGGTGAGTGCTCATTCGCCTCACCCTTACCCAAAACTGTGGATGATGAAAATGGCTGAATACATTTCACCGGAATTTCAAGAAACCCTCACGCGGGCATTAGAACTTTCGCCTGCCGAAAGAATGGCTATGATTGCCGAGTTAGCCGCTTCATTTCAGGCTGAATTTTTGGTTGAAAGTCCGTCCGCAGACGATCAACCGTTCACCCCATCTGAGATTGCCGAACTGATGCAGGTTGAACCCCTTCCACCTGCTGACGTAATAGCACAAGGACTGCTTGGCACATGGGCATCCAAAAACATCGAAGATGGCGCAGCATGGGTGAATGAACGAAAAGCCAAACGTAGAGAACGGCGCAAATGGTCTGGCTAATTAAACACAATTTCCAGTTCACAACGTCGCTTCCCCTCGAACACTGCATTCATTTGATGCGAACAATTGATGACAAAAAACGCAATTTTGGTTTCGCAGGTTCTGCTTACATCATTTCACAGGGCTGTTCGCAAAACGGCAGCACGGCGGAATGCCGATTACTCCGCATTCTATTTACAGGTAATAACGGCGTACCAGCTCATGCAGCATTCAAGCTGTCGTCAACTGAAACCAATACAACCTATGTTCAAGGCCATGCGACAGTATCCCTACTTCAAGTAGGCTTTACGCTTTACGTCCTTACTATAGGGGCCTTTTTAATGATCCAATTCAGACATGTGGTTTATCAAGACTTACCAATATTGAGCATATTCTTTGGCATAGCAGTGTTGGGATCGATTGGTTATATGTATCTTCTCTTCCATAATCGCCGGGAGTTGGTTAAAGCAATTTATCAAATTTTAGGGGAATAATTTTGCCTCATCAGATAAGATTAGCTTTATTTGGGATACCCAAGCAGAGCAATTTATGCTAAAAGATGGGTGATTAAATTGGAGACCTATACCCTAAATGCCCATCCGCAAAACCCAGAATAACTACTACCTGCTCTCTCTCGGTTGTTCCAAAAACACCGTCGATTCCGAAAGTATCGCCCAAGTGCTGCACCAAAACGGCATGAAAGGCGTCGAAAATCCCAACCGCGCCGAAGTGCTGATCGTCAATACCTGCGGCTTCATTGATGCCGCCAAACAGGAATCGATCAACGCCCTGCGCGAACTGGTGGAAAACCGCCGCGATGGACAGATGGTCATCGCCGCTGGTTGCCTGTCGCAGCGGTACGGCGCAAATCTGGTGCAGGAAGTCCCCGGTCTGGATGGCGTCATCGGCACGCGCCGCTGGATGGATATTTTTGATCTGGTGACACGGTTGCGCGGGCGCAAACATCCCGAACCCCTGTACCATCTGCCCACCGATGCCAAAGTCGTCGGTTTGGATGAACGCGGTGTGCTGCGTACCAGCGTGCAGGGTGCGAGTGCTTACGTCAAAATTGCTGATGGCTGCCGCCGTCCCTGCGCCTTCTGTGCCATCCCAAAAATCAAGGGCACTGCCGTCAGCCGCCCGGTTGAGTCCATTGTCCGCGAAGCCCTCTATTTGCAGGCACAGGGCGTTCAGGAAATGATTCTGATCGCGCAGGACACCACCGACTACGGCTACGACCTCGGCATGAAAGATGGACTCGCCCACCTGCTCAATTCCATTGTTGATGCCGCGCCGGAAATCCCCTGGATTCGCGTCATGTACGCCTATCCCGGTTATGTCACCGATGCCTTGATGGAAACAATGGCGAAGCACAAACAGGTTTTGCCATATTTGGATATGCCCCTGCAACACGGCCACCGCGATACCCTGCTGCGGATGAAACGCCCCGCCAAAATCGAATGGGTCTACGAAACCGTCGGCAAGCTGCGCGCTACCATTCCTGAACTCGCTGTCCGCACCACCTTCATCGTCGGCTACCCCGGCGAAACCGATGCAGAATTTGAAGGTTTGCTGCAATTCGTCCGTGACCTGCAATTTGATCGTGTCGGCGCGTTCAAATATTCCTACGAAATCGGCACACCCAGCGCCACGCTGCCCAACCAAGTGGCAGATGATGTCAAGCAAGCGCGTTGGGAACAACTGATGGAACTGCAACAGGGCATCAGCCTCGCCAAAAATCAGTCCTTCGTCGGCAAAACAGTGGATATTCTGGTGGAAGGGCATGGTGTTAGCGAAAATGAACACGGTCATGCCACCGAACAAACCATCAGCTTGGGACGCAGCTACCGCGACGCCCCGGAAATCGACGGTTATGTAGTGGTCGAAGGCGAACTCCCGGTTGGTGAAATTGTCCCGGTGCGCGTTACAGGCGCGACCACTTATGACCTGATCGCCACCGCCGACATCACGCCGCCCATCGTGGTTCAACCCGGCAAAATCTACAGCGAAGGTATGATCTCGCTCGACAACATAAACTGAAACCAAATCCTGGCGGCAATCTAACCCTCACACCTGCTATACTTCAGTAAGTCGCTTAAGTAGTATCTCAACAGCTTAACGACCTTCATGGAATGTATTGTTTTAGTGGAGAGGGTTTCTATGCCGTATCACATCAATTGGTATCAGCAGGATCGTATCATTTTCGAGAAGTTCTACGGGGATGTGGTGGTTGAAGATGTTCGCAATCTGAATGCCCAGTCCTCCAAAATGTTCATCGCTGGAACGCCGCTCATTCATGTGATTGTCGATCTCTCAGAAATTCAGAGTTTCCCCAAAAGCATGGGGGTCATCAAAGAGGCCATTCGTTCCCGCGCTGATCCAGATCGGCTCGGTTGGGTGATGATCTTTGGTACCAAAAACCCGATCCTCAAATTTTTCGCTTCGGTCATCGCGCAGGTTGCCGGAGAAAGAGTCCGTTTTCGGTTGGTAAACTCGCTGGATGAAGCTGTAGCTTTTCTGCACGATCAGGATCAAACCCTGCTGCATCCGCTTGAACCGGATAATCGCCCTGTGCAGGATGATGACCAACTGCCGATCAATCCCTAAATGCTGGCTTTCTTCACGCCCACTGCCATACCATCACCAATCGCCAGAATGAAACTTTCCAGTTGGGATTCCGCTGCCATCGCCCGGTTGAAGGCATCCATCGCCCGATCTTCGTCGCTCTGCTGGTCTATCACCTTGCCACTGCGGAAGGCATTATGCGCTGCTACCAAGCCGCCGGGTCGCAGATTTTCGATTGCCCATTGGAGGTAAACCGGATAGCTGCCTTTATCCGCGTCGATGAACACCAGATCAAACGGGCCTTTATCCACCAGTTTTGCCAGCGAATCAACCGCGCGGCCTTCGATCAATTCTATCCGGTCATGCACACCTGCCTGCTCAAAACTCGCCCGCGAAACTGCCGCATGTTTGCTGCTGTACTCCAACGTGTACAGCTTCCCGTCTGCTGGCAGCGCCCGCGCCAACCATACGCCGCTGTACCCCGCCAATGCGCCGATTTCAATAACTTTCTTCGCCCCAACCATGTGAACCAGCATTTGCAGCAAACGCCCTTCGAACGCCCGAACGCTGATCGCCGGAAGCTGCTGCCGATTTGCCTCATCCTGAATGGCCTTTAAAGCGTCATCTTCCTCAACAAACAATTCATCTACATATTCATCCAGCCGCGCCCGCGTCATATCGCTCAATATATCTGCCATGTTATAGCTCCTGTTTTTCTTGGCGTCTTAGCGGTTCAATTGTATTTTTTCGAAACACTTGCAAGGTCTGATTATGCTCAAAACCCAACTGTTTATACAGCGCAATCGCCCCATCATTACCCGCATTTACCGTCAGGGTAACTTCTTCAACTTCTGGAAAGGTGAACAACCAGCGAGTCGCCACGCTCACCAACCGCCGGCCAATCCCCTGCCGCCGTGCGTTTTCCGCCACACCCACAAAATCAATATAGCCGTTGGTCGCCCCCGGCTCAACCCGCGCATAAATATAGCCAGCTAATCCATTTTCAG
The DNA here is from genome assembly GCA_019912965.1 of Anaerolineae bacterium. Taxonomy (GTDB): domain Bacteria; phylum Chloroflexota; class Anaerolineae; order Aggregatilineales; family Phototrophicaceae; genus CFX2. Next base: position 7,769 of record JAIOHM010000073.1, read on the forward strand.
AGGGATTTACTATAAATACCCGATCACGCTCACCCAGTTGTTCCAGAATTTCGGCGCCTGTGTAATAGGTGCGCGGGAAAAGCTGGTCATGAATTGCCACAAACGATGTATAGTCAGCCGCATTCAAAACCGATTCAGACTCTGCTGGTAGTTGATGATGTTGTTCCCGCCCAAAACGTAAACTGGCTTCCGGTGTTCCCGGCACAAATCCATGCCGAGCCGCGAACCCGGCCACATTCAGATTCGCCACATCCACAAATAATTCATGCTCACGAACATAATCCGGCATCATCTTCTGTGCCGCCGCATAAAGCTGATCGGCTGTTTCTACCCAATCCGCCCCGTTCACCAGTGGCCCATTCAACCACGCCCGCCCGATGGTCTCGCTGGTATCCACACCCAGCAATCCCATCAGGCATTCGCCATCATAAGCCAGTTGAGTCGCCCGCGTCCAATCCGGCTCAAAACCTTCCAGCGAATGGCGAATATCGTTCGCTTCCGCCCCCAAATAGGCGATCATCTGCATCGGGTCGGCTTGCAACCGGGCAACAAAATCGACCGCAGCATCCAGATCGTCCGGTGTCATCAACCGCAGGTGCATTCCGCTTACTCGTTACTCGTCACTTTGAATTGTCTAAATCAGCCAACCCGCATCACCTGCATCATCGTCGTCTGATGAAGGTGGATCATCAACTTTCTCAGCAGGTTTATCGCGCCGGATAGCATAATGTTCAAGGTCACGCGCCACATAAGTGTTCGGGAATGTCCGTCGTGCCTCTTCAATCACATCCCGTTCACGGTAACGCCGGGAAACATGTGTCAGAATCAGCGTTTTGACTCCGGCTTCTGCTGCCAATGTCGCCGCCTCTTTGGCGGTAATATGCCCAAAGTCGCGCGCCACCTGAACATCCATATCCAGAAACGTCGATTCGATCACCAACGTATCGGCATCCTGCACATATTCACGCAGATTATCCGTCCGCGCTGTATCCCCAATATGCACCAGTTTTACGCCGTTAATCAGATCACCCAACACCATATCGGGCTCGATCACCCGGCCATCGGTTAAGGTGATGGTTTCGCCTTTTACCAGTTGACCACGTTCCGGCCCGGCGGGTACACCTAATGCCTCAGCTTTATCGTTCAGGAATGGACGGCGCGATTTTTCCTGAAAGATAAACCCGAAATTCCCCGAACCCCGATGTGTGACCGGGAAAGCTGTCACCGTGAAATCCTTCGCATCCATAATCTGTCCCGGTTTCAGATCAATCAGGTGAATCTGTATCGGTAGCCGTTCAAAATCCAGCACCACACCGAACAACAACGCCTGTACCCGGTCAAGTGTGGCCTTCCCGCCCCAGATTTCCAGTTCGCCGATGTTCTCCCAACGGGCAAAAGTCGAAACCAGCCCACCCAAACCGAGAATATGGTCGAGGTGAGCATGAGTCAGCAAAATCCGGTTCAGCCGTTTAAAGCCCACGCCGCTGCGTAAAATCTGCCGCTGTGTCCCTTCGCCGCAGTCGATCAAAAAACGGTATTCTCCGGCCAGAATGACCTGTGCCGCTAACCCCCGGTGTATCGACGGTGCGGACGCCGATGTGCCTAAAAAGACAATCTCAAACATCAATGTGATTCCGTAAATCGTTTCTGATGGATCAATAAGAGTGATTGGTTTTTCGTTTTTGGTTTGGCATTTGAATGAACCAATAACCAAACTACGCTGGGCGTTCAATGCGAATTTGTCCCAAGAACAATCGTGTTCCTCGCTGCTGGTCGCCTACCAGAACGCCCATGCGCGTCTTCGTAATATTCAGGTATGCCCCAATCGAGATGTCATATTCCCCGGCAGGAGCAGAAACAGGCAGTGGCACAAATGTAATCTGGATGAATACATCCCGGTCGGTAAGCTGCCGAATATCCACACTGATCGTATCATTCTGCGCGGTACAGCAGGCCGCTGGATCAGCCAGCACATGGGTAAAGAAGCGCAAATCCGGTGGAACAACACCATCCACCCGCCAGTAGGTGATAGTGGTAAAAATGCCCCCCGGCGAATACGGCCTCGTGCCCCAGGGTTCATATCCTAGAAACGCAATATTGCCACCAAAGCGCACAGGCGGAATCGCTAAACCAACCCCGGCCTCTGGTGCATATCCGGCGGGTGCGGTCGTCGTAAAGCGCCCAACCGTATCTGCCAGCGTCCCCGCCACATCCATTATCACCACTGAGTCGGTTGGTATCCCCCGCTGCTCGACGATAGTACCCTGCATAAGCCAATCATGCAGATATGTCTGCATCATGCCCAGTGTATCTGCATCTGGCAGTATCACCTGTTGTTTGATGCCGCCGTTCACAAAAATCATGCCCGTGCCGCAGTCCGCATAACGCAAATGAGCCGTTTTACGATTCATCATGATGAGCAGCAGATCGGTATTGGAAAGTTGATCGGTCACACGCCCCAGATTAGAATCACAGATTACGCTTGGAATATCACCTGCTGTCTGGTCGAGATAATGCGCCAAAGACCCGATCCGGCTGTTGTAAGCCGTCTGCACATCATCTCGCGCCGTCCACACGGTGAAAAAATCATGCCCCATCCAGACCAGATTAAAAACCAGCAGCACCAGCAACGCGAATGCTGCCGGACGCCGGGTAGCAGGCACAGTACTTTGATACAATGTATGGATGCCCAGCCCAAAGAACAATGCCAGCAAAGGCAGCAGTGGAGCGAAGGTGCTGAAATTCGGGCTGTCACCTGTCAGGAAGCATACCGGAGCCAGAACCACTGTGGCGATCAGCAGCAGTGCATATCGCGCCTGCCGCCAGTGCCGCACAGCCATCAGCACACCCACCAGCACCACCAACCCACTAATCAGATCAATGAGCGGTCGCCCCGGCAAATTGTGAACCGGGTTGGCGTCCCCTAAGAATAAAATCCCGGCTACTCCATCAAAGATCGCCTGCAACGGCGGTTTTTGCCCCACCGTGTAGCTGCCGAATACCCGCCCTGCTCCCGCCAATTCTGGCAACCGAATCGTCGAAATTAAATAGGGCATAGCAACAATCATCAACACCAGCAGACTGAACAACAAATAGGGGATTGTCTGACGCGGTGGACGTGAACGTGCCACCAACCGCGAAGCAATAAAAGCCATGCTGAACAGCACTATCATGAAATGCATCGGGTGTAAATAAAACCCCAGCCCTAACAGCAGACCTAGAAGCCCATAGGCTGTGTTCACGGGCAAACGCGGATGCACATCTTTATATATCGATAGTGCCCGCGCCATCGTCAGCATAATCGCCACCAACAGCAGCGGCAGCATCGTCTCCCGGCTGACCTGTCGACTGAGCAGCACATCCCCAAAATTGAGCGTCATCAACGCCAGCGCCGCTACCCCTGCCAGCGAGCCGAACAACCGCGACGCCAGCGCATACGCCAGCGCCAGTGTCACCAATCCCGACCACACCGAAAGCAGCCGGAAACCCAATATGCCGTTCCCCGCCACACTGGTGAAGGCCGTCAGCGCCATGTGGTACAAACCTTCGCGGCCTTCGCTCCCCAAATCGTAAAAAACTTCGATTTTGCCCTGACGTGCCGTTTCTGCTACGCGAACATCGGTAATTTCCGCATTGCTCAGGCCAGCAGGCAGCGTGGAAAGTTCCCACATCCGCAACCCTGCCCCGACCAGCAGCAGCACCACCGCCAGCGCAAACCCCACCCGACTTGACAATCCAGACTCCTTAGTTGTCAGTTTTCGGTTATCAGTTGTTAGATAATTCAGGGGCTACCAGCTTTAAAACTGATAACTATGAACTGATAACTATGAACTGCTTCATATCGCGGTCGCCCATGCTGTGAACCCCAGCACTGTTACCCCTAACACGACATTCAGCCATGTCAGCCGCACCTCACGCCGCCGCAAACGTTCCCACTCAGTCGGATCGCCCTTGCCGCGTTCCAGCAGCAAACTGGCGCGTTCCAGCGCGGGCGTCACACCATATTGCAAAACCAGCCCGCAAACCACCATCCCCGCAATTGCCAGATGCTTCAGCAGCATCACCCGGCTCCACTCGTTGCTGATTTGCAGCACACCATCATAATTCGGGTCGCCTGCCATCTGCACAAATCCGGTAAATACCAGCACCACCAGACTGAAGTTGGTCAGCGGCACAAATCGTTTCCGCCAGCGGGTCATCAGGCTGTAAAGTGCCAGATTTTCCGCCAGAATACGTTTTGTCTCCGGCCAGATAAACACTGTCAGCGTCACCAAACCGCCAATCCAGACGACGGTAGCGATCAGATGGAAAAAGTAGCTAAGTGCAAGGAGTGACTGTGGCAAGACCCATTGCCTCCGGACTATCAGGCGCGCGCATGGGAATTACGCGGTCGCCGCAGTATTTTGCCATGTTTGCCAAATCGATAAAAGCCTGCCCCATGCCGTTATCCCCCAGCGTGACCGCCCACCAATATTCCTCGCGCTCTGGCGTCCACGAGGGGTCAGGTAAATAAATAGCTGACATTAAACCCATCCACGGTCGCCAGTTCTCAGCAGCAAACTGGTACGCCCGCACGAAATAATCCGCTTGTTCTTCCTCAGTCACCGCATACCATGAATAGGCTTCGTGAATCGGGTCGCGCGTCCAGCCCATTTCCAGAATCGCCATCTGCCGCGCTGCATCTCCGTTGGCAACCATAATCTTTCGCATATCCTCGACACGTCGAAACGTAAAGAATCGCTGACTACCCGCTGCCACTGCTTCATCTGGACTGGTCTCTGGTGGATGGTTATACCCCGGCGCGTTCACGCCCGCCACATCTACCCACTGCTGAAAACCCGCATCATACATCTCTTGAAAGTAAATATCATCAGGATGAGCAGCAGCATCGTAATTTCCGGTCGGCGCTAACCCCGCTGAAATGATGATGGCGTCTGGGTCGGCGGCACGGATTGCCTCGCTGCAAACCTTCAACAAGCCTACATACCCGGCGGCATCTGGTGGCTTTCTGCCCCATTCCCGCGCCAGATTCGGCTCATTCCATACCTGATAGGCATCAATACGCCCTTTATAGCGTTCCGCCACTTTCCCGCAGTAAATGCCAAAGTCAGCAACATCATCCGGCGGTGCATCGACGTAATCCACATTTTTTTCGCCCGACACGCTCGGATGCGACCACGGTGGTGCATCACTCAACCGCGCAACCAATTGCACATCTTTGGCCTCGGCCTCCGCCACAATTTCATCGGCCCGCCCAAAATGCCATTCACCGCGCTCTGGTTCAAGGTCTTCCCACGCAAAAATCTGCTTGATATGGCTGAAGACCATCAGCCGTGCCCAATCCAGTGATACTGAGGCTGCGGTTTTATCCCACCACAAAAACGCCTGAATGCCATAGGTCAGCGATGTAAAAGGAGGATTCGTCACCGCCTCGCCCATCAGTGGATCATAACGGTTGAGGCGGTTCGCCAGCAGTCCTGTTAGCACCACCAGTATAACCACCGTCCCAACTAGTTTGTATTTCAACTTACCTGAACGCAAATGCACAATCCCCATAGCGTGAAACAAGGGGCATCTGCCGCCCCTTGTCTGACTTTGAATATACTATTGGCTAACGACCAACGACTACTGACTGTTTTGTTCCTGATTCCACTGGATAATCGCGTCATAGGCTGGACGGAACTGCCAATCCTTGCCGATAATCGAGTACGGCACGTTGTCGTTGTCGGTTGACCAACCCGCCTGTGGGCCGTAGTTGAAGTTCCAGATGAACGCCAACCACACAATATCCCACTCTTTCATCAGTTCGATGCCTTCGATAATCCAGTCGGCCTGTTCTTGCAGCGTGTTATCGTTGGCGAATTCGAAGCCCGCTGGATAGCCGCCTAAATCTTCAGTCGAAGCCCAGCCGAATTCTGTCACACATAACTTCTGGTCGCCGCCTGCCGTTGCAATGATGTTGGCATAGGTTTGCAGTGTACTGCGGAAGCTCCAACTGTGATGCGGGTTTTCAAACGGCCCTCGAAAGCTGGCGCTGGGGTCATTGGTTACGGCATCCCACGCCACACTTGGCCCGATGTTATAACCATTATGATGTGCGCCTACGCAGTCGGTGTAATTCAGTAACCCCGCCTGAATCATCTGTCGGAGATAATCGAAATCGTCAATCGCGCTGACACGGCCATCCGGCTCTGTCCAACCGCCTGTAGGAGCCAGCGCCCCGCTGATAACGATTACGCCGGGATCAATCGCCTTGATAGCCGTATAGGTATCCTTCAACAGCGTGACATAATTCGCCGCGACCAATCCACCATTGGCTGTCCACTCACGGTCGAGATTCTGCTCATTCCAGACTTCAATCGCCTGCACCTGTCCCGGATAGCGCTTCAGAATTTCACTGACGAAGTTGACGTAATCCGCGTTGTTAGCGGGCGGGCCGTGTTTTTCCACATTCACACCTGCTTCCCGTGCCCAGTTTGGCGCGGTCACAATCGACATCATAATGTTCACACCGAACTTGTTGGCAGAGGCGACAGCCATATCCAGCTCACCCCACTCCCACTGATCGCGTTCCGGTTGAACGACTTCCCAACGTACCTGCTGCTTATACCACTTCAGTCCCATCTTCTGGCCGACTTCTCGCATCCACCCGTCCTGATTATCAGGGTTCAAATCCGGGCTGGCCTGTACCTGAATGCCCACTTTGAATGTTTTATCGCTCACGGGTAGCGGAGTCTGAGTCGGTGGGCGCGGTTGTTCCTCGGTCGGCGCGGCCTGCGCAACTGCCTGTGTCTCCTGTGTTGGCTCAATCGTCGCTTGCACCGTTGGCGTGACGCTCTGTGGCGCGCGCGTCGGAATTGGCGTTGAGGCAATCACCACCGCCGGGTTACTGGTTGGCAAAGCGAAATTCCGCCCACCGCTGTTGCTGGCAATCAAGCCCGTCTCGCCCAGCACCCAGAAAATGGCAAAAAAGGTACAAGCACCCATAACGAACGTAATCGCCGTCCAGGCAATCACGAACCCGCGAAGTTGTCGTCGGACTCGCTTCCCTTGTGTCGTAGCCATATTTTTCTATTTCATCTCCTGCCACATCGCATCATACACATCATTATCGTTCAACGGTCAGGCTACTAAAGGATGAATCTCCTATCTTTACCCTCTGTGAAACCTCTGTGTCCTCTGCGCCTGTGTGGTTCAATCGCTTCTTTATCGCGCTGCTGCCATCGCTGAACATGCTGGACAGCTTCCATCGGGCCGGATCATGGCATAGCCCGCCATCGGGTCAGCCCCATAATTAGTGAAATCCACATTCCACACAATCATCAGCCGCACACGCCCACTCTGTGACGAAAGCGCCGCTGCCTGTGCCAGCCATGCAGCCTGCTGTGCCACAGTCGTATTCTGCGCCCAACCAAAGAACGGATCAAGTCCGCCGAAACCTTCCGGCGTCAAAAAACCTAATTCCGTCCAGCAAATCGGCTTCTGTCCGCCGACCAAACCCCAGTAAGTATCCAGACTCGCGCCAAAATACCGGGTGTAGTAGTTATCGCGGGGATCGCCGCTGTTCTGGTTAGGTGAAACAATTCCTTCGTTGTAGTGCGCCCCTAAGCAGTCCATCCACTGCAATCCGCCCGCGTTGATTAATCCACGAACCCAATTGTCGTCATTCATCACGCGACCGGGGAATGCCGCTTCAGCACCCGTTGGTGCAGGTGCAGCGCTGATGACCATCACGCCACCATTCGCGCCCTTGATTGCGCCATAAGCCGCTTGCAATACCCGTGCATAATTCTCACCGCTGATCTGTCCCGCAGGCCACTCGCGGTCGATATTCGGTTCGTTCCAGACTTCAATTGCGTCCGGCCCCAGTGCCGCCACGCCGCCTGCGAACGCCGCGAACTGCTGGATGTAACCATCCCCACCTGCTGCCAATTCGCCCGGCTGACCGACCAAACCGACCAGAATTTTGAAACCGTTTGCCTTCGCCGAGCTAATCTGCCCGGCAGCCACATCTGCCCCCATGCCAGCGTTATAACGAATCTGCACTTTCATCCATGTCATCCCGGCGCTGCGCATCGCGTTCGCTGCCCGCTGGCTGGCTGGATCAGTGACGTGTCCACCATATTCAAAACTGCCTGTCACAATGGCACCTGAACCCGGTGCTACTGCACCACCTGTAGAGCCAGAAGGTGCTACTGGAGCAACAGGCTGTACCACTGGCTGCGGAGTTGCAGTTGGTTCAGGGGTTGGTGTCGCTGTTGGAAGCGGAGTAGGCGTCTGGGTCGGAGCAAACAGAGCCACCGCCGCGCCGCTGCGTGGACTTTCCGAACTGCCGCCCACCACATCGACATTGATTGCATAATTGCCATCTGGCGCTTCGATAGTCGTTATCAGACTTTCATTCAGTCCGGTGGTCACTTCACTGACTAGACCGCCCGCGCCTTCAATTCGCCACCGCAGCGCCAGTTCACGTTCAGCAGGATTCGCGGGAAGCTGCGTTTTATAATCCAGAATAGTTTGCAGCACGCCATCCGCCACACCATCGGTCAGCAGGTCGTTAAATGCCACACCTGCCAGTCCGAACAGCAGCGTCCGATCCATACGGAAGCGCAGCGATTCAGGGGTCGTCAGCCATACCCGCGAAACCGTGCTGCCGTCCTCTCCCAAAAAGTCCAGAAATGGAGCAGAAATGGTTGTATCCAAACCGGAAGCCGCGCCGAAACCATCCAGCTTAGCAGTGATCGCTGTACCCGGAATCACTGTTCCAGCTTCGGTGGTCTCTGCCTCAACCGCTACATCGCCCAGCGTCGCCAGTGCATCGCTGTAACCAACCGTTGTAAAATCGCCGCTGACCTGCCGCACCGACAGTGCCGAAAGTCCCAACAAAATTTCCGAACGGTTAGCCTCGCCCACCGCCCAGCGCAGCATGGCTTCGACCAATCGGTCAGTGCCGGGAGCATAGGTCACTGGATCAAGCGGTAGATTAATTTGCAAATAATCTGCCGCCGCGCCTATCACCTTCCAGTCATAAGCACCCGTATCCCATGCACCAGCATTATTTGCCGCTGCTGGAACAACCACGCCTAACTTCAATCCTTGAGCCTTCAGCCCTGCGCCCAATTCAGTCACAAACGCGCTGAAGTTATCGCGCTGTTCAACGGGCAAATCGCGATAATCAATCACCACGCCCGCGAAACCGTTGTTAGCCGCGAACGCCGCTGCCTGCGCCGCATGTTCGCTCCGCAGTCCTCGGTTACCCACAATGCCAACCACTGTATTGGTATCGATGGCGCGTGGGTCAGCGAAGTTGCGGACGACGGGCATCACCAGATAACCCTTCGTCATATCGTATCCCGGTGCGAGGCTGCCGATTAGTTTGCCATCCAATCCCGGTTGCATCCCACCCGGCGAAACAATTGTCGCTAACTGTCCCACTTGTTCAGAAAGCACCTGCACCGCATCAACCGGAACCATAACAACAGGCTGTGTAATGGATGTTACTTGGAACAGCGCCACCTGCTGCGGAATATCCTCAACCGTAGCAATCATCGTCCCGGCAATCGTATCAGGATGCGCGGGCACAAAACGCCATTGCCCCTCTGTCGCATACCATCCATACACATCCAGCACATCCGGGTTGACCGCTTCCGGTAATCCAACACTGAGTGTCAATGTCCCCGGTTCTGTCCCAGTGGTATCAATCGTGTACAGAGCGCTCTGCCGTGCCAGTGTTGGCGGCAAAGCCGAAAGTGCTGTCAGCACATCTTCACGGTCGGTGCTGGTCGCGCTCAATGGCAGTGATGCCAGCGACACACCGAAATTCGTCCCCACACTCTGCGGATCAGCCACCAGCGTCAACCCATCTTGTGCGGCGGCGTTAGCCTGTGCGCTCAACATGGTGAACTGCGTTCCGAACAGCCGATTCCACAAATTCACAGGCGGCAGGAACAACCCCACCACCACCAGTACCACTGCTAGAAACAGTGTCACCAGCGCGGGCAGCCAACAGCCGCATCCACTCCGTTGGGTCCGAGGCGGTAGTTCGTCATACGCACCCGTATCCGTCGTAACTGCCGGATGTTGCCCGGTGGCAAATGGCTGAGTATCTTCTTGCACTTGAACGTCTTGTGTATCCGTCATCCATATTCCCTAAAAACTAACCTGCGTTGCCCACATTCGGGCCATGTCGCGGGGTTACATTTCTATATCGCGCTTCCCCGCCTGTCAACATACGCTTCCCCTACGCTACACGCCATACGGGGAATTTTTAGCGATCTCAAAATGAGTATCTCACTCGTTACTACCTACCCAACGCCTCGCACGCCGGACACCCGCCATCAGGCCGGATGATCGCATAGCCCGCCATTGGGTCATCGCCGTACTGCTGGAAATCCACATTCCAAACAATCAGCAAACGCACCTTACCGCTGCTGGCCGAAAGCGCCACTGCTCGATCAAGCCAAGCCGCCTGCTGCGCGACAGTCACATTACCAGCCCACGCGAACCCACCCGGTAGTGGAGGATACCCCTCGCCCGTCAAATAGCCCAACTCAGTAAAGCAAATCGGGCGCGCGTTGCGGAAGGCGCGGGAATAGGTGTTCACCATACCCCAGAAATAGCGGGTAAAGTAGTCACTGTTGCCACGAGGATCGCCGCTGGTTGCATCCGGGCTGACGATGCCTTCGTTATAATGCGCGCCTAGACAGTCCATATAATTGGCTGCACCCGCCGCCGCCATGCCCGCGATATATTGACTATCATCACAACCTGACGGACTGCATCCGCCGAAAAACCCGGTCGGTGCGGGCGCGCCGCTGATGACCATCGTGTTCGGGTTCGCGCCCTTAATTGCGTTATACGAAACGCGCAAAAGCTGCGTGTATTGGCCGGGGTCGATGCTCCCACTCGGCCACTCCCGGTCAATATTCATTTCGTTCCAAACTTCAATCGCATCTGCGCCCAATGCAGCCACGCCGCCCACGAATCCGGCGTACTGGTCGAAGTACCCGCCATTGTTCAGTTCGCTGGTCGAGCCGACGATGCCGATCAAAATACGGAAACCATAAGCATGAGCTTCATTGATAATGCCCGCAACATCATTCGGATTCTGTCCAGCCTGATACCGCCATTGACGTTTCACCCATGTCATCCCGGCGGTACGCATCGCGTTAATCGTGCGTTCGCTCAAGCCTTCGATGTGCCCGCCATAGCTGAAGCCGCGCACCGGAGCAGTTTCCACCACCGCCGCCGCTGGAATCACCGTTGGCACAACCGCCGGATCAGATGCGGCTTGTGCTGGTGCAGGCTGTGCAGGAGAAGCGCTCGCCCCCCCGGTCACAATCGGTAGTGCCGCCACTTCCGCCGCGCTCATAACGAGGAACTGCGCCGCTGTCCAGCCTTTTGCGCCGCCCGGAATCGCCGCCCGAACCCAATATTGAGTCTCGTCGCGTCCATCCAGATACACCGTCATACCCGGTGAAAGCGTCGCCAGCACTGCGCCCGCTCGTGTTGGCTCGGCACGCAGGTTCACACGGCTGCCCACTTCAATCGCCACGCCTTCTGCCAATCCGGTTGTTGATGGTGCTGCGGGCTGCTGGGGCTGTTCGACAGCGGGTGCTTCTGGCTGTTGAGGTGCAGCTTGTATAGGTGCAGGGCCGCCCTGTGGTGCGCCTAATGAAAATGGCGTATCCACCCACACACTCGGCAGGGCAGCCACTTGCTCTGCTGAAACTGCCAGCGCCGTATCAATCACCCACCCAACCGTGCCGTTAGCAATAATCCCACGCGCCCAACCGCCACCCGGTGCGCGACCATCCAGATTAATCAGTGTTCCCGCTTCCAGCGAAGCCAATAATTTCCATTCTGTCCCCGGCCCGGCCCGAAAGCGCGCGCCGCTGGACAGCGAGGTCTGTAAACCGCCATCTTGGGCAAACAATAAATTGGTACTGAATGTCAATGTGAGGAGTAACAATGTGCAGGTCAGTAAAAGTATCCGTCTCATCCCTCTACCCGTCTTGTTGATAAAATTGATTTTGGCCTGTACATAACAACGGCGCAGAGCAAAACCGCAATGCCCTGTTTTGCCATGCGCCCCCATATTTCTAACCAACCTTAATGGCGCGGCATTGTAGCAAACCGTAATCTGTTTGGCAAATAACCCGAATCAAAAACCGGACAGAGTATCTCCCCATCCGGCTTCAACAATTGTCGCTTAACCTAGCACTTAGCACTTCACGGCACACTCACCTGACACATTCCCCCATCCGCCGCACAGGTCGCCAGCACCGTCTCGCCATCCAGCACCTCAAATGTTCCCGTCGTCCAGAACATCCGATCCTGACCCATCGTAATCAAACTCCGCAGTTGGCGGCATTCCGGCGGCGCACCGAAATTGCTGGCCGTCTGCAAACCGATTTGCAAACAATCTCCACGCCGCAGCGCCCCCACATTCAGCGTCGAACTCACCCGTTCCCACCGTGTCGCCGCGAATGTCACAGCCCCATTACGAAAACTGATGTTGCCTAAATTCACCGAATCCGCCTGCGCGATCACCGTCAGCACCTGTGAGGAATACACCAGCGAAATTGCCCCCGGAATCGAAGTTGCCGTCGGTTGTACTGCCACTGTCGTTGGCTGCACGATAGGGGTATTGGTAGCGAACGCTGGAATGTTAGCAGGGCTGTTCGGAGTATTCGTTGGAAACGCGGGTGCTAATCCTGCGGTCGGTACAGCAGCAACCGCAGTCGGCACAACCGATTCAACCACGATGCTCGACCAAACCGGATTTAACCGCACTTCTGTTTCGGCACGTTTTCCAGCGGCATCCTCATACTCCACATAAAAAACATCGCCTTCAATCTCCGGCGGCAGATCAACAATCACCTGCCATTCCGCCCAATCCTGAAGCGGCTGCCGTTCCGCATCCAGCACCCGGTAGCGGGCGACTTCCCCAATCCATGCACCTTTCCACTGCGCCCGTTCGCTGGTCAGGTACAAATCCCCTGTGTCCACATCCGCCAGCGCCGGCAGCACATTCGGTTCGCCGCCCATCACCACAATGAACAGCACATCCCGCCGCAGTTGTCGCACCGCAATCCCGACTTCACGATAAGCCGGGTTCGTCACGCTCCGGTTATGAATATCCGAGTTGTGCCAATATTCAATCGCCAGATCAACATTTCCAATCGCCGCGATTTCCGTCACCAGCATCAATTCCGGGTGTCCATACGTCGGCCATTTAAAAGCCTCAAATTGCGACCGCCGCCGCACATCTTCCCCACGTGCCCCGGTATGCATTGCCCCGCCAGCCGGGATGCTTGGCAAACCGACTAAATAATCTGCCTGTGCTGCCGCCATTGATTCGAGTGTTGGGTTATAAACCAGCGGCCCTAATCCCAAACCCAGCCGCCACAAATTAAGTTCCGCCGCCATCTCTGGAATCAGCGACTCGATTGGCTCCGCTTGCGAACCGACCGGAAGCGCCAGCCCAATAACGATGACCAACAGCACCATCACCGCTAAAGATTTCATTTTCTTACTTCTCCACAAAAATGTTTTCACCTTTATTTAACTTATCAAGTTGGACTTTGCAAAACCCTAAGTTATAAAAAACTAACCAAAATTTCAGCATTCCCCAAATCCCTGCTCTGGCTGTAAACTACTGCCCATGAGTGAAACGCTTTTGATCGAAACCCATCCCGACGGTGTAACCGTTTTAACCATCAACCGCCCTGCCGCGCGTAATGCCCTCGACCTTGCAACCATGCGCGACCTTGCGGCGGCGATAGCTGACCTTGCAGCCAATCCATCCCTCTGTGCCGTCGTCCTGACGGGCGCGGGCATCGATGCCTTTTGCAGCGGTGGCGACTTAAACGAACTCAGCCATTTTCCATCTGCGAACGATGGATTAGACATGATTTCCATAATGGGGGATGCACTGCTCACATTGGAACGACTGCCAGTTCCGGTGATTGCTGCCATCAATGGCTATGCATTGGGCGGTGGTAGCGAAGTCGCATTAGCCTGTGATTTGCGGATCGCAGACGCCAATACCCGCATGGGATTTGTGCAGGTTCGCATGGCCTTGACGCCCGGATGGGGCGCGGGACAGCGGTTGCTGCGCGTCGTCGGTTATCCCCGTGCGATGGATATGCTGCTCTCAGGTCGCATCATGAATGCTGGGGAACTGCTGGAAAGCGGACTTGTGAATCGGGTTGTTGAACGCGGTGCGGCGCTCTCAAATGCATTGGACTATGCTCATCAAATCGCCGCCCATCCGCCGGATGTTGTGCGCGGAATCAAAGCACTGCTGCAAGCCGGATTAAATCAGCCTTATGAAGCCGCTTTGCAAACTGAACGGGATATTTTCCCGCCGTTGTGGGCTGCCGAACCGCACCTGCAAGCGGTCGAAGCCTTCCTTAACCGTGACCGCGCTAACCAACAACCAATAACGAACAACCAATAATCAATTATGACTTTCTACACCACCGTCGCCCGCTACTACGACGCCGAACATCAGGATAAAACTGACGATCTCGATATGTACAGCGAACTCGCTGCTGACTATGAAGGCCCGATTTTTGAAATCGGCTGCGGTACAGGGCGCGTGATGCTGCATCTCGCCAGCACGGGTTACGAAGTGCATGGTATCGACCTTGAACCTGCTATGCTGGATATTGGTCGCCGTCAGGCCGCTGCATTAGGTCTGCAAGATCGGCTTCAATTCATTCAGGGTGACATGCTCAAATACACCACCGATCAGAAGTACAATCTGATTCTGTTTCCTTATAATGGTTTGATGCACTTCCACGACCCCGACCAGCAGATTGCCCTGCTGCGTCGCCTGCGTGGAATGCTCAATGCTGATGGCCTGCTGGTGCTGGACTTGCCCAACCCTGCCGACTCATTCGCCGCGCAGGATACCGACGCCATGATTTACGAAAAAAGTTTCCTGGAGCCGCAATCCGGCCATCTGGTGATGCAGTATTCCGTCAGTCACCTCGACCGCACCGAACAGCTTTTTCGTATCACATGGATTTACGACGAACTCACCGGTGATGGCACGGTCAAACGCACCGTTGCCCCCGTCACATTCCGCTATTTCTTTCAGGCCGAACTGCGCTGGCTGTTGCAGCTAACCGGGTTCACCATCGAAAGCCTCTATGGCAGCCCCGAACTCGATCCTTATGAAGACGGTTGCGAACGCCTCATCGTCTTCGCCAAACCC
>JAIOHM010000074.1 GCA_019912965.1 Anaerolineae bacterium
CTCCAGATTATCGGGCGGGTAGTTGCCGATCAGGTTATCCAGCCCAGCAAGGTGCAGCACCGCGTTGAGACCGTTCTTGCCCATGACTTCTTCCATAGCATCCAGGAAGATGCGCGCGAACTTGTTCGGGTAATAATATCCACTTTTTTCAGGTGGCATTGTGCCTGATCCTCCAAATTCGGTGAGAGAAAAATCAATCCATGCTTGATTTTAACGCAATCCCTGCCTCGTGTGTATTGTCGTTGGTAAAGACTAGGAGAGGTTGTTCGTCCTGTTGTATTCCCGGTAGTCGCCCCTGCATACTCCATGGGCCAGTCCAGGTAATTTCCAGGTTTGCCACCTTGCCTTTCCAATCAGCCATATCCTCAAAGAATACCAGCTTATTCTGTGGTGTCCGTCCACGCCATTTACCCTTGTGCATTTCTTCTACTAAAACGGGTAGGGTCTTCCCCAGAAAGTGGCTGTTGATCTCAGCTAAAATTGTTGCCTGAAGATCGTCTATTGTCTGATGACGCCGCTTCTTTTCTGCTTCTGGCACATCATCAGGCATCGTTCGAGTACTCAGTGTATGCGGTCGTGGACTGTAGCGCGCCAGATGAACTTTATCGAGTTTCAATTCCGCCAGAAGATCATAGGTCTTCTGGTATTGCTCGTCTGTTTCACCCGGGAACCCCACAATGATATCAGTGTGGATGGCTACATCGGGAATCCGCGAGCGGATATTGTCGATCAGTTTTCGATATTGGTCAGTCGTGTAACCACGCTTCATGCGTTGAAGCACTTCGTCATCACCAGCTTGTACGGGCACTTCAATGTGTGGCATCACACGTGGGAGTTCCGCTACAGTGTCCAGCAGTTTATTAGTCATCCAGTTAGGATGGCTGGTTAAAAACCGGATGCGTTCGACACCATTTTCCTCGGCTACATCGTGAACGAGGTGCAGCAGATCTGCTAGGTCAGGCCCATCAGGGATGTCTTTACCATAGCGGTCAACAATCTGTCCTAACAGGGTAATTTCCTTCACCCCTTGCAGAGCCAGACTGCGAACATGCGCCACGATTTCGCCTACACTCCGGCTGCGTTCTATTCCACGTCGTCTGGGGATGATACAGAAGGAACAACTGTGAGAGCATCCATAAACAACAGGAACATGAGCACTGATGAGGCTGCCTTTTTCATGTTCTGGTAGCAGGATATCGCCGTCCTGAATTGCATCACGCTGGTTGCGCGCCTGTATTTCCAGGTTGCGCACTTCTGCTTCGGTCATCCGACCATGCAGAAAGTCGACCATTGGCTTAGGGTTGCTGGGCTGCATGAACACATCGACATACGGAACACGTTTCCGCAGTCGTAATTCATCCTGCACCCCCACCAGACAGCCCATCACGCCGATGATTTTTTCTGGCTGTAGCTGTTTTATCCCGTTGAATTCGGCCAGTCGGCTGAACGCTTTATCTTCTGCCGCTTGTCGCACAACGCAGGTATTTACCACGAGGATGTCCGCATCCTGTGGAGTAGGAGTCGCTCGGTGACCCAGACGCTCTAATTCAGATGCCAGATGCTGGCTGTCGGCCAGATTCATTTGGCATCCCATATTTTCAAGATAGTACTTCATGGGATTTTGGCCCAGTTCATGATGTTGATCAAAAGTATTGTAGCTAAAGCCTATGGGAGCGTCAATGTGGTGGCTCACAGGGCACAGGCTCTAGCCACAGCTTTCCAATTGAGCCTTGCTGATAAACCCTTAGCAAAATTTCATTGTTTTCTAACGATATGTAATCCGTCACATCCACCCTGAAAGCCTCACCAGCCCATGTTTGACCTGCTTCGAAAGCATTGATCCACACCTGTGTCTCATCAGGAGCATGGTCGATATGGAGCCAATAACGAATGCACACATCATCAATAGGCTGTAAGTCAAACAAGCGTCGCAGATAAGCAACAGGGTAGCTGGAAAGTTTTTTACCATCCCACATTTCAAGCTGTTTCAGTTGCGCCCAATCGGATTTGAGTGCTTGCTCTGTTTCGAGTGATCTACTCAGTTGATACTGCCAGTCGAGGTCAAGTTGAGTTGGGGTCAGGTTCATCATAAACTGTGATTATAACCTGAATGGAAAACTATCGCTTTTTCATGGGGATACAGGTGGTCGGTGTAGAAGGTTCGTAAATGCATAAGGGCGATATATCGGGTATCGCCCTTATGCTAATCGGATAACCTTTTGGAGGTAAGAAAATTGCTGTAGAAGTCTGGTTTATTTGGCTGCTTTGACTGTCACGGCGGGCGTCCAGTCTTGGCTTATCTGGGCTGGTTGGTCGAGCGTGTAAAGCTGGCATTTTTGCGCTGCTAGCTGGCGCTGCATATTCCAGAGTTGGAATTTGCGCCATAAGGCAATAATGCTTTCTGGAACGCGGGCAAAAATTATTGATGCCTTCAAGTGCTCGACAGATTGGATGATGGCATCGACATACGACTCGTACTGCATGGGTTGCAGGATCACTTCGACTCCATAATCTTCGGCAACTGAGGCGTAATCATCAATGTTTGCATATTCTTGCCGCGTTGGTGGTGTGATGCCCAATTGGGTATTCAGCAAGGCAGGATTGGCAATTTGTATGAGATGAAGCAGGACAACTTTGCCTCCGGTGTTACGGGCCATCGCGCTGGCAAGGTGCATTGCCTGCATTGTCCACTGCCGATCTGCCATCTGTACCACGATGATGTTCATGCTGATTTCCTTCGTAGACTGCTACTCTCAATTTCAGTCTACGGCTTGCAGCGTCAAGATGGGGACAAGAGAAAATGCGGCGGCGTCAATTTTGTATCAAGATTGGTCAGTGATGAAGCGGTAGCCAACGCCCGGTTCGTTGAGGATGTAACGGACGTTGCGGGCGGGGTTTTCGCGCAGTTTTTTGCGAATTTGGTTGACGAATACGCGGACGTAATGATCCATTTCGCTGTATTCGGGTCCCCAGACAGCGCTGAGGATGGCACGGTGGGTCATCACTTTGCCGGGGTGGGTGGCGAGTAAACGGAGCAAATCGTATTCTTTGGGCGTGAGGTGAATTTCTTCGCCTTCAACAAAGACGGTTCGGTTGGCGAGGTTGATGAATAAATCGCCTACATGAATTTCAGCCTTCGGGTTGGCAGTGGGTTCGGTGGCGATGCGTCGCAGCACGGCTTGAATGCGGGCGTGCAGTTCTTCCATGCCGAAGGGTTTGGTGAGGTAATCATCTGCCCCAGCATTGAGGGCGGTAACTTTGGTTTTTTCCTCGTTATGGACAGAGAGCATTATAACCGGCGTCTTTGACCATTCGCGCAGACGACGGCAGACTTCGATTCCATCTGGCTCTGAGCCGAGGGCAATATCCAAAATGAGCATGTCCGGGGCGTGCTGCGCGGTTTGAGTGATGGCATCCTGACCATTGGAGGCGGTTAGCACTTCATAGCCGTAACCATTCAGCCCGATTTTAAGCTGTTTGCGGATTTGAGGTTCGTCATCCACGACGAGAATTTTAAGCGTCATGTTCTTTTGCTTCCAATGGTAGAGCGATAACAAAGGTTTCGCCGCCACCCGGTGTTTCTTCTGCCCACAGCCGCCCATGATGGGCTTCTACAATGCCTTTGGCAATGGGCAATCCGAGGCCAATGTGCCCATCTTTGCCCCGATAAAACGGCTCCATGATGTGAATTCTTTCTTCATCGGGGATGGTTTCACCGTGATTGATGACCATGAGGCGGGCTTCATTTTTTTGCAGCGTGCCGCGTATTTCGATCTGTGACCCTAATGGTTCATAGCGCAATGAATTATCGACCAGATTGGTTAGGGCTTGCAAGAGCAATCCGTAGTCGAAATTAATCAGCGTCATATCGTCTGGAAAATCCATCTTGATGCGTTCCTGCCCGGAAAGCTGCCAAACACGGGCGGCTACATCGCCAGCAACCTCTTCCAGCGAGTTGGGGTGACTGTTGAGAGCCAATGCGCCCGCGTTGAGTCGGGACATATCCAACAGATTGCCCACCAATTTATTGAGCTGATCGGCTTCATGTTCGATGGTTTCAGCCGTTTCGAGGCGTTCTTCCGGTGGAAGGCGGTCGCCAAACTGACGTAAATTGCTGGCAGAGGTTTTGATGATGGTTATGGGCGTCCGGAGATCGTGGGAGACGGCGTGGAGGATGGCCGTTTTTAGACGGTCGGATTCTTCGAACTGCTGGCTTTTGCGGGCGCGTTCGGTGAGTTCGATACGATACAAGGCCATTGCAGCCTGTAAAGCGCAAGTATTGATCAAACGTAATTGGTGAGCGGTTTGAGGTGTATCAAAAGCGACACAAAGCGTCGCGTAAATCTGGTTATTGGCTTGCAGCAGAATGTAGTGAATGGTTTGGTCTTTCACTTCGGCAGGGTTGGCGTAGGGTAGGATGTAAATGCTGCGGGCAGCGAGGTCATGCTGCATCATATGGGTTAAGGATTCAAAAACGCCTTCGCGGGTCGTTAATTGGTTAAACGATTGGGTTAGGCGGTAGAGAATTTCCTGCTCATAAGCCTGCCGACGGGCTTCATCGGCTTGCTGGCGTACCCGCGCGCCAAGCTGACCCGCAAGTGTGGCTACAATCAAAAAGACTAAAAGATCGAGTAGTTCGCGGGGATCGGCTACGATGAAAGTGTAGTACGGCCTAACAAGAAAGTAGTTGAGGCATAAAAAGCTGACGAAGGCGGCCACCATCGCCATGCCTGTTCCCCGGCGGATAGCAATGATTAGCACAATGAGCAGGTAGATCATGGTGAAGTTGGGCAGGGTGAGAATATCCCGCACCAACCATGCACCAATGGTGGAAACCGCCAGCAGGGAAATTGGGAGCAAGAGACGTTGTAGCTGTAAAGATTTCAACGACTTTTACTCCCTTATCTCATGTCTATCAAACGTAACTTCGTTAGGTCGATTCGTAATCTGCTAGGGAGACGAAGGTTTGCCGCAGAGCAGGGTAGAGATTCTGGAAAGCTGGATAAAGACGCTGGTAATCCGCTATGCCTGCCGCATCGGGATATACAAAATCCACTTTGCGAACCATCGCAGCACAGGCCGAGGGAACATCCGGCCATGCACCCGCGCCAACTGCCGCAAGGATGGCCGCGCCAAAAGCTGCACCCTCGGTCGTGTTTACGGTGTACAGCGGGATGCCCATAATATCGGCTGTGATCTGCTGCCAAACGGCGCTGTTGGCTGCTCCACCGCTGATGACAGCCTCTGATGGGTTGACACCGAGTGAACGCAGCAGTTCTAATTGGTCGCGCATTCCAAAGGTGACGCCTTCCATGACAGCACGGGCGATATGGGGAAGGCCATGCCGCAGCGTCAGCCCGACGAATGCACCGCGCGCTAAGGGGTCAGGATGTGGATGGCGTTCGCCTGTCAGATAGGGCGCAAACAGCAATCCCAATGAGCCGCGTGGGACATTAGCTACCTGCTGATTTAATTCGTCATAGCTTTGATCGGGCATAAATTCGTCGTGAAACCAACGCATTCCACCTGCCGCACTCAACATGACACCCATGTGAAACCATGTGTTGGGAATCGGGCCGCAGAAAGTATGCAAGCGTCCATCGAGTTCAGGGGCGTAGCGATCATTGATGGCATAGGCAACGCCGGAAGTGCCAATGGTTAAACTGGCTTGACCTTGTGAGACGATGCCATTGCCGACACCTGCTGCGGGTTGATCGCCCGCGCCACCGACGATGGGCGTTCCGGCTTTTAGGCCAGTCAGTACAGCGGCTTCTTCGCTAACGTGGCCGCTGATGTCCTGTGACTCGCAAAGTTCCGCCAGCCATGCACGGGGGAAATCAAAAGCAGCTAACATTTCATCTGACCACGTTCGTTTGCCAATATCCATCGCGCCGAAACCGGAGCTATCGGCGACGTCGGTCACATATGCGCCGCTCAGGCGATAACGGATGTAATCTTTGGGCAGCAAAATGTGGGCGATTTCTTTATAGATATCGGGTTCATTTTCACGCAGCCACATCAATTTGGGGGCAGTAAAGCCCGCGACCATGATGCTGCCGATCAATTGATACAGCCGTTTTTCGCCAACTTTTTGGGTGATGGCTTCGCACTGTGGGCCGCTGCGCTGGTCGTTCCACAGGATAGCGGGGCGTAAAGGCTGACCATTTTTATCCAGTGCAGTTAGGCCGTGCATTTGTCCGGTTAGGCCGATGGCGGCGATTTCATCCGCAGGGACTTTTTTGAGTACATCGCGGATGGCCTGGCTGGAGGCTGTCCACCATTCTTCAGGGTCTTGTTCCGACCATAATGGGCGGGGGGTAGAAAGTTCGTGGGGATGACTTTGGGCGGCGATGACTGTGCCTTGAGCATCGATTATCAGGGCTTTTGAGGCGGTGGTGCTGACATCAATGCCCATAAAATATTTTGACATTGTTCGTTTTCCTCGGCTGGGCGAATAATTTATCCGGGTACAGTTTATGCAGTGGTGAATAGACTGTCAAACATCTGCGGGCAGTGGGTTTGAAAATGTGCCAGTCTGTTGAAAGTTCGGTACAATCTGGTCAAAAGTTTTCTTTCGTTTGTGGGGCATTATGGGAATTATAGGTTTATTTGATACAGGCCAACAGTGTATCTGTAATGATTTACTGGCCTTTGCCCCACGCTGCCTCGAAACGAAATCCTCCTCCCAAAATCCAGATCAAATCAATATTTCCGACAAACGCTTGACCCTCTGGCGATTTGTCATACCCATTTCCTTTGCATTATTTCCTTCATGAGTTTTTGTTGGTCGATGAAAGGAGGTTCGCAGTTCTTTACGCAGCACCGACCTTGCAGCAAAGATGGCTCACTTATTTGGAGGATTCTGTGAAAGTATCAATTAAAGTCAACGGTACTGTTTACGAACGAGACATTGAACCCCGAATGCTGCTCGTTCACTTTTTACGGGAAGAATTGGGGCTGACGGGCACGAACATTGGGTGCGATACCAGCCAATGCGGTGCGTGTACGGTGCATATGGATGGGCGGACGTTGAAGTCATGTACCTGCTTGGCCGCACAGGCGGATGGGCATGAGGTGACGACGATTGAGGGATTGGCGAACAACGGTCAACTTCATCCAATGCAGGAAGCGTTCTGGGAAAAGCACGGGTTACAGTGCGGCTACTGCACACCGGGCATGATTATGGCAGCCACCGGGTATTTGAAAAATAACCCTAAACCGAGTGAAGAAGACATTCGGCACGCGCTGGAAGGCAATATCTGCCGGTGTACAGGCTACCAGAATATTGTGGCGGCGGTTAAAGAAGCCAGCCAGAAAATGGGAGGTTAGCGATGAGTACACGCATTTTTGGCTCTGGCATCAAACGGCGTGAAGACCCCCGCCTGATTACTGGCAAGGCTAAATATACGGATGATATGCAACTGCCGGGTATGCTGTGCATGGCGGTGGTACGCAGCCCTCATGCTCATGCATTCATCAAAAGTATTGATACTTCGGCAGCGGCCAAGATGCCGGGTGTGGTGGCAGTATTTACGGGAAATGATCTGACCGGATTAGGGAATGTGCCTTGTGCTTGGCTGATCCCGACCGGGAATTTGAAAACGCCCCCGCATGAGCCACTGGCGAAACACAAAGTTCGGTATGTGGGCGACGGGGTAGCGATTGTACTGGCGGAAAATCGGTATCTGGCGCAGGACGCTGTGGAAGCAGTGGTGGTTGATTACGATGTGCTGCCCGCTGTGGTGAATCCAGAGGAAGCGACCTTCGACGGCGCGCCGCAGCTTTTTGACGATGTGCCCAATAACGTCAGCTTTACATGGATTGCTACCAGTGGTGATGAAGGAGTAGACAAAGCGTTCGCTGAAGCTGAGGTGGTGGTGCAGGAACGCATCGTTCAACAGCGGTTGCTGCCGACAGCGATGGAACCGCGTTCGGCATTGGCGCAGTGGAACAGCGGCACGGAAGAATTGACGATTTGGGTCACAAGCCAGAATCCACATATTCATCGCTTTATCCTCAGCGGGATGACAGGTGTGCCAGAACATAAACTGCGGGTGATCGCGCCGGAAGTGGGCGGCGGTTTTGGCAGCAAGATTCCGGTTTATGCGGACGAGGCGCTGGCTGGTTGGGCTTCGATGAAAACGGGGCGTCCGGTGAAGTGGACGGAAACACGCACTGAAAATTATCAGGTGACGATTCATGGACGCGATCATATTGAGTATGTGGAACTGGCATCGAACCGTGATGGCAAAGTAACCGGGATTCGGGGTAAGGTGTTCGCGGGATTGGGCGCATATGTCTCGACAGCAGCACCGGGCATTCCGACGATTTTGCACGGTTTGATGTACAGTGGGGCGTATACCTTCCCCAACATTCGGTGCGAGACAGTCGGTGTTCTCACGAACACGACTCCAACAGATGCCTATCGCGGAGCAGGACGACCAGAAGCGACGTTCCTCGTCGAACGCCTGATGGATAAGCTGGCGGATGCACTGGACATGGATCCGGTGGAGCTGCGGAGACGAAACTTGATTCCACCATTTGATAATGGTCATGCGGTTGCGATTGGGCTGACTTATGACAGCGGGAATTATGAAGCGGCGCTGAACAAGGCGTTGGATAAGATCGGTTATGCACAGCTTCGTCAGGAACAGGCATCAGCGCGTCAGCAAGGTCGATTTATCGGCATTGGTGTAACCACTTATTCGGAAATCTGCGGCCTCGGCCCCAGCCAAGTGGCAGGTGCGATTGGGTTCCAAGGAGGTTTGTGGGAAAGCGCGATTGTGCGCGTTTCGCCCAGCGGTAAGGTGCAGGCCATGATTGGCGCTTCGCCGCATGGTCAAGGCGAGGAAACCACATTTGCCCAAATTATCTCTGATGAATTGGGTTTCCCGGTGCCGGATATTGAAATTGTGCATGGCGATACGAATACTACACCGATGGGGTGGGGGACGTATGGCAGCCGGACAACTCCGGTAGCCGGGGCGGCGTTGGTGCTGGCGGCACGCAAGATAAAGGAAAAATCGCGGGCGATGGCAGCCCATTTGCTGGAAGCAGCGGTTGAAGATATTGACTATGCCGATGGCAAATTCTTCGTCAAAGGATCGCCGGACAAGTTCAAGACGATTCAGGAAACGACACTGATGGCAACGCTGGCCTGGAGTCTGCCTCCAGGAATGGATCCGGGAATGGAAGCCTCGCAGTTTTATGATCCGCCGAACTTTGCCTATCCCTTTGGGACGCATATCGCGGTGGTGGAAGTCGATCCAGAGACAGGGCATGTCGCGCTAAAGCGGTATGTGGCGGTGGATGACTGCGGCCCACAGATCAATCCGGTGATTGTAGCCGGGCAGATTCATGGCGGCATTATCCAAGGGATTGGGCAGACTTTATATGAAGGCGTGGTTTATGACGAGAATGGTCAACTTTTGACCGGCTCGATGATGGACTATGCGTTGCCGCGTGCTGATTTGTTCCCCAATCTTGAACTCGATCATACAGTTACGCCATCGCCGCATCATCCGATTGGGGTGAAGGGTGTGGGTGAAACTGGTACGATTGCCAGCACACCAACGGTCTACAATGCAGTGATTGATGCTTTGCGACCTTTTGGAGTCGAACAAATTGATATGCCGATGACGCCTCCGCGCGTCTGGCAGGCTATCCAAAATGCCCAGACGAATGGAGGAGGTGACTAATGCGCCCAGCGAATTTTGATTACCACCGTCCGGGGACGGTTGAAGAAGCGGTACAACTGCTTGCCAATAATGGAGGTGCAAAGGCGCTGGCGGGCGGGCATAGTCTGCTTCCAGCAATGAACCTGCGACTTTCGACGCCGGATGCCATTGTGGACATCGGGCAGATTGGGGCGCTGCGGGGCATCAGTGCGGCTAACGGCATGCTGACGATTGGCGCGCTGACGACCCACGCGCTGATCGCGGCTTCGGCAGAGGTACGCCAGCACTGTCCCGCTTTGGCACAGGCTTGCGGGCAGGTGGGCGACCCACAAGTTCGCAATTGGGGTACTTTGGGCGGGAATATCGCTCATGCTGATCCGGCCTCCGACCCGCCAACCGTAGTGCTGGCCTGTGGCGGAACAATCCATACGCATGGTACAGGTGGCAAGCGCGCGATCAACGCCGGAGATTTTTTCGTCGATCTGCTGATGACGGATTTACAGCCGGGTGAGTTGATTACGCATATCAGTATCCCAAGCCAGGTAGGGAAGAAAAGCGCTTACGCGAAAATGTCGCATCCGGCCTCGCGTTATGCGGTGGTGGGTGTATGTGTGGTGCTGACGATGGACGGGGCAACCTGTTCCAGCGCCAGCGTTGCAGTTGGCGGGGCAGTGCCGAAAGCAGTGCGTTCACCGGGCGCGGAAGCTGCACTGACGGGTTCGGCACTAGATGCGGCAGCGCTTGATCATGCAGCGCAGGCGTTGATGAATGATATCGGCGGCGAGGTGATGGGCGATGTGTTCGCACCTGAAGCCTATCGTCAAGCGATGGCGGGCGTATATCTGAAGAAGGCCGTTCACGCGGCACTGAGTTCGTAAAATTAGATTGGGGTTTGTGGGGCGGCTAACTTGGTCGCCCCTATCGAAAAAGGTTCATGGCATGTTTGACAGCATCGAAGCCGTACAGCAAGCGTTAGCTTCACGGGATTACATTGCAGAACGCAGTTTAGTCACTGCGATTTATCTGTCGTTGCGGCTGAATAAACCGCTGTTTCTGGAAGGTGAGGCGGGTGTTGGCAAGACGGAAGTGGCTAAAGTGCTTGCCAGCATTCTGGATACACAGCTTATCCGGCTTCAGTGTTATGAGGGACTGGATGTAAGCGCCGCGCTTTACGAATGGAATTATGCACAGCAACTTTTACATCTGCGGATGCTGGAAGCCAGCGGAGCCAGCCGCGATGAGATGAGCAAGAATTTATTCACGCGCGAGTTTTTGCAGGCACGTCCACTGCTCCAAGCGGTGGAGGCCAGCCAACATACTGGCCAGCCACCTGTCTTGCTGATTGATGAATTGGACAGGGCGGATGAAGAGTTTGAGGCGTTTTTGCTGGAACTGCTCTCGGATTTTCAGGTGACGATTCCCGAACTTGGTACGATCACAGCGGCACATCCGCCAGTGGTGGTGATTACGTCTAATCGAACACGCGAAATACATGATGCACTGAAGCGGCGCTGTTTGTATTTCTGGATTGAGTATCCCAATTTCCAGAAAGAATTGGCGATTGTGCAGCGGAAAGCACCGGAAGTTGAACCGCTATTGGCGCGGCAGGTGACGGCATTTATTCAAGAACTGCGGCAGATGGAATTGTTCAAATCTCCGGGTGTTGCGGAGACGATTGATTGGACAGCAGCATTGGTCGCGCTTGACCAGCGAGAACTCTCCCCGGAAATCATAGGCGATACAGTCGGGGTTATCCTTAAGTATCAGGATGATATTGAAACCGTGAACCGATCATCCATTCCGGCACTGCTCGACCGGGCGAAACTGCGGGCAGATAGTTAAGCCGTGAGCAAGAAAAGTTCGCTGTACCTCGGCCCAGAGGGGACGCCCTACGAGGGTGGTAAGCTGCTCCATAATTTGCTGTTGTTCGGCAGATTGTGCCATGAATTGGGTATGAGCGTGACGCCGAATGTGATGATCGAGGTGGCACGGGCGCTGGAATATATTAATTTGGGACGGCGGCAGGATGTGTACGATACGCTGCGGGCGATGATTGTTACCCGTCAGCGTGACCTCAAAACATTTGATGAGGCGTTCCGATTGTTTTGGCAGCGACCAACCGAGGAATGGTCAACATTAGATTTAAGCTCGCTCGGCGAAAAGCGCCGTCAGAAAAAGACCCAATTTTTACCCCCGCCAGAAGCTACTCCTTCGGATGATAACAGCGAGGGCGGAAATTTCGATCCATCGCTGATTGCAATTGTGCCAACTTACAGCACTCAGGATACGTTGCGTTACAAGGATTTTTCGGAAATGAGTGGGGCGGAATTGGCCGAAGCCAAACATGTAATGGAGCGTTTGCCGTGGTCATTGGGTACACGAGAGACGCGGCGGTTTCAGTCTGGAACGGGTCAACAGCTTGACCTGCGGCGCAGTTTCCGGCGCAATATGCGTTATGCAGGCGAACCACTAGTCTTGCCAGAACGCCGAAAGAAAATTAAGCCGCGTCCATTGGTGCTGTTGTGCGACATCAGCGGAAGCATGGAACGGTATACCCGGTTGCTACTGCATTTTGTGCATACGCTCGCCAGCAGTATTTATCAAGTGGAGTCATTCGTTTTCAGCACACGGCTTTCGCGGGTGACACGACACCTGCGGCATAAACAGGTGGATGTAGCCCTTAGAGAAGTTGGACAGTCGGTCAAAGATTGGGGCGGTGGGACGCGCATTGGGGATTCTCTCCATAGTTTTAATTACACATGGGCGCGACGGGTGTTGGGCAGCGGGGCAGTGGTGCTTTTGATAAGTGACGGGTGGGATAGAGGCGAACCGGATTTATTGCAGGTGGAAGCGGAGCGATTACAACGAAACTGCTACCGGTTTATCTGGTTGAATCCGCTGCTGGGTTCACCGGAGTATGAACCCTTAACGCGCGGGGCACAGGCAATACTACCGTATGTTGATGATTTCTTGCCGATTCACAATCTGGCAAGTTTGGAAACACTGGTGCGAACATTGTGGCGGGTTCACTGGCGCCGACCAGAGCGGGGCAGACATTTTCGCGTAAAAAGCTGATTTGTGGGTGTTATTATCTAATACAGGTGTTTTATGTTAGATATTTTGGGTGGGATTGACCAGTGGCTTGGTGAAGGTCGGGCGGTGGCGCTGGCGACCGTTGTGGATATTTGGGGTTCTGCGCCGCGTCGTGCCGGGGCGAAGATGGGTATCAACGCGGCGATGGGCATGGTTGGTTCGGTCAGCGGCGGGTGTGTGGAAACGGCGGTGGTCGAAGAAGGATTGGAAAGCCTGAAAGATGGTAAGCCGCGATTGCTCCATTATGGGGTGAGCGACGACAGCGCATGGGATGTTGGGTTGGCGTGCGGCGGGAAAATCTCGGTGATGGTTGAGCCGTTGGATGCAAAGTGGTGGGTAATTGCCCGCGAACGCGTTCAACAAAACTGCCCGATGACAACGGTCACGATTCTGGCAGGCGACCGAGCTGGTCAGAAAATGGTGACGGACGGCGGAAGCGTTCTGTATTCGACGGCAGATGATGTTATCCAAGCATCGCTCGTCCGCGCAGCACTTGAACAACAGCAGACCGGGCGGGTAGAGGTTGATGATCTGGATGTGTTGGTGGATGTGTACCGGCCTGCGCCGCGATTGGTGATGGTGGGTGGGGCACATGCTTCCGTGGCGCTCAAAAATATTGCCCATGTGTTGGGGTTCCGGGTGGTGTTGATTGATCCCCGGAAGGCATTTGCTACAGCAGAACGCTTCCCGGATGTTGAACTGATTTCCCATCGTTATCCCGATAAGGTGCTGCCGGAAATTGGGCTGAACGCGGATACTTATATTGCTATTTTGACGCACGATCCCAAGATTGATGATCCGGCGCTACAAGTGGCACTGCCGAGTAAAGTCCCCTACATCGGGATTTTGAGCAGCAAGCGGACACACGAAAAACGGATTGAACGGCTGATCGCTGCGGGGGTTGACCCCGAACTCCTGAAGCGGATTCGGACACCGATTGGATTAGAAATTGGCGCGCAGACACCGGAAGAAATTGCGTTGTGCATCATGGCGGAGATTGTGGCTGTCCGCAACGGGGTGCTGGCATGAAATTCGGCAGTGTTCCCATTCATGATGCGGTTGGTAAGGTGCTGGCGCATAAGCTAATCGGGCAGGACGGCAAAAAATTATTCAACAAAGGGCATTGGCTGACGGACGCGGATGTTGATAGGCTGCGCGTGAATGATATTGCGTCGGTGGTGGTCGCGGCGCTGGATGTAAACGATCTGCCGGAAAATGAGGCGGCGCGCCGGGTGGGTGAGGCATTGGCTGGGGATCATGTGCGGGTAACTGCGCCGGGTGTTGGGCGGGCGAACCTGACGGCGACGACTGCTGGGCCAGTCCGTATCAATGTTCCGGCGTTGGAACGGCTGAACAATATTGACGAAGGCATCACGATTGCTACGCTCCATGAACATACATTGGTGCAACCGGGACAGTTATTGGCGCTGGTGAAAATTATCCCGTTTGCTGTGCCGCTGGCGCGGGTTGAAGATGTGGAAGCGATGGCGCGGGAGGCTTCCCCGGTGATTGCGGTGCGGGCGTTACAAGCGCGTCAGGCATCATTGATTGTCTCCGGGCCAGAGAGCGAACGGGAAAGTTTGCTGACGGATTTCAGTGAGCCGGTGCGCATCCGGCTGACTCGGTTGGGCAGCACATTGGACGCGATTGATTATGTGCCGCATACATCAGAGTGTATTGCTGAAGCTATTCAAAAACAAAGCAGCGATTTGATTCTGCTTGCCAGTATCTCCGCGACGATTGACCGGGAAGATGTGATTCCGGCGGGTATTCGGGCAGCGGGTGGTACGCTGGCGCATTTTGGTGTTCCGGTTGATCCGGGCAGTTTGCTGGTGCTGGGTTACGTGGGAGCGACTCCGATTGTGGGGTTGCCGGGATGTGTGAAATCCTTACAGACGAACGTGATTGATATGATTCTGCCGCGCTTGCTGGCGGGCGAACGGCTGACACGGGCTGATCTGGTGGCGATGGGGCATGGGGGATTATTGGAAGACATCAGTGAACGTCCGATGCCGCGTAAAGGGGGAAGTGATGAATGAGGAGTTCCGAGTGATGAGTGAGAGCATCGTTACCAGTTGCGAGTTGCCAGTTTCCAGAAAAGGATGAGGAGTTCCGAGTACAAAGTATCGAGAAATATTACGGTGTATTACGGGATTGGCGGCGGCGCGGAATAGTTGTCAGTTATCGGTTTTCAGTTCTTCGTTATTGGTTCAGACGGATTTGGGTGCAAAAGGTGGTGCGTGTTATGGGTTGGTAATTTGCACAAATTTCTGCAATTTCTTCAAATTCTGCACAGGAATTTTGTGCAATTTGTGAATCTTTGAGACGGAAGTGGCGGCGGTGGCGGCGGCGATGTCATTGGCGAAAAAGGGTTTCGCCGCCACGGTAGTTGTCGGTTATCAGTTCACAGTTTTCAGTTAAACCCATAAGGGATGGTCTGCGGCGATTGCGATTGTGGCGGACTGATTTTGTCGCAAATGACAATTGGGTGAGGTGAGATGTCGTCAATGTCGGTGAATAGCTACCAGTTGCGAGTTGCCAGTTTCCAGAAAATATTGGGATAGACGGCGGGTTGTTGGACGGGATGGGGTGTTTTTTGAAACGCCGTGTGGATAGTGGATTTTATCGGACAGAGGTATTGCGGCGATTCGGGGATGTGCCTGCTGCTGCAATACTTGCTGTGTAGTTGCCAGTTTCCAGAAAAAGCGAGATGGTGTTTGCCCGCAAATATGGGAACAGGTTGTTCATTCATAAAAACAGTGTAGCAGGTTTTGAAGGGAAAAGGGTGACCAAATGGTCACTCTTTCGGGACGAAGTTGCTAACGATTTTGAGGGAGGAAAACTGTTAAGACGATTGGCGGAAGGTTAGCAAATCGTCTTATGCGCCTGAGTCCTCGAATTCGGGGAGAGGTGTTTCGCCTGTGGCGGTCAGCAGCTTGTTGAGTGCGCGTCCGATGGGGAGCAAGCACGAGTCCGATGAGCGATCCTGCAAGCGCCATTCGATTGATGTGTAAGTCGCCATGCCAAATACGAGTCGTCCGGTGGGATTTGACCCTAGTGCAATGCGGATATCCATCGGGATTTGGGAAGAGTCGAGCAACCATGTGATGTGCTGCTGCATCTGGTCGCGGCGCTCTTGCGAATAATCAGGGCAGGCGTCCACTGATTCTTTGAGCTGCGTGATCTGCGCGGCTACATCCCCGGTCAAAATCATCTCATTGGGCAGCGCCGTTAAATTAGCGATGATCTGTGGGTCGGCAGTCATGATGGGCGCAGGTGTTGGCTGCACAGGGTTATTGCGGCTGATGACTGAGAGCGCAACCAGCACACAGGTTCCTACGAAAAAAATCACACTGGCGAAAAACAGACGGCGATCATTGGGTTTTGCAGATGCTTTCATGGCAGTTGACGCAGCAACAGCAGATATTGATAGAGATTCTTGCCACCGCTATCGCTCAAACGGTTGGTTGAGAACTGGTGATCCAAACCAACTGTTCCACCTGAACGCATGTAACTAATGAAATCTATTTCATTGATGGTTGAGGTGATTAGCGATGAACCTTTGTCGCTGCCTTCTCCCGCTTCGCCATGACAAGCATCGCATTCCAACGTTTGATAGCGTTCCTGCCCGCGTTCAACCGCTATGGGGTCGAGTATTTGCCCATTGGCGGCGATTAAAAAGGCGGCGGTGGCGACTTCTGGCACATCGGTTGGCGGGATAAATTCAAAAGTAGGGATGGGGGTGAAGGTCGGAAAAGCTGTTCCAGATGACTGTGATGCAGTGCCACAGGCGGCAATGAGAGCGACGATCAGGCAAATGGTTAAGAGAAGGGATTTTTTCATCATACATAAAACCTGTTTATGTCGAGCGATTCGGGTCGAGGGCTTCTTGCAAGCCGTCACCCACGAAGGAAAAACCCAGCATGGTTAAGGCTACCATCAGGGTTGGAAACAGCGCCAGATGATAGTATACGCGAATGGTGTTGCCAATGCCTGAACCTACCATTTTGCCCCAACTGGCAGTTGGTTCGGTGATGCCAATGCCGAGGAAACTCAAACCTGCTTCGGCAAAGATGGCTAAAGGTACGGCAAAGGTGAAAGATACCAGCAGGGGGGAGACGGCATTGGGCAAAATGTGCGTCACAATAATACGAAATGACCCAGCACCCAGCGCCCGCGCCGAGGTGACAAATTCTTTTTCGCGGTAGGCCAAGAATTGGGCGCGCGTGAGCCGTGTGGATTCAATCCAGCCTGTAATGGAAAGCACAAAGATAACATTGCCGACGCCGCTGCCTAATACGCTTAACAAAAACAAGGCGAACAACAGGGGCGGGATGGCGGTGGCTACATCCACAATGCGCTGGATGAAAAAGTCAACTTTGCCACCCATGTAACCGGAAATTGCCCCCAGCGGAACACCAATAGCAAATGAGATCAGCGGTACAGTCAGCCCGACCAACATGGATGTGCGCGCGCCGTAGATAAGGCGTGATAGATAATCGCGGCTGGAACTATCAAGGCCGAGAGTATGGGCAGGGTCTACAAATGGGAGGGTATTGGCGCGTTTATCCAAGAAAACCCTGTCGTAGGGATAGGGACGAATAATATCCGCGCCGATGGCTAGAAAGGCAAGAAACAGGAGTATCACCAGCCCGAACATTGCCAGACGGTTGCGTCTGAAGCGGCGAACGGCATCTACCCAAGGGGAACGCTGTTCGATAGGTTGACGGAGGGGGTTATTGACAGCGTTTACCACGTCAGGCGCTTCCTCGTCCGGCAACGCGGACGCGCGGGTCAATCACCGTATAGAGAATGTCGGTAATCAAATAGGTCAGTCCCCAGAAAAAAGCCACCAGAACTACCAGTGCCATAATCATGGGGTAATCGCGGTTGAAAATGCTGGTAACGAAAAATTTACCCAAACCGGGAATGCCAAAAACCACTTCGATGAACAGTGATCCGGTGAGCAGGTTGGGAATTTGTGGGAGCAGCACGGTAATCATGGGGATCATGGCGTTCCGCAGCACATGGCGGAACATAATCCACTGCTCGGAAAGTCCTTTGGAGCGGGCGGTTCGCACATAATCTGCTCCGAGGGCTTCGGTCACACTGGCACGGGTATAACGGGCGACCAGTGCCAGCGGCGCGAGAGCATAGGTAATTACGGGGAGAAAATAGTCCGACGACAGGATAGCCGGGCCACCCTGCCAGAGTGGGGGGATTATCCAATTACGCGGTTCGCCCCATCCGTTCTGGTAGCCGAAGATGAGCAGCAGGAAGGTCGCAATGATGAAGTTGGGCAGGGTTATGCCCAATGTGGCTGTAAAGGTTACCAGATTGTCGATCCAACTGTTGCGATTGTAGGCGGCAATAATCCCCATCAGCAAGCCTAAGCCGAACGACAAAATAATGGTGTATAAACCGACTTGTAGGGTGATCGGCCATGTTCTCAGGATTACTTCGGTGACAGGCGGGTTGCCTGCGACGGCAAATGAGTTGCCGAAGTCTAAACGGAGGGCGCTGGTAAAGAAGTTTACATAGCGTTCTGCGACTGGCTTATCCAAACCGTATTTACGTTCAAGATTTGCCAACGCTTCCGGGGAGTAGCCGCGTTCGCCAAGCGAAAAAGGCCCACCGGGGACAGCGTTCATGAGGAAAAAGACGATCACGGAAACCGCGACCATCACAAAAAATAATGCAACGATACGTCGGATGATGTATCCCGTCATAGAAGCTCCAAGAAGAGAGGCTGCACAGGTACAAGCCCTGTGCAGCATCCGTCATGTTTTATTATTGGCTGCGGTAAGTTGGGAAGTCGGCAACGTTCTGGGTGATGTAGAACGAACCCCAGCACCAGTCATTGCCCCAATGGAGTGCTCCGATACCCTGATTATCTGGCCGGAAGCAATCGCCTGCAATGAACGGTTGGAACAGATCGCCCTGAATGCGGTGAACCAAGAAGACACCACCGGCATCTTCGACCAAGAGACGTTCGGCATCCTTGTACATCTGGTCACGAGTTTCAGGATCGCCCACGAGGACATTGGCTTCCTGAACCAGACGATCAAATTCCGGGTTGCGCCATGAGTGACGACCCGTAGAAACCCATACGCCGAGCATGTTGGATGGGTCGAGGTAGTCCATGCCGTAAGAAACCGCACCGAACTGGACAGTGGTCGGGCGAGCCAGCAGGCCTTCCATAAAGGCGGAGAATTCCATGTTGTTGACGGTAATATCAACATTCAAGCAGTCGCTAATTGAGGCTGCCGAGGTGATGAACCAGTTGGCACGCGATTCACTTTCGCCGCGCAGTTTCAGTTCAACCGCCGGGAAACCTTCACCGCCTGGATAACCTGCTTCGGCCATTAACGCCTGAGCAGCAGGGCAGTCGTAAGCCTGAAGTGGGTGCAGATCCCCATTTACATCCGAGGCCGGGAAACCGGGAGCAAGGAATGAATAGGCCGGGATGCCGAACTGTGCGCCGATAATGTTGGCGACAATCGAATCGCGGTCGAGGGCTTTGGCGAATGCCTGCCGTACTTGCAGGTTGTCGAACGGTGGGGTGTAGGTATCGAAGAATAAATAGTCGGTGCGGAAGTCGCCAAAGTTGGGGCGATAATTTTCCCGCAGTACTTGTTCTTCTTTTACGACTTCGAAGTCCGCCGGGCTGATGTGGACGTAGTTGACGCGATCAACTTCGTAATTCTGGAAAGCGAGGAAGCTGCCGTTCAACTGGTCGCCATAAATCCCGCGCAGTTCGCGCAGATAGGGTTTGCGGTAGCCATTATAAGTCGGGTTGGCCTGTGCAATTACGCGGCTGCCAGCGACGAATTCCGTCAAAATGAAGGGGCCGGACGAGACGCTCAGTGCCGGGTCGAGCACATAATCCGGGCCGTGTTCAGCCAATGCTTTGGCTTGCAGCGGCGGCCAGAAGTAGAGCGTGCCGGGGAGGTAGGGACGTGGGCCATCGGTGGTGACGACCAGCGTCAGGTCATCCTGCGCGACCATACCGATTTCTTCCGGTGGTAATTCACCTGCTACAACTTCTGACCAGTTTTTGACTATGTTTTGCCACATCCACACAAAATCATAGGCATGTTCTGGATCGGCCATGTAGCGGTAGGTGGCGACGTAATCATTGGCGGTCAAGGGTGTGCCGTCTGACCATACCTGACCGGGGCGGAGGTGGAACGTCCATGACAAGCCATCTTCCGAGGCTTCCCAACGTTCGGCTGCGCCGGGAATCAGGTTGAGGTTTTCATCCAAATCAACCAGCGCGTCACCGAATTTATCGAACATATGAGCGTCTCCGCAGATACGTTGATAAACGGTTACAGGAGAGGAGAGCGAGGTTTCCGTGCGGGTAGAATCGCATAATTGAGTCCAGACCTGCTGTTCGTAGGGAGCAGCGTCTTCTGGCAGGGGACGACCATAAACATCAACATTGGCATCTTGAGCGGCGAGGGGTAAAGCGAGGGCAGTCAGGAGAAGCGTGAGCGACAAACAGATTAAAACAACAGATGCTTTTCGGTACATAAGTTTAGCTCCTCGTAGTGATGCGTGTGAAGGAATATTACATCGACAGGCAAGGTTTGGCAACCAAACCGGGGGATGTAACAAAATGCTTACAGAGAATAACCAAAAGTATTTTGCAAGGTCTTACCAATCTGGTTATATTGAGTTTATGCGATAAGCACGGCGTGATGAGGCTGATATGGCGGACTTGAAACGGTGCAGCAAATGTAAGGAAGAAAAGCCTGCGACGCCGGAATACTTTCGGCGGAACAAAAATAACAAAGATGGTTTATCGCATCAGTGCAAAGCGTGTTTTAAGGCTTACGAGGACAAATACATAAAACGACCTGAAGTTCGGGAAAAGCGCATTGCTTACATGAACGAATACAATTACAAACCGGGTACAAGGGATCGACACAATGAGATGGCGCAAACCCCAGAATACAAGGCAAAACAACGTGAGTTGCGACAGCGGCCAGAGCAGATGGCTAAAGATCGAGCGCGAAAACTTACGCCAGAAGCGAGGGTGAGGCATCGGGAACTTGAACAAAGCCCAGAAGCTAAAGCGAGACGACGTGAACAGCGTCAAACCCCACATGGGAGGATGAAACAGCGATCAAAGAGTTTACAACGCGAGGCTAGGAAACGCGGGCTGCCAGCGGATTTTACGAAAGCTGATTTTGAGCGAATGATGGATTATTGGGGAAAATGCTGCGCCGTTTGTGGACGACCAGCAGGGGAAGGGCTGATTATTGCTGCTGACCATTGGATTCCGCTGACGGATCAGCGAGCAGATAATCCCGGCACAACGATTGGCAATATGGTTCCATTGTGTCATGGGCAAAGCGGTTGCAATAACCAGAAACGCAACGCTGATCCGGTGGTGTGGCTCAATGGGCGTTATGGAGAGGAATCTGCATCTGAAATTATGGAACGGATTGAAGCCTATTTTGCATGGGTACAAGAAGCACAACAGCGTTAATGTGTTTGTTTTCGGCGTTCGAGCAAGCGGTGGAGGTCGTTGTTCTGGCGACGAACTGCTCCGGCATAATCCAGGGTTGTCCATCTTTGGTCACGCAGCAACCAGTTACCATCCACCAAAACATCGGATACCTGAAGGCCGTTGACGCTGTAGACCAGTGTGGTGAACGGGTCATGATAGGGTGTCCAGCCTATACCCCCTCGATCTAAAACAATCAAATCCGCTTTTTTACCGGGTGTCAGATCGCCAATTTGGTCAGCGAGGCCGAGCGCTTTCGCTCCGCCAGCGGTGGCTATGTCCAGCACTTCACGGGCAGGGAGCGCGCCGGGACGTTTTTCGCGGAAGCTGGCAAGTTTAGCGAGAGTTCGCATTTCTAAAAACAGATCGTAGTCGTTGTTGTTGCAGACATTATCTGTGCCGATGGCGATGTTGATGCCAGCAGCACGCATCCCCACAACGGGCGCAGCTTCTGCTCCAGCGCGCATACAGGCACTGGCGCAGATGACGGTGCTGAAGGGGTTGGCGGCTAAAGTTGACCAATCCTGCTCTGGAATTGATATGGCATGGGCGGCGAGGATGGGGCGTTCGAGCATGTGCATTTCGTTCATTTTGGCAACGGCGGTCATACCGAAATGCTGCTGACAGTAGGCGTCCTCTTCGCCTGTAGTTGAGATGTGGATGTGCAGTCCCGTATCGTATTTTTCGGATAGGGTGCGTTCGATCAGCATGGTTTCGGGGGCGTTATCGACAAAAAAGGCATGTGGGCCAACCCAGCCTTTAAGACGCCCGCCGGGAAGACTGCCGACAGTTTCCAAAAATGCGTCAAGCTGCGCGAGTTCGCGTTGGCGGGCAACGGGGTCGCCCAATTCGACGACGCCGTAAGCCAGCGCTGCCCGTAAGCCGCTGCGCGCGACGACCGGGATGATCTCGTCCATGAAAAAATATTGATCGGCAAAGGTGGTTGTTCCGGTGCGAATCATTTCGGCACAGGCGACCTCGACCGAGGCGGGCACCATGTCGGCAGTCATAACAAGTTCTAGGGTGCGGATGGTGTTGTACCAGCCATCAAGGGTGAGGAGGGAAACGCCTTCGGCCTGCCCGCGAAAGAGAGTCATCGGAGTATGGGTATGGGCATTGACTAAACCGGGCATGACTAATTTGCCTGTGCAGTCGAGTTGCTGATCGTAAACGTGGTTGGTGGGTAAATCGGCCATGTCACCTACAGCGGCGATGCGGTCATTTTCGATCAGCACATAACCCCGGTCAAAGATGCGATCTTGCTGCCCAAGACAGATGACAAGTGCATCGTGCAACAGCATTGTGGACATCAGTTATTGCTCAACTCGTTCAATAAAGAAGTTTTCAAAGCGGGTGGAATCAACAGCGGTTGCAATCTGAATATTAGCGAGTTCGCCGGGGTGCAATGTCCGAACCCATGTTGCTCCAGCGCTGTGGCGGCCTGCGGTTTCTACATCAATATGGACAGGTTGCAATTGGACGAGCGTGGGGTCAATCACGACGCCAACGGCTAAAGGGTCGTGCAGGCTGGTTTGTCCCTGTGCGGCGAAGCGGGGATAACGGGCAATCTGATCGGCAACGGCAGCATGAAAGGGCATTCCAGCTTTGCGTATGCGTTCCAATCCGGCTTTATCGATTTTTACGAGGGTAGTGATGTCCAGCGGGACAACCGTGATGGGCGCGCCTGATGTAAATACGATGTGGGCGGAATCCGGGTCACAGACGATGTTGTGTTCGCAATAGGGCAGATCCAGGCGGTTCATGCCGCGCACGACGCCACCCATGAGGGTGAGGTGTGCCAAGTTTTGAGCGAGGTGCGGTTCTTTTAGAAAGGCGAGGGCTGCATTGGTCAATGGGCCGATGCAAATCAGGTGAATCTGGCCGGGATTGTTCATCACTGTGCGGATGATGAAATCAACCGCCGATTCAGATTGTGGCATCAGGTTTTCCTCGGCGGGTTCGAGCAGACCTTGTCCTTCGTGACCTTCCCAATAAATTCCGTCACGGCGCGTCAAGGGTTGTTCCGCGCCCCCGAAAACGGGAATATGATGCAGTCCACGCAGGGCAAGTAGTTTCAACGCTATACGCGCCCGGAGCAGGACGTTTCCATAGACGCAGGTGATACCTTCTAAGGCCAATTCGGGTGAACCTAAAATCAGCGCCAGCGCCAAACAATCGTCTACATCGGTGCCAATGTCCGTGTCCAGAATGATGCGGGTGGGCATATAACCTTCTTCGATGAATAGCTTTCTGGCAATGATAGCCAGTCCGTTTAGAACCGCCAAGTTACCCGGTTTGCATGGATATGGTGATGTAGCAAGATGCCAAAAAAAGCGATAGACTTTAATATGTCGTAACTAATGACTCGTGCCGCGAAAGATGTTCTAATTCCCTACGGTGTTTTCTTCACTCAGGAGTATGCCATGTTAAAACCAACTCGTATCCTATTTGTACTGTTAGCCCTGCTGATGGTTGTGGCGGTTCCAGCCGTCGCCCAAGAAGCGGAATATGTCGATCAGTGTTTAGCTAGTGTAGAAGCAACGGCGGAAGTAGTCGAAGTGCCAGATAACAGCGATATCAGCTTCCAAATTGTGCTGCCGAATGCACGCGGCGACCGTTCGTTCATCGACTCGGCTGCGGCAGGCGCGGAACGGGCAATTGCTGAATTGGGCGTGACGGGCACGATCATTGAAACCGCCGGGGTTCAGGAACATGACGCTGCAATGCGTCGTGCTATTCAGGATGATCCTGATCTGGTGATTACGATTGCAGTGGATGCCAGCACAGTTGAAGAAATCGTTGATGAATTCCCCAACCAGAAATTCGCTGCACAGGAAACGTTCTTCCCCGCGCCGCCGGAATATGACAATCTGGCGCTGTTCAACATTTATACCCATGAAAACAGTTATCTGGCGGGCATCGCTGCTGGTATGCTTTCGCGTACCAAGAAAGTTGGTGCAGTGGGCGGCGGTGATTTCCCCGGCATTAACCTGTTCATCGTCGGCTTTGAAGAGGGTGTGAAGTCGGTTTGCGCTGACTGCGAAGTGTTCCGTTCGTATGTGGGCGGGTCGAATCCATTCTCTGATCCGGTACGGGCGAAAGAACTGGCACTGGGTCTGTTTGCTGAAGGGGTTGACATTCTGTATCAAGTGGCGGGACGCAGCGGTGAAGGTGTGCTGGAAGCGGCCAAAGATACAGGCAACTTTGCTATCGGCGTTGATAGTAATCAAGATGATTTGTATCCCGGTACGGTGATTCTTTCGG
Organism: Anaerolineae bacterium; assembly: GCA_019912965.1. GTDB lineage: Bacteria > Chloroflexota > Anaerolineae > Aggregatilineales > Phototrophicaceae > CFX2. Next base: position 24,550 of record JAIOHM010000074.1, read on the forward strand.
CAATGAAGCGGGTGGATAACGCAGTGTTCACCTTCGTGCAGCGCATCGTCGAAGACACTTATGTTCCCGGCACAACCAATGTTGGTCTGGCGGAAGGTTTCGCTGGTCTAAGCTGGGATGTGGGCGTTTGCTCACGCACGTTTGACCAGAACGGGCCAGCCGATCTGGTTGAAAAACTGCCAGCAGTTCGGATGGCGATTGACGAGGCACGCGCCAAGATTCTGAGCGGCGAAATCGTTGTCACCAACGCGCTTGACGCTGGTCAATAACTATCAGTTCTGTAGAGGGGCGGGCAACTGCCCCTTTTTTCTATCTCTCATTAGAACCTGTTTGAATATTCACTTTTCTATTTGGGGACGACCCATATGCCGTCCCCTACACACGGGAAAATATCTAATTTCCAAACAGGTTCTTACTGCTTTTTATGAATTTACCTGCTGGAGTCCATTATGCCCCAAGCGGTTGAGATGCGGGGTATCCGTAAGTATTTTGAATCGACCAGTGTATTGGCCTGTGATGATGTGACGCTGACAGTGAGCAAGGGCGAAGTCCATGCTCTGGTTGGTGAAAACGGCGCGGGCAAAACAACACTGATGAGTATTCTTTACGGATTAGTGCCGCCGGATGAGGGACAAATTCTGCTTCATGAGAAACCCATCCGAATCCATCATCCCAATGACGCCATCCGGTTGGGCGTGGGGATGGTTCACCAACATTTCAAACTCGTCCCCTCGTTCACGATTGCCCAAAATATCATGCTGGGGATTGAACCCAACCAGCTCGGTTTTATTAATGGAGTGAGCGAGGCTGAGAATGTCCGCAAATTATCGGAGTCGTTTGGACTGCCAGTAAACCCGAATGCACGGGTGGCGGATGTTTCGGTCGGGATGCAGCAGCGGGTTGAAATCCTCAAAACATTGCAGCGGAACGCCCAAATCCTGATTTTGGATGAGCCGACGGCGGTATTGACCCCTCAAGAAGTGCGCGAACTGTACATCGTGATTCGCAAGCTGGCGGAAAGCGGACGTACCATCATTCTGATTACCCATAAGCTGCTGGAAGTTAAGGATGTGGCTGACCGGGTGAGCGTGATGCGGCGCGGTAAGATGATCGGCACTCATAATGTGTCCGAAGTTTCGATCCGCGATATGGCACGCATGATGGTTGGGCGCGAGGTCATTTTGCAGGTCGAAAAGAAACCCGCGACACCGGGCGATGTGGTGTTCAAGGCTGAAAATCTGCTGGTGGCAGGCAGCGGCGGGATGCCAGCGGTATTCGGGGTGAGCCTGGACGTGCGCGCCGGGGAAATCCTCGGCATTGCAGGCGTTAGTGGGAATGGTCAGACCGAGTTGATTGAAGCGATTGCAGGTTTGCGCCCGATTGATGGTGGACATGTATCGCTACTGGACAAGGACATTACCCACGCGAAGGTGCGCGAACGCCGCGAAGGGGGCATGGCGCATATCCCCGAAGACCGGATGATTATGGGGCTGAACCTGAATACTAACCTCGATGAAAACGTCGTGGTGACACGGTATCACAAATCACCTTATTCGGAACGCGGAATGCTCCAGCAGAAGCCTACACGCAAACTGGCACAGCAAATTGTGGATGCCTTTCAGGTGAGATCGGCACGAGTAGGCGAGGGCATCCGCACCCTTTCCGGCGGGAATCTGCAAAAAGTGGTGCTGGGGCGCGAACTGGATGGCAATCCGAAGTTTATCATCGCTAACCAGCCAACGCGCGGTCTGGATGTGGGCAGCATCGAATTTGTGCATAAGACACTGATTCAGGAACGGGATGCCGGGGCAGCGGTGCTTCTGGTTTCGGTGGAACTGGATGAAATTTTCGCCTTGAGCGACCGTATTGCGGTGATGTTTGAGGGGCGGATTATGGGCGTTCTCAGCCGTGAAGAAGCGAATGAACAGGATGTTGGCCTTTTGATGGCGGGCAGCAGCCTTGAAGCCGAACATTCAGCGCAGGAGCAATTATGAAACGGCTGCGACAAGTATTTGAAAACGCGACTATTCCGCTTATCGCGGTATTTCTGGGTCTGGTGGTCAGCAGCATTTTTGTGGGCTTTGCTCAAGTTGATCCGATCCAGACTTATCAACGGTTGTTCTGCGAAGGCTTTGGGCCGCGCGGCTGCGAGACATTTGGCGATTTGTTCTTCCTGAATGCTGAAGACGAAGATGCTGGTACATCACAGACGGTCTTTAGCCCATTATTTGGTAAGGATGGGCATCCGCTTTCGATTGTGCTGGAACGCGGCACAATTCTTATTTTGACGGCACTTTCGGCAACGGTGGCGTTCCAAGCGGGTATGTTCAGCATCGGGATGGATGGTCAGCTTGTGCTGGGGGCGGTGGTATCGGTATTTCTGGGGTACTGGATACCCGACCAGATTTATGCGCTGGCCGGGGTGACTGACCCAGAAACTGCTCCACAGGGTTTGCTTACGGTGATGCATCTATTCGTGCCGCTGATATGCATCGCGGCGGCGATGATGGTGGGTGCGTTCTATTCGTGGATTGCCGGGTATTTGAAAGTGAAGCTGAACGTCAACGAACTCATCAGCACGATTATTTTGAACGCTATCGCGGTGCAGCTTGTGGGATACCTGATTAATTTCCCCCTGCGTTCGGATTTCAACAATATTGCCCGCACACGCCGGATTGATGATACGGCGTGGTTGATTCCGTTTAATCGAGGACTTTTCCCAGATGTGGAATGGTTCTCTGGCTCACGAACGGGTATCGGGATTGTGCTGGCAATTTTCGCGGCATTTGCAATCGGGATGTATTTGTGGCGCTCGACGGCGGGATATGAGCAGCGGATGGCGCGCGGGTCGCGGTTGTTCGCCCGGTTTGGCGGTATCCCCAGCGAACGGGCGGCTATGCGGGCGATGCTCATCAGCGGATCGCTCAGTGGATTGGCCGGGGCGATACAAATTCTGGGTGTGGAACGGCGCGTAGTGGATGGATTTGCGGCCAGCGGTCTGGGTTTTGACGGGGTGCTGGTGGCTATTCTGGCGCGGGAGTCGATCTTCGGAATCCTGCTGGTTGCGATGTTCTTCGCTGGTTTAGAGCAGGGGGCGGTCAACTTGCAGTTCGGCAATATCCCACGCCAGCTAGGCGGAATCATCATTTCGTTCATCATCCTGTTTAGTTCGATGGAAGATTTCCTGCGGCGCAATATGGCACGGATACAAGCCCGTTTACGTCCACCCAAGCGCGTAATCTCGACGGAAACCCAAAGCGACGGTGTTGCGACATGAGCAACCCTCACCCCCAGCCCCTCTCCACTTGGGAGAGGGGAGCAAAGATCGGATTTGATTACCCATTGAGAAGGCCAAAGTCTTGATGATAACCCTCTTCAATTCCTATAGTCGCCAGCTACGCATTGTCCTGATTGTGGGTGGTGTGATGGTGGGTTTGCTGTTGTTCTTTGGGATGCCTGTCATTCTGGTGCAGAGCAGCATCCGATTGGCTACCCCGTATGTGCTGGGCGCGCTGGCGGCGCTGATTGCCAGCCGCGCCGGGGTACTTAATCTGGCGATTGACGGCAAAATGCTGCTGGGAGCGTTCATCGCCGTAGCTGTGCTTTATAAAACGGGACTTAATCCGATTGTGGGGATGCTGGCGGCGGTGGTGGCTGGTGGGGTGATGGGGTTTGTTTTCGCTGTTCTGTATCTGCGAATCAAGATCAACCTGATTATTCTGGCGCTGGCAGTGAACCTGTTCGTGGCTAACGCGACCGTGTTTTTTATGCGGGTGTCGTTTGGGGTTTTTGGCACTTTGGCTGACCCCAGCATTAACAGCCTGCCGACGATTGATTTGCCGATTATCAGCGGGATTCCGCTGCTGGCGGAACGGCTGAGTGGTTACAATCTGGTGGTGTATATGGGTTGGGGTTTGGTTTTCATCATCTGGTTGGTGCTGTTTCGAACACGCTTCGGACGGCACATTCGGGCGGTGGGTGAGAACCGGGATGCTGCTGAGACTGTGGGGATCAACGTAACTGTTGTGCAGATATTCGCGCTGACTCTCAGCGGGATGCTGGCGGGATTGGCAGGGGCATTCCTGTCAATCGGGGTGTTGAGCCAGTTTGTGGAAAATATGACGGCTGGACGCGGATGGATTGCGATTACGGTTTCGCTGTTTGCGTTTGAACAGCCTGTGGCGGCATTCTTCACGGCGCTGTTTTTTGGCCTTTCGGAAGCGTTGTCTTTCTATTTGCAGAGCCGACCGGAAATTACGCTCCCACCGGATTTGCTATTGGCTATTCCACAGATTGCAACGCTGGCGGCGCTGGTGTTGGTAGCGGTTCGCATCCGGGCGGCGGAACTGCTAAAACGGCGAAATTTCGCGGCGCAGTTTGGGCGGGAACTTTCCAACCTGCGGCAAGGCATTATCGCGGGGCAAGGAGATTAAATTATGTCCGTTCCAAACCATACGGCTGATCCCTGGACGCGGGTTCGCACGGCGCATGATTTGCCAGCGGATGAGGTAATTTCCGCACTGCAAAAGGAAATCCGGCGCGGGAATACTGAAAATGCGGCGATGCTGGCTTATGAAATGCTGATTACCAGCCCAGAACTGGAAGAGTATCTTTGGGGACGTTTGCAAGTTATCTCCGTAGAAGATGTGGGGTATGGGAATATTCATGCGCCTGTGCTGGTGGAGACGCTGTACCAGATGCATTTTCGTATCGCTCGACCACGCGGTGATCGCTATCTGTATGCGATTCATGTGGTGCGGGTGCTTTCGCAGAGCCAAAAAGAACGGGGCAGCGATCATCTTTTGAATTGGCTGCGGCAGGCGATTGAGGAGGATGGACAACTCCCGCAAATCCCAGATTATGCGCTGGATATGCATACGCGGCGTGGTCAGGAGATGGGGCGGGATATTTTGCACTTCTTGACGGAAGCCTCCAAAGTAACACCGGAACTGCCGGGACATGATGCGACTTATTTTGAACGGTTGTTGGAACGGGCGAAGAAGTAGTTTTTAGTTGTCAGTTATCGGTTGTCAGTTTTCAGAAAAATACGGGGACGATTCGCAAATTTCGCAAGATTCTTCAAATTCGTCAGATTCGCAGATGGATTTTGTGAATCTTGCGAATCTTTGGGCATTAGGTGGTGCGTTGTTAGTTCCGTGTTCCGAGTACTGAGAAAGATTACGTGGTATTACGAGATTGGCGGCGGCGGCGGCGATGGCGGCGTGGCGAAAAAGGGTTTGGCCGCCAAGAAGCCTTTAGCCTTTAGCCATCAGCCTTGAGTCAATCCAGAAGCTTTGCGGCGATTGCGATTGCAAAAATGGGTTTGCGCGCAAGTGGGGGTGCCGTTGGTGTCGTCGTCGGGATGGGTTTGTCGGACACGTATAGGTTGATAATGTGCGGCAAATGCGGCAATTGCGAGAAATGCGAGACAGATTTTTGTGCAAATTTCGCACGTTTGGGAATGTGCGATGGGCGGAACATGTTCCGCCCCTACAGGATAGGATAGCACAAGAGTTCGTATGTGTCAATTGTAAAACGATTTGAAAATGGGGCGAGCGCATATTTTAAAAATACGGCGTACACACGGGTACGCCTCTACTTTACGTGATCTGACAGGCGGTGGGCGGTGAGGGCGAAGATGGCGGCGGTATCCGACAGGCTTTGGATTTCGACGTATTCATCGGCAGCATGGGCATTTTCACCTGTTGGGCCGAAGCCACAGATGGTGGGAATGCCGCGTTCGATGAGCAAATAACCTTCGTTGGCCGGGCCAGCTACCACACGCGGCGGCTGGAAGCCTTTGATCTGCTGCACGACACTTTCCAGCGTGGTGACGATGGCAGCGTTTTCGTCGCAGATGGCAGCAGGGGTGTGGTTGAGCAGTTCATAGGACAACTGTATTTTGGGGCTGTGACGCAGGGCGTGGTTAATGCAGTCTTGCAGGCGGGCTTCAATCTGTTCACGGCTGAATTCGGGTGTGAGGCGAATGTCGAGGAGTGCCTCACACAAATCTGGCACTACATTGATGCTGACGCCGCCGGAAATCATTGTGCCGGGGGTGAAAATGGTTTTGTAGGACTCGAAATATTTGGTGGAGGAGTGCGGCAGTTCTACTCGTTCAATTTCCAGCAGAAGCCGTGCCATGCCGGTTACCGCGTTCGCGCCGACTGCTTCATCCTGCCATTCGGTTGAACCTGTGTGAACGGACTTGCCGTGAGAAAACAAGCGGTAACGCAATACGCCACGATGACCGAGCGTGATCTGATAGCCAGAGTAGGCGTAAATCGCGCCAAGGCCGTGCAGGAGACCGTTGGCGTGCAGGAATTTTATGCCCAAATCACCCGTCGCGCCGGATTCTTCATCAGGAACACAAATTAGCTGGGCGCGCCCGGATACCAATGCTCCATCGATTCGTTTGAGGGCCGCGAGTGCGTATAAGGCGGCGGTCATGCCACCTTTAGTATCAATCGCGCCGCGCCCGTAAATTCTGCCGTCAGCAATCGCGCCGGAAAAGGGTGGATGCGTCCAGCGGGATGTATCGCCGGGGGGGACGGTATCCAAATGACCGATGAGCAGCAACCCGGTCGAGCCTTCGGGGGCGGTGCTGATGATAATATTGGGGCGGCGGGGATTTTCCCCGGTAATTTGGACATGCAAGCCCAGCTGACGTGCTTGTTGGGCTATGGCTTCGGCAAGGTCGATTTCGTCATTTAGGCCATTGACGGAGGGGATTTGGAGCAAGCGACTGCAAAAGGCGGTCATATCCGGCTCGAACTGGCGGGTAGTTTGCAGCAGTTGATTTTCGATGGCTGGTACACTCATAATAAGTTCCTTGTGCTTTAAGACCGCCAGAGGCTAAAGCCATCTGGCTAAACGAAAACCAAGCCCACTAAAGGGGCTAAAAGACTTTTAGGGTTGATTCAATCTCGACCATGTTAAAAATCTACTGAGATTGATGGGAAAAATGAAAACCTCTCATTGTGTTGTAGGCGGTGATTATGCAGTTTGATCCACTTTCGCGCGAATTCCAGCGCGATCCGTATCCATTTTATGATGTACTGCGGGCGGAAACCCCGATTCTGTATTGGAAAGATTGGAATATCTGGTTCCTGACTTCGTATGACGATGTGAGTACGCTGCTGCGTGACCGACGTTTGGGACGGACGATGGATCATGTGCTGCCGCACGAGTCTCGCAGCGTGAAATCGTTCCCGGATTGGGAAGCGCCGTTTCATAAATTGAGCGCACATTCGATGTTTGATAAAGAACCGCCTGAGCATACCCGGTTACGGTCGCTGGTGCATAAGGTGTTTACGCCGCGCCGCGTGGAAAGTCTGCGAGATCGCATACAACATATTACGAATAAACTCTTGGACACGGTGCAGGCGCGCGGAGAGATGGATATTCTGGAAGATTTCGCTGTGCCGCTGCCCGTGACGGTTATCGCTGAACTGTTGGGTGTGCCGGAGGCAGATCGGCATCGTTTGCGTCCGTGGTCACATGATATTGTGGCGATGTATGAACTCGATCATACGGAAGAACAGGGCAGGCAGGCGGTTCAGGCAGCAATTGAATTCTCGGATTATTTACGGGAGATGGCCGCGCGGCGGCGGCGTGAACCACAAGATGATTTGATTACGGCGCTGGCTTTGGTGGAAGAAGCGGGCGACCAACTGAGCGAAGATGAGCTGATTTCGACGTGTGTGCTGCTGCTGAACGCGGGGCATGAGGCGACAGTGAATGTGATCGGGAACGGGATGTTGGCGCTGCTGCAACGGCCTGAGCAGATGCGACTGTTGGCGCAAAATCCGGGATTGGTCAAAACGGCAGTTGAGGAAATGATGCGGTTTGATACACCTTTGCAGTTGTTCCGGCGGTGGGTGCTGGAAGATATGGAATACAAGGGATACACTTTCAAGCAAGGGACGGAATTCGGGTTGATGTTTGGGGCGGCGAACCGGGATGCTGCGCGTTTCCCGAATCCGCACGATATGGATATTACGCGGCAGGATAACCCGCATATTTCGTTTGGCAGCGGGGTGCATTTCTGCCTCGGCGCGCCGCTGGCACGGTTGGAACTTCAGATTGCGATTGAGACGCTCATCTGGCGGATGCCAAACTTGCGGTTGGCGGGGGAAACGCCGGAGTATCGGGATACTTATGTGATACGGGGTTTGAAGGCATTGCGGGTGGGGTTTTAGA
>JAIOHM010000075.1 GCA_019912965.1 Anaerolineae bacterium
ACCGCTGCTTTCCATTAACCTCACTGCTTCCCGTTTGAATTCTTCCGTGTAGCTTCTTCGATCTATTGCCATTCTTCTCTGCTCCTCAATTCAGTGTACCTGTCTCTTCTTTTTTCCTCCACTGAATCGGGGCAAGTTCAGTCCTGTACATGTAAAACGAGGATGCTCCATGCAGACAGCTATCACACCCCAATCGGTCATTGCTGCCGCCAGTGATGCGACGCACGTAAAATCCGAACGCCTGGCGTCCATCAACATTGTACGTGGAATCGCAATGATCATTATGCTTGTGGCTCACGCGACATGGAGCGTACCCGGAGCTACTTTCCGTTTACATTATGGATGGGACAGTTTTAGCAAGGTGCAAGTAGAAACCCGCCCGGAGACCTGGTTAGGGCTACCTATTCTGTTCTTCAATCTGCCGCCGCTACCGCATCCTGCGCGACCAACACCCCAACAGTCTGCTCCAATACTTGTAAGCCTAAAATTTCTCCCTGTTCCATAACAAAACAGGGAGAACGTCATGCAACCCACACTGTTTTGCCTGCGTATACACCAACAAAACGCAGGATTAGGGAGTGTGGCTATGTGGAACGATTACCTGACCTATCTGGATTATCTTGAACTCCGCCGCCGAGTTGAACGCCGATTGGGTAGTCATAATTTGCTGCTGGGGCACAGCATCGCATTTGTGATTGCCACACTGGTACTGATGACTCGCTATCTCTCGTTACTGGGCTATTCGCCTTATTTCATTGATCCCAATGTATCAACAGCTATAGGTGTGTGGAGTCTGGCGCTGCTGATTCACGCCGCAATAGTCTATCGTCGTTCCGGGGTATTCAGTGGCGCACGGGAACGGGCGATTGAAGCCGAGATGCGCGCCCGTATTAAAACCGATGAGCATTATTTAAACGATGAACCTCGTGAAATGTTTCGTTTACACGGTCTGCTGGATGAAGATATTCGACAACGCGCAGGGCTGCATAAACCGTTATTTAGTTTCGTCATCCTCAACATGTTGATTTGGGCATTGCACATCGCCATCGGGCCGGGATCGCTGGTCGCGTGGCATGGAACACTGCTGCTGTTAATCGGGATGGTCGCATTCCTGATTTTGGCTGCACGGGATCGCTATCTGCATGGTCAATGGATGCAGCGTCAGATTACATCAGCAGGTGGCATGATACCAAAAAGCAAAAATCAGAGGCATCACCGAAGTGAAGAACCCACTGCGGAAGACGAGGAACTAATGAAGTTGGATGAATATCTGGAAAAGGTTAAACGGTCAGGGTGAATCCGTCTGGATTCACCCTGTAAACTTGCAATCAGGCAGTAACCTCAGTTTTGTGGGCTGCAATGATGGTCTGTGCGAGATGAGCTGGCACAGGTTCGTAATGGCTAAACTTCATGGTGTATGTTCCACGGGCACCCGTCATGGATCGAAGATCGTTAGCATAACGCATCATTTCAGAATACGGCACTTGCGCCGTCACGATACTTTTATGACCAATGGTATCCATACCCTGAACGCGCCCACGCCGGGTGTTCAGATCGCTGACAATATCACCCATCATACTTTCCGGTACGGTAATCTGCACATCCATCACAGGTTCCAGCAGCACCGGGCCTGCATCCGCAAAAACTTTTTTGAAGGCTTCACGTCCAGCAATCTGGAAGGCAATATCTTTCGAGTCTACCGGGTGCATCTTGCCGTCAAAAACAACGGCTTTGACATCCACCACCGGATAGCCCGCGATGACCCCTTCGCCGAGAACGGAGTTAATGCCCTTCTCAATCGACGGGAAGAAGTTGGCGGAAATCGCACCGCCGACGACTTTGGTTTCAAAGACATAGCCACCACCCGGATTTGGCTCCAGTCGCATATGGACTTCGCCAAACTGCCCTGCCCCACCACTTTGTTTCTTGTGGCGGTGGAAATCGGAATGCTGACGGGTAATGGTTTCTTTATAGGGAACTTTGGGAACTTCGGTATCCATCCCTACGCCAAGATGCTGCGCGCGGCTGATTGCCAGATTGACATGCGCTTCACCCATACCCTCAACGATAGTCTGTTTCACATCTGGGTCTTGACGCCAACGCAAGGTTGGGTCGGCCTGCGCTAAACTGGTCAGAATTGTACCCATTTTGGTGCTATCCGCCTGAGTGCGCGGCGTCACAGCAATGGCATACAGCGGGTCTGGAAATTCCGGACGGATAACCTGAAGCGGATGGGCATGTGCGCTAAAACTGTCTCCGGTTTTGGTGTTGTTCAATTTGGCAATTACACCAATATCCCCCGCATGAAGTGTGGTAACAGGCAATTGCTCTTTGCCACGCATCACCAAAAGGGTATTGAGCTTTTCATCGACATCCCGGGTCGAGTTATAGTAGTTTTGCCCAGCTTTCACCGAGCCGGAGAAAATACGGAAATAGTTGAGCGTACCCACAAAGCGGTCGTTGGTGGTTTTGAAGACGTAAGCCGCCAGCGGGCCATCATCAGTTTGGGGAGCGGTCAGGAATTCTTTCTCGCCAGCTGCGTTTAATACCTGTACACGGCGTTGTGAAGGTGGGCCGACATACACAACCAGAGCTTCCATCAAGGGGAATGTGCCGATATTCTTCGCACCGGAGGTTACGAACACAGGCACAGTTTTAAGATAAGCGTCACGGGCAGCTTTACGCATCCCGTCGCGGATTTCTTCATTGGTCAGTGTGCCTTCCGAAAAATATTTTTCGATGAAGGCATCATCGGCTTCGGCAGCCGCTTCGACCAGCACGGTGCGGGCAGCCTCAGCCTCGGCTTTCAAATCGTCAGGCATTTCGGAACGATCTTTACCTGCATCATAATAGGCTTTCATCGTCAGCAGGTTGATAACACCCTTAAAATTGGCTTCCGCTCCAATGGGCAGCATCACCGGGATAAATTTGTAGTCCGGGAAGCTCTGCCTCAGGTGATCCAGCGTGCGGTTAAAATCGGCGTTTTCACGGTCAATCTTGTTGATGGTGACGATAATTGGCTGCTGATAGACTTCAGCATATTCCCACGCCAGCTCCGTACCAACTTCAACACCAGCAACCGCATCTACCACCACAATCACCGAATCGGCAACACGGATGGCATTCTTAATCTCGCCCTGGAAATCAGTCATTCCGGGGGCATCCAACACGTTAATCTTGTGATCTTCAAATTCAACGGGGATGAGTGAGGTGGAGAGGGACAAACCACGCTCTTTTTCGTCTTCGTCCCAATCAGAGACGGTGGTCTTCTCTTCGACCCTGCCGATTCGGTTGATGGCGCCGGTATTGTAGAGCAGGGCTTCTACCAAAGTGGTCTTACCGGCGCCCTGATGCCCCACCAAGGCGATGTTCCTCAATTTGTCCGTAACGTACTCTTTCATGAACAGGACTCCTTTTGAGAATAAACGGTTATCAGCCGATGTAGTATTCATTTAAGTTGTAAAGCTAGATTTTAAGACGGGGTTAAGCAGTTGTCAAAAACGTTCAGGGAAGGGGTGATGAAGGTCAGGAATTTGGGGTTACAGAACCACAGGGAAGAATCTTTCGACCCTCCCCTAAAAAGAGTATGTGCTACGGATGTATATTCAATTGAACCAGTTAGCCCCAGGATGTTGGGCCAACCGTACCGAACTGCTTGCCGATAACGGTCAGGTCACGCACATCAATCCAACCATCGCCGTTCAAATCGGCCTCTTTAACAACCGCTGGGGTATCGAAATTCGATGCGATCAAGGCGGCGTCCATCAAATCAATCACATTATCGCCGTTGGTATCACCCGCCTGTAAAACGGCATTCGGCAATTCGAGCGTTTGCCCGGCTTCCAGCGTAAATTCCGTTCGGCTGGACAGGTGATTGACTGCCGAGGCTTCCAATATGTAGGCGCCGGGGAGCATATTGGCGAAGGTGAAGAAACCATCCGCCGCAACCGGAAGTTCCAAGGTCGAACTATCCGGGCGGGTGAGTATCAACATAACGTCGCTGACAGCCATCACTGGGAGCTGAATACTTCCAGAAATTGTGCCCACATCAACCGGAGCAGGACTCGGAACAACCTGAGTAGCCGCTGGCTGATCAGGCAGCGCAGTTGGGATAGGTACCAGACCAGCAGGCAGGGAGGGTGTACCCTGAACGTTCACAGGCGGTTGGACAACTGGCTGTACCACTACCGGAGCAACCGTTGTGGGTTGAGCAGGCAGCGGGTTCGATGGATTGGTGGTCGGCAGCTGAGTCGGCAGGGTTACACCATAACTCGCCAGCAGAATACGGATAATTTCGGCAGGCGCGATGCCTTGCTGATACATGGCCTGAGCAGTTGATTGCACCGATGCTGGAACGGTGTGCCCCTGCTGAGCCAACTGGGTCGCAACGGCTTCTGGCGGCATCTGTGTCAGCATTGCCATCACGGTTGGCACCAAAGGATTTTGGGTTTGAGCATCAACCCTGAACATGCTCATAACGCCAAAGCTGAACATCAGCAAGCCGCAGAGCGCTACTACCAGATAAGATGGGAAACGTCGCATAGCACACCTACTCTATTTTAGCCTTCAGCCAGCATCGAAAAACGAACGCGCATCCGTGAATACATACCAACGCTGACCGTCAACAGCACTAAACCTGCGGTGAAAAACACACCCGCAAAAATCAGTGCCACATCATTGGAACGCGGCGCAGGAGATACGTTCACCGGAGCGGCTGATTCCGGGCTTTCGGCAGTGATACCAGCAAGTTCCGGGTTCACAAACATCGATGCGGCCTCTTCGTTGTTGGTTGATGATTGAGCAACAACTGTAGTTGACTGCGCCAGCGTATTATCAATTTGGGCTGTAACCTGATTGATGCGCTGGGCGACCAGACGACCATCGATTTCGGCAAATTCCGGCGAAACCAGACTAGCTTCGGTGGCAGTGATGACAACCGGAGCATCCTGAAGCGCGCGGAAAGTAATTGTGCCAATCACGCCACCACCACTAACAGGCTGTGCAGGCTGCATCAGCGTCAGGGCATAGTCGATCACACCGGTTTGGGCGCTGGCGGCATTTTTCAGTTCAAAGCCAGGTTGATCTTGAAAGAACGCACCGGGGACAATGGCCTTACCTTCTGTGATGACCACTTCAAATGCCAGTGGGTCATATGACAGTTTGAAACTACTGCCATAAATCTGTTCCGCACCGTCTACGTTCACGGTGATACTGAATTCCTGCCCGATGGCAGCCTGGGTGAGATCCGAGGCCAGCCAGATACGCGGGGCAGCATCCTGTGCACCGACAGCAAACAGATTGGCGGCTACCAGCAGAACGATCCCAATTACAGCGAAGATATGCTTTTTGCTCTGCATCGTGTGTGTTCCTTACAAGACTGACTTGCGATTTTGGATTTTGATGAAGGGGTGAGGTTGCCCCCACCCCTGACTACACTTTACTGAATGACCGGGGCACTGAGGCCAAAGTTGCTGCCGACCAGCACCAAGTCACGAATGTCTACCACGCTATCGCCGTTCAAGTCGGCGGTCGTTGGCGCAGGCGGCACTACCAGATTGAAGTTGCCACCAACCAGACCCGCATCAACAAGGTCAATCACACCGCTGTTATCGGTATCGCCTGCTGGCAAAGTCAGCGTGCCGATTTCGATTACACCAGTTGTGGTCACTTCGACCAGCTTACCGATCAGAAGGTGCTGTGGCGCTACGGCTGTTACGCCATATGTGCCGGGCAGAACATTTTCGAACTTGAATGTACCGTCTGCCCCTGTCGTCACCGAAGCTACCACCGTAGTATCCGGCGTCAGCAGACTGACGATGATACCTGCATTATCGGTGCGATTCTGGTAGCTGACGACGCCGCTGATGGTGGTGCTGCTCGGCGGTGTTGCCGGATCGCCTGTTGGTTCTACGGTAACTACAGGTTCTGTTGGTTCAAGCGAAGGCGTGACTTCGGTCGGGGGCGGGGTCGTTACCACGATGCCACCGTTGAAGCTGCCGTTGATAATTTCCAGCGTGAGCTCATTACCGTTACTATCCACTGCGAGTGCAGAGCAGGTTACACTGCTGCTACCGGCACTCTTGACACTGTAGCTGAGAGTATAGGCCACGCCATTACCGCTAAAGGGTGCATTCGGCTGTAGCCGTGCGGCAGCCACTATCCACTTTCCATCGGACTGGAAGTTGGTGTCAACAAAGAAACTGTTGCTGGTGTTGAAGATGTCGCCATCGCTGCGGCTTACACCCGTTAGCACATTAGCATCCACCACACACTGAGTCTGCAAACCATACAGATTGGTGACATTGGCTACACCGATAGTCACATTCACCGTTTCGCCCACATTAGCAGTGGCTGGATTGACGTTCACAACCAATGAAGGCGCAGTTGGTGCAGGTGTCGTCGGCGCAGGCGTTGTTGGTGCGGGCGTCGTCGGCGCAGGCGTTGTTGGTGCAGGTGTCGTCGGTGCAGGCGTTGGATTACCCGGATTGCCGCCCGGTGGCTGCTTGGGTGCGTTCGGCCCAAAGGGGAAACCGCCTAACAAAGCCGTCGGCCCCAGCGGATCTGCATTACCCTTGTACAGCCAGGTATTCTGCGGACGGAACACATCGTTATTGCAATAGCACGGACGTTGTGACCAACCGTTATTGGTAACATACTGCTTGATGGCACCGGGCGTACCCTGAGCGACAGCCTTACCGTAAGCATCGGTATAGAATTCAGCCGAGCCACGATTGGTTACATCGTACTGTGGCGCAATGATATTACGCTTATTGCCCGACCAACGCGTGCCATAGAAGCTGGCGCAGTCTTCATTCTGGTTCCGATATTCGCACATGAAATGTGTTACATTCGGGTCGTTAGGGTCAGCTACTGTGCTAGGATTATCAATATCGAAGGTCGCCATGAACTTGAACACATTATTGACGTTCACAATTGGCGTCCAGGTTTCATAAGCACGGGTCGCGGCACATCCAACCGTTGGCACAAAGCGGCGCTGCGGTTGATGCCCATCAAAAGGATAGCCGGAACCTGAATTGGGGATGGCTTCAAACTGAGCGGGTGTTTCATTACCAACACCAGAGCAGTTCGGGCTGCCGTAGCCGAAATCAGCCATCGTGTAAATCTGAACGAGTTTGTTACCCGAACGATCACTCATGAACATATCCACTGAATGGAACTGGGTAAAGGCACGCTTCGCACCCCGGCTACCCTGATGGATAATGAACATAAAGGCGCGACCGTTCAGATCGTCATTGCTGACATAGACCTTGAAGCCTTCATGCGGTTCGGCAATACCCACCTGCATACCTGTGTAGGTGAAGGGTGGCATTCCCGCCCAAGAGAAACCAACATACTGACGTGGGTCAGAACCATGTTCATGGTCAAACCAGCAGCCATAGGTTGGATCTACAGGCGGATGCCAAGTGGCATATACCTTGCCATCGGGGCCAGTGGTGGTATGCAGATCGTGTACCCATGTTGGGCACTTCTGTCCCTGCAAATTGGTGGTATCCTGAGCAGCGGCGCTAAAGCCGAAGCCCAAGATCATGATCGCCAGCGTCAGCAGTGACAGCGAGCGAATACTGATGCGGCTACGAATTATTGAAAGCTGTCGGAGGAACGTCATGTTCTTCATACTTTCTCCAGTCAGGTCTACTCGAGACCACTCGTACTCGTAAGAGCACAACTAACGGACATCATGCAGGTCAACCTTTGACTACCATACATTTACGTTTTTCGGAAAACAAGGGGGCGGAGTAGGTCTAAAGTCCCAAAAAAGGCTTAATTGGGAATGAAGTACCAGTAACATTTTTCATGAATTCCCAATTCGATCTAAAGTTTTTCTAACCTATTCAAACGGGAAGCAAACCTTCAAAAGATTAAAAAAGATGAAATTTAAAATTAACTAAAAATTGACAAACCATTGCTTTAGGGATAGTACTTATGGCCTGTTGATGAGGCGAGGGATTGACTTATTATACAAATATATGCTAAGTTTAGAGCATCGTTAGATACTCAGGAGAGTATACCCATGCTGTACATGCCTCGTGAAGAAGGCCAGGGCCTCGTAGAATACGCGCTCATCCTCGTCCTGGTTGCTGTCGTCGTCATCGTCATTCTGGCGCTGCTCGGCCCGGCCATCGGCAACATTTTCTCTAACATCGTCAACACTCTCTAGTCATCTCCGATCATACGCACTTTTTGTAAAAGACCCTGCATAATGCGGGGTCTTTTACATTTACCGCATAGCAACCTGCCCTGCCCCGTGCTACAATCCGCCCCGGAAATCACCATTTTTGAAGGGCAACATTCATGCCAAAACGAGATTTTCTGTTTCGCGGGGAACTAGCCGAAATTGACCCGGATGTGGCCGAACTCATCCGGCACGAAACCGCCCGGCAGTCCCGTTATTTAATTCTGATCGCTTCCGAAAGTACCGTTCCAGAAGCGGTGCGGGAAGCATTGGGGTCATCCTTCCACAACCTGTATGCCGAGGGCTATCCGCTGGACGAAACGCGGACGATGAGCCAACAGGAAATACTGAACTACAATGAGCGCCTGCCGGAATACCGCCGTTACGCGGATAAACGCTACTATAAAGGAACGGAATACGCCGACATTGTAGAGGCGCTGGCGCGGCGACGGGCTGCGGAATTGTTTGCCACACCAAAGGTGAGCGCCGATCAGTTATTTGTAAATGTACAGGCACTTTCCGGAGCGCCAGCCAACAACGCGGTTTACAGCGCCCTGCTAAATGTGGGCGATACCGTGATGGGGTTGGATTTGCTACACGGCGGGCATTTGACGCATGGCAGTCCAGTGAACCGGAGTGGAAAAAACTACAAAATCGTCAGCTATGGGGTCGATCCGCAAACCGAACTGCTGGATTACGACGCGATCATGGCGTTGGCAAAAGAACATAAACCCAAGATGATTATCGCGGGTTATACCAGTTATCCGTATGCGCCGGACTTCCAGAAATTCCGTGAGATTGCTGATGCTGTGGGCGCGTATTTGATGGCGGACATCGCACATGTAGCGGGTTTGGTGATCGCAGGCGAGTATCCGAATCCGGTGGGCATCGCAGATGTGGTGACGTTCACGACACACAAGACACTGGCTGGGCCGCGTGGTGCAGTCATCATCACCCATAAATCGGCTATCGCCAGCAAGATTGACCGAGCCGTATTCCCCGGCGAACAGGGTGGGCCACATATCAACAGCATCGCGGGATTGGCTGTGGCACTACGTTTGGCAAGCACCGAACAGTTCAAAAATCTACAACAGCAAACGGTGAAAAACGCATCCCGGCTGGCAAAGAAGCTGGCTGATCGTGGTTTGCGGATTCCGCACAATGGGACGAACACTCACCTTTTGCTGGTGGATTGCAAGAGCGTGATCGGGGCGGATGGGACAACCCTCAGCGGAGATATGGCCGCGCGCATTCTGGATTTATGCGGGATTGTGCTGAACCGAAATACCATACCGGGTGATCCCAGCGCCCTGCGCGCATCGGGCTTGCGGATTGGTACACCGTGGGTAACACAGCGCGGGTTTGGTGATGGGGAAATCGACAAGCTGGGCGACATCATCGCGGATGTGCTTCAGGCGTGTGTGCCATTCAGCTATAACGGACGGAAGCGCCCCGAATCACGGGCGAAGGTTGATTTCGACGCTCTGCAACAGGCGAAAATCGCGGTGCGCGATCTGGCGGGGAGCGTAGGAATCGACACGGATGCACAGGCAGATGGGTATCCTCACTTCTATTATCTGGATTCGCCCAATGGCAAAGCTGGCGAGTGGACAACACTGACGATCACAGGTGAAAACGCGGCTGCGTTCCTGAATACTGCCCTGACCAATGATGTTTATGCTTTGGAAGCAGGACAACAACAGCCAACCTTCGTGCTGGAAGCAGACGGCAGTGTTATGTCGCGCGGGGTACTCGCACAGATAGACAAAGGTTATAGCCTTCAGGTTGAGCAAAACGGTGAGCGGGTCGTGGCATGGCTACGGGCGCTCTCTGATGGGTTCGTGGTGATTGACCCAACTGATCCTTACGCGAAAGTTCCGGGGCCAGTGGATGTACAGGTAGCAGGTTCAACCCCAGCCAAAGGGTCATTCAAAGATGACGGCACTGGATACGCAATCAAGCCATATTTTATCGGCATCAACGGGGTAAACTACAGCGGGCCAACGCTTGATCCCCTACCAACTTACAGCTTCGAAGAAACTCCACAGGAAGGGCTGAAAACCACCACATTAAACGCACTGCACCGCGATCTGGGCGCGAAAATGGTGGAGTTCGCGGGATATGATATGCCCGTCTGGTACAGTTCGGTCACGGAAGAACATCTGGCCGTGCGGAGCAACGCGGGTGTATTTGACGTGACACATATGGGTGTGTTCGATGTGAACGGCCCCGGCGCGGCGCAGTTCCTCGATATTGTGACGACCAATGAAGTCGATAAGCTGGCTGTGGGCGAATCGCATTACACCTACCTGCTGGATGTAAATGGCATTCCGCTGGATGACCTGATGATTTATCGCATCGGGGAGGTACGTTATCTGGTGGTGGTAAACGCCTCTAACAACGATAAAAACTGGGACTTCCTGATGGATGCATGGAGCGGCGATGTTGATCTTGGTGGGGGTAAACGCCTCCCCAAAGGTGGTAATCGATGCACCTTGCGCGATCTGCGAAATCCAGCAGCGGGCGCGGAACAGCGGGTTGATGTGGCTTTACAAGGGCCAAAAAGCAAGGATATCCTGCTGGCGCTGGGTGGAAGCGAGGCTGACAAAGCCAAAGTGAGCAAGCTGACATGGGCTGGTGTGACGCAGGTGAATCTGGGCGGGTACGATTTGATCGTTTCGCGCACGGGATACACAGGTGAACGCACGGCTTATGAGTTGTTCGTCCATCCTGACCGCGCGCTGGAATTGTTCCGTGAACTGGTTTTACACGGTGCAACACCCTGCGGGTTGGCCGCGCGGGACAGCCTGCGTACTGAGGCAGGTTTACCGCTTTATGGACATGAACTGGCCGGTTCAATGAACCTGAACCCTGCTGACGCTGGATTTGGAAGTTACGTCAAACTGTGGAAGCCGTTCTTCGTGGGCAAGGCAGCGTTCATCGCGCACGAACAGGAACGCGAGGCGGAAGTGACACGCTTCCGCATGGATAACAAGGGCGCACGGCCTCCACATCAGGGCGATCCGGTACTGGACAAAAAAGGTAAAGTGATCGGCGTGGTGACGAGTTGCAGTATCGACACCGAAGGTTATCAACTTGGGCAGGCTTACCTGCTCGAATCTTCGGGCGAAGATGGGACACCGATTGCAATCTTCGCAGGGAGCGGACGGACGAAAGCCGGGAAAGCGCCGGGGGAATTGGGCTTAGGGGATAAAATCCCGATGCCGGAACCCGCGACGGTGTTGAGCCGATTCCCGAAGGCGAAGAAGTGAGATAGTTATCGGTTATCAGTTTCTAGTTTTCAGTCAAACGCACCTCACCCCTACCCCTTTCCAATTGGAGAGGGGTTTTTAATTTGATGGTGAGGTCATTTGGGTAAGCGAGGAGCGCTATCGACATTGGGTTCACTCTATTCAAATTGGAGAGGGGTTTTTATTGCGGCGATTCGGGATGTGCCTGCCGCTGCAATACTCGCTGTAAAATTGGAGAACACTAGCGCAATTCAGGCTTCTAACTATGGATGAGATGTTTTCCAAACTGGCGCAACTTGAAGCTTCTTTCGGCGCGATGCACCCGCAGTTTGCGAAAGCGGGGCTTGAAATCGCGCAAGAAATTCGGCGTTATTATGGGGGTTTGGCTGACCCGGCACGACCGATTGGCATCTTTTTACTGCTGGGGACAACCGCGCAAAATCCACTACCGGATGCCGTGGCGCAATATCTATATAATGAAGCGCCCTTTCGCATTGATATGGGTTTATACGCTGACTCGGCATCATCATTTAGCGACCATCTGACGGAGATTACCCGCCTCCCTAACGCTAAGGTGCTGGTGTTGGGCGATATTGAAAAAGCAAATCCCAGTGTTCGCGCATTACTGACTGATGTGTTTCATAGTGGTTGTTTGCCCGAAAAAGGCATGACGTTTACTGATCGGGTTATCTTTATGATCTGCAATCTTCAGCCTTCTCAAGTTTCCGATGAAGCGGTTCAACGAGAACTGGTGCGCGAATTGGTTTACAGGACGTTTGAGCGTTCATTTCTCGCGCCGATCAATTTGCTGTTTCAGTTCGATACCCCCTCAGTCGCCGAAGATTGACAAGCTGATTCGCAATTTGCACAAATTGCACATTTTTCCGCCGGATTGTCGGGCGGGAATACGGGAGGATGGCGCTGCAATGTCGTCGTTGTCGGCGGGTAGCACGGGGAGCGCCGTAGTGTGCAGCGGTTGACTGGGCTGATTCCGCCGCTTTGTCACTGTTGTCGTTGTGTAGTGGGCATGAGGGAAACTGCCGCCGCATGTGTCATTCAGGCGACACGCTGCGGGGCAGCGAGGGAGGCAAAAGCGCCTTTGCCGAACAAAACGCGCGATGGGCTGTAGACACTTTGCATCAGGCGGGTTTGCTCCCGCTGCCAATGCGGGTCGAGCAACATGGGGTATTCGCGGTCGAGGTAGCTGATAAAACGCGAAGGTGTGTTGGCGGATTCGGTATCGCGCTTGAAAAACAAATGGGTGATGTAGGGAATGCCCCACGCGCGAAACTGCTCCAGCGCCCCAACCAGATCGTTCCACAGGCCAAAAGGGCTTAGGGTTGGGATAACGGCAATCCCCGCGCGGCGCAGAGATTCAATGGCTTTCATCCGCTGACCAAACAACGGTGTCGCCCGTTCCCAAGCACGAATCAATTCGTCATGGTCAGTACCGATGCTGTAGCTGACGACAACCGCAGGCCCATTATCACGCGGTGAGGTGCTGTGGGCATAAGCCGCAATCCGTTCGGCGTCCCGATCAGGGCGGAAGCGGGTTTGCACGATCAAACGGCGGGGACGCTGAACAACAGGTGCGGCAATTAACAGTTCCCAGATAGCACGGGTTTCGGCAGCAGGGCTGGCGTAAGGATCGGTGACACCGCTCCAATAAATCACTTTATCCGCCAGTTCGTCCGCTTTGAGATGGGCAGCAAAACGGGACAATACCTCGCGCTTGCGGCGAACTTCAAAGCCCCAATTTTCGCCCATTTCGCCGCGCATGGCCGGGGGCGTCAGACGTGAACCGGAGGGGACATAACAGAATAGACAGCCTGCCGGACACCCCACCTGCGTTTGCATGGTAAGGTCAAAACCATCCACAAAGCCACGTGCAGGACGAATAATCTCCGCGCCGCTTTCGCCAAAATGCACCGTGTTCGGTGTGGGCAAATTATAAAGCTGGTTATAGACCGCATCGTAGGCAGACATACACCCTCACCCCATCTTTAGAACTCAAGTTCTACTCTCATTATAGAACACAATTTCCATCTGTCAAGCCATCATCTATACGAATTTCACAAATTTTTCATAAGTAAAGCAGGGTATGATCTTGAATAAAACACGGCTTTTGGGAAGATGAAAGGCGCATTACAGATACTTAACCTAAGACCAATAGACCTTAGGAAAATTTTTATTGCGATACACTAGACGCAAAATAACAAGGGATGGGAAAATGAAAACACTTATTCCGCGCGGGCTACTTATCGCCCTGACAGTTATATTGATTGCCCTGCCCCTGAGTCTTATTCAGGCAGCAGCGGTGGTGGAAACAGTCAACGGGGCACTAAACACCAATAATGAATTTACTGGCAATGCAGTCGGCTTTTTGTACCCAGCCGCTAATACATTCCCAATGGGGCGGATTGAAAGCAAATGGGTGACGGCAGGTATGAACATCACCCTATGGGTCTATGATGAACCACCGAGCCTGGGTGGTACGCTGCTGGCAAATGGAAACTTCGTCACAGTAGGCGGCAACGTGTGGGAAGGCGGCTATCTGAACAATGTGGTGAACATGGTCGCTGGCGAGGACTATTTCATCGGTTTTTCAATGAGCGCACCGACCAATGTGGGCGGGGGTGGAGCCGCATATCCCACTTACTATTCACTTGGCAATACAACTTTCGCGACTGATTGTGCAGCCTTATGCGCGACGGTCGCCCCGGTGATGCGTTTACTTTCCGTACCGACATTCAGCATTAATGATGTCACAGTGACCGAGGGAAACGCCGGGACGGTCAACGCGGTGTTCACCGTCACACGGGCGGGTGATACCACTACGGCTGTGGATGTCAACTTTACGACAGCCAATAATACAGCGACAATCGCTGATAATGATTATGTCGCTAACGCGGGTACGCTAAACTTTGGTGTGGGCGTACTGACACAAACAGTTACGGTGGTGGTCAACGGCGATCTGAATCTGGAAGCGGACGAAACCTTTTTCGTCAACCTGAACACGCCAACCGGGGATGCAGTGATTGTGGATGCACAGGGCATTGGCACCATCACGACTGATGATGCCGCACCGGATGTCACGATTGATGATGTGACGGTGGTTGAAGGCGATGCAGGAACGGTGAATGCGGTGTTTACGGTCACGCGCACAGGCGGCGCAGGTGCTTTCAGCGTCAATTTTACGACAGCCAACAATTCCGCAACCGCAGGTGTGGATTATGTGGCTAACGCTGGGACGCTGAACTTCGGCGCAGGCGTGAATACCCAGAATATCACGGTGGTGGTCAATGGGGATTTTGCAATTGAAGGCGACGAGACATTTTTCGTTAACCTGAATGCACCAACGAACGGCGCGGTCATCAGCGATGCACAGGGTATCGGTACGATTACTGATGATGACGCTGCACCGGATGTCACGATTGATGACGTGACGGTGACTGAAGGCAACGCAGGGACAGTCAATGCGGTGTTTACGGTCACCCGCACAGGTGGGGGCGGGCCATTCAGTGTCAACTTCGCTACGGCTAACAATACGGCAACAGCAGGCGTAGATTATGTGGCTAACGCAGGCACACTCAACTTCGGCGCGGGCGTCAATACTCAGACCATCACGGTCGTGGTCAACGGCGATGTGGCATTTGAAGGAAACGAAACCTATTTCGTCAACCTGAATACACCAACCAACGGCGCGACCATCTCTGATAATCAAGGGCTTGGCTCAATCACTGATGACGATGGGCCGCCGACCTTTACGATTAACGATGTAACCGTTACTGAAGGCAATGCCGGAACGGTCAACGCGGTATTCACGGTCACGCGCGTGGGCGACCTAAGCGGCGCAAACAGTGTGGATTGGGCAACAGCCGATGGTACAGCGACGATTGCCGATAATGATTATGCAGCAGGTGGCGCAACCCTGAACTTCGCGGCAACTATTGCTACGCAAACGGTGACGGTAGTGGTCAATGGCGATGTGGCATTTGAAGGCGACGAGACGTTTTTCGTCAATCTAGCGAACGCAACGGGCGGCGCGACGATTACCGATGCACAGGGTATCGGCACGATTACGAACGACGATGCACCGCCGGGAATCAGCGTCAATGATGTGACGGTGAGCGAAGCGGCAGCCGCAGGACAATTTACGGTGACGCTCAACCCAGCACAGGGCGTAGCGGTCACAGTGGATTACACTATTACGGATGGCACGGCAGCCAACGGTACAGACTTCAACGCGGTCGCAGCGGGTACACTGACGTTCAATATCGGTGTAACGACACAGCCGATTCCGTTCAACCCGATTGATAACCCAGTAGTGGATGGCAACCGGACGTTTACGGTCACACTGAATAATTCCAGCGGGCCTGTTATCGCAGACGCAACCGGGATTGGCACGATCACGGATAATGATGGGATACCGCCACCACCCACAACAACAACCGTAGACGCGCCACCGCCGCCACCTGTGCCACTATGCGCGGATTTGAACGGCAGCACGAATACAATTGTGCGGGCGCAAATTCCGGCAGGTGTGTTTGGCGTTCACTGCGGCATCATCGCGGAAAACCGGGTCTTTATCCGCACTGCTGCCGAGGTCGGTGTGCAGAGTGTGCTTGACCAAGGTGTGATTCATGCGGTGGATGTGTTCAGCCCCAGCAATGTCAATGCAGCGGGTTCGCTGATCTGCCTGCAAGGGACGGGCGGCATCATGTTCCTGAATGCGAACGGCATTCCGCGCGTGGCACAATGGCTACCAACCAGTGTGGTCAATGGGTATACCTGTGCGACTATTCCGGCGGTGGGGACGGTGGTGCTGGTAGGAACCCCACCCCC
>JAIOHM010000076.1 GCA_019912965.1 Anaerolineae bacterium
CGCTGGATGGTGGTGATGTGCTGCCCGGTTTCAAGCTGCCGCTGAATAAGATTCTGCCTTAGCCATTTAAATACCCATCACATACACATCCGTAAGCGTTCGGGCTTTGGCTTCCGGCAGTATCACCAGTTGCGACTCCTCGCGGTAATCCAGCGCCAGCGTCGTGAACGGCACAATCCGCCCCGCCCAACCTGACATTTCATCCAACGCCGCCTTCACCACCAATGCCTCAATCAATATCCAGTTTTGTGCATGAATGTAAGGATGCGACAAAATCATCTGTTTTTCACCCTTCACCCTCGGAATCCGTTTGCGCTCCAAAAATCCCGGCTTGCGCTGAATTTCCGTCTGGAGGGGTGTCGGGTATGCGCGTAAAAGGACGTTTAAATGGTCGGCATATTCCCCCGGCTGCATCACTTTCACCTCTGCCCGCCGGATGCCTGCCCGCCCGCTTTCGTCCCGCATATCGGTCACGGTCACATCCGAAAGCGCAATCCGTCCGTCAGCCAGCCGAAAGGACTTCAACGAATGCGCCCCTTTATAAACTTCCGCGCCCCAACCTTGCCCGCGTGGCATGGCACTGCGCCACACTGATTTGAGTGTATCGTCGTTAAATCCCTGTGTTGAGGAGGTGAAATTGTAACCGCGTCGGTGTCCGTCGAGCAGGTATTCAATCGTCAGTTGGCGCATATCGGGCGATCATTTCTTCCGTTGTTGGGCTTTAGGTTCAAAGTCTACCAGAACATCCGCCTGCTCGTCATCGTCGGGCGTTTCCAGTGCTTGCCAGTTGTCCTCTGCATCCTCATGTTTCCGTTTTTGAGATGGGCTGGTATGGACGAAGGTCTGAAGTAGCAATGCCTCTACTTGACGCGCATGACGGATAGTAAACAATCCTTCTGGCTGGCGTCGGGAAATGGGCATACCGTACATACCCGTTTGCACCCGAACTGTTTCCCGAAAAATGATGTCGCCGGGATCGTCGCCATGCCGTTCGATTTTATCGAGGTCTTTCGCCCCATACGAAACCGACTGCCCGCGCGAGAGAATCAATACCCGTTGATCGGTGATAGCGTAGATGGTATTGCGGGTTGTGAAGTAGTTTCGTAACGCGCTGATGAACCCGGCTAGCCCGACCAGAAACACCATCAGACTCAGGGCGGCAATTCCCCCTGAAAATCGGACAATCATGAACAAGGTTGGGAGCATCAACAACAGCCAGACCCAATTGCCTTGCTGACCAAAAACCCGCCGCAGTGCGTTTGGTTTTCCGCACCACAGCAGGTTTTCATCCGCCAGCAGTTCGCTCTCAACTGCGTTTTCAATCTCCGGTGGAATCGAGTCTCGTTTCATCGCTCAAAGCCTCCCCGGTTGTCGCCTATTTATGACTGCGGCTTGGGACGAATGGTATTCAGGAACTTTCGCATAAATTCGGTCACGCCCCGGTTGGTCGCCAGACTGCCTTCAGCTACATCATAGCGATAGCCCATCCGGTCAGACTGGCTCTTCAGCCGCTTCTGCTCGTTCTTGTAGTGGGACATAATATCGTCCAATGTCGTCTCGTCGCCCCACAAGTCAGATTTGTTCACCATAATGTAGAAGGCTTTGAGTTCCCGTGCCGCGCTGGGTTCATCCTCGATCATCTGAAGCACGAAGTTAAGTGCGTCTTTCTGGAGGTGAACATCCGTATGGTCGATCATGAACAGGATGCCGCGCGGCTTTGCGCCCCGGAACAATTCCACCCAGTCGGTTTCCCACATGGCATATTCACCACCCACATCGCGGCTGGGTTTCAGCTTCATGTATTCGTCACCAATGTGCGCTGTGAAATCCGAAACCACATCGCCGCCTGCTGCTGTCGGGTCAGGCTGAAAATCATCGCTCAACAGTTTCATGTTGTGCCGCAGCCATTCGATCAGCGTGGTTTTGCCCGTCTGCCGCGCGCCTAACACAATGAACGATACGCCGGACACCTTCACATAGAAGAAGTCTTGCAGGGCGCTGACAGTGGTAGTAACCGCTTTGCCCACAGTAGTGATCGTTCCAATGACGATGGTCAGGAAGGTATCCAAGATGTTTGCCACGATTGTACTCCGGTGCTTATCCAAAACTCTGTTATATGTTTCTATACGCAAAATATGCGGCTGTGTTGCTGCTTACCGAATCCTAACGGCTTTTTAGCACTTTGCATGATTCAATTGCATCCATGCTTTAAACGCTCTATAATACAGTCATCCTAGCATCTAAACACGTAATGTAAGAGGAAAAGCTGATGAATGCACTTCCAACTTATCCTCCAGCGTCCCGTCTGACCGAACAGGCACAAAAACTTTTGGAGATTCTCCAGAAGACGGGGGCAGAGTGGATGAACCGTAAAGACATCGCGCGGGCCATCGGCAAGCGTCGTCTTACGCCCTATGACATCGCCTTGCTGGAACTCCTGCAGGATAAGGGATTGGTGGAGATTCAGTCGCGTCCGAACGGCACGCCGATTGGTTATGAATGGGTGTATCACGCCCGTCCAGGCACGAAGGTCGAGTAAAGGACAGCCGGATGAAGATCATCACGCTGCTGAATGAAAAAGGGGGCGTCGGAAAAACGACGCTGGCGACTCATATTGCGGCCGGTCTGGCAGTCAAGGGAATGCGCGTCGTGCTGGTGGATGCTGATCCGCAGGGGCACGCAACGGTAGCGCTTGGTCTGCAAAAAGAACCGGGGCTTTATGACTTGCTGGTGCGCGATGCACCCTTCAAGAATGTGCTGCGGTTTATCCCGCCGCAGAATTATCAAGTTCCCAATCAGGCGGTCACCGGGCAGTTGTTCGTGATCGGCTCGAACGTGGAAACCCGTAATATTGCGAATAGCATTTCTGACAGTTTCTCAGTTAGTGAACGATTTCACGAACTGGATAACTCGATTGATGTGATCGTATTTGATACATCACCCACACCTTCGCTGCTACATGGTTCGATCTACATTGCGACTGATGCCGTGTTGTACCCGACCACCTGCGAGTACCTGAGTTTCGATGGTCTTGTGGAAAGCATCAAGCACCGTCAGGCTGCTGAAACCCATCGCGGACAATGGGGCTTGAACAAGATTGAGGTGCTGGGCATCGTTCCGACTATGTTCAGAACCAAAACTCTGGAACATTCCGAGAACCTGAACCAGCTTAAGCAGCAGTTCGGTTCGCTGGTCTGGGAGCCCATCACACAGCGCACCATCTGGGCAGAAGCCGCTGCCATCCGCCGCCCGGTTTTCAGCTTCGCGCCGGATAGCAAAGCGGCTGAAGACGCCTGGAATTTGGTGAAGCGCGTTCAGGAGGCAATGGTCAGTGTCAGCTAGGCGCAGGCAACAAGATCGAGCAACCTTGTTTGGGGGCGATGAGTCTTTGCCCTCGACGAACCTTGAGGCGACGGATGCTGCTATCTACAGCCAATTCGCAGAGGTTGACGCGGGTAAACGAATCATTCGCCCAGTCAGCATCTTCGAAATTATGCCTGACCCGCTGCAACCGCGCCGCGCCGTGCCTTCGCCTGTTCGTCCGTATTGGGATGGCAGGCCGGATAGTGTGAGCAATCTGTTCTCGAACTGGTATCATCTGGCAGAGCAGGAATGCGGCGAAGAATTCAAGGTCGAGCCGTACTTGCTGGGACATGATGATGCTGTTCGTCCAGATCAGATGGGGCCAATTCTGGCTTCTTTTCTGGATGTGATCGAACTGGCGGCTAACATTCGCCAGAACGGGTTGATGAACCCCATCACGATTGGCCGCACGGCAGATGGCTATCGTCTGGAAACTGGTGAACGGCGCTGGCTGGCTTACCACATTTTGCATATTTCGTTTGAGGACGAGCATAAGCAATGGGAGAAAATCCCAGCCGATGTGGTAAAAGAACTCAGTGTATGGCGACAGGCCAGTGAGAATAATGCGCGCGCCAACCTGAACGCTATTGGTCGGGCACGGCAGTTGGCGATTCTCATCATGGATGCCTATCAGCGGCGGGGTGCGAGTTTCCAGACTTATCAAAATCTGGTAGATACCAGCGGGATTGATCGCGCTTATTATGCACAGGTTGCCGATGGTAAAACCTATCCGGTGACTGGCTTTAATGAGATGTTGATGAATGCACTGGGTTTTAAACAGGATAGTCAGATGCGCGAACATCGCGCTTTGCTCAATCTACCAGATGAGGTTTGGCGGATTGCTGATGACCTGAATTGGACGCAGGGACATCTGCGGGACTTGAAACGTCAGGCTGGTGATGACCCCGATTTGCTCATTCGATTGGCACGTCTGGATGCGGTCAAGGATGGCTATACTGTCGGAATTCCTACACCAGATGACTCCCCTCCCCCACCGCGCAAATCACGTGAATTGGTTGAGAACGATCTGTTTTCAGCCGAAGATGAGGGTCGTTTTGCAGCATTACGGAAGCTGGCACTCAAAGTGGGGCAGGGGGATAAAGCTATCAAGCCAAGTGATTTGGTAGCTGTCCGTTATGAAATTCAGCAGATGCGGCAGTGGCTTGATCGGCTTGATCAGGCTGCTCAAAATCGGTTTAAGAAGTTGTAGTCCATAACGAAAAAGAAAACCCGCGTCCATCAACTAAACGGACGCGGGTCTTTAAAGGGCGAGTGTCAGGTGGTATTTCTGCTTGATGACTTGCCAACTTATCGCGGTCGGCTTATCGCAAATTCACATTTCCGCTTTCCAGGCTCAGGTGGTTTTACCAGCTTAGTCGGTCAGCTTCCAGAACTCGCCACACCCAATGAAGAGTTTATCATGGGAAGCATGAATTTGCAATAAACCACCGCAAAAGGTGGTTTTATGCATGAATCATGCGATTCCTATGCAGAATCGCTGTATTTCGCGGCAGAATCGCTCATTTTGAGCAATTTTGCAGTGATTCCGGTATTTGGCGCACAGGATTCATCTCGAATCAAGCAGGCTGCCGTCAAGTGGGGGCGCTTCCAGCATACGCTCCCAACGCGGGCTGATCTGCAAAACTGGTTTCTGCATGAGCGATTTGGCGGGTTGGCGGTGGTGTGTGGCGCTGTATCCCGTCTGGTCGTTCTGGATTTTGATGACCCTGGTCTAGTGTCGGAGTTCCGACACCTGTTTCCAAACCTTATTGATACCTATACTGTGCGTTCGGGTAGTCGGGGGTTGCCGCACTACTACTGGCGGTTGCCTGTTGGTATGGTTGTGCCCAGTCGAAGCGTACGCGGTGCAGATTTGCGTGGAGAAGGTACCTATGTAGTTGCGCCGCCAACTCGTGCTGGTGATTGCTGCTGGACAGTCGAGAATGATGCTGAACCTCGATTGCTCTCAAAAAGCGATTTAAGGCTGATTCTGGGGTTTATGGCTACAGCGACCTCTATTTCGCCCACAGCCTGTTTTCAGACCCCTTCTCGCGCGATTTCAACCCCTTCTATCGACCATGATCAACCGTCGGAACTCCGACACCTGCCTATCCCATTCAATGAACTATTGATGCGCTATCAGCAGTTTGTTCCATTAGGGCGCAACAATGCGTTGTTTCAGGTTGCTGTTCAAGCACGTGACAGCGGATGGGTTCAACATTCATTGGCGATGTGTCTGGCTCCAGTTCATGCGCGTCAACAGGCCTCCGATGGAACAACTGACGAAGGGTATCAGCAACGTTATACAGAGGCTGTTCGCACAATTGCCAGTGTGTACCGTCGTCCTGCCCGTAAACCTCAGGGTAGTGTGCCCTCAAGCTATTTGAGCAACCCTGTACGCGAAACACTTTTGAAATCAGATCAGGTACAGACTGCCCGTGTGCTGGATGGTCTTTATCTATCGGGAATGTGTGCAGATGCACTGTTTACGGAACGCGAGGCTTGTTCACGGTTGGCTGTTTATGGCATTCCGCGTGCGGCGGTGTTGGCTGCACTTAAGGCTTGTGCTGCTGACGGACTGCCGCTGTTTCCCCCCTTAACCCCCCAAACAACCGCTATCGCTGCTGATGACACAAACAGGTTGTATAAAAAATGCGAAATGAATGGGGGTGCAAATCGAGTCAAAAATAGTCGTGGGCGTCCAGCGCGTTACTACAAACTGCCTTCATCCGAAATGCTGGCTGCCCGGTTTGGTGTTGCCAATCGAAAGGGTGATCCGATTCGGGCGGCTGATCTGAGCAGTCCGGCAGCTTACCGACTGGCACTGCACCGCGAACTGATTCGGCGGCGTCCGGCGCAGTATCCGCGTTTCTGGCTTTCGGCGCGGTTAGGTGTTTCTGAATGGACAACACGGCGTTATGAGCAGGCTGCCAAGATCGAAGCCCAACCGATGTATATGGCTCAAGACATTACCTGGGTGAACCTGAATGCCTTGCTGCCAGAAGTGCGGGAGGCAGTACCGATGAACGTGTTCATTGAGGATGAGGACGGCAAGCGGTATCCACCAGTGCGCGGAATTGCGCGGCTTTTGCTCAAAGCGGGATTCACACTGCGACGTATGCAACAGATGGCTAATTATTACGCCCCGGCCAGTTCCAACACTGTCGGAGTTCCGACACTCCGGGATGTGAATATAGCGATAGATCGGATCGCAGAACGTCCGATAGCAGACTCTACTGTCGGAGTTCCGACACCCCATCAAATTATTGAGTCTGTGATCCATCCGCGTATATCGATAAATAGTGAGGTGAGTACCGCAGAGAGCCGACCTGAAGCTGTCGGAGTTCCGACACCCGCTGATGATCTGCATTTCTGGTTGTGCGAGGACTGCCTTAAAGTGCGCCTGAAGGCAGTTCAGCCAGATGCCTGCCCAAAGTGCGGCACGTCGAACTGGCAGCGTGTACCGGATGCAATCTGGCGGGATAACCAACGGTTGAAAGTATGGTGGCAGAAATTGTATCGGGCACACTATCGCCCACGTCGCCAGTCGGAAAATCCCGTAGATCCGCTGCTGCCCAACCCGGATGAGGAGGCTTTCGCCCGCCGCCTGCATGACCAGACCCCTGATCTGAGCTTACGCAGTGCGCGGAATTTGATTCGACGGTATGGGATGAAGGCAGTAGGGCAGGGGATAAAGCTACTGCATGAGCGTCGTAATGTTCGTAACCCAGCAGGCTTTCTGGTGACAGTAGCAAGAAGCGAACATAAGTTCTTATAGAATAATTGTAATAAATTTGAGGGATTTGCAAGGTATATTGAAATACATCTAAATGTATGCATAAACCGATTTTCAGCGATAATAACATCGTACCCAAATGCATACCCGTAAGGGGGAACACATGGCGAAGCCCAAAACACCACGCCGCCCAACCACGAACTCAAAGCAGCGATTCGCACTGCTGTTTCAGCAAACCTCGATGGTTATCATCGACTGGACACTTAACTTCGAGGTTGTTGACTGGAACCCGGCGGCTGAACGTGTGTTTGGCTACACCCGCGCCGAGGCCATCGGTCAAAACGGGATTGACCTGCTGGTGCCGGATTCGGATAAATCGCAGGTACATCAGGTATGGGAAAGTCTGGTGCGCGAGAAAGATGTCGTCCACAGCATCAATCAAAACCGCACTAAAACGGGACGCATTATCACCTGCGAATGGCACAATACCCCGCTGATCGACAAAGATGGCACTGTGATCGGCCTGACTTCAATGGGTATCGACATCACCGAACGGGTTGAGACTGAACGTGCCCTGCGTGAAAGCGAGGAGCATCACCGCCTGACGTTGGATTCTTCGCCCGACCCGATTGTGATTTATGACATAAAAGGAAATGCACAGTACATCAATCCGGCCTTTGAGAAAACTTTCGGCTGGAAAGCAGAAGAACTGCTCGGCAAGCGGATTGATTTTGTGCCACCCGATCAAATGGCACAGACAGCAGATGCCATTCAGCAGTTGATGAATGAGGATGTGATAAAAGCAGCAGATACACGGCGGTTGACCAAAGATGGCCGTTTGCTGAATTTGCAGGTGAGTGCATCGCTTTACCGCGACGGTCTGGGTCAGCCTGCCGGGCTGGTGGTCATCTTGCGCGATGTGACGGAACATAAACGGGCACAGGAAGCCCTGCAACGCAGTGAAGAAAAATACCGCACGATTCTGGAAAGCATTAAAGAGGGTTACTACGAAGCCGATTTAACAGGAACGTATCAGGATTTTAACGACGCCATGTGCGAAATCGTGGGTTTCAGCCGCGATCAACTCAAGGGCCTGAACAACCGAAGTTGCATGGATGAAGAAAATAGCCGCCGTGTTTTTCAGATTGCCAATCAGGTTTACCGCACAGGGACACCGGCCATTGCCCACGATACCGAAGTCATCACGGGCACAGGTGAACGCAAATTCGTTGAGATTGGCATTTCACTGATGCGAAGCGACACCGGGGAACCCATCGGTTTTCGCGGGCTGGCGCGTGATATTACACCGCGTAAACTGGCCGAAGAAGAACTGGAACGCGCCAAGAACGAGGCCGAAGCAGCGAACCGCGCCAAGAGCGCCTTTCTGGCGAATATGAGCCACGAACTGCGAACCCCGCTGAACGCCATCATCGGTTACAGTGAAATGCTGCAAGAAGATGCGGACATTGACGGTTACACCGCTATTGTCCCGGACTTGAAAAAAATACAGTCGGCGGGCAGTCACTTGCTTGACCTCATCAACAATATTCTGGATTTCTCCAAGATCGAAGCCGGACGGATGGAAATGTATTTCGAGGGCTTTGATGTGGAACATCTGCTGGCGGATGTGGAAGCCACCATCAGGCCGCTGATGAATAAAAACAATAATCATTTGCAACTGGAATGCCCGCCCGATATTGGCCGGATGACAGCGGATATTGTGAAAGTCCGGCAAACCTTATTTAACCTGTTGAGCAACGCCGCCAAATTCTCCACCGATGGCACGGTCATGCTCAGTGCTGCCCGCCGCCGGATGGACAATCAGGAATGGATCACCTTTCGCATTACTGATACTGGCATCGGCATGACCGAGGAACAGGTTGAACATCTTTTCCGCGAGTTCACGCAGGCGGATAACTCGACCACCCGCAAGTACGGCGGAACGGGGTTGGGTCTGGCGATCAGCCGCCGTTTTTGCCAGATGATGGGCGGCGATATTCTGGTGGAGAGCGAGTATGGTAAAGGGACGACCTTCAGCGTTCATCTGCCTGCCGATGTGCCGGGGCGTAAAGCTGAACAGGAAGTCCGTGAAAAACTGCAAACGACGGAAATTGCGGCGCTGGCAGGCGATACGCTGGTGCTGGTGATTGACGACGAACCGACCGTGCGCGAATTAATCGCACGTTATCTGACAAAAGCAGGTTTCCATGTTGAGGTTGCCACCAATGGCGCGGAGGGTTTGCGGCTGGCGAAAGAACTGCGTCCCAATGCGATTACATTGGATGTGCTGATGCCGGGCATGGATGGCTGGGCAGTGCTTTCGGCATTGAAGGCTGACCCCGAACTGGCTGATACCCCGGTCATCATGCTAACCATGACCGATAACCGTAATCTGGGTTTTGCGCTGGGTGCAACCGACTATCTGAGCAAGCCCATTGATCGCAACCGGCTGGTGACGCTGCTGGAAAAACTCAATCGTCACAAGGCAGATGGCGAATTTCAGGGTAATATTCTGGTGGTAGAAGATCACGATGCTACCCGCGAGATGGTGCGCCGCACGCTGGAAAAAGTTGGCTGGAAGGTGGCCGAAGCGGGCAATGGGAAAATCGCGCTTCAGATCATGGCCGATTATCACCCGGATTTAATTCTGCTTGACCTGACCATGCCGGAGATGAATGGCTTCCAGTTCATTACCGAAATGCGTAAGAATCCGGGCTGGCAATCTATCCCGGTTGTCGTTATAACAGCCAAAACGCTCACCGTGGCGGAACGACAGCATCTCAACGGTTATGTGGAGCGCGTGCTGCAAAAAGGGGCGTACAGCCGCGATGCGCTGCTGCGCGAGGTGCGCGATCTGGTCGTAACGTATGTGCGTCATCAAAAAGGGTTGAACGGGGCAGAGTAATATGGCAAAAATTTTACTGGTTGAAGACAATGAAATGAATCTGGATATGCTCTCCCGGCGACTGGAGAAGCGCGGGCATCAGGTGTTGATCGCCACCGATGGCGCGACAGGCGTCGATATGGCACAGGCTGACCAGCCTCATCTGATCCTGATGGATATGAGTTTGCCTGTGATGGATGGATGGGAAGCGACCCGACGCATAAAAGGATCGGCGGAAACCCGGCATATTCCGGTGATTGCCTTAACTGCCCATGCAGTTGCGGGCGACCGCGAAAAATGTCTGGAAGCGGGCTGCGACGATTACGAAAACAAGCCCGTCAAGTTCCCGCAGTTGATTGCTAAAATTAACACCTTTCTGGGCATAACCGATGAAGGTGGCGAATGAATACCCCTGAGCAGGCGCTCGTCCTGGTGGTAGATGACAATGAAATGAACCGCGATATGCTCTCCCGCCGTCTGGAGCGTCAGGGCTATCGTTCGATTGTGGCCGAGGATGGGGTGCAGGCACTGGAGATTTTGCCGCAGCATTCCTTCGACCTGATTCTGCTGGATATCATGATGCCGCGTATGAACGGTTATGAAGTGCTGGAAAAGGTCAAGGCTGATCCCGCCGTTCGTCATATTCCGATCATCATGATTTCAGCAGTGGATGATCTGGACAGTGTGGTGAAATGCGTCGAGATGGGCGCGGATGATTATCTGTTCAAGCCATTTAATCCGATTCTGCTGAAAGCGCGCGTCAGCGCTTCATTGGAAAAGAAACGACTGCGCGATCAGGAGCAGATTTTCTTACAGCAGGCCAAGTCCAGCGGTGATGCGGCGCTGGCGCATTTACCGCCCTTTGTTGCCGAACGACTCCGCGCCGGGCAGGAGTCGGTGGTGGACAGTTTCAACGAAGTGACAACACTGGTAGCCGGGGTAGGGGGTCTGGCGGAATTTGGGTCGCCGCTGGAAATGGTTGACCTGCTGAACCGTGCTTTTGGCGAATTCGATCAGTTGGTTGCTGAAAGTGGTTTATTCCGCGTTCGAACCAACGGCAATCTATATGTAGTGGCTGGCGGTGTCCCTAACCAGAGCAACTGGGGCGTGCGTGAGGTGGTTCAACTGGTGCTGGATATGCGTCACATTGTAGCTGGCCTGCGGGTGGCTTCTGGCGAGGCGGTTGGCTTGACGGCGGGCATTCATACCGGATCAGCCGTCGGCGGGATCATCAAGGCCATGAATTATCAGTATTATGACCTCTGGGGTGAGGCCATGACGGTTGCCACGCAGTTACAGGCGCGGGCGCATTTGGACAGCATTGAAGTCAGCACTACTACTTATCAGGCTTTGCGCTTTGATTATCTGTTTGATGAAGAAGGCAAAATAGATATTAAAGGTCACAGCACCCCAACCTACATCTTGAAGGGGCGTTTGTAACCTCTCCCGCGGGAAAACGCTTGAACCCCTTTAGCTGTATGGCAAAGGGGTTTTTGTTTGGCTGATCATGTATTTTCCAGATTGCTCGACAGTGCTGTATTTTTCCCCTTAATCTCCCTTAAAATTTTAAATCAGTCTTTAATTGCCATATCTGACTCGGTTGGTGAAAAGGGCAGGCGCGATTTTTACTGCCACGCAGTTGCTGGCAGTAGCACTGTGTGCCGTTATGATCGGCTGGTCTTGGGATTATGGCGATGGGTGGTGTTGGTTTCGAGCGTTTTGCTAATTAGGGTCAAATCGAAATCGGTGATCAGGTGATCGGGCAGCAGTAGCTGATATATAGGGACTACTGGTACAGGATTATTCAATTTTTCTGGGGGAAATCACCGTCGAAGATTCCGGCGAATAAGCTGGTTGCCCCTTGCAAACCGCCTTGCAAAATTTGTGTAAAAGAATGTTGCGTTTTTGTAAGGTGCTTGTGTTTCAATCACATGCACATGTTTCGTCGTTGTTATATTATTGTCGGTATTGGCAATGACGGTTTTAAAAGATGTGGATTTAATGGCAGTCAGCACTGAAGCGCCCATGATTGGCAGGCGTTATATTCTCAATCGGCCTCTTGGACATGGCGGTATGGGTGCGGTTTACCATGCCACTGACCGCCTGACGGGTACGCCCGTCGCGCTCAAGCGTGTCATCCAACCGGGTGAAGCCGCCCAATTCGCCTCGACCGGGGACAGTCAGGATTATCGTATTGCGCTGGCGGGCGAGTTCAAGGTATTGGCCTCACTGCGTCATCCCCACATTATCAGCGTTATTGATTATGGTTTCGACGATCAACGCCAGCCGTATTACACCATGGAACTGGTCGAAAACGCCCAGACGATTATTGAAGCCGGGGCAGAACGTCCGCTGGTCGAGCAGGTAGGTCTGCTGGTGCAAATGTTGCAGGCATTGGCTTATCTGCACCGTCGCGGTGTGATTCACCGTGATCTGAAACCCCGTAATGTGCTGGTCACGGACGGGCAGGTCAAGGTGCTGGATTTTGGCCTTTCAGTGATGGCTGAGCAGGGCGGGGTAGGGGTTGGCAGCACCGCCGGGACGCTGGCATATATGGCTCCTGAAGTGCTGGCAGGTGGGCAGGCCAGCGAGTCGGCTGATCTGTACGCGGTTGGTGTGATCGCCTATGAATTATTCGCGGGCAAGCATCCCTTCGACTCAGACGATGTGGCGACGCTGCTTAACAATGTGCTGTATGTCGCGCCGGATGTGGATTTGCTGAACATCGATTCGCGGCTGACGATGGTGCTGGAACGGCTCCTTGCCAAATCCCGCGACAGCCGTTACCGGACTGCCAATGAAGTGCTGTCTGAACTCAGCGAGGCGATTGACCAACCGCTTCCGCTGGAAACTGCTGCTACCCGTGAGAGCTTTCTGC
The DNA here is from genome assembly GCA_019912965.1 of Anaerolineae bacterium. GTDB lineage: Bacteria > Chloroflexota > Anaerolineae > Aggregatilineales > Phototrophicaceae > CFX2. The sequence continues at coordinate 12,862 of JAIOHM010000076.1, forward strand.
AAGCTGCCCGATTGGTTGGGCGTGACGCTGAACTCGCCAAACTGACTGCGGCGATGGATGAAGCGATTGCCGGGAAGGGGAGTTCGTGGCTGATTGGTGGTGAAAGCGGCGTTGGCAAGTCGCGGTTTGTCGAAGAACTCCGGGCGCAGGCGATGGTACGTGGCGCACTGGTGCTGCGGGGTAATGGGGTTAGCGATGGGGGTACGCCTTATCATTTGTGGCGGGCAGCTTTGCGTTGGCTGTCGCTGCTTTCTGAACTGGACGATGCTCAACTCGGTATCCTCAAATCGCTTTTACCCGATCTCGATTCACTGCTAGGGCGCGAGATTACGGAAGCCGCCGAACTGGATGTAAAAGCCGCCCAGAACCGGATGTTCAAGGTGATTGAAGACCTGTTCCGGCAGCAAAAAGGGCCGGTAGTTGTCATTCTGGAAGACCTGCACTGGGCACACGAAAGTCTGGAAGCATTAGGACATCTAAACCAGATCGTGGCTGATTTGCCCCTGTTCATCATTGGCAGTTACCGGGATGATGAACGCCCTGAACTGCCTACCCGCCTGCCGACGATGAATGTCCTCAAACTCGAACGGCTGGATGAAGCGGGTATTGCCCAACTGAGCGCCGCGATGCTGGGCGATGCGGGCAAGCAGCCGCAGGTGGTCGAACTGCTCCAGCGCGAAACCGAAGGCAATGTATTCTTTCTGGTCGAGGTGGTGCGGGTGCTGGCTGAAGAAGCCGGGACGCTGGAACGCATCGGCATGGTGACGCTGCCCGCGCAGGTATTTGTCGGCGGGGTGCAGCGCATCATTCAACGCCGCCTAAGCCACATTCCCCCCGAATCCCTGCCTCTATTACAATTAGCTGCCGTTCTTGGACGTTATCTCGATCTGGACGTTCTGCGTTATTTAGAGCCGGATATTAACCTCGATTTGTGGCTGAACACCTGCTCGGATGCGGCGGTGCTGGAAGTGCAGGAAGGTGAATGGCGCTTCGCTCACGATAAACTGCGCGATGGGGTGCTGGAAGGGCTTGCGCCGGAAACGCGCCGCGAACTGCATGGACGCATCGGGATTGCGATGGAACGATTGCACCCCAATGATCCAGCATTGTATACACTGCTGGCTTTTCATTATGGGCAGGCCGGGAACGAAGCCAGAGAAACCCAGTATGCTGAACTTGGGGGCAAACAAGCGCTCCGCACCGGGGCATATCGTGACGCGATTGCGTTGTTTGAGCGCGCACTGGTGCTGGTGCTCAAACGGCAGACCGGACGCATCAGCCAGCTTAAACTCCACCAGATTGAAATCAAACGCCAGATTGCTGATGCGCGGTTGGGTTTGGGCGAATACGCACAGGCGCGGATTCTGTACCGCGAAAATCTGAATGATGCGTGGGCGTTGAAGGATAACCGTAGCACGGCTGATGCCTTGATGAGTTTGGGTGATGTTTCCGCAGCCCTCAACGAATATCCTGAAGCCCGTCAGTATTATCAGGAAAGTCTGACGTTGTATCGCAGTCTTGATGTGCTGCCGCTGGTGGCGCGGGTGCTAAACAGTCTGGGCAGCGTGGCTTATGAAACGGGCGCGGAAGATGAAGCCCGTAAGC
>JAIOHM010000077.1 GCA_019912965.1 Anaerolineae bacterium
GGATTGTAATTACCCTCCAGTTGCAGCGAGCCGAAACCCCTACGGGGGACTGAAACGCCTACCTTGAGATGTTCGGCAGTCCTTTCGCGTTTAGTTGCCGAGAGCCGAAACCCCTACGGGGGACTGAAACGCCTCGTTGACTTCAACCAGTCCCGCCTCGATCATAGTTGCAGCGAGCCAGAAACCCCTACGGGGGACTGAAACTAGAGGGTGATGGGCATGTCGATATGGGCGGGCAGCGTTGCAGAGAGCCGAAACCCCTACGGGGGACTGAAACGTACAGGGTATTGGGGGCTATGAAGTTTTCAACAATGTTGCAGAGAGCCGAAACCCCTATGGGGGACTGAAACTGTGGTCATCCATGATTTGCTGCATGGTATCGATCTGTTGCCGAGAGCCGAAACCCCTACGGGGGACTGAAACGTTGCAATGGTCGCATCCGATTCCCATTCAATCGACAGTTGCCGAGAGCCGAAACCCCTACGGGGGACTGAAACTACAGAATGGTGAACTTATCCTTTTCGTCCGTGTCGTTGCCGAGAGCCGAAACCCCTACGGGGGACTGAAACTTTGGCGGAGTTGTGCTAAATAGATCAAGCAAATACTGTTACAGCGAGTCGAAACCCCTTTGGGGGACTGAAACACAATAGCCGCGACTGCGATCAGCGGGAACAGGTTAAGTTGCCGAGAGCCGAAACCCCTACGGGGGACTGAAACCGGATTCGGCCATGACTGCCCTTTGTGGTATGCTCTCATTCACCTACCTGTTCATTACCACACCATACCTATGACCGACTTGGCGAGCATTACCCTCCACCTCCGGCCAACTCATGCCGATACCATCCCGGCACAGACGGGACGCGCCGCCCAAGCATGGTTTTTGGATTCACTTCGCACGCTTGACTCGGCGGTTTCGGCAGCCGTTCACGATGGCAGCGGACAGCTCAAGCCCTTCACGGCCCGCGGTCTGCACCCTGCGCCGACGGGTGAACTCATGAATCTTTCGCCGCGTCAAAGCTACAGCCTGCGTGTGACGACCCTGCACACTGACCTCACGCATCTCGCCCTCAATATGCTCCCCATCTGGCGGCAGGGCATCACACTTCATGACCAGCTTTTCGCGGTCGAGCATATTGAAGTCGCCAGCACCACTTATGCCGATTTGCTCACACGCCAGCCCGTCAGTCCATCGCGCCGGCTGGCTTTCGCCTTTCTCACGCCGACCGCCTTCAAACGCACCGGGGATTTATCCATCCCGCTGCCGCTGCCGGAATATGTTTTCGGCAGCCTGATCGACCGCTGGACACGGTTTGCCCCGGCTGCGCCACTGCATAACGATATGCGCGCGTGGGTGATGGCCCATCTCAGCGTCGATTCGCACGAAATTCGCACGCGGCGCGTCAGCTTTGAACGGGCCAACAAGGGGGTGACGGTTGGTTTTACGGGGACAGTTGCTTACTATGCGGGCAACAGCGAGTTGCCATTCCTTGCCCAACTTCATGCGCTGGCAGATTACGCGAGCTATGCCAGCATCGGGGCGAAGACGACTGTCGGCTTGGGGCAAGTTGAGCGCCGGGGTGAACGTGCATGACCGTTTTTCTGGCAACGATTGGGCAGCGTCCCCAAGCGATCACGATGGCGCTGGATGTGCTCTTGCAGCGGTATCCGTATGAATGCATCGGCTTGCTGCACACCGAACCCGAATATTCCGGCATCGCCAATGCTTATCACCAACTGCGAACGGTACTGCTGGAAGAATACAGTGCAATACCGCTGGTGAGCCATGAACTTCAATACGAAAATGGCGATCCGTTGTTGGACATCGAGGATTTACGCAGTGCGGACACCTATTTTCATGCGGTGGCCGATGTGCTGTATCACTATCGTATTCAAAATATTCCAATCCATCTGCTGATCGCAGGTGGCCGAAAGGCAATGAGCGTTTATGCGACGCTGGCGGCCACTCTGTTGTTTGGGGAACAAGATCGGGTGTGGACGGTGTTAGCGCCGGCAGACCTGATGGCTTCCGGTGTTTTCCGCATTCCGGCGGGGCGGTATGAAGATGTGCATGTGGTCAACCTGCTGGTGCGGCCATCCCGGACGATTCCCGGCGCACTGGTCGAACGGAAATTGACGGATATTCTGAAGCCGGAAATCTCGCCGCGTGAACGTTTTCTGGCCGATCTGACGAAGCAAGAGCGATTAATCACTGAAGCCCTTCGAGAACTTCCTTATGCTTCGAATGATGAATTGGCGGCCCATTTCCATAAATCCGCAAAAACAATTGAGCATCAGTTCGGAAGTATCTATCGCAAACTGGGTTATCACTTTGATATAGATGTCACCACCCCGCGTAAACGTCAACTGCTGCTGGATGTGATTGCGGGGCGGGTGTAGGTGAACATGGATTTAGCTGGCCTGCCGTTCCATTCGCACTTGGCGTTCCAGGAAGACTAGCCGTTCCGTGAGGCGGCGTACCCCATGTGCGGCATAGCGTTGGAGCGTTCGCACATCGACACAGCACATCCCGGCAAACTGGCTGAGCGTGATGTCCAGATCAATCCGCACATACCGATAATAAAGCCAACCCCATGCGCGCAGCTCTGGACTTTGGGCAGCTGCATCTTGTGTGATTTGGATGCGGGCTTCAGTGAGCGCAGTTTGGTTTTGCGGGGATTCGAGGCCATGTACACGCCGATGATGGCTATATGCCTCGGCGATGAGTGCCGTCAGCGCATCGGCCAATGCAAGTTGGCGTTTCATCGGGGTGTCTGGAAAAGTTGGAGATGCACACAACCAATCGACCAAGCGCAAATCTTCCAGCGGGTTTGGTTCTCGATAGGCAGTCACCTTATACAACAAGCCATCCAGCGCAGCGCGCACATGGGTTTCGGAAATTGGATAAAGCGAGTGTATTTGGGTCATGGCTGCCTCCCTCGTTTGATGATAATTTCAGTGTAGAAGGGCAAGCCGAGAACCCTTGGGGGACAGACCCTAAATATGGGGGCACGTTATGTTTGTCATGATTCTCATAAAAGACCGAAATTTGACACAGCGCCGGACAGCGCGAAAATGAGGTCATCCAGCGCGATCCAGCGAGATTCGGGGTGTCAAAAATGGGGTATGAAAATGAAAGCGCTTGCCAGAATCACTGTTTTGGGTTGTTAAACTGTAATGCCCGGAAGTTTCACAGGTTGATGCCAAAAAGTTGCGTAAAAACGCGATCTGAGCTAATTTTGATGTGAAGTCAAACGACCCTCTGATGAGTGGTGAACCCCTACGGGGGACTGAAACAATCTGCCCGTTCATCACCACGTGTGGTGATCAAACTCTGATGAGTGGTGAACCCCTACGGGGGACTGAAACAATTCAGTACCCCAAGACTGACACCTAAGGATGCGACTCTGATGAGTGGTGAACCCCTACGGGGGACTGAAACTCTTTCAAGGTCGCTTCTAGCTCATCGTCCGAGCAAACTCTGATGAGTGGTGAACCCCTACGGGGGACTGAAACGTTGTTGATAGTCCCCATCCACACCCGTATATTTGATACTCTGATGAGTGGTGAACCCCTACGGGGGACTGAAACGTGACAGCCGCCTGAGTGACGGTGAACGGAACGAGCAGACTCTGATGAGTGGTGAACCCCTACGGGGGACTGAAACGGGTCCGTACCCCCACTAAAATACCCCAGTATCAAACTCTGATGAGTGGTGAACCCCTACGGGGGACTGAAACTGATTCCCTCCCGAGAACACGGTGTCATACGTCCAAAAACCTCTGATGAGTGGTGAACCCCTACGGGGGACTGAAACCCTGCGCGAAGGCAGGAAAGGCGCCCAGCAGAACCACTCTGATGAGTGGTGAACCCCTACGGGGGACTGAAACCCAACTTCCGCGACAAAGTTGGAGAGCACGAAGTCTTCTCTGATGAGTGGTGAACCCCTACGGGGGACTGAAACGATCCTGCTTGCGAATTTTCGCTACTTGCCGACCTTCTCTGATGAGTGCTGAACCCCTACGGGGGACTGAAACACAACATAGGTCAGGCAATGGCTAAACTGTTCCGCCTCTGATGAGTAGTGAACCCCTTCGGGGGACTGAAACTCATCATCCTGCATCCACTAGCACAGGTAGTACATACCCTGTGATGAGTGGTGAACCCCTACGGGGGACTGAAACTTTTCGTGATCGCTGTGGGCTGAGTCGTGCTCATCCTCTGATGAGTGGTGTACCCCTACGGGGGACTGAAATGCCTGGACTTTGAACTGCTTTACGGTCTTTGCCTTATTCGCCCATTCAGAAGGCAAATGAGACACATGGTTAGAATTTTCTAACCAACTCATTGAGCAATTGGCTTGACACGGGAAGGGGAATTGACGTACCCTTCTATACTAGAACAAATGGTATACGGCGCTCACCCAACCCGGTGGGCGCTTTTGATTCTGGTTAAGGATGTCATGGCTTTCTTCCGCTTGCCGCCGCGCCGCCCGCCACCTGCACACCCAGCCGATCCGCTGCCGTTTGACGCACCGGCACCGCTGGCGCAGGACAGCATTCCGGCAGCCAGCACTGGCTTGCGCCATCCACAAGCCGACGAGCCACCGCTGTACTTCTTCGATGGCAAAGCCCTGACGCCGCTCGGCCAGCGGCAGGATACACCGGGGTTCTTCACCGGAATGGGGCCGTTCGCCCTGTCCACCCGGCGGAAACTGCAACATACCGACTACGACTATGCGCTGGCCGCCACCCAATGTGAGTACGCTTTCCGCTGTGTGAACATCATCGCCGACGATCTGGCTGGCATCCCCAACAGCGTCCACCACCGCCGCAGCCAACAGCCAATGCCGGAACATCCGCTCATGCAAGCCTTCGCATGGGCGCGGTTGGAATACTTCCAGAACATCATCCGGCTGTGGGAAGCCGGACGCATGATCTTCGGCGAGGTGTACATCGAGCCGTGCAAGAATGCCTTCGGGTTCTACAACGGGATGCGCTGGCTCAACCCGCTGGCGACCGACCCAATCATCATCAACGGACGGTTGGAACGCTTCGAGTACACGCCAGACAGTGGGCTGTATCACTTCCGCCCGGACGAGATCGTGTATGACCGCTTCGACTGGATTCTGGATGACATCCGGGGACAATCCCTGATCGCGGCAGCACTGGACGCGATCAACATCGACCGGGAAGTGAAACGCTACACGCTGGAATCGTTCCTGAAGGACATGCGGATGCAAGGCATCCTGACCGGTCGGCAGGGATCGAATATCCAGCAGCACGAACTCGACGCAGCACTGGCGACCATCGAGCAGAAGAAAGAGAAGCGCTTAATCGCGCTTTCCCCAGCATTGGAATACACCCCGGTGCAACACGCATGGGATGGATCGCAGTTGCAGGTAAGCGACGATGTGCGGCGGCGGATCACGGCAGCGTTGGGCATCCCAATGTCGACCGCTGGCGCATGGGACGATGCCAAGTATCAGAGTGCGCCAGAACAGCGCCGGCATTATCTCGAAAATGTGGTGCTGCGCGAGACCAACCGTCATGCCCGGTTCGTGAACGAGGTGCTGCTGCCGTTCTTCGACCCGTGGGGCGAGGCGGTCTTCAGCTATGACACCAGCGAGCTAATGGGTCTTATCGAGGACAAGGCCGCCAAAGTCAGCTTGTATAACAGCCGGGTTCAAGCCAGTAATGCGACCCTGAATGAAGCACGGATCGCTGCTGGCGACCAACCGCTGCCCGGCGGCGACGTGCTACTCATCCCCTCTGGGATGGTGGCCGTTCCCGTTGAACAGTTGGCAACCTTCGCTCAGCAGCAGGCACAAGCGGCAGCCGCGCCGGCCATGCCAACATCAGCCCTCGCCGAAACGGTCGGCCAGCCCGCTGCACTGCCGGATGCCGACAAAACAAGCGAAGCTGCACCACCCATGGGCAAGAGCGGCTGTCTGCTGCTGACCCTGCCCAACCAACCCGACCTGATCGCCCTGCAAGGCAGCGTCCGGCGGCTGGTCGGCGATGTGCCGTGTGAGTGGCATGACCCAGCACAATTCCATATCACGCTGGTGTACCTGCCGACGATCACCGACGCACAAGCCGCCGCACTCGTACAAGAACTGTCAAGCATCGAAGTGTCCGACATGCAGTTGCGGGTGGGATCGCTGGCGGTATTCGACACCCTTGGCCAGCACGCCTTACATTTCAAGGTACGGCGGGACGAGGGGCTGTACGATCTGCAAGCCGATCTGTACGACCTGTGTGCCGAACTCGGCATCCCGACCAGCAGCTACAGCCAGCCGGAACGGTATGATCCACACATCACGATGGGGGATGCTTCCCAGCCGTTCCCGCGCACGACCTATCGGGGCAAGCTAAAGGTGCGACCAGCGGCCTTGCAGTTCACTATGGGCGAGACCGTCGTGTTTCAGCAGGCACTCGGCGCGCCCACACAGGATGCTGCCCAGCCCGCAAAGGAAGAGTCACCGACCTTCCAGCAGCAGACGCTGGATGAACTGAGCGCGTGGCAAAAGAAGGCATCCAACAAAGGCGCACAAAAAGCGGTGAGTTTTCAGCATTACTGCATTCGGGACGAGATTGCCGAGGGCATCCGGGCTGCGCTGGCCGAGGTGGGCGACGATTGGAAGCCCATCTTTGAGCGCGCCCGCCAACTGCTCAACTACAAAACCCTGATCAGCACCCAGGCCGACTTCGAGAATGCCTTTGCCGCCCTGTTGGACGATGCTCGTGCCGGGGCACTCAACAAACGTGCCTTCAGTGCTTCGCTTCGTACCTTGCTCAACCGCTACGGGCAGCGGGCGTATGCAGATGGCTTGAGCGACGGCGGCATAGATGATGAACTCGACGAGGATGACCGGGCGGCAGTTGCCATGCTGCTGGCTGAGCAGAGCCGCTATGTGAGTCGGCTGGCCGATGTCCTGTATGCCGACGACAACACCCTGACAGATGCGATAGCCGAGCAGAAGCCGACGCTGTGGTTCAACAAATCCATCACACCGTTTTACACCGAAGGTTTGCTGGCCGCCGATAAAAACGGGTTGTACGAATGGCAGTACGGCGCGACCGAACACTGCGCGGATTGCAAACGGCTGCACGGACAGCGGCATCGGCTGCGGGATTGGGCAAAACACGGTTTACTGCCGCAATCGTCCGCGCTCGCGTGCGGCGGCTTTAATTGTGAGTGCAAACTGATCCGGGTCAGCGGCAAAGCGCGAGGGCGGTGGTAAGTGACTGCGATTCCATCATTTGTTATGCATCGGGCGATCTGTGTAGGGGCGGCTGTGGTGCTCAATAAAGGCACATTTACCGAAACCGAAGCGCAGGGGCGGGATCGCCAGCGATTAATTGCCGAGATCGTCGCGCTGGATGAAACAGTCACCGACACTTTAAAGCGGGATTCGACAGCAGTAGCCCGGTTAGCCGCCTATACGGTGTGGAACAAGATGACTGAACGGGTTACGCAAGCGCTGATCGAACGCGGCCTGAAGCTCGGTGAGGCCGCCGATTCCAGGCAACCATCCCGTCCTCGAAAACACAAGCCGAAGACCCGCTAACCCAGCGGGTTTTTGTTTGGAGCGACTATGAACACAACGATTAAAATGCTGGATGAACCCGCTGGCCGGGTCGGCGGGTATCTGGTGGTGTGGGGCAGCCCGGATCGCCGGGACTTGCAGGGCGAGTATTTCGCTCCCGACACCGAACTCGGTCTGGACTGGTACAGCCAGCGTCCGATGCTCTATCACCACGGGCTGGACGGCACGATGAAAGCCGAAGTCATCGGCGTGATCGACACACTGCGTCCAGACGACACCGGGATATGGGCAGAAGCCCAGCTCGATCTGCGGAAGCGGTACGTGCAAACCGTGCAGCAGCTGATCCACAAGGGGGCACTCGGCTGGTCATCGGGCAGCCTGCCGCATCTGGTGGAAGTAGCGGATGACGGGCAGATCAAACGCTGGCCGATTGTGGAAGGCAGCGCCACGCCCACACCCGCCGAGCCACGCAAAACCGATATTCACACCATCAAATCCGCCTACCTCGAGCTGGGTCTTGACCCAACCCTGTTAGGCCTTGCGGAAACGGCACCGCCGCCAGATGAGCCGGTTATCCCACCTGAAGAGCCAGTGGCTAAAGAGGTGGAAACAGCCGGGGTCGTCGCGCCAGCAGTGTCCATCCCATTGCCACCTGCAACGCAACCCACCGTACCCACCGAACCGATCCGAGCCGAAACACCAACCGAAACACCAATTGAGGAAACCATGAACCTACGCGATATCCTGAACGGATTGCTGAGTGTGATGATGCAGGCGATGCCTGACTTCAAACCCAGCGAAGAACAGATCAATACCATCCTGACGGCAGCCGAGCAGCAGCTCACGCCGCAGCAGGAAGCCATCGCGGCCATGCCGCCCGACCAGATCGCCCAGACTGCCGCACCCATCGTCGGCAAGGCACTGACGGAATTTGTCACCGCCCAGCGGCAGGCAGCCGAGCAGACCCAGCAGGCCATCCAGGCGGCAGCCCTGAAGTACATGCAGAACGCTGCACCCATCAGCCGGGCAGGCGGCGGTTTCAGTGGGCAGGGGATGGGCAGCACCAACAGCGAGGGAAACGGACAGGGCGGCGCACCAGCCCACATCCGCAACCTGAAACTGCGGGGACAGTATGCCAACCTGTCGCCGGAAACCATGTCGTTCATCGCCGACACCTACACCCAGTACCAGCGCAAACTCACCGGGGAACGTTTCCTGCCGGGCGGGGATGCCGATGGGGTGGTCACCTTCATGCAGGAACTGGCCGACAAGTCGGCACCGCTGTATGAGTCGGGACGGCTGTACCTGCCGGACACCGCCGCCAAGGCGATGAAGAGCATCATCGGGGCGAAAGCCAACGAACTGGATCACACCACCCAGGCCAACTACGGTCAGGAATGGGTGCAGACCTTGTGGCGGGATCAGATCTGGGACAAAGCCCGGCTGGAGAATGTGGTGCTGTCGCAGTTCGAGAGTCTGGAGATGGCCGCCAAGTTCGAGGAACTGCCGCTGGAGAAGGACGATCCCGAAGTGAGCTTCGTGGCCGAGGACACCGATGATGCTCATCTGGATTTGTCCGGCTCGAACACACCCGCCAGCCGATTGGGCACGGGCAAGGAAACCTTCAGCGCCAAGAAGCTGGCCCTGCGGGTGGGCTGGTCAGCCGAAGAGAACGAGGACAGCATCATCCGGTTTGCCGAACAAGCGCGCAAGCAGGCGGATCGGGCGATGCGGAATGCCATCGACCACATCCTGCTGAATGGCGACACCGAGACCGGGACGACCAACATCAACAAGGATGGGGCAGCACCGGGGGCGAAGGACAAATACCTGGCGTTCAACGGGCTGCTGAAGATGGCACTGGTGACCGGAACCGGGCTGAAGGTGGATGCGGGCAACGCCGGGCCAAGTCTGGCAGCGGTGCGGCAGACGCGCTTCAAGATGGGACGGGAACAAGCGCCGAATGTGGATGAAATCCTGCTGTTCGCCCACACCGAATCGTACAGCCCACTGCTGGGACTGGACGAGTTCCTGACGATGGACAAGGTCGGCAATCAGGCGACTGCCCTGCGGGGACAGCTGGGCATGATCGACGGGATGCCGGTGCTGGTGACGGCGCAGCTGCTGCTGTCGGCAGCCAACGGCAAGGTGAGCAACACCCCCGGCAACAACCTGCGGGGACGGTATGTGGTGGTGTACAAGCCGAACTGGAAAGTGGGTTTCCGGCGCAAGATCACTGCCAACCTGTTCCCGACACAAACTGGTGAGGCATGGCAGTTGTATATGAGCACCCGGCTGGACTTCAAGAGCAGCACCCAAGACAGCGTCGCCACGCTTTACAACCTCGCGGTGTAAGGGGGACAGCATGGGCAACCTACAACAAGATGCGATAGCCGCCAAACACAACCTGATCGCGCTGCCGTTCCAGGCGCCGAACATCCCGGATGCCAATGTGACGGCGGTGACCATCCAGATCGACAATCCCGACTACCTGATGCCGACCGGTGGCAGTGTGGTGGGCTTGAGTGCCCGGCACAACGCCGATCTGACCGGCGGCGTGATCACCTGGACACCGACGATCAACGGCGTTGCAGCCAGTGGACTGGCGGCAGTGACCGACGACACCAACCAGCAAGCCTACGCCAAACAGGCCGCGCGGGTGGTGAACTTCAAAGCCGGGGATCGGCTCGGCGTGCTGGGCAGCAAGACCGGGACAGTCGCGCCGACCACCACCGATGCGGTGCTGGTGCTGCTGGTGCTGCTGGATGGACTGGATTTCTAGCCATGACCTATGAACCGATTGTCATCCCGGTCGCCACCACCGGCAGTGCCGGGGCAGCAGTGGGCAGCGCCGAGAGTCCACCGCTGACTGGCGAGGTGCTGGCGGTGCATGTCCACTACCATCCGACCGCACCCGCCACTACGACAGTGGATGTGGACGAGGTGGACGGCCCAGCCCGCAAGGTGTTGGACAAAGCCGCCAGCAACACCACTGTCACCCACTACCCGCGTGCCCAGATGCAGGACATCACCGGCACGCCAGTGGCGGGCATCTACGAGCCGATCCCGCTGGCGGGACGCAAGCTGCGGGTGAGTGTAGCCAACAGCAATCCACTGCCGGAAGCGGTGGTGGTGACGATTATCATCCAGAGGTAAACATGATCATACGCGTTGAATTCCTCTACCAGAACACCAATGGCGTCCGCATCCCGGCGGGCGATTATTCCATCGATGATCCCGCCCTGTGTGGGCTGGGTCGGTATCTGGTCGAAACGAAACAGGCCGTCAAGCTGCTGGTGGTTGAAGCGCCAGCCACCATCCAGCCAGCAGCTGAACCACCTGCAGATCCCCTTGAGGACGGCGCGACCGAAAAGGCGGCGGGCGGCGAAAAAGCCCTGAGTGAGATGACCAAAGCCGAGCTGATCGCTCTGGCTGCCGAACGCGGTATCGAGATCGGCAATCCCAAACACAGCACCAAAGACGAGATCATCGCCCTGCTGGTGGACGATGATGATGAAGGCGGTGACGCATGAGCGATCTGGTTACGCTGCACTTCATCGGCGGGCGGCGGCGGGACTTCACCGTTGCCAGCCCACTGGACACTGAACGCACCTGGTATGTGGAAATCGGCCAGCCGATCCACGTCCCGCCAGAAGACGCGGCTGCAATTATCCAGCGCGACCCAAAGCTGTGGGCGCTGGATAAAGGCGAGCCGGGTGGCACACCAGCAGAAACGCCTGTGGTAGAAGAAGCACCTGCCGGACGGCGCAAGTCGAAGGGGGATTAGCAGCATGGCGCGGGCCGAGAATACTGCCCTGCAGCTGCTGAACCGCTGGCAGAAGATCATGGATGAAGACGGCTGGCGGTTCAACCAGATCACCGGGCCGGGGGTGCGCTTTCCGCAAGGGGAAGCCACCCAGATTTATATCCAGTACGAGCGGGAATACATCGCCAATGCGCTGGCAAAGGCCATTGCCCAAGCCACTGCCTATGCGGGTTTTCCACCTGCGCCGACGTGGATTGCGGACGAGATCGTGATGGTCGACCGCGATCTGCGCTGGGATTTCCAAACACTGTCCCTGCGTTATGGCTATCTGTCGGCCTTTGGCAAGCGGGCGACCACCCTGATTGAAGCCGATGTCCCGGTGACCTACACCGATGCCGACAGCGACCAGGTGGCTGAAACGACCACGATCACGGTGACAACGGCCCATCCCGCCGATGAGATTCAGGTCTTCTTCCGGGTGGCAGATGGCGCGGCGGCAGCAGCCGATCTGCGCTGGCAGATTGAGCCGCTGACCATCACGCAGTTCGGCAGCACGACCACCATCACCGGGCCGAAGTGGTTGTTTGTTCATCCGCGAGCGGTGTGGGCCAAAGCCTACAAATCCACCGACAAAACCGAGAAGTTCGCGGGCAACACCGGCGATACCAACAGCTTTGTACAAGCGGTGGATGTGTACCGGGTGTATGCCGACCCGACCACTGCGGTCGAACTGCTGCTCAACCCGGCACAGGTGGGCGCGACCAATGCGGTCGTGCCGGCGACCGGCTGGATAGAAAACGCCACCATGGGCTATTTCCGGCTTTACACAGGCGAAGGACAAACTACCCCTCAGGGGATGCCGCTGCAGGCGCGGGTGTCGTACCGCGCGGGTTATCCGCTGGTCAACGGGCAGATGGAAAGCGCACTGGAAGCGGCCATCATCAAGTATGCCAATACCCGAATGCCGCAGATGCCCACCCTGTCAGAGGCTGCCCAGCGGATGTGGTCGGAAGCCCGTGAGGAAGGTGAACCCATCGCCTATGATGCGTGGCATCCGCCGCCGTTTGGCTTGTCCAACGGCGGTTTGGAACTGTGGGCAGTGGTCGAGGCCATCCAGCTGAAGACCAAAGGCAAGCTGTCCACCACCCGCTCATGACCAGCCGCCGCGTTCGTTCCAGTTTACGCCAGCAGATGATCGCCTTTGATCAGCATTTCCGCCGTGAACTGCGGCAGGAAGCCGAGGCAGTAGGGGCAGAACTGCTGGAAAAGCACCGGGCGGTCGTGCGGACATGGAAACACAAGCCAGATTTCCGGCTGGTGGTGCGGGTCTTCCCCACCGCCATTGTGGTGACTGTTACCCCGCGTGGGCAGCACAAGCGCCTCTTCCGCTGGGTGGATAAAGGCACCAAACCCCACATCATCGTAGCCCGGCGCAAACCCTACCTGCGCTTTCAGCGGGGGCATCAGGCCAAGACCAAACCCATCGCCCGCTACAACGTGGGCAACGGCGGCAGAACGGGGCCGTGGGTGAGCAAGAAGCAGGTGAATCATCCCGGCACCAAACCCCGGCTGTTCACCAAAACCTTTTCTGATGCGATCAAACCAATTCTCAGTCAACGTATTGAACGAGCCTTCCGCCGCGCGCGGAAGAAATGAGGTTTTATGAATGGGGTCGTACCCGATAAACTGATCCTTGAGGTGCAGGTTGGCCTCGCCGGATCGAGCCAGTGGCTTAACATGACCATGACCAATGAGCTGTTCGCCGGCAAGATGACCGGCCCCGGCGGTGCAGCGCGCAAATACACCCGTTTCTATGCCACCGACTACGGTAACAATGAACGCATCATGGTCATCGGGCGGCGGGAAACGGGCAATCCAGAGCCGTTTACCTTTGACTTGAATCTGCCCGACTGGATCAGCCGCACCACCTACGACCAGATCAAGCAGCGTCTGGAAGGCGTGAAAAACATCCGGCTGCGCTACTACACCGGGGATTATGCCAATGCCACCAACTACAAGAAGATCAAGGTGTGGGCCGGCTGCGTGAACGCGGCACGCCTTGGGCAGATGGATGGTGACCAGATCGACGGCACCAAGAAGGTGGATGCACAAGGGGCGTACAAACTGCCGCAGGAAGCCGATGAGTTCTACGAAATCTATCCGCTGCAGGTCAGCAACCTTACGGGCACGGTCAGTACGCTGGCGTTCACCGATGTTATATCGATTGGCTTCCCGCGCAGTGCGGGCGAGGTCGAAGGCGAGGATGTCAACAACGACGGCACCAAAGAGTACATCGCCGTCACCCTCAAGGATGGCTCAAATCTGCCGCATCTGCGCTGGACAGCCGACAAAGGGGCTTCATGGGCGGATGTGACGCTGACCGGATTGACCAACTTCGATGCCACCGGGGTGGCGAAGGTCGGCGAGAACATCGTCGTCAGCGGCAGCGGGGCGGGCGGCGGACTGGCATGGGCGAAATGGGACGAGGTGAAAGCCGGCACAGCCACATGGACGCGATCCACCAATATCGCGGGCGGCACCGTTGTCAACAAGGTAAAACGCATCAGCAGCACCAAAGCGGTGGCCGTCGGCAATGCTGGCGCGGTGTACCTGAGCGAAGATGCTGGTAAAACCTTCACCAGCGCCGGGGCAGCTGTCACCGCCAACAACCTGACGCAGATCGCGGTGGTGGATGAAACCTTGCAGTGGTTCGGCGGCGCGTCGTCCACATTGGTGCGGCGCATGAACGGTGTGATGAGCCTCATCACCGTGACCGGGCTGGCGGCAGCCATCAACAGCCTCGCTGTGCCGAACACCCCCAACCGGGGCACGCAAATCTTTGTGGGGGCTGCCGATGGCAAAATCTACTATGCGCCCAATGGCACAGTGACCGCGCCAACGTGGAACGTGCGTTACAGTGCCGGCAGCGGCAGCATCGACTCAATGGCTTTTGCCGGGTATGAAGGGGCGGTGCTGTACTTCAACCATGTGAATGGTTCTACGCAATCCCGCATTTACCGCGACCTGAGCGGTGGCAAGTTGGCGACCGATGTCGAGGGCATCGGCGACTACACCAATCCCGCGAATGCATCCTTTAATGCCATTGCCGCGCCGGTTCACGATGTCAACACCCTGATGATTGTCGGGGACTTGACGGGTGGGCAGGGCTTCATTGGGCTGGCAGCCTGAAGGGTGCGGCCATGATGACCGAACCCACCCGTAAGTTATGTGAAATCCTGCTCGACAGCGGCGAGCGGGTGTATGTGCAGCCGCTGAACCCCTACTTCCGGCAGGCGATCAGCGATCAGGCGCGCGACTTGCATCCCGATCCGGATCCCAAAGCCTATGAAAAGCCGATGGCCAATGCCCTGATCGATGGCATGATGCTGCCCGGCCACGAAAATCCGGATTACATCACCGCGTATCAGCAGGCGCAGATCAAACAGCGCAACCACACCCATCTGGCGGTGATGCTGGCGGCGGTGGTGGATACCCCGGAAGGCTGGGAACAAACCCTGCGCCGTTATGCCCGGCGATTGACCTACAACCGGCAAGCCGCCCGCCTGCCCGACGATGACTGGCAGGCGCTGGTGCTGTCGGTGTTGGTGGCCACGCTTGAGGACATCAACGTCATCCTCGCGGCGGCGATGGACACCATCAAGGAAGACGAGGTGCGGCGCGGCCTGCGGACGCTTCGATTTCCAGTACGGCAGTTTGCCGCTGGATCAGGTGATGACCGAGCGCCTGCACCCGATCTTTCATCGTGATCCGACCTTGCCCCCCATCGGCTACGATGCGCTGGTAGACGAGTTTGAAGCTGCCAAAGCCTTTGGCTGGACGGCCTATTGGAACGAGAGCCGCGAGAACCGCATCCTGATGGTGGCCGAAACCCGCGGCTTGCAGCTGCTGCGGCTGATGAGTGAGTACGATACAGCGCAAGCGAGAAGAACCTGATGGCCGATGACGGACTGAGTTTTCCAATTGACCTCGACCTGACGACCTACAGCCGCTCGATCACCAGCGCCATTGCGGATGCGGGCGATCTGGATGCGGCGCTGGGATCGGTTGCCCAACGTGCCAAAGGCACACAGGATGCGCTGGGCGGGTTGAGTGATGTCGATGTCAGCATCAGCCTCGGCTTGGTGAATGCGTCGGTGCTGACCGACATCGGCGGGCTGGAAACCCTGTCGCCAGTGGTGGACATCAGCACCACCCTTGAGCAGACCGACCTCAGCACCCTTTCGGCGCTGGAAACAGCCTCGTATTCACCGGACATCGATCCGACTTTCGACGACTCTGCCCTCACGGCGCTGGATGGGCTGGATGCCGCCAGCTACAGCCCGGATATTGATCCGGAAACCACGCCCAGCGGCGAGGATGTCCTCAACCGCCTCGAACAAATCCGCAATCAGGAACTGATCTCGATTGCGCTGGACATCGTTGGGCCGGGGGTGGGTATATTGCAAAACGCCCTCGACCTGATCACCGCCAATGATGCGGCACTGGCGCAGCTTGAAGCCCGCACCGGACGCAGCATTCCCAATGCATCTGAACTCATCGACGATCTGTATGTCGGCACACTGTCCAACAGCAAAGAGCAGATCGCCCAGACACTGGAACTGGCGACGCAGTTGGGGTTGACTGGCGATCCGCTCAAACAGGCCAGCGAGGGCGCGCTGAACTTCGCCACCATCTTTGATCAGGATGTCAATGAGAGTCTGGTGGCCGCCAATGCGCTGGTCACCAGCGGCCTTGCTAAAGACTTCCCGCAGGCCTTTGACCTGATCACTGCCGGATTTCAGGATGGGCTGAACCGCAGTGGGGATTTCCTGTCGACGCTGGTTGAATTCTCTGCGCCGATTGCGGCGTTGGGGCTGGATGGCGCAAATGCGCTGGCAGCCATCGGGACAGGGCTGGACGCGGGCTTCGACAATGCGGGCCGGGTGGGCGATCTGCTCAAGGAACTGCAAATCCGGATCACCGGCACGGGCGATGAAAATGCCCTCAATACGCTAGAGTCATTGGGTTTGCCCCCACCCGAATCGGTCGAGGATTTGGGGGCAGATTACATTGAAGCCATCCTCACGGGCATCCGCAATAAAGCGCAAACCGACCCGACCGGGGCGATTGATGCCAGCCGGGCATTGTTTGGCTCATTTGCTGAAGACTTCGGCACAGAAGCCCTGACCGGGATTGATCCGGTGGATGCTACCTTTGCCACCATCGAGGCGCGGGCACAAGCGGCCAAGGATGCTTTCGACAATACCTTGGGCGCGACGGTTGAGACCTTCTTCGAATCGGCACGGGTCGCCGCCGAGAACTTCCTCAGCAGTGATCAGCTTGGCTTGCAGGAAAAGGTGCAGCTGCTGGAAACCGGCTTTCAGGATGCGATTGCGGTACTGCAAGACGGTGGGTCACTCAGCGATGCCATTACGGTTGGGCTGAAGCCGTTGGGCTTCGATGACGAATTCCAGAAGCTGGAGTCGATCTTCGGCAACCTGATTATCGGCTTTTTGGAAGTGGTGGCAGGCGTCCAAGAGGTGCTGGGTAAGGACAGCAGCGGGACGCGGGCCGAAATCGCCCGGTTGGGCGCGCAGCAGCTGGCCTTTGATCTGCAAATTGCCAACCCCGATGCGATCTCAGGGGTCATCAAGACGGCACTGGATCGGGGTGTTGAAGGGGCTGCTTTAAATGAAGCGGTTGGCATCTCGGTCGATGAACTGCTGGCGAGCGGTGAGGTTGGCAAGGCGCAGCAGTTGATCGATAGCTTGAATCAGACTGGCGGGGCGATCCTGCAAGTGACCGATCCGGTCACGCGGAAACTGTTGGAAGATCAGGGGTTGGATACCACCATCAACATCCCCCTGATGCCAGAGATGAGCGCCGAGGAATACCAAACCTTTCTCGATCGGAAGCAGGCCGAGTTTGCAGCGCAGGGCATTCCGGTGGATATCACCGTCACCGACATCGACCGGGCAGGGCTGGAAGGCGTCACCATGCAGGTCAACGAGGCGGCTGCCCTCGTTCAGGAACAGTTTGATGCTGCCTTTGCGGCGGGCGATCTGCCGCTGGCGACCCAGCTGGCTGAGCAGTTGGGCGATGAAGCTGCGCTGGAACAACTGCGCGGGATTGCCGCTCAGTACCGCACCGAGTTCGATGAAGCGATTGCTTCCGGGGATATCGGGAAAGCGCAGGAACTGGCCGGGCTGCTGGGCGACGCTGATCTGCAAGACCAGGTGGACGAACTCACGGCCTCGGTGCTCGGCGCGAAAGAAGCCATCATCACCAACGCCAAAGATATGGAAGATGCCCTGCGCGGCGTAGGGGATACCACCACTGAGGTGATTACCGGCAATACGATGGTGGAAGATTTCGCCACCCTGCATACCAGTGCTGACGACGAGCTGCAGCCGGTCATTGATTATGTCAACACCCTAAAGTTTGCAGCCATTGAAGCTGGTGGTGCACTCAGCATCTTCGGTGCGGCTGGTTCATCGGCCTTTGGCGGCATCAGTGCAGCAGCAGCCGGGGTGGGTAATCCGTTTGAGGGTGCTGGAACAAGCACCATCCCCCTGAAAGCGGCGGGCGGCGAAGCCAGCGGCACGTTTATTGCGGGCGAGGCTGGCCCGGAACTGATCTCGACCGACAGCCGTCTGGCGGTGCTGAACAACGCCTCAACGCGCAGTCTGTTTGCGGCGGTCGAAGCGGCGCTCGGCAGCCCAACGGTGAATCACAACAGCCCACGCAGTCAGCAGATCAACCAGCACAACACGTATTATGTACAGTCGATGGCACAGGCGGGCAGTGCTGCCCAACGCAGTGCCGACGCCATCCGAGGATTTGGCTAACATGACCCTTGAACTCAGTATCGTCAAAGGCATTCCCATCCCGCCGGGCAGCACCAGCACGGCGGAAGTCGGACTCGACGTGATTGATCTGCTGAATGCGTCCGGCTTCAGCGTCCAGATCGACAGCTGGATTCCGGTGCTGGCCGCGCCGAAGAACGGCGGGGTGTGGTCAGAGTCGGTGCTGGGTGGTGACCGTCTGCTGGCGGCTGAGCCGGGACGGGTGACCGAGACGATGACCCTGATCGCCAGTGCTGCCACCCCACGCAGCCGCCACTTTCTGGAACGGCGGCTGTCGCTGTTCGGGGAACTGTCTCGCAAGCAGCACACGACCAACTATCAGGTTGAGCCGGTGTATCTGAAGCTGCAGTTGGACGGGATGGCCGGGCCGCAGTTCAGCCTGTTGTACAGCATCGAGATCGCCCCGGATGCCGATCCATTTCGCAATCGCAATCTGAACCAGCTGACGATTGCCCTGATCCGCCATCCGGAATGGACATGGCAGGTGCCGCCGGGGGTTTCGCCCAAGGGATGGACGATCTACCGCCGCGGGCTGACGGACACGCTGAGCAACTACAACCTGGCCAGCAACCTGAATAACCTGCTCCAGCCCACCGGCGGCAGTCAGGTGGATAATGCCACCGTCCTGTGGCTCAACAGCAGCGTCGAGGCGTATTACACCCGATCATTCCTCGACATCCCGGCGGCGGATGTGCCGGGGGATCGACCCGCCCGTGTGCAGCTGACGCTGGGCGGGGAATTCGCGAAGTTCGTGAGTGCCCCCAACACGTTTTATGTGCACAGCCTCTACATCGGACGGCGCAGCCGCTCGCAAGCCGGCCTGCTGGAAACCAATCGACTGGCGGCCAAGTGCGGGGGGACAGGGGCGAAGATCAGCGCGGCACTGGGACTGGACACGACGTATCAGGGGGATTACGGGGTGATCGACGATCACGCCACCAGCACCGCCAGCTACTACGCCTCAACCACGCCGCACAACCGTGCCCGCTGCACCTTCACCACCACACCGACGGTCTTCCGCCCGTGTGTGACCTGGACGGGTAAGATGGCTGCCCTGTCGGGTCGTTTCCTGGCTTTCGCCCGCTGTCACCAATCCGGCGGTACAGCCGGCGACATCGAGTTGTACTTGCAGTACGGCTACGATGGGGATGATCTGGAAACCAGTTTGCAGAACCCGGCGGTGCAGGCGGTGGCGACCCACACCCAGTTCTGGCCGGTGCTGAACCTCGGCGTGATTACCCTGCCACCGGACGCCATGCGCGTGCCGGTGGGCGATAACGGACGGGGGATCGACCCGAATGCCCAGTTCACCATCCGACTGCAGGTGCGGCGCAAGAGTGGGGTAGGTGAGTTCTACTTCGCCGACATCACCCTGATCCCGATTGACGAGTGTGCCGTGAAGTTGTCGCTGGAGCAGTATGTGAATGCTAGCTACACCGCCACCCAGATTTTCTACGACAACACCGGTTACTTCACCCGTGGGCAGGATGACCCGGTGGCGTATGACAAGAACCTCGCCGTCGGCGCACCGGGCAAGGCAGCCGAGTTGGCCGGGGCAGACATCCTGCTTGAGCCGAACACCGACAACCGGTTGTACTGCTTCTTCACCGGGAATGTGGCGGGCAGCAGCACCATCGGGGTGTCGCCGATTTCGACCCATGTAAGCATCACTGACAAAGCGGTGGCCGGGGTGACAGTGCGTGGCAATCTCGTCCCGCGCTCGCTCGGTCTGCGCGATGCATAGGCAGGTGGTTGTTGGTTTTCCGTTCGTTACCCATCGCTTATCCCAGCCCGTCTTTGACTCAGTACTCGGTACTCAGTACTTTGAACTTTGAACTGGAATCCCCATGTTGCACACCTTGAACCTGTACCAAAAACCGAAGCGGGGGAACAAGTTTCTCGGTCGCTACCGCATCCACCAGTATGTCCACTCGATCTCGGCGGTCGGTGGTTACGACACCGCATCCTGCAACATTCTGCTGCGCAGCCGGGATGAAGCCTTCCAGTTTCTGGAATCCCACATCGGCAACCGGGTCGCGATCTTCGCCGAAGACCCGACCCGTCCGATCTGGGAAGGCTTCATCAACCGCATGACCTTCAACCTCGGCAAGCTGGCCTACACGATCTCGCTGGACGAGATGTTCAATTCACTGTTCGCCACCTACACCGACGAGTACACCACACCGGGAACGCCCGCCATCGCCAACACCGCGATTGCCCCGCAGCTGACCTCGCAGAACATCTACGGCTTTAAGCAGGGGGCGATTGACCTCGGCATCCAGAAGGTCGCCAGCAACAAACCCAATGCACTGCGCGATACGGTGATCAACATCCGGGGGTGGCCGCAAGCCAGCCTGCGGCAGGAAGGCGATGGCGTTTCCGTCAGCCTCGAACTGCTCGGTTTCTACCACACCCTGAAGTGGCAGTTGTACACCAGCAATGCCGGCACGGTCACCAACTGTTTCAACTTCATCACCACCTTCATCCTGCCGATTGTCAACAACGGCTCGACGTTTTTCAGCATCACCGATTTCGCCGAGATCACCAACAACACCACCAGCGTCCCGCGTGGCGATCCCGGTGGCAAGACCCTGTGGGATGCCCTGCGTGGCACGCAAGAGGCAGGTGATACCACCGGCGAACCGTATGTGATCGGGGTGACGCCAACCGATCCCAACACGGGCGGACGGCGGTTGTACTACCGACCGGCCAATTTCGCCATTGACTACAAGGCACGCAGCAGCGACGGGATGATCTTCCGCAACCGCTATGGCAAGCCGATCCCACCCTGGCTGGTGCAGCCCGACCGGGTGCTGCGCGTGACGGATGCGCTGGTGGAATACGGGTTGCCGGGGGATGACCCGCGTGACACCTACCTCAACCTGATCGAGTACGACGCCGAACGGCAGGTGGTGACCGCACAGGGCTTCGACGACACCACGATGGAAGGTGTTCTCAACCTGCGGAACAACCGTCCCTTGATGTACGGTAAACCCTTCAGTGGTCGTATCCGCTTCGTCAGTGCGTGATGCCGACACGAGCGTTCCAGCCAATGCATACTGGTTGGGTTTTGGATACCATGCCCTTTATGTTGCGTAACGATTCTCATAAAAGGCCGAAATTTGACACAGCGCCGGACAGCGCGAAAATGATGTCATCCAGCGCGATCCAGCGAGATTCGGGGTATCAAAACTGGGGGTAGTGAAATGAAAGCGCTTGCCAGAATCACCGTTTTGGGTTGTTAAAGTGTAATGCCCGGAAGTTTCACAGGTCGATGCCAAAAAGTTGCGTAAAAGCGCGATCTGAGCTAATTTTGATGTGAAGTCAAACGACCCTCTGCGGAGAGAAGAACCCCTACGGGGGACTGAAACATTTCTGCAGGGCTGACGTAGTATGCCCCCTGATATACTCTGCGGAGAGAAGAACCCCTACGGGGGACTGAAACTGACCGCCCCATTGGCGTAGTCGTTAAACATCTGCACGAAGCTCTGCGGAGAGAAGAACCCCTACGGGGGACTGAAACCATCAGGCTGTAGTCGTGCCAAAGCGCCACCGTTGCTCTGCGGAGAGAAGAACCCCTACGGGGGACTGAAACATTTATCGCCTTCCTATCTAGGTATCGTCTATAAACTCTCTGCGGAGAGAAGAACCCCTACGGGGGACTGAAACAAAAACACTGCAGTGACCCTCTGGGCGAATACAGCCTCTGCGGAGAGAAGAACCCCTACGGGGGACTGAAACTCAAACTTCAGTCCCACAGCAGGTTTCGGTTTCAACTCTGCGGAGAGAAGAACCCCTACGGGGGACTGAAACATATCGACCATTTCAACTACTCCTTATTAATAAGAGACTCTGCGGAGAGAAGAACCCCTACGGGGGACTGAAACCTGTCCATCTGTGGATAGAGAATACGAGGCTGTCTCTGCGGAGAGAAGAACCCCTACGGGGGACTGAAACACAGGACAACAGGCACCAGCGTCGGAGGAATCTCTCTCTGCGGAGAGAAGAACCCCTACGGGGGACTGAAACCCAAACCCGTTGGTGTTGTGCAGATGCATACCCAATACTCTGCGGAGAGAAGAACCCCTACGGGGGACTGAAACTTTGTGTAGTTTACTTTTTGTTCTTGCAAGGAATCCTCCTCTGATGAGTGGTGAACCCCTACGGGGGACTGAAACATAGATTTGCTGCCATCAACTTGCCGTTCGACAATTTCTCTGATGAGTGGTGAACCCCTACGGGGGACTGAAACCCTCGGCTCGCTTTTCCCCCTTCCCCAATATCGACAAATGCCATTTTCTTTTCTGCTACGCTGACACATGAAGTGCAAGTCATTGCACTTCAAATGCTTAGGCGGATAACGACATATTATCCGACCTAGAAAATCGTTCGTTTAGGTCAGCAATTGAGCAGCCCATTTCGAGGAATCTGGCATGGATGTATTCCAATCCATCTCACAATTCATCCAGCAGCACGGCCTCGGCACACTGATCGTGGTCATTGGGCTGCTGATACTCTTCAACCAAACCCGCACCCGTTCTCAGATCGACACGACTCGTGTTGAGATGGAAAAGCAGTCGGATGAACGCACCAACGCCGCCTACAACAAGCTGCAAACCGTGATGGAAGAACGGCTGGCTGAGAAGCAGCGGCTCATCGAACGGCTGCAAGCCGAGTTCGACCGCTTCCAGACCGACAAAAACAACGAGATCGCCGGGCTGAAGCGCGAAGCCAGAGAGAACCGCGAACACATCACCAGCTTGAACCAGCAGGTGGAAGCGTTACAGCGCGACCTCGAAGTCGAGAAGCAGCGGCGGGTGGCAGCCGAAGAGAAAGCCGAGCGGATGGAAGCCCGGCAGGTGGAACTGGAAAACATCAACAGCCGGCTGGTGAATGACAATGCCCATCTGGTGAAAACCAACACCATCAAGGACAACCGCGTCACCGAATTGCTGACCGAAAATGCTCAACTGAACACCCGGCTGACGGCGCTGCAGCATGAGAATGAGCAGCTTCGCAGTCAGCTCAACCCGCGCGTCGGCACTGGGGAAAACCCAGTGACCACCAACGGCGCGCCGCCCCCATAAGTATCCAATCCGTTATCTGTTCAATAAGGAGTCTCTCGTGTTCAATCCCATTGTTCGCCTGTTCCTGATTCTTGTCCTGTTGTTCGTCTGCGTCGGCATGGTGGCCGCACAAGAAGCCACGCCAGAGCCGACCCCACCGACCCCGGTTGAGTTGCCGCCCGATTCGGTGGTCACCAGCGGCGGACAACTGCTGCTTCTGCTCGGCTTGGCCGTGTTGAGCGGTGGTGGTCTTCTGGCGGTGCTGTATCGCTTTCTGGAGAGCAAGCAGGTGCTGGATACGTCCGAAAAGCTGTACCAATCCACGCCGCCGGAAACCCAGCAGTTCATCAATGATCTGGTGGCTGGCTTGCACGAAACCACCAACCGCCTGCTGACCTATCTGGACAAGATCACCGACGGCAAGCCCAACGAGTAACCCATCCATTTGTAGCCGCACCCGGTCACGCTGACCGGGTGCATGGTGTTGATAAGGAAAGCAATGCCCAAATCACGCATCTCGTACAACATTCATGGGCAGAACGTGCCCGATTGGGATGGCCTGAAACGCCATCTGGTCGCCATCGACCCGGCAGCGGTGCTGGTGATGGACGATCTGGACAAGTGCCGCGAACTCAAACGGCTGCTGCCGGATACCATCGTGATCTTCCGCGAACACGGCTCGGAAGGCGATGAGACCGTCCACAAACGCATGTCCCCCGAAGCATGGTTGAAACATCGGGGTGGCATGGCATCTGGCGGCATCTGGCAGTACACCACCAACGAGCCGGGCTATGACAAGGACATCCTGCAGTGGCATGTGTGGCTGATGGAACAAGCGGTTGTCACCCGCACGCCGCTGATCGTCGGCAACTTCGCCACCGGCTTGCCCAAGCCGGAAGAGTGGGGACTGGCACGGCGGTTTTTGGAACTGCTGGCTGCCCATCCCGATCTGTTCATCCTCGGCTTGCACCAGTACGCAGCGGGTGTCGCTACTTCGGGGCTGTACGGCGGCTATCCCGACAACGCGGGGGCTGACCCGGACAAGCCGAACGAGGTGGGCATAAATCTGATTCCGCCGGAAGCCTGGCCGCCGAGCGTGGAGGGCATCACCACCTTCCACATGGGACGGCAGCGCTTTCTGCTGGACTACTGCAAGTTAATCGGCATTCGTCCGCCCAGAATGATCATCACCGAGACGGGCTTCGATGACCTCTCCGACGTGGTCGGGTTCATGCGGAAGCTGAAGATCAGCAGCCAGTACCAGAACGCACGCGGCTGGAAGTCCATCATCCCACAGTGGGAAGCATGGTTCGGCACACGCGGCTGGTCGCCGGAACGGGCTTACTTTGAGCAGATGAAGTGGGCTGACCGGGTGCTGTTCCAGCCGTATGGGATCGAGGCTGAGTTGGTGTTCTCATGGGGGCACTCATCCCGGATGTGGGATCAGTTTGATATGGCCGAGGCGGCAGAATTCCATGCACTGCTGGAAGCGCACGCCAAGCCCGTGGTTGAGCCGCCAGTCGAGCCACCATCGGTCGAACCGCCACCGCCGATCCCCGGCAAACAGGTGTACCCTATCCCCTGTATCTTCCATGTGACTGCCGATGATGAAGAGCGGGCAAAGGCGACGGTGCAGCTGCTCACCTATGCCATCCAGTCGATACAACTGACGGCCATCAGCGATCTGAAGCTGGTTTTCCTAAAAGAAGAGGGCTGATCGCGACCTTTTGTATGATGTCTATCTGACTGCCGAGCGCAGAAGCACTCGGCAGTTTTTGTTTTCTAGATGCAGAATTTAATCAACCAGCGCACCAAATATCAATCCTGTTACAGCATCAAAGATTTCAGAGCAATTTTTTTGCCCGATGCAAAAAAATTAGATAGAATACAGGTTATTATCAATTTGTATGACGCAAAGCAATATTGTGATATGTGAGATGAACTGCGGTTGAAGTATTTAACTGAGTTCCAGTCTGTACCTATTATTGCAGTACAGTTACCAAAAATAATATCCAAGCAACCAATTCATTGAACTCTGATGGGATTGGCTGGGCAATACAGAACCTCTGATATGTCCCTAGAGATGGCCAAATGGTTATTACATATTGGTCAACTATCCAATGCGGTTCTGCAATGAACGGCCACGAATGAGCTTATGTGCCTCAGCTTCTTGCTGCCTATATGGAGGATTTTCATGTCCGATGTATTTATCTCTTATTCACGCAAAGATCGTGTTTTTGCGCGCCGCTTGTTCGACGCATTGAATACACAAAATAAAGAAACTTGGGTCGACTGGGAAGATATTCCGTACTCTACCGAATGGTGGCAAGAAATCTGTAGTGGTATTGAAGGGGCTGATACCTTCATTATTATTGTTACCCCATCTGCTCTCGGTTCAAAAATCTGTAATGATGAACTGACATATGCTTACCAGCTAAACAAGCGAATTGTTCCGATCATCCGGCGCGAAATTAAAGAGCGAGAATTGGCGGGTACTTGGTTTGAAAAAGATTGGGAATTTCAAGCTCGTGAAAATTGGCAGATATTGAAAAAGATCAACTGGCTATTTTTTCGGCGAAAAGACAATTGTGAATGTGACTATAACGATAAGAATGAATTGCTCAATCCCGAATGTGATGGAAAAGATTGTGATCATGACAATTTTGATCAGGCGTTCACAGCTTTGTTAGATTCTCTTGCCACTGATCTTGAACATGTGCGAACCCATACACGATTGCTTGTGAGGGCGAGCGAGTGGGACAAGAAAAAACGAGACGCTAGTTTTCTTTTGCGTGGGGCTGACCTGAGAGACGCCGAGAACTGGTTAGCGGAGGCTGGAGGTAAAGAGCAAAAACCAGATGAGTTGCATACAGAATATATTTTAGCCAGCCGGACTGCCGAGCGAAAACGTCAGCAGACAAATACACTCGCACTGGCAGTTGGTCTTTTAGTAGCGATTTCCTTGGCCATTTTTGGCTTGATTCAATCTATGAATGCCAACAGAAATCTAATGCTTGCTGTTGCTGCAGAAGGAACAGCAATTCGGCAACGAGATGAAGCAGTAGCCCGTTCGCTGGCATTAGCGGCCTCTGGCGCATCTGAGGCAGGTGATACGCCGCTCGGTAATGCACTAGCTCTCGAGGCCTATAGGTTGAATCCCGAAGATCCCTTAGTACATGAAGCGCTGTTTGACCAAACTCAATATCCAGAAATTCTCTACAGCCTTGAAACCCCAAATATGATCACTGATACATTTTTTAGTCCAGATGGCAGTGTAATGTATGGTATTGAGGTGCCCGGTTTGATCCGAGCATGGGATACAGCTAGTGGTTTACCTGTTAATACTGGCGTGTGGCGTAACACAAATGCAATTACTTATGCCCAGCAATTCTCGTTATCTCCTGACGCATCACGCTTGCTAATCGGTTACACGAATGGCACTGCCCTCATCCATGATACTCAGAATGGGGCAATACTTCAGAAACTTGTTGGGCCTGAGGGGGTAATCTGGGATGTTCAATGGAGTCCTGATTCAAGTCGTGTTCTAACGAGTACGACAGGAAATGAAACCATTTTGCCAATAGCAATTGTTTGGGATGTGGCAACTGGAGAGAGAGTAAGCGTTTTTGAGGGGCACTCAGATAGCTTAGTAGCGGCCCGATTTATGCCAGATGGTAGTCGTGTTATCTCTGTCGGCGGTGAATTCGACAAGCCCAATTCTCAAATCTTTGAATGGGATGCCGCGACCGGCCAGCGTCTGCGTCAAATCGACCCAGATGCTCAAGTACATACATCTCGTGTCTTATCTATGGATTTGTCAAGTGATGGTAATTTACTGGCTGTTGCATCGAGAGATGACGCTAAACTCGTTATATGGAACATGGCAAATAATAATGCCGTTCCGCTTTGTCAGTTTGAAGGTCTAACTTTTGACACCCGTGCCATTGAGGTCGAATTTAGCCCCGATGATGCTTATTTGCTTTCTGGTGATTTAGGGGGAATCGTTCGGCTGTGGAATGTAGTGGATTGCAGAGAAGAGAAAACGCATACCTTATCACTGCCGTATCCGATTTATGGCCTAGCCTTCAGCCCAGATGGCACCTCTGTGCTGATCAGCGCGGCCAGCGACAACCCTCAAGATTATTTGGATAGAAATTCTCCCATCATACAGCGGTGGTTTTGGGATACAGATACGATAGTCAACTATGAATTACCACAGTATCTAAAGGAAAATATTCAAGGATTTGGACTAGGAGAGGGGGCAGCTTTCACTGATGACAATCAACAAGTATTGATTACGGTTGCCTCGGGTGTTTATGCTTTTGATGCTGTAAGCGGCACCCTGCTTGCGCGGCGGGCTGGTCTACTGAATGGGGTTACCACTGCTGTTTTTAGCTCAGACGGTGACATGCTTTTGGAGGGGGCAGCCGATGGTGGCCTTGCGCTATGGAATACAGCAACCGGCGAATTATTGCAAACTCAAGCCCAATTAGGAGAAATCAGCGATGTAGCATTCAACCATGATGATACGCTGGCGCTGTCGGCCTCAACCGATGGAAGTGTTATTATTTGGGATGTTGAGACGTTCATATCAATTCAGCGTTTCGATGGTCATGGCGGTGAACGAGTCGGTTTTGCACATTTCTTGCCGGATGGCAGTGCAGTCCTCTCATCTTCTCAACATCCGTCGGGGGCGCTTAGTAGCCTGATTTTGTGGGATGTTTCCACCGGAAATGAAATACAGCGTCAAGACTTTGAGGATGGCAATGAAGTGTATTTCGCTGGGTCATTTCTAGGTGCGGGCTTACATGAAGTAGGCTTAAGCCCAGACGGAACACGTATTGCATATATTTCAGATGCTGCTGATGCAATCATCCTGCTCGAAACAAGTAGCTTTGAAGAAGTAATGCAATACGAGATATCGAGTACTTTAGATGGGCTTGTTTTCAGTCCAGCCTCTGATCAGATAGCATTAAGTAGTGGAAATGGGCAATTAGAGTTGATTAATATATTAACAGGTGTCCAGCGGCGGTTGATTGGACACCAGAGCATGATTTCTACTATGGCATTTAGCCCAGATGGCGCGAGTCTGCTCGTTTTCTCAGGGGCTAATGTTGAAGATCGATCACCCCTTCAGGGATTATTGTGGGACTTAGCATCTGAAGCGAATAGGGTGAAAACGGAAACAGGTTTAGCGATAACTGGGCTTTTCAGTGCCCAGCCTTTTAGCCCTGATGGAAGCCGCTTTTATGTTTACGATTTTGATGAGCAAGGTCGGATTATAGAATTTGACAGCATAACACTAAAAGAAACACGGCGGTTATTGGTTCTTGAGGAAGCTACGACAGATTGGATTGATTTAGTTGTCAGTCCAGATGGCCGCTGGTTGGCTGGTGCACAGGGAACAAGCATCATATTATGGGAACTCACAACGGGCGCATCATACATTTGTGAGACACGGATTATGGCCCCTGTCGGTGGCAGTATCCCTGCTTATACTTTCAGCCCAGACAGTAGTCGTATTTTATCAAGTTCGCCAAGTGAAGATGGGGGCATGATCGCTTGGGATCCCGTAAGCTGCGATATCCTACAAACTTACAGTGATCCCGATAACGATAACAGTACCATAGCAGGTCTGTCACCAGAGGCTGTGCAAAAACTGAGGGAAGTATGGGCACTGGTTTACAGCCCTGATGGTCAGTACATCTATTCGGGTGGTGGCAGAACCACGAACAGCGGTCTATACACTGAAGCCACTGCATCCAACCAACTCATTCAGTGGGATGCCTCAACTGGCGAAATTATACAGCGTTTCCTAGTTAATAACTCTGGTGGGACGATTGATTTGGCTATAACAGCGGATGGTACACGGTTGGCTCAGGGACAAAATCTGACAGGGGCAACCGTGTGGGATACAACGACTTATCAGCCTATCCGTCAATTAGGTGACCCAAACGGCTATGTTGGAGCAGTGGCGCTTAGCCCAAACGGGAAACAACTGCTGACAGGTTTCGATAACGGTGAAATCATACTGTGGGATATTGATACAGGAATAGAGGTAAGCAAATTTACCAATTTCGGTCAAGTTTTTACCGTTAACTTCATTCCAGATGGCAGCTTTGCTCTTTTTTCGACTTTTGACGGTGAAGATTCAATTGGAGTCTATCGCTGGCTGACAAGCCCTGAAGCAATTGCAGCATGGTTACGGGCCAACCGCTTTATTCGCGACTTCACCTGCATTGAGCGCGACCAGTATAACATTGAGCCACTGTGTAATGCGGAAGGTATAGTGCCAACACAGGCGATCATAGCTACATCAACGCCCTAACCCTAGCAGTAGTTTCCTTTTTAAAAGGGCGGGCGCGGCGGGAACACATCCAGGCCGCGCCCCAGTTTTGATACATGCCTGCGGTAGTACCCCGGTGCTGCCCATCTGCGACAGACCAGACCCCTAGCATTAGCCTTCCCCGCAAATGCCAATCTTTAGTTAGGTAGCTTATAATACTATTCAGGTCAGATGGATCACGCTATGCTTGCCGAATCAGCATAAAACAGTGCGCTGTAAAACAAGGATTTCACTTCATATGGTATCCGTTTTGAATCCCTACCTCCTACTGGGCATCTCACCACAAGCATCGAGAGATGAAATTGAGGAAGCTTATGCCAATCTCGCGCAGCGTTTCACTGTAGAAGATGACCATAAAAAACAAAACCAAGCGCATATTCAACAGATCCAAGCGGCTTATGCGTTGCTCACGCAAACCGATGGCGGCCCCGGCCAATCTATCGCCCTGCCTGAAATCGGCCTCAGCCTCAATACGACCCTCAGCAAAAATTCTGTTATTTCACTGCCCGAACCACAAATCGTTTATGTGCTGGTCAATGTATTGACTGAAATTAATCGAGAGGCGTATGAGCCTTCATCAAAACCCATCAATCTCACCCTCGTTATCGATCAAAGCTATTCCATGTTGGGGACAGGGATAGAACAAGCAAAGCTATTTGGGACGAAGCTGGTAGATGAACTCACTGAAACAGACATCTTTTCACTTATCAGTATCAATGAAGAGGCAACCTTATTAACGTCGCCCACTGCCAATATCGTTAAAGGGGAAATGAAAGATCGGATTAGCCGAATAACTGCATTTGGCGCTACTGAACTTTCATCTGGATTGTCCCTCGCCCTACAACAAAATCGCCTTTTTCAGCACAAAAACTTTAACAACATCGTTGTGCTGGTGACAGATGGTAACACCTTTGAGGATCACGACAGTTGTATTGAACTCGGAAAACAAGCGTTTGAAAACACGGTCACATTGGTGATTGTAACCGCAGGCACAGAGGCCAACTACACGTTTTTGAAGAAACTCAACCCGTATCGTCAAGACATGGTTCTATCGCTGGATAACTTTGAAGCAGTGTGGGATAAAATGCAGCGTTTTATTCGTGAACCCTCGCCTTTTATTCGCAACCTAATGATGTGGGTGGCACTGGACAAGGGGTACGAGCTAGAGTCCGTATTTCAACTTGAGCCTATTGGACGTGATATCGATTTTCAATCCGAACATATTCATATAGGCGCTTCAAACTCTGGACTGATTAGGATTCTGCTCCAGCTTCGTATTCCCCCCGCTTTAACAATCGGCACACACAAAGCCGTCCGGATTTATGTATCAGGTGAAATCGATATTGGGGAGGTTGTCGCTGCCGAGGGATTAGCTGAGATTGAATTAGCGGCTAAACAAGAGAAGGATATCGCAGAACCTCCGAGTATTATTCTTGATGCACTCAGTAAGCTTACCCTCTATCGGTTACAACAAAAAGCGCAAGATGCATTACAACCGAGCACAGGCAACCTCGAAGCCAACACATTTCGTGACAGCGCAGAAAGCTACTTAGGGTTATTGGAACATTTTCGTCAGATTGGCGAGACTGAGTTGGCAGAGTCACTAAAGCCAGCTAGTCCCCCCAAATCTGTTGTGTACTATCAAACAAGGCTGCTCGTTGCCTCTAGCGATGACGAATAGTTTAACCTGCTACAAGCAACGTAAAAGCTCGGCCTTCATTCGTTGGATATCCTCGAAGCGCTTTCCGATTTCAAACTCAAGCGCTTTCATAATCACTGACTCAAAAGTTTGGGATAAACCCGGATTGAGCTGCCGAGGGGGGCGTTCATTGAAGGAAAAAGGAGGCTCGATGCGCGGGTCTTTTCGGGTAGCTAAATGATGAAGGGTTGCGCCAAGCGAGTAGATATCACTTCGTAATTCAGGAAGCCCCTTATATTGCTCAGGCGGCGAATAACCTTCAGTTCCAACCACTGGATATTTTTTCTTCGGCTGATAAATCTGAGCAATGTTGAAGTCTACCATAACGATTTGATTTTGTGGTGACACAATAAGGTTGGCTGGCTTGATGTCGAGTACCATCACCGGAGGGACATGGTTATGAAGAAGATCCAATGTATCGCAAATTTGCAGTGCCCATTTGACCAACTCTTTTTCCGTGAACCTTTTGACCTTCTGCATGAGCAATTCGAGATCTTGCCCCTCAATGTATTCTCGGTAGTAGAGGACTTGATCCCCGGATTCTTGATAACCGAGAAATTTGGTTATTCCCGGATGGTCAATTGTTTTTAATACGTTAAACACAGCCTGAGACAGTTTTGAGCGATCCCCTTTAATTACGATGTCTGTGTTTGTGTTTGGGTCATATGCCCTAATCGCGTAACTTTCCCCTGACTGCAATGTCTCTCGATATTCATAATCGCCAATTTTTAAATTGGAACGAACCCCATAAGCGTTGAGAATCTGTACCGCTGCATTTCGCTGTTTAAAATCGAGAGCCGCATTTTCAACCTGCTGGTGCAGCATCCTAAGACCCGACTCAGTGTCGATGGCAGGTTCTTTATCAAGGATTTGGACAAGTATTTGAAGTATTTCGCTTTTTTGATACTTTTCGAGAATCGGCCCGATTTCCCGGCGCAATTCGGGATCAATCCCTATCAATTTATCAGATAGCCCCCGTATTGGCGCTTTTTGAGAAAGTTGATGAAGCGCGTCGAGTGCTGCTGCTGCTACAGGATCGCGCGGCTGATGAGCAATCCCAAAGAACTCAGTGGTTTCTGGCACGTATGCTTACCTTTCTGCATTTGAACCTCTTGTACCCAACTCGATTAACAGGGGAAGTGCTGTCGGGTTACCTGAATTTCCAAGTGCTTGAATCGCCGCAAGCCGAAGTCTCTCAGCGCTATCCTCATTGGATGCAATCTGCATCAGGGGTACTAAAGCTTGGTCACTTCCAAAATGCCCAAGTGCCGAGACGGCAGCCAATCTCACGGATGCATCAGAATCTTCTAACACCCGAACAATGAAAGCTAATCGTTTGTCATCAGGCCGTTTGGCAAGGGCTTCTACAGTGTTTTGACGTACCCGAGGATCTTGATCGTCAATGAGGTGTTCTATTGCTGAGATAGCCGTCTCATTCTCAAATTCACCTAAAGCGAGAACAGCCTTTCGCCGTACTTCCGCATCCTGATCCTGAAGGGACTGAATGAGGGCGGATACCGTCGATTCATCTTTGAGTTCCGCCAATGTGGATACAGCAGCACGGCGCACATCCGTGTCGCTGTTACTCAGGGCACGGGCGAGAATAGGGCCAATTGGATATTCCAGGTAAGAGTCTAATACCGCAATGCTGGCCCGGCGAACTTCGATTTCAACATCATCCAGTGCACGCTCCAAGGTAGAGAGTGCGCGTGAATCGGGAAGTTTGCCCAATGCATTGATCACACTCTGCCTGACTTGGAGGTCATCGTCATCAAACAGCGGGATAATTTGGGGAACACCCGGCTGATAGCCAATCTCACCCAATGCCCTAATCGCACTGGCGCGGATTTTTGCCTCGCTATCTTTAAGCGCTTTTATCAAGGTGTCGACAACGGGTTCACCCTTCAGCCGTTCCAGACCCTCTATCGCAAGGCGTCGAATTTCAACTTTAGAATCGTTGGCCACCTCAATTAAAGCTGGAATACTTCTTTCATCGCCTAATTTTCGCAGCGCGACGATAGCCCCTGCCCGCACGAAAACATTCTCATCACCCAAGGCTTTAAGTAATTCGGGGACTGCTTCGTGATTCCCGTACTCACTCAACATAAGGGTCACATGCCCACGTAAAACTGCGCTTTTGCTGGTCGCCAGCACTTTGGTCAGTATGGGGGCCAACTTAAGTCCAAAGCGGTCTATGGCTTCCTTTAATGCCCCCAGTGTATTCGGTTCTGTCAGGGGCAGCAGTTGGATTAAGTTTTCTAAAGCGGGCTCGCCGATTTCAACCAACCGATCAATAATGGTCAGTTTTCGATGAGTCTTTACCCCGTAATCGCTGTATTCCTTTATCAGCCGCTCTGTTTCAGGCCGGATGAATAATTGGACGTGTCGTGGGAACTCAATCTGAAGCCGTTCCTGAATCGCGTAGACCGCATTCAGACGTTCTTGTGACCATAGATAATCTTCGTAGTTGCGATCTGTATTGTTCCACTCTCGTGCTGCCAGTCTGACTTGGCGCAGCAGTTGGAAATCATTATAGGTATCTGAAATCCAGCGCGTAAGCCGATCCCAGCGCTGTAAAAGTGCCTCATGAGCGACTTGAACAATGGGTTCGGCACGGTTGCTATCCTGGCTCTGTACGAGCAGTCGTGCGCGCGTAAATGCCTCAATTAATTTTTCAGCATCGGGATTGCGTGCGACCTGCCGAAGGGTTGCGCGTTGGCGGGTGGCTGTTCCGCGTTCGTCCACTTCAATGAGTTCACGGAACACAAAGGGCAGCATGGCTTGAGAATCGGGTTCTAGTGAAGCATAGGTAGACTCGGCGCGCTTGCCAATTGCGCCTTGAACACCCCCCATCGATTCATAGGCCTGAAAAGTCATAAGACCCGTTTGTCGACAGGTCTGGTAAAGCTCATCGAGCGTGTAGGCAAGCAGGGCTAATGCGCCGGGTTCGTTGCGGGTGTCCTCAAAAATACGTTCAGGAAGTCCTTCCTCAAACGTGATGCCCGCCCGTTCGGCAGGCCGTGTAATCATCTCAAATAAGGCGGCTGACTGCGGAACCCCAAGCGGAAATGAACCATATTGAAGCAGCTCTACAAATTGGTGCAGGTTAATGTATCGGTGATAAAAATCGGATCGGATTGTGGCTACAATCCGAACAGGATGATTTTCGAGCATCTGCACAAGAAAGTTGACATACGGCTCACGGTATTCCTCACGCACAAGGGTGAAAAGCTCTTCAAACTGATCAATAAAAATCATGATCTCAGCCCAATCGGGTCGATTGGCAAGCAAAGTCGATAGATAAGGGGTCAGACCATGCTTGAAGAGCTGCTCTGCTATCTCGCGGACATTACCATTCACCAATGGGGCGAGCCTGGCAGCAAACGCGATGAAAGGATCATCGCCCAGTTCGCCCGGCGTAAACCGTAAGCCGATCCACTGTGCGAGTCCTGAGTTCCAATCCGGCAGCATCCAATCCTTGCTGCCCTCTATTGCATTATGTTTTAGACGCGGGATCAATCCCGCCCCAACCAACGATGATTTTCCAGAGCCGCTTGCGCCTACCACTGCTACAAATCGACTGTCCGAGAGGCGGCGTACCAACGCATCCGTTTCACGGCCACGCCCAAAAAAGATTGGTTCATCCGATGGTGTAAAGGCACGCAAACCCGGAAATGGCGATCCATGCCAGAGTTGTGCGGGTTGTCGAGAGGGTGCAGTTAGGGATGGGGTTTCCAGCAATTGTTTGACCAAGACCCGAATATGGGCCTCAAACTTCTGTTTGAAATCTTGTGGCGAAAGGTATGAATTAAATCCCTGTTGAATCGAGCCATCCACATTGGTAAACCGGGCGAAAAAGGCTTCCACATGTTCCCATTGTTCGATTTTTTCAGCCCGTTTAGGATCCTTGAGATTAATCACCGGATCCTCAACCCGACGATAAATAACCACCAGCGGTTTATCCGTCGCTTTGCTCGCATGAAAAGCATCCCAATATTCCCATTCTGTTCCTGACAAGTAGCGTGAGCCATCTGCCTTTTTATAGTCCTCTGGCAGCGGGGTTCCCATTCGCGCCCAAAACAACACCAAAACGATGTCACAATCCGAAGGCAGCGGTAACCCTCTATTAATCGCTTCTTGCGGGGTCATGGTCGCCAACATCGGCATATCTGCGCCGGGTTTGTCCCATGCAACCACTTCGGCGGTCAGTTTGCCTCGTAAAAGGGGATCATAGGGAAGATGGTCTATAACCTGGATCGCAATTGCTCTTTCCTCAGCCACATCACTCGGCGATGAAAGAAAAATGCGAATATGTTGAAGTTGGCTGTCTGCCATTACCGACCCTGACGCTACAATCTCGACTTACCTATAGTTTTACTATATCCCACGTAAGGCGAGAGCGCATATACATTTGTCGAATTTCTGTGATGTGCGTTTTATCCGCTGAACAAAGCGGATGTCAAACAAGTACGGCTGCTGGGACGGGCAAAGCTGCAACGGGCACAGGGCTGGTACAGGGTCTAGTCTGAAGTCAGGGGTAGGAGGAAAAAACCACTGCCCCTTTATGTTGCGTAACGATTCTCATAAAAGGCCAAAATTTGACACAGCTCCGGAAAACGCCAAAATGATGTCATCCAGCGCGATCCAGCGCGATTCGGGGTACCAAAACCGGGGGTATGAAAATGAAAGCGCTTGCCAGAATCACCGTTTTGGGTTGTTAAACTGTTACGCCCGGAAGTTTCACAGGTCGATGCCAAAAAGTTGCGTAAAAACGCGATATGAGCTAATTTTGATATGAAGTCAAATGACCCTCTGCGGAGAGAAGAACCCCTACGGGGGACTGAAACCAATTACTAACGCCGTCTTACCATTCAATATCGATTCTCTGCGGAGAGAAGAACCCCTACGGGGGACTGAAACCGGCAACCTGAGCACGTTGTACTTCTCCCCAGTCTGTGAACGCTCTGCGGAGAGAAGAACCCCTACGGGGGACTGAAACATTATCTCCCTCTCATCAGAACTAGTTCACTTTTTACCCTCTGCGGAGAGAAGAACCCCTACGGGGGACTGAAACTAGCTATCTGGGATATTTGCCCCATCTGGCACTGAGAACTCTGCGGAGAGAAGAACCCCTACGGGGGACTGAAACAGGTCGCTAGGAGCAAGACAACGACAATGAGTAAAACCTCTGCGGAGAGAAGAACCCCTACGGGGGACTGAAACAGGTCGCTAGGAGCAAGACAACGACAATGAGTAAAACCTCTGCGGAGAGAAGAACCCCTACGGGGGACTGAAACAGGTCGCTAGGAGCAAGACAACGACAATG
>JAIOHM010000078.1 GCA_019912965.1 Anaerolineae bacterium
CCCCAACCCTCCCCGCACGCGAGGAGGGAGCAAGGCTGTTTGCGAGATTTGCGGCGATTGCGATTGTGAAACATGTTTGCGCGCAAAGGCGTTGAGGGCGACCACAAATGTATTGCGACGATTCGGGAATGGTCTGCCGCTGCAATACTTGCTGTTTTAGTTATCAGTTACCAGTTTTCAGTTATCAGTAAAATACGGGAAGATTCGCAAATTTCGCAAGATTCTTCAAATTCGCCAGATTCGCACAGGGATTTTGTGAATCTTGCGAATCAGTGGCGGTGAAAACAGCTTTTGGCGAATACATCCAGCATGGAAGCTGTTTATAGAAATAGTGTAACCGATTTTGAGGGAAAAAGGGTGACCAAATGGTACGTTTTTCGGGGTGAAGTAACCAACGGTTTTGAGGGACGGGAATTGTTAAGGCCATTGGGCGACGGTTGGTCAATGGTAAGTTCGTAAATTGAGGGCGGCGTTATAATCCATTTCGCTCTTGTTTATCTGAACGCGGAGTTATGACTATGCTTAAAACGGTCGAAAAATCATTACAGCGGGCCACGCCAGAAAGTCAAGGAATCGCTTCGGGGGCGATCTTACAATTTGTCGAGGCAGTCGAAAACCAGATTCACGAGTTCCACAGCTTTATGCTGCTGCGGCACGGCAAGGTGGTGGCGGAGGGGTGGTGGTCGCCATATGAACGCGACAATCCACATGTGTTGTTTTCACTCAGCAAAAGTTTTACCTCAAGTGCGGTCGGTTTGGCGGTGGCGGAAGGGCATTTTTCGCTTGACGATCTGGCGCTGTCGTTCTTCCCGGATGATGCACCTGCTGAGGTGAGCGACTATCTGAAGGCGATGCGCGTGCGCCATTTGCTGGCGATGTGTACCGGGCATGATACCGACACGATGCCGAATATTGTGCAACAGCCGGACGGCAATTGGATTAGGGGATTCTTCCAAGTGCTGGTGGTGCATGAGCCGGGGACACATTTTTTGTACAACACAGGCGCAACTTATATCCTCTCGGCGATTGTGCAGAAAACGACCGGACAGAAATTGGTGGATTATCTTCAGCCGCGCCTGTTTGAGCCGTTGGGCATTGAAAATCCGACATGGGAAGAATCGCCGCAGCGCATCAACACGGGTGGATTCGGGCTGAACATTCGGACTGAGGACATCGCGCGGTTTGGTCAACTGTATCTGCAAAAGGGGATGTGGGAAGGCCAGCGGATTTTATCTGAAGCGTGGGTTGAAGAGGCGACGGCTTTCCACATTTCAAACGGTGATGATCCCAAGAATGATTGGGCGCAGGGGTATGGGTATCAGTTCTGGCGCTGTAAAAACAATGCTTATCGGGGCGATGGCGCGTTCGGTCAATACTGCATTGTGATGCCCGAACAGGATGCGGTGCTGGCGATCACGTCTGGCTTGGGTGATATGCAGGCACCGCTGAACCTCGTGTGGGATATTCTGCTGCCCGCGATGCAAAAAAATGGGCTACCGGATGATGCCGTTGCACAAGACCGCCTGAATGAAAAATTGTCTGCTTTGAGCCTGCGTCCGGTGCAAGGCAAAAAATCCTCACCAACAGTGGATAAAGTATCAGGCCGGACATACAAAATAGAGGCAAATGATCTGAAGATTGAACGTATTGGCTTCAATTTTGCCGATACAGGCTGCACGGTCAGCATCAAAAGCCGATTTGGTGAGGAAATTATCCCGTGTGGGTATGGCGTTTGGCAGGAAGGGCAGACACGGCTGTTTAATGATGATTGGGTTTTTGAACCCGCACGAACTCTGAGCAGCAGCGCGTGGACGGTTGAGATTACCTTTATGATGATTGTGCGGCTGTTTGAAACGCCGTTTTTCTATACACTGGCCTGCCATTTTGTGGATGATCGGCTGACGGTTGAAGCGCGGACTAATGTGTCGTTTATGCCGATCGAGACGCTGGTGCTGAAGGGGCAGCGGGTGTAGAAGCGGGCAGAACCTCACCCCCGACCCCTCTCCAAACTGGTTGAGAGGACGACAGTTTTAAGGGTAGGGAGTAGAAGTATGATATTTACCCCACCCCCAACCCCTCCCCGC
>JAIOHM010000079.1 GCA_019912965.1 Anaerolineae bacterium
CGGGTGGACGCGGGCGGGGCGTTACGGGTTGGGCCAGAGAGCGCAGGTTCAACGCCGGGGCCAATTTGTTATGGGCGCGGTGGCACACAGGTTACGGTCAGCGATGCTAACGCGGTGCTGTGGCGGCTTGACCCCGATCATTTTCTGGGCGGGACGATGGCCCTGGATGTGGATTCGGCGCGGCGAGCAATTGGGGTATTGAGTACTGAGTTCGGCGTACTGAGTGAGGCTAACCTCACCCCCAACCCATCTCCAAACTGGAGAGGGGAGCAAGACAGTTCTCCAAATGCAGCGGAGGTGGCGTGGGGGATTGTGCAGGTTGCGAATGCGAATATTGACCGGGCGCTACGGCGGGTTTCGGTGGCGCGAGGGTATGATCCGCGTGATTTTACGCTGGTGGCATTCGGCGGGGCAGGGCCGTTACATGCGTGCGAGGTGGCGGAACGGCTGGATATTCCGCGCGTTCTCGTGCCGCGCTATCCGGGTGTATTGTGTGCGTTCGGGTTGCTGGTGGCGGATGTGCAGTTGGATTACAGCAGATCAGTACTGAGTGCTGAGTACCAAGTACTGAGTAAAGAAATGTCAGTTTCCAGTGACCAGTTAACAGATAAAAGTGGTCAGCAGTCAGGGGGCAACAATCCAATTATGGGGATTGTGGATGAAATGGTAGCACAAGCGCGGGGTGATCTGGCGCGGGAGGGGATTGCTGAGGCGGAGATGATCTTCAGTCCGCTGGTGGATATGCGCTATCAGGGGCAGGCTTATGAGCTGACGATTGATTTTAAACCTCACCCCCAACCCCTCTCCAAACATGGAGAGGGGAGTCAGAATACTATGAGTGATTTGGTGGAGGCATTTCATGCGGCACATGAACGGACTTATGGGCATGCGCTGCGTGGGCGGGCGGTTGAGCTTGTGAATGTGCGGCTGCAAGCCATCGGGTTGGTCGAAAAGCCGGAATTGGCGCGCGAGGAGATTTTGAGGGTGGAGCAGGCTACACCTCTACAAGTTCGTGAAGACGGAATGGCACTATATGAACGTGAAAATCTGGCACCGGGATCGGTTTTTGAAGGTTCAGCGCTGGCGTTCCAGTATGACAGCACGGTGTTTATCGCGCCGGGGTGGTCGGCGCGGGTGGATGGGTATCGTAATCTAATTGTGGAGCGGATATGAAAACCTTTAAATTTTTGTGGGTCATTTTGCTGCTGGTGCTGCTGATGCCAGTAAAGGCGCAGGATGAGCAGGGCACGAACCATCTGTGGCCGGTGTGGTCGCCGGATGGGACGCAGATTGCGTTTCTTTCCAACCGGGATGGTGAGTGGCAAATTTATGTGATGCGGTCGGATGGTAGTGAACTGCATCCGCTGGCTCCGTCAAATGCCTACCCAACACACAGTTGGTCGCCGGACGGGAAAACACTGACCTATCTGGGGGTGAATACTGACGGAATCGAAGATATTTATCAGGTGGATGTGGATGGGGGCGAACCTGTTAACCTGACGAATAATCGGCTGTATTATGGTTCGCCAGTGTGGTCGCCGGATGGGGCTTGGTTGGCGTTCAGCACAAAAGTTGGGCAGGAAAAATCGCACCTGTTTTTGCTGGATAAAGAGTCCGGTGTGCCGCAGCAAATTGAGGCTATTGAGGCGGATGAGTGGAATTACGGCTGGTCACGGGATGGACGTTATCTGCTGGCGTGGGGCGCAATCTACGGGGGAGAAAGTAAGATGACGATATATCTGTATGATGTGTTGACGCAAAGTGTGATTGATCTGCTGGCGGATTATCCGGTGGATATGAAGGGGTGCTGCTGGATTTATTACGACTGGTCGCCCGATGGACTATCAATGCTTATGGCGATTCCCAAATATCCCAACATTTACCGCTTTGATATTGCCCAAGAAGTTTGGTCACAGGTGGTGGAGACGCAGGACGCGATAGCCGCTTTCGATCTAGTCGATCAAGGTCAACAGATTATTTATGGAACCGAGCAGTGGATAGATGAGATCCAAAGCGAGGGAACCGGAGTCTATCGTTTTAATCTGGCTGATGAGACGATAACCCCCTTAGTTGAAGTGCCTTATGCTTCCTTCAAATTATCATTTGATGAATCGAAAATAGCTTTGTTTCGACAAGGCCAATCCCTTGAAACTCCGGCACGCATACTGATTGTAGATGCCGAGAGTGGTGAACAGATGATTTTTGATCGGCCTTTCTATAAGGGGTTTAGCTATACATGGTCACCGACTGAACAATGGATTGCGGCATCAATCTGCGTCGGAAATGACCCTGATGGCGAGACAGCTATTTATGTGCTGGATGCGGCGACCGGGGCGGCAACTAATCTGACAGGTGATGTGGTTTTTTCGGATGCGACAGCGACTTCGGAATGTTCAATATTCGAGTAAATCGGCAGGTGGCGGATGGGTATGAAAATTCTGAAGGCTGCATGGGTGATTTTGCTGCTGGTGATGCTGCCCGTAAAAGCGCAGGAAGAACGCGGCGCGGACGATATGTGCTGGATGCGTCTACAGGAACAGCGACCAATTTGACAGGCGATGATGTGTTCTCGGATAATCCGCCTGATTATTCGGAATGCTCATCTTTTGGATAAATAACCATGCGAAACAGCAAAATTCTGGCGAAGGTACGCACTGGTCAAACGGCGCGGATCGCAATGATGGGACATTTTCTGCCGCCGTTCGTGGCGTATGCGGCGCATTATGGCTATGATGGCATCTGGCTTGATCTGG
Source organism: Anaerolineae bacterium (assembly GCA_019912965.1). GTDB lineage: Bacteria > Chloroflexota > Anaerolineae > Aggregatilineales > Phototrophicaceae > CFX2. The sequence continues at coordinate 2,754 of JAIOHM010000079.1, forward strand.
AACACCGCCCGTTTGATCACCGGGAAGTTCAGGCGATGCTGGCCTATTTTCATCTGTACGATATTGACTGTTTGCTGCGCCCGCCAACGCGCGAGAAGGGACAACTTTATCGTTATCTGGAAGATGGCGTGACGGGGCTGGTGATTCCACATATTTCGGATGTGGATTCGGCGCGGGAGTTGGTGCAGAAGGTAAAGTTTCCGCCAGTGGGTGACCGGGGATTAGAGGGACGTGGATTAGAAACAAACTTCGGGCTGGATATTCCGGTGACACGCGATCCGCTGGTGGCGCATGCTTTGAAAGAGACCTTCTTGCTGGTGCAGATCGAAACGCCGCAAGGATTGGCGGCGGTTGAGGAGATTGCGGCGATACCGGGAATCGACGGTTTATACATTGGGCCGCAGGATTTACGCATCCGTATGATGAACCTGCCAGAGGGTGAACGGGTGAGTCAAGAAGATGTTGCGAGACGAGTCGCAGCAGTTTGCCAGCAGCATGGCAAGCTGTGGGGTTCGCTACCCAGCAGCGTCGATGAGATGCGGTCGCACGCGGAATTGGGTTCACAGTTATTGGTGTGGGGCATTGATGTGCGGATGCTTCAAGCAGGTCTGGCGGCGAGTGCAGGAGAGTTAGATTCTATACTTGGTTAAAGGCAGGTCGTCCGGTTGATTAGAAAGGGCGATGGAATATGGTCAGGCGCGGATTGGTGATGTGGCTGGTGTGTTTGTGTGGAGTTCTGGTGGCGCGGATGCTGGGGAATGGCGCACCGCACCAACTTATGGTGTTCCAGTCGCATCATGAAACAGACCGGGAAATCTATCTGCTGGATACAGCGCAGCGCCTGACGATTAATATGAGCCGGGATATGGCCATGGACTACAGTCCAACCCTTTCACCAGACAGCAGTCAGATGGCGTTTGTTTCGCTGCGGGATGGCAACCGCGAAATTTATGTGATGGATCTGGCTACAGGTGGTTTGCGGAATGTGACTGCAAATGGGTCGGCAGATTTTGAACCTGCGTTATCACCAGATGGAACAAAGATGGCTTTTACTTCGTGGCGCAGCAGTGTCATCACCATCCATATTGCTGACCTCATCACGGGAGAGACAACCCCTTTATTGCGCCGCCGTTATAACGATACCCGCGCGGTGTGGTCGCCAGATGGCCGACGACTGGCGTTTACTGCGTGGGAGGAAGCGAACGGTGAGGTGTATATGATCGATCTGGCTGATGGAGCGATGACCAATATCAGCCGGGATGGATTCGCGAATGATTACAACCCGGTGTGGTCGCCAGATGGAACGAAAGTGGCGTTCATTTCATGGCGCGATGGCAATATGGAAATTTATGCGGCGGATGTGGTCAACGGGGAAGTTAAGAATATGAGCCAGCATCCGGGCAATGATAATCGTCCGGCATGGTCACCAGATAGCAACCAACTCGCGTTTACCTCCAACCGGGAAGGGCGGTATCAGGTTTATGTAGCTGATGTGGGAACGGGTGAAATCCGTAATGTGAGCGGCAGGCAGTACTGCATCAGCGATATGGATCCTTCGTGGACGGCAGATGGGGCAGGGGTATTGTTCGTTTCGTGGTGGAGTGACCGCACGGCAGTTTATGCGGTGGATTTGGGGACAGGTGCGCTGACAAATCTGGTGACGTATCAAGATCGCTATCCTGATCTGCTGCCGCGCGGGTGCGTGTGAGGCGCGGATGATGGTAAGATATGGCGAGATCAGGGAGGTGTAGGATGGTTGCTATTCGACTCAAAGGTTATGTGACTGAAACAGGCGATATTGAAGTGGAAATCCCTAAAGATTTTCCAGCAGGCGAGGTGATGTTGACGATTGAAGCAGTTGAGGCAGTGGTTGTTCCTATTGATGAACCCCCTCTCACGGATGCTGAAATTGAGGAGCTGATGCGGCCTAAGCCGAAAACTGGAGCGGAGATTGTCGCTCTTGGTCATACGGGAGGATGGGAGCATAAAGGTATTACAGACAGTGTGGAATGGATAGATGAACAGCGGCGTAAACGCAGAGAACAACGCGAATGGTAGCTGCGCTTTTAGATACCAACATTGTTGTTGATCTACTTCGCAAGCGTCCTTTAGCTGACCAATGGCTGGCTAGTCAATCAGATTTAGGGGTAACACGCGCTGTTTGGCTAGAGGTTATGTTTGGGGCTGAGAATCGGCAAGAACAACAACGTGCGATACGCTTGTTGGGCGATTTCGAATTGGTTGTAACAACGCCATTAGACTTTGAATGGGCATCCCAAAAGATCATACAACTTGGTTTGAGCTATAAGATTGAGCCAATAGACTATCTAATTGCTGCACCAGCGTACCGGTTGCAGATTCCGCTTTATACGCGCAACCTAAAGCACATGTCACCCTTATTGGGAACATTAGCCCAAGCACCGTACTGAAATGATAAAACTGAACAATGTCCCAGAACCGCCACGCAGAAAACCGCCGAAACATCTGGTGTGGGCAGAAACTTTTGATTTTACATTTCCAATTTCAATGGATGCGTACATTGACCGAATCAAGAATATTTTTGGCGAGCACGAAATAGATTTATTATCATCTGGCTCGGATCAAACGGATTTAGTGGTTTCGAGACTTATGCCTAAATCCCCCAACCTATGGATCGTAGCTTCGATCCAAAAAATTGATCAGGCTTCGGTAAGGGTGATAGGGAAAGCAGGCGTATCCCAAATCGAGATTACCCTAACGCTTGTCGGCATGTTCGTAGTGGCACTGATAGGTGTATTTGTGATTAGTCCTCAACCGCTTGTCGGTATATGTATAGGTAATACGATAACAATTCTATATATTATATTGATATTTTTAATGGCAATCCAAACCAAGTGGATGCGATCTGGTTTGCTAAAATGTCTTCGCCAAGCTGGAAAAGAATTATCATAAAATGCCCGTAGACCCCATCTCACTCGAAGTCTTTAAAAACCTATTCGCCTCAGTTGCCGAAGAAATGGGTGTGACGCTGCAACGTGCCAGTTTCAGCCCCAACATCCGTGAACGGCTGGATTTTAGCTGTGCAGCATTTGATTCTAAAGCACGGATGATCGCGCAGGCGGCTCATATTCCGGTGCATCTGGGTAGTATGCCTGCCTCGGTGGAATATGCACTACGGGCGTTTGAGTCGTTTCAGCCGGGAGACGTCATCATCTTGAATGATCCGTATCACGGCGGGACTCATCTGCCAGATATTACGATGGTGTCGCCCGTATTTGTGGACGATAAAGCGGCTTTTTTTGTCGCCAGCAGGGCGCATCATGCGGATGTAGGCGGGATGTCGCCGGGATCGTTGCCACTAAGTACCGAGTTGTATCAAGAGGGCGTCATCATTCCGCCCATCAAATTGATGGAAGGCGGCAAACGCAATAACGGTGTTCTGAGGCTGATTACCGCGAACAGCCGTGCGCCAGAGGAACGATTGGGCGATCTGGAAGCACAGTTAGCAGCACAGCGCGTGGGTGAACGGCGTTTGCTGGCGCTGGTGGAACGGCATGGATTAGCGGTTGTGCAGGAACATGCGGCGGCACTGCTGGATTATTCACGGCGGATGACGGAAGCGGTGATCGCCAATATTCCCGATGGCGTCTATACGTTTGAGGATGCGCTGGAAGGGGATGGACAACACGAATTCAGGATTCCAATTCGAGCGACGATTACCGTAAATGGTTCGCAAATGAGCGTCGATTTTACGGGCAGCGCGGCTCAGGTGTTGGGGAATGTGAACGCGGTTGAGGCGATTGTGCGTTCCGCGACGTGGTACTGTGTGCGGTTATTGGCTGAAGACGATGTGCCTGTCAATCAGGGGTGTTTTGCACCTGTGGAAGTGATTACACCTCCGCACAGTTTGCTCAACCCGGATTTCCCGGCAGCAGTGGCTGTGGGCAATACCGAAACCGGACAGCGGATTGTGGACACGGTTCTGGGAGCACTGGCGCAAGCGTTACCGGGGCGCATTCCAGCGGCCAGCCAAGGATCAATGAATAATTTTACGG
>JAIOHM010000080.1 GCA_019912965.1 Anaerolineae bacterium
GCCCCCTCCCCGTACCGGAGAGGGGAATCAAACGGCGCTGAGGGTGGTGAACAAAAATAGTCAATCAAATAAGGGCGGGTTTGGTGATCCGTCTATAGAACACAAGGAAAGATGGGATATGCAGGCTTTGGTGAATGAACACAGCGAACTCACACATGATGAAATCCGGCGCTACAGCCGTCACCTGATTATGCCGGAAGTGGGCATTGAAGGGCAGCGGAAACTGAAAGCCGCAAGCGTCTTGTTGATTGGCACAGGTGGCTTAGGCAGTCCATTGGCACTGTATCTGGCAGCGGCGGGTATCGGGCGAATCGGGTTGGTGGATTATGATATTGTGGATGAAACCAATCTTCAGCGGCAGGTGATTCATGGGCAGGACAGCGTTGGTCACCTGAAGGTAGACAGCGCCGAAGCCCGCATGAAGCAGATCAATCCGTATTTGCGAGTGGATAAATACAACGAGCCGCTGACCTCGGAAAATGCGCTGCGCCTGTTCGAACCGTATGATGTGATTATTGACGGCACGGATAATTTTCCGACGCGGTATCTCGTTAATGATGCCTGTGTGAAACTGGGCAAACCGAATGTGTACGGCAGCATCTTCCGGTTTGAGGGACAGTTGAGCGTGTTTTACGCCAAAGAAGGCCCATGCTACCGCTGCATGTTCCCCACCCCACCGCCTCCCGGTCTGGTACCAAGCTGCGCTGAAGGTGGCGTTCTGGGAATCCTGCCGGGGACGATTGGCACCCTGCAAGCGACGGAAGCGATTAAGCTGATTCTGGGCATTGGTGAACCGATGGTCGGCAGAATGCTGCTGTACGATGGATTGGAAATGAGCTTCACCACACTCAAGGTACGCAAGAACCCCAACTGTCCGGTATGCAGCATTCCGGCGGAAGCCGTAACACTCATTGATTATGAGCAGTTCTGCGGAATGCCTGCCCACGACCACAGCGATTATAAGGCAACTGTCAACGGCAGCAGCAATGGCGCAACCTTGAGCGAAATTACCGTGCGCGACCTGAAGACTCGTTTGGATAAGGGCGAAAACCTGCTGATTCTGGATGTGCGCGATCCGCACGAATGGGAAATCAGTGCGCTGGAGGGTTCGCTCCGTATTCCCAAGCCGCAGATTGAAGCCGCTAAAAACGATGTGCTGGCAGGGCGGAAGCGCCGTGAGGATACCGTACTGGCACAAATCCCGTCCGACCGGGAAATCGTGGTACAGTGCCGTTCGGGCAAGCGAAGCGCGGATTCGATCAAGTTCCTGCGCGAGGCGGGGTATACCAATCCGCTGGTTAATCTGGCAGGTGGCATTCTGGCGTGGGCGGATGAGATTGATCCGTCGATGCCGAAGTATTAAATCGCTAGTCGAAAAGACAGAAATTCTCAAAGGGATGGGGAAACCTGTCCCTTTTTGTTTATAATGGCGGCGCGGTAAAGAGGTGGTACATTATGAATATTTCCTTCGAGAACAAGACGGTTATTGTTACTGGGGCAGCGCATGGTTTTGGGCGAGCGATCAGCCTGGCATTTGCCCAACGTGGGGCGCAAGTATGGGCATGTGATGTGCTGGCAGATGAACTGCAAGAAACGCGGCGGTTGTGCATCGAAGCGGGCGGTCAATGTGAAGTCCGCACGGTGGATATTACACAACCAGAAGCTTGTAAATCCTTCGTGGCAGAAGCATCCGGCGCATATGGGCTGGTGGATATTCTGGTCAACAATGCTGGTGGAGTACTGGGACAAGTGGCACAGCCCTTAGAACAGGTCACACCGGAACAATGGAACGCGATTTTCGCGGTGAATACCAGCGGCGCGTTTTATCTTTCACAGGCGGTCACACCGGGGATGAAAACCGCCAAACATGGGCGCATCATCAATATTTCCAGCGGTGCAGGATTGACCATCAGCCTGACGGGTATTCAGGCCTATGCAGCCGCGAAAGCCGCGCTCATCAGCCTGACCCGCCAATTGGGGCACGAACTTGGCACATGGGGCATTACGGTCAACTGCATCGCGCCGGGTTTCGTTCGTTCCAATCCGAATACCGAGCGCCAATGGCAATCCTATGGTGAGGCGGGACAGCGCGAATTGGTGGAAAGTATCGCACTCAAGCGGTTGGGGCATCCTGAAGATATTGCCCATGCGGTGCTGTTTTTCGCCTCAGATTATGCGGGATGGATTACCGGACAAGTGTTGGCGGTTGACGGCGGGAAATAATATACACCTTAACGAAATTCCACGTTTCAATTACGTAACATGCTGTTACAATTAAGATCAATTCACCCACTCTGGGACTATAATCCTACGTAGTGGGAACATTCATTCCAAGAAATTTTTGGCATCTGCAAGTCACTGCCGCTACAACTAATTTTAGTATCGAAATATTGCTGATGTACAAGGAGACCTTTTCGTGCCCGTTTTATTGTTAGCACAAGGCGACCCAACGGCCAAAGACATGCTGCGGAAAGCTATTCAGGCGCGCTATGGCCTACGTCCGCCCGCATTAGAAAGCCTGCAAATCCAATTCAAAGGGCGCGTCCGGGCAAAATTAGGGCCAATTACGACCTGGGTTCCTGTGGAAGCGACCGCGCGCTTTAGTTTTCCCCAATCCATGCGTTGGGATTTCATCGTGAGGGCTGTTGGCGTACAAATTGGCAGCGGAGTAGAAGCCTTTGATGGCGTCACTTATCGCAGCGCGCGCGGCAACAAAACCGCCGAAGCGGTCGAAGACGCGGCAATGGTCAGTTCGTTACAGCGGCGGTTGTGGGCAATAGCAGCGGTACTTCTCACCCCACTGGGCGATCACTTCGTCAAGCTGTCGGTGATTGGGGAAAATCTACTGGAAGCCTGTAACACCCAGATTGATGGTGCAGTCAATTTGCACCTGCGAACAGACAGTATCATCGATTATGTCGATGTGAAATGCTTGAACCCCGACACCGAACGGGAGCAGGTGTTTACGCTGCGGCTATCGGAAGAGCAAGCCCCGATCAATGATTTAATGCTGCCGCACAAAATCAGCACTTTCTGGGACGATGAACCGTATTTCGAGGTTGAACCTGTGCTGGCTGACTCTAATCCAGCCATTGCGGAGACGGTTTTTACCCTCGAAAGTGAATGAGAATCAAAGCAGGGCGATGTATGTTCGCCCTGTTGTTTCTGCACAATTCTTTATCATCAAATTACATATATCGCTGAGGCATCGGCTTCTGCTCGGTATAGTACACTTTGAAGCCGCGTTTGGTGTAGTTTTCCAGGGCATGCGGGCTATCCAGGTTACAGGTATGGACAAAAACCCGCTGTGCGCCATCTGCCCAAGCGCGGGCAATGCCATAGCTTAACAGGTGTTTGCCATAACCCCGCCCCATGTAGCCGGGACGCAGGCCAAAATACGCAATCTCGGTTGACTCATCCTGTCGTGAAAGTTCGACATAACCCGCAGGAACACCATCTACATACAGAACGTAGACAGACGTATTTGAGTTAGCAATCACCGCACGGAGTTCATCTTCAGGAATGACCAAACGGTCGCGCCAACGCCAAATGCCACCGACCTCACTGTACAAAAATCGGTAAAAGTTGACATCTGCACGATCCATGCGGATGATTTTTACATGGAGTTCGTTGATAAAAGCGGGACGGAACTGCGCGTGATCGGTCATCTCCAGATAATGTGTTACCAGCATATCGGGGGTGTGTACGGTTGCGGCAACCACGTCGCAAACTCCTTCGCAAAAGATGGAATACAAGACCATACCTATTCTGGATTAGAAGGGCAATGAGCAGAATGGTATAATTCGCCAAAAATATCCGGTTGTTTTCAGGCTATTTGTGCCAACCAACAATTTATGAGGTTTAAGCAATGGATTTCTCATTAAACGAAGAACAACTTCAAGCACGCAAGATGGTGCGTGACTTCACCCACAAGGAAGTTATTCCCACAATTGGGGAATGGGATCGCAAGCAGGAGATGAATCCAGCTACCCTACCCCGGATGGCAGAACTGGGCATTCTGGGCATCTGCATTCCGGTGCGTTACGGCGGGCAGGGGTTTGACTATGTGACGCTTGGACTGGTATGCGAGGAATTGGAACGGGCAGATACTACCCTGCGCGTGGTCATGTCGGTTCATATGGGTCTGAACAGCATGGCAATCCTGCAATGGGGCACGGAGGAACAGAAACAGAAGTTCCTGACTCCGCAGGCACGCGGCGAGAAATATGCAGCTTTCTGCCTGACCGAACCGGGTTTTGGCAGCGATGTTGCCAATATGGTCAGTACCGCCAAGAAGGTGGGAGACAAATACATCCTGAACGGCGAAAAGATGTGGATCAGTCTGGCGACCAAAGCGCATCATTTCCTGTTCTTCGCCAAGACCGATACCAGCGCCGGGGCGCGCGGCATTACGGCTTTCATCGTCACCAGCGACATGGCGGGCGTGACCACAGGCGATATTCACGGCAAGCTGGGTGTGCGGGCTGGTTCGACCGGTTGGGTGAAATGTGAAGATGTGGAAGTTCCGGCTGCGAATCGGTTAGGCGAAGAAGGTGAAGGCTTCAAAATCGCTATGTCGTGTCTGGATAATGGGCGTTATACCGTCGGCGCAGGGGCAACGGGACTCATCCGCGCCTGCCTCGAAGACAGTGTGAAATATGCCCACGAACGCGAAACCTTTGGCGTACCAATTGCCCAACATCAACTCGTCAAGCAAAAGATCGCTTTCATGCAGCAGTGGTACGATGCGGCATTCCTGCTGAATATGCGGGTGGGCTGGATGAAAAATCAGGGCATCCGCAATACACGCGAAGTGAGCGTTGCCAAATGGTATGCTACCGATCACAGCGTTCAAGCCGCGTTAGAAGCGATTCAGGTTCATGGCGCATATGGCTTCAGCGATGAATACCCCGTGGAACGCTACCTGCGGAACAGCAAGGGCGCGGTGATTTATGAAGGCACCAGCGAAATTCACCAATTAATGCAGGCGGATTATGCGCTGGGCTTCCGCGACAATAAACCGCTGCGCTGCGAACTCCCGGCTTATGATGCCGAGTTCTGGCAATCTGAACCAGAGATGGCATAAAATAACCACATTCAACTGATATTTATCTGAAGGGCGGCTTATGGGTCGCCCTTTTTGTTAAGGGACTAAGGCTCATGAAAATCGCTTTCTTGGGAAACAGTCTGGTTGAGGGCAGTTATGGCGGGAACTTTGTGGCGGAGATTGCGGCTCAACTTCCCCATCATGCGATCATCAATGCGGGACAAAACGGTAACACGATTCTCAGTCTGCTACGGCGTTTAGATGCAGTACTGGAGCAAGAACCGGATGGGGTATTTGTGTTGGCGGGCGGAAATGATGCGATCTCATATGCACAGCCCGCGACGCGCCGTTATTATGAGCAGGTACAAGGTTTGCCGGGTGGATTCATCAGTCCGACAGATTTCGCGCAGGCATACCGGGAGCTGCTGACGCGCATCAAACTGGCACATGCACAAGTATGGGTTGCACTTGGGCCGATGGAACATAACCGCGAAGCCCAAAAAGCCGTACAGCAATACAACCAATTGGCACGCGAAGTGGCTACACCGCTCAATATTCCTGTGCTTGATCTGATGGCTACACTTGCGCCGAGCGAACTACCAGAACGCCCATCCTTGACGCTGGCAGATATTAACCTGATCGGGCAGCGGATACGGGCGGGATGGGTAGATTATGAAACTGAACAAAAACGCGGCGGCTACACCTACTCATTCGATGGAATCCATTTCACGCCGCAAACTGCTCAACGTGCAGCGCCCATCATCATCGAATTTATGGGACTCGCTTAACTACTCAAACCAATCAGGCTGACCATCATCATCTAAACCGAGCATGTCGCTCATCAACACTGCGCCCTCGTTGCGCTGTGGTAAGCGGCTCAGGTAGCGTTCGGTCACGGCGACATTGGCATGACGCAGAAGCAGGCTAATTTTTTCGATGGGTGTTCCGGCTTCCTGCAAGGCTCCAGCGACCGAACGGCGTAAATCATGTGGGGCAACATGACCGATTTCGGCGGCTTCGGCGGCTTCAGTGACAATCAGCCAGATTCCGTCAGCAGTCAGCGGCCCTTTGCTGACTCGCCCGCCTTTCCAAATCCGGCGCACTAATGCGGATTCAGCAGGTGGAGCAACCGCATCGGGAGAAGCAGCACGCCGCCAACGGGTGAGCAGACCCAGCACAGGACGTGGGACATCAATAATGGCAGTTTTGCGGCCTTTACCATGCACCCGCAGCACAACACGATCATTCTGCATGGCAAGATCACCCCAACGGGCAGAAGCTAATTCTTCACGGCGCAGCGCCATCGTACAGAGAATGGCCGTCACCACATGATTGCGAAGGGATTGATTATCCGAAGTGGCGATCCGCTGCGAGGCGGCAATCAGCAATTTGATTTGCCCGGTGGAAAGCCAACGTCCGGGACGCTGTCCATCCTCGGCTTTGGGTGGACGGACATTGGTCATGGATGCGCTGGTGTAATCATCCAACAATTCGGATTCAGAGAGCAAACTCGCCAACGTGGTGATGGAGGCATGAGCCTGCGTAATGCCCTGTTTGCCATGTCCATCCCGAATCAGCTTCCCCAGCCATGCACGGAACTGCGATGCACTCAGGCATTCGAGCAATGTTCGAACAGGGAGCGTGCTCATGCGCCAGATGCGTTCCTGCCCAGTTGTGGGCTTCAGACCAGCTACATCAGCCAAATACAGGTCAATCCAGCGGAAATATGCCCGATGGGTATGGCGGCTGCTGACCCGACCTGAAAGCGCAGCAGGCAGATCGAAGGTTAGCCCTTCGACAGCAGGGGATAAAATCAGGCTGTTGGGTTGGGGTTTTTGTGGCAGTCGTGATGTCATGTGCAGAGTATAAAGTTAAAAGCGGAAAGTGAAAAGTCAGGGCGATTCACATAAGGGCTGAATGTTAAAATTGGCGCGCTCAGTGCAGGTGAGTTCCCGCACGAAACGATTGGTTCGCGCCCAATCCATCAATTCAGACAGGGTATCAATCCGCCAAGTACGCAACGCGTTATCCATCGAACCCGAAAGGGCAAACTTGCCATCCGGGCTAAAAGCCACACTGGTTACCCTGTCCATATGTCCGCCAAATTGGGTTAGAACAGAAGCAGTAGCAACATCCCATAAAATTGCCATTCGATCTGCCGAGCCAGAAACCATCCGGGTTCCATCCGGGCTGAAGGCTACACTAGTCACGATGTCATTGTGTCCTGTGTAGATATTTATCAATGTACCTGAATCCAGATCCCATGACATCAGAGTATTATCGGCATTGGCTGACATCAACATTTTGCCATCCGGGCTGAAAGTTAGCGCATTCACGGCGCGAACTAACGAGTCGCTCGTCAGCCGCCGTATTTCGTCCCCTGAATCAGCATCCCACAGCACAATTTCACCCTGCACACAATTATCACGGATGTCCCGCCCACCACAGCCACCTGTAGCTACAAAACGACCATCGGGACTAAAGGCAGCATCAAATGTGCCTTCCGTATTTCCTGAGAGGGTCAATACTTTATCTCCAGAATCCAACGACCACAGACTCACATTTGCCCCTGCCCCCAAGAGTATTTGCTGGCTATCCGGGCTAAAGGCGGCAGTTATAACAGGAGCATCATATTCACCGAAGGCAAGCGGTTCGGCGTTCCCTTGCCAAGTGGTCGCATGAACCAATGCACCGCCGCGTATACATGGATTTCGGCTGGCAGTACTTTGAGGATGTTCGATACAGCCTGCCAGCAACAGCCATTTTCCATCAGCACTGAAAGCCACGCGGCTCACGGTTTCTTTGTCGCTCAGCAAATTGGGGTTCAGCCGCCGGATTTCCGCGCCTGTATTGGCATCCCACAGAATCGCCTCCCCCGCGAAACATCTACCAGCGCGACTGGTCGTCGTACACTCCTCACCGGACAACAATTGTGTGCCGTCCGGGCTGATGGCAACGCTGAGTACGCCACCCGCATGACCCTCAAAACGGCGGATTTCTGCTCCAGAGGGTGCAATATCCCACAAGAAAATTTGCGTATCATCTGAACCTGACAGAATGTACCTTCCATCCGGGCTGGCAACAACACTACGCACCTGATCGGTGTGTCCGATCAAATTTTGAAGTATTTGTCCTGTATGAATGTCCCAGACAATGATGCTCTTGTCCAAAGAACCCGACAATGCTCGTGTACCATCTGACGTCAGCGCCACGCTCACCACCGGGCCAGTGTGCCCTTCAAAACGACGAATTTCTGCTCCGGTAGCGGCATCCCATAAAATCAGGGTGTTATCGGCTGAACCGGAGAGAAACTGGATTCCATCCGGGCTGAATGCGACACTGTAAATGCTGTCGGTATGCCCTTCAAATTGGTGGAGTTCACGTCCCGTCTCTACGTCCCAGAGGATAATGGTGTTGTCTGCCGAACCCGAAAGCACCTGCCGCGCATCCGGGCTGACCGCTACGCTGGAAATGGTATCCACCTGCCCCACAAAAACACGGATTACTATTCCCCGTCTAACATCCCATAGGCGCAGGGTATTATCCGCCGAACCTGAAACCGCATAACGTCCATCTGGGCTAAAAGCGACGCTGTACACACTATTGGTATGCCCCACAAGCTGTCGGAGCAATTCACCTGTTGCTAAATCCCAAAGTGCCAGCGTACCATCAAATGAACCTGACAATGCTAGTGTGCCGTCCGGGCTAACAGCAACGCTGGAAATAGCATCGGTCTGCCCTTCAAAACGACGAAGAATTCTGCCCGTCGCTACTTCCCATACCATTAGTGTTTTATCGGCTGAACCGGAAACGGCAAAACGACCATCCGGAGTGAAGGCTACACTTAAAACGGAATCACTGTGACCCGCAAATAATCGTTGAACGCCGGGTTGATAAGCTGCGTCCGCCAGTACGCGTTGCGCCTGAATAGGCGGATCGGCAATGCTGTTGGCTTCCAGCGCCAGCCGCAGCGCCAGCATTACATCACCGCGATCCAGAGCATCCTGTGCGCCACCACCACCCGCAAGGAAGCGACTTTGGGCAACCTGTGCTTCGCGTTCAGCAGCGGTTTGCGCTTCGATGGCAACTGCCTGCGCGGTAGCATTGGCGTTCGCAGCGGCCTGTGCAGTAGACGCATTGACTTCGGCTCGCACCTGAGCTGTCGCCGCACGATTGGCTTCGTTCTGTGCGATTTGTGCCTGATTGAAACCGAAATAAGCCAGAAAAGCGATCACCGCGCTGATGAGAATTCCGCCAATGGTTAGTCCACGCCGAGTGGTTAAAGCCCGACGACTGGCGGCGATGTATTCGGTATGCAGGGGTGAAGGCGCAGGGGATTTGGTGCTGCTGGCCTTCAGCCAGTGCTCGGCTTCCAGAATTTCCCCGCCGCTTAAGAGGCCGACGTTTCCACGTCCACGTTCCTCCCATTCTTTGGCGCGCACCAACAGGCGGGTATGTTCCCGAACATGGCTCAAATCGGTATCAATGGCTTCTATCAGCGCCTTGAACGGAACGTCAAATTCGGTATCGTCCTGAAAATAAATCCAGTTATGGGAACTGATGGCAGGATGCATGGCTTCCTGATCGCCCGGCTCGATAATTGGGCGCAGCAGAATTGGGACAAATCGCTTGTTATTGGTCACTGCGTGGGTGATTTCGTTGCGGCATACTGACGAACGCACCGAGTCCGGGGAAATGACAAAGACGAAGGTATTGGCGGCTTCGATTCCGTTGGAAATCTCCTTCCACCAGTCAGCCGTCAGTGGAATATCTTCCCAATCCACCCACACATCGCGCTCAATGGCAGCAAGTGCGGTGTGCAGACGGCGCATAAACTCTTTATCTTTACGCGAATAGGAGATGAAAACGTCAGTCATGATTTCCCCCGGTCAGGACGGCGCTGAAATGATTATACATCGGGTCATCAGCAGCCATGCGTTAGGATGAGAGAAGGGTTACGGTTTACAAGTATTTTCTAGACACAACATTCAGTTTTACGCATAATGGAGACTGGATTGCACCCAAATGATTGAGGCTGACTGTGGGATTACTGCTGGTTATCGGGGGCGCGGCCTTCGCCCTGTTATTTATCCTAAACGCACTCGTCCAAACTGTTCGCCGCCAGACAAGGCTGGGATTCTGGCAAACAGCACTGGCGTTTTTAACAGCCCTGCTGCCGCTGGCAGGCCTGATCGCTAATGCCCTCAGTGGTATGGCGGTTCCGTTGGGACGTGGGACAGGGCCGTTAAGCGGCACATTCGCGCGAAGCCCTCTATTTGTGCCTCACAGGTTGACCCTGATGATTGCAGGTGTGCTCATCGTGGTCAGCTTGCTCATCATGTTGCTGGAACTGCGACGGCCTGAACGGCTCAAGGGTTCACGCGGCGTCTTTGGCATCGGGGTTGGAGTGCTGCTCATTGCAAGCGTGTTTGCTGTTTCAGTGCTTTCGGAAAATGTGCTTCAGCCTGCGCTGGCGACACCCACACCGATCATCGTTGCGGCAGTCGTACAGCAAAACTCACCTACGGACATACCACAAGCCAGTGGTACATTTCCCCCTACTCTTACCCTCACTCCTTCGCCAACACCATCCCTAACACCAACCCGTATTCGACCAACCGCTACCCCAACACCGACTCGATTCCGCTTCGCCACACGCACCCCGGAACCAACTGCAACACTTCCCAATCCCTGTTTGGCATTGACAAACTACAACGTCAATTTACGGACTGAACCGAATCTGGAGAGTGAAGTTCTGGCACAGATTCCGTACAACACGACGGTCACACTCTTCGGGCGGGATGCTGACTCACTGTGGTGGTTCTCTGAATACGACGATCAAGCCGGATGGCTGAAAGGTGAATTTCTGAACATCAGTGCCTCGTGCGACAATTTGCCAGTTCGCCGCTAACATACTTCAATATCCCCCACCCAGACTATGCCAATCTCCCCCGAAAGTCGGGGGCATGGCCTATCAAAAATGCCGTATAATGCATCTAAACTGGGTTGACAGAGGCGGATGCATGGACATCTTCAATCGGATTTTCAAACCGAAGGTGGTCTATAAGCAACACAAGTGGACAGATGCGGAATTAAAAGCGGATGGCTTTCGCTATTTTTACCCGATCAAGCGGGTGACGATGGCGCGGCAACTGCCACAAAATGAAGCGCCTAAACGTATCAAGACCTCATGGGATACCATTATCGCACAGGCTGGTTCTTACATTGCTTACGTTGCAGGCAACACCCTCAAATCATCGCTAGATGATTATGAACCCCGCCCCATTGAGCCTCACATTTTCCATGACACTTACACTACCTGGAACGAACCGGGGTGGAAGCCAACTGCTACCGAATCTCACCTGATGCGGATGGGCTGCAAACCGTATTACAAAACAGCAGGTGTCTGGGCCAAACGATTGACAGCTTCTACGCTGGTGCAAAGCATGGAAAGTCCTGTGCCCTCGGTTGCTCCAGCAGGTGCATGGTTGTGTATTGGCGTTGCAGGTGAACCCTGGAGCGTAACGGATGACTGGTTCCGTTTCCGCTACATTATTCCTGACCGCCATCCCTCCAAACCTGCCATCAATCGTTAAAAGCGCTCAAAAAAGGTGAGTTGTTTTCCACAACCCGCCCCAATTTTCAATCACCCTTCATCTTCCGGCGCAAGGAAAGCCTGCCACGCCCCCTGCATTCCGGCGTCACTCACACCATAATAGACGCGGATTTTGCCGTCCTCCCGCTGTACCAGATCATAGCGGGTCTCATCCTGCCGCTGGTAACGCAGCCACAAACCAATGTCGCCGCGCCACTCGACCTTATCCGCCCGCACTGGATTACCTTCAAACTGCTTGATGGCATAATGCCACAACCGGCGCGCTGATGACCGGGTAACATTCTTGACGATGTTTCCGTTGCGTAAATCGCGCATCGTAAAATAGCGACCATCCCCACGATCTTCCACCGCGATAATTTCCACGCCAGCGGTGGGAGGCAGAATGGTTTCGACAGCAGCAGGAGTCGGCAATGCTATTGTCTCGGCGGCAGAAGGCGCAGATGACGCAATTGGCGGCGGGATAAAATCGGTTTCGGCAGCCTGCACCTTGAGATGCAAACCCTGTTGAACAAGGCTGACGATTTCATCACGCACAGCCAGACTGCTTTCGGCTTCATCGCGCACGTAAATTTTGTTGTCCTCAATGGCGTATGGACGTTCTTCGCCAGAGGGAACCTGGACACGGATGATCGGTTTGCCGTGTGTCTCCTGTGTATCAAGCTCCACTTCCAGCGCCGGGGTAATCATCCGGCTGATTTCTTTTTGGAGAATTTCAAGCGATTCTTGCGGATTGGTTATGCCAGTTGGTGGTTTTTTCGGATCGGCAGGCAAGCCAATATAAATCGTGCCACCATTGGTATTAGAAAAGGCACATACATCCGCGATGATACCGTAGAGTTTACCGCCATTCCGCGTCATGGTTTCGTGGAAGGACTGTACCAAACTTGGGCCTTCCTCGCGTGCCGTCTGAATATAATCGACAGGTTGATGGGTAGGAGTATAGGGTCGGGTACGAGAAAAATCGTTACCCTGAAACATTTCCAGGAGCGCTTCGAAGGTGCGTTCCGGCAGCATCACTTCCGTCACCCGGTCGCCAATGCCCAAATTCGCGTTTTTGCTGCCTTTATCCACTGCCGCGTTCAGACGATGGGCATCCGACCCCTGAATACAGCGCATCCGGCGTGGATAGCCAAATTTAGTGCCATTGAAAAAACGCTCGGTGCTGTCGCGGCTTTTGCGCCCCAAGTCGGTAACTTCCAGCGCGTGCAGATTACGATCCTGGGTATAGGCCATCTTGGTCTGCCCGCCGAAATCGAACCCACGCATGGCAATGCCATGACTGCTGTTGGCATGAGCTGCAATGCAAATACCCCCGGCGCTGTTAATGGCCTGATAAGCAGCCAATACATCTGCCGAAGCCCCTACTTCGGAATTACCCTCTTCGAGTACATGCGGAGGCACATTCAAAGTCAACAAAATATGTTCAATCAGGCGGACAGGGGTATGTGGGGAAAAAATGCCCAGAATGTGAAAACCAAAGGTCGCGGTGAATTCGAAACCGGGCAGCACCAGAATTTTATCCAGCAGCCGCCGATATTCGTTCAGGCGCTTAAGTTCGTCTGGCTGGGCACGCCCCATTTGCTCCAGAAATGCTAACTGGTCAATCTCGCGCATCATCGCCGCATAACCACTCAACGTGTTATGGTCGGTAAAGGCGATAATATCCAGCCCACGAAACTCGGCCTTATGAAGAATGTCTAAGTAGGTAACAACGGATTCCTGATAATCGGCTGATCCGGGGGTGTGTAAATGCAAATCAGCGCGATACCAGTGCAACCGGCTTTTTTTTCGGGATGCCAAGTGGTCACTAATCTCCTGTTGAGTAGTTCAAGATCACGATGCATTCAACAGGCTGTTAAAGATGATGGGCAGATCACCCGGTTCAAATGGTTTGACAATGAACTTGTTCGCCCCGGCTTCCAATGCCTCATCTTCCACATCCAGACCAGATGTCATCAAAATGGGTGTGTTGGCGAAAGTGGGATGTACACGCAGTTTGCGAATCACATCGACACCATCCATATCGGCCAGATGATAATCCATCAGGAAAATATCCGGGTTACTTTGTTCAGCATTGGGAATCACATCCGCACCACGTGGGGCAATCGAAACTTCATAGCCATCTAATTCCAGCAGGGTTTGTAAAAGTTTGACCGTATTACGGTCATCATCCACGATCATCACTTTAGTCAAGGTAACAATCCTCTCTCAATCACAACGGTGAAAGTACAACCGCCGCGTATAAAACAGTAGGGGAGGGTTTCAGTAACCCTCCCCTACTATACCTTATTTCTTGCTCTTGCGTCCATTCTTACGCGCTTCGGGCGGTGTTTCAAGAACGACATCGGGAGAAACCAATGCCGCCTTCAGTACATCATCCACGTGTTCCGCCAGCACAAATGTGAGTTCTTCGCGCACATCATCCGGCAGGTCATCGAGATCATTTTCATTCTTTTTGGGAATGATGACTGTATCCACACCGAAGCGATGCGCCGCCAGCACTTTATCCTTGATGCCGCCAACCGGAAGCACCTGACCTCGCAGCGTGATCTCGCCTGTCATGGCAACATTGGAGCGGGTTGGGCGTCCAGTCAGCAGGGAGGCCAAAGCAGCAGCCATCGTCACACCCGCCGAGGGGCCATCTTTAGGCACTGCGCCCGCAGGGACATGGATGTGAATGTCATTCTTATCGAAGAATGAGGCGTCCACATCAAAATCATCAGCCTTCGAGCGGATGTAGCTCAAGGCGGTACGGGCACTTTCCTGCATCACCTCGCCTAACTGACCGGTGAACTGAAAGCCCTTACCTCCCGGCATCCGTGCCGCCTCTACAAACAGTACATCACCACCAACAGGTGTCCAGGCCAGCCCGGTTGCCACGCCGGGAAGGTTGGTACGCTCCTGAATTTCCTCGCGGTAACCGTAGCGTGGCTTGCCCAGCAGTTCACGCACCATCTTTTCATCCACAACGACTTTATCGGTTTTGCCCTCAGCAATCCGCGTCACAACCTTACGGGCAGCCCGTCCGATCTCGCGTTCCAGCGTTCGCACACCTGCCTCGCGGGTGTAGTCACGCACAATAGTCATCAACGAATCGTGCTCAAAGCCGATTTCATCCGGTCGAAGGCCGTTTTCTTTAGTCTGACGCGGCACAAGATACTGTTCGGCGATAGCGACCTTTTCCTGTTCGGTATAGCCACTCAGATGAATGATCTCCATACGGTCGCGCAGCGGCCCCGGAATGGGTTCGAGTTCGTTAGCGGTGGTGATGAAAAACACCTCGCTCAGATCAAAGGCCACATCCAGATAATGATCGCGGAATTCGGCGTTCTGCTCCGGGTCGAGCACTTCCAGCAAGGCGCTGGCGGGATCGCCCCGGAAGTCACGCCCCAGTTTATCGACTTCATCCAGCATGATGACCGGATTGCGCGATTCGGCACGTCGCAGCGTTTGAATCATACGTCCCGGCATTGCGCCGATGTAGGTGCGGCGGAAACCACGAATTTCAGCTTCATCGCGCACACCACCCAGACTCATGCGGATGAACTTACGCCCCATCGCCCGTGCAATCGAAGCCCCCAGCGACGTTTTACCCACCCCCGGCGGCCCAACAAAGCACAGAATTGCACCACGACGGTCACGACGGATGGTGTATTCGGCCTCAGTTTCAGTGAATTCTTCTGCCCGTTCCTGTCGGAGTTTGCGTACCGCCAGAAACTCCAGAATGCGATCTTTGATGTCCGACAGTCCATAGTGATCTTCATTCAGTACCTCACGGGCATGTGAGATGTTCAGATCGTCTTCAGTTGTCTTCGACCACGGCAAACTGGTCAACCAATCCAGATAGGTGCGGATGACGCCATATTCAGCCGCGGCTGTCGGTAGTTTGGAGAGCCGGTCAACTTCGCGTTCGGCTTCTTTGCGGGCTTCGTCAGGCATTCCAGACTCCGCAATTTTCTTGCGGAATTCCTCGATCTCGACAATTTGTTCATCACCTTCACCGAGTTCGCGCTGGATGGCCTTCAACTGTTCACGCAGGTAATATTCGCGCTGCACCTTTTCCATCTCAGACTGGGCTTCTGTCTGGATTTTGCGCCCCAGTTCAAGGACTTCCAGTTCTTTGGTCAGAATGCCCATCAAACGGCGCAGCTTGGCATCGGTGCTTTCCAGCTCTAATATTTCCTGAGCATCTTCCAGACTGATGCGGATATAGGTAGCAATCGCATACACCAGTTGCAGCGGGTCTTCCACATTTAGCGCAGACGAAATTAATTCACCGGGAATGCTGGGTACCAATTCTGCCAGCCGGGTGAACAGGTCTACCACGTTGCGGACAAGAGCTTCGACTTCCAGGGTATCTTCTATCGTCTCACGATTCGGGTGGATTTTCGCACGCAGATACGGCTCGGTTTCGGTGTATTCATCCACTTCAATCCGCGCTAAACCCTGCACCAGAAGTCTAATCGTACCATCCGGGGCACGGAACAGACGATGAATCGAGGCCATAGTACCTACCCGATACACATCATCTGGCCCCGGCGTTTCCATCTCCGGGTCTTTAGCGGCCACCAGCGCAATCAATCGGTTGCCTGCCACCACATCATCCACCAGCTTGATGCTGCGCGGTTGCCCCACTGTGAGGGGAATCGCCGTCTGCGGATAGACCACCAACCCACGTAAAGGCAGGATAGGCAGTTCTGGCGGTACAACTGGCTGAACACTGGTTTCATCCATATCACTGGATTCAGCAGAATCCTTAACGGTCACATCCAGTTCTTCTTTTTCAACCGCCCGTTCTTCGGTGGTTTCAACTTTTTTGGCTTTGGTCATGTCCTGCGCTCGTTTCCGTGTCATTTATTTATCGTCCTTATTCGACGCCGCTTACATCTACGACGTGAATTTGCTGTGTGTTTTTGCGGGGCAGATCAATCTGCAAAAATCCGGCATCATAGTTGGCCGTCACCAGATCACGCTCTATCGGCGATGGCAGCGATAGCTCAATGCGAAATTCCCCATAACCGATTTCAACCTGATGATAGGCCGGATTGATATGCTGCGGCTTTTCGCGTGTGCCACTGATGACCAAATGGCGGTCAAGCAGGCTAATGTTCAAATCACTGGCGCGCATTCCGGCAATTTCTACCCGAACCAGAATTTTTTCGGCCAGCTCAATGACATCCATAGGTGGACTAAAGGTAAGGTTAGATTGACGTACCATAATTACCCACTGCTGATCCGTAGTCTGTGTTTCACGAAGCGAGTCCCGGTTGCTATCTTTTCGCTGCATAGAACCCCCAAGAAGGCAACTTCCCGGCGATGAGATGGATAGTATGGAATTCAGATGAAACCTGATGCTGCCAGCTTACTGCTGATCTATAAAAACGCCATTAGAGTTTATAGATGAATTGTATCAGAAAGTTGGTGATGTTTGGTGGTGTGCGCCTACCCAAACTCTACGGTACAATCAAAATGAGCAAGCAGAGGAAGGTGTCGATTATGGAACTGGTGCAAATTATGCGGGGTGTTGATCTGTTTCACGGGTTAAACGCGGAACAGTTACAGCGCCTCATGACCATCAGTAAACGGGAAGATTATCAGGCCGATCAGGTCATTTTCAGCCAGGGCAATCAGGGTGACAAAATGTACATCATCACTGACGGTCAGGTTGAAATCCGCTTCAGCGATGCCAGCGGCGATCATGCTGTGCTTTACCTGGGAACTGGACAGGTTTTTGGTGAAATGGCATTGCTCGATCAGGGCAAACGCTCCGCCACAGTGATTGCAGTTCAGGATGGCACGGTTGTTTACGCCATTGACCGCCAGGATTTTGTTGCCTTATGTCAGGAAGACACAGGCATCGGCTATATCATGATGTTAAACATGGCGATGGATCTTAGCTTCAAACTTCGTCACAAAAATCTCGATCCTTCAGCCGGACTCTAGTCAAAGAAGGAGCGCGCCATGATCTACAAAGTCAGCTATGTAGTCGTTGGGGGCGAATACCCCGGCGGCATTAAGAACGAAAACGAAAAACCAGAAATTGGTGATCTCGTGCAGATCGGACGGGTGAAATTTCAGGTGACTGAAGTTCACGAAATTATCCCGCCGCGCGATGATTTTCAATTCCTGCACGCCACTATTAAGCCGTTGGAAGAAACCCAAAAGACCGAGCCAACCAAACAAGGGCAAAAAGGAACACCTTAGCCTTTAGCTAAAATTCGTAGATGTCATAGTCCTGACACAGCGTAATCGGCCCGTTATAGGTTTCTTTAGCTTGCCCAACCAGCGGTGATGGGTCGGTATTCCATACCCAGTAGTGAATGAGATACAGCGACTTCGCACCGACTTTGGTGGCCGTTTCACCAGCCTGTCGTGCACTGCTGTGACCGAAGCCTTCGCCAGCGGATTCATGGATGAGCAAATCCGCATCCTTGCACATTTCATAGAGTGAGGGGGTCGGCTGCGTATCGCAAGTGTAAGCTAATATCTTGCCCGTTTTTTTGTTTTCTATCCGCAAGCCAACCGTCGGTATGAAGTGCTGTACAGGCCAAGCCGCGATTTTGAAATCCTCATTCTCGAATACTGGCGCATTCCAACGTTCGCTGACACGGTGGAAGGTTACCGGAAAAAAGTCCGGCCACTCCTGCCACGAAAAACTCACCATCATATCTTCCATGCGGTTCATGCAGTGATGCAACCCATAAAACCGTAAGGGCGCCTGACGCCCCAACTGCCACATATGCATCAGCATGTTTGGAACACCGCTGACATGATCCGGGTGAAAATGCGTCAAAACCACATCTTGCAATGCCTCGTCGTCAATCCCCTCGAACTGGAATTTACCCATCGGGTTCGAGCCACAGTCCACCAGCACCGGGCCATGATCGCCAATCAGAACAAAATGGGTGTTCTCGTGGTTCGCATCGGAGACCGCTGCCGCCGTGCCGAGAATGAGAATTCGAGCCATGAAATCGCCTCAAAATAATTGAACATTTGCATAGGCCGGATTGAAAACCGGACTTACAAATAGCAAACAAAAAAACGCACATCTACCCATAGTATACGCAGATGCGCGTTTTGTGCAGTTCTTCAGGTAAGTTTTTCTTAACCGCCGCCGAGAATGCCCACCACTACGCCGGGCGTAATGAACGACTCGATGAAGGCCGCCAGCAGCAAACCTGGAATCACCAGCCCAAGCGCGATCTTGATGGTATCGCCAAGCGTAACTGTCCAAGCGTGACCGACCGTTATGCCTTTCGGGGGCTTCGTCACCACTGCGCCCAACTTCAGGGAAGCGGCTGTCGCCAACACAATCACCGGAATTTCGACGATTCCATGTGTAAACACTGCCGCGAACAGAAATGCCGGATTGTAACCTGCGATAAATACCTGACTGAAAATGTAGCCCAAAATCAGGTAGACAGCAGGGGTTAATACCAACGAGGCTGCACCGAACGTAATCATCGCCAGCAGCATGGCCGCCAGCAAAATACGTCCATTTTGCCACACAACAAATAACAGACTGGCTGTTTGGGTTGGCAGGTTTGTGTATTGTCCAATGAAACCAGCCGCATCGGTCATTGGAGCATCTTTCGGCAGGTTAAGCTGCCAATCCGGGAGTTGCCCAATGATAATACCGCCAACAAACGCCAACAGGAATACACCGATGGTAATCCATGCCGCCGGGCCGAGTCGCCGTACTGCGCCTGATACCCCATAACGATACCACTCAAACAGATTGCGGGCAGGTGTGCCTTTATCATCCACCGCGCGGATGTAACGCCAGATTTTGCCGAACATCCCTTTCAGGTTTAGCTGGTCAATGGTGCGACCCAGCAGTTCCTCACGGTTGAAGATGCTGTTGCCGACGCGCAGCAGCAGCACTACAGTTGCAATCATACCGATGATGATCGCCCATAACGCGCCAATCCCATTTGGCGACTCAGCATCCGGTGCAAGAAACATCACCACACTTTCAGCCTGAATCAGCAGAGTCATAGGGATAATGATAAAACTGGCGAGCAAGTTGGCAGAACGGGTGCTCGTCGCCTGACTGCTGACTACTACTGCACCAGTGACCATCACCAAAGCCTGTACAGTCGTCAGGGTAACGATTTGTACCACCAGCATGGGTTGTGGCCGCCAGCCTATATCCCCTAGTACCAAACTGCTTAAATACACCGCCATACCGCCAAAACTGGAAACCAGCGGCGGAATCATGGCCGCCAGTGTTTTGCCAATGTACAGTTCGGTGTTGGTTAGCGGGGTACTCAGCAGCGGTTCAAGGCTGCGACGTTCTTTTTCCCCAACGAAAGTCTCCAGCGCGATGACCAGCGAGATTGAGATCGGGAAAAATCCGACGATCATCAACAGAAACGGAATCGTGCGCTCCCCAATGATTTCCGCACCATAACCAGCAACAAAGTCTGAAAAGCGCCCTGCCACGAACTGTGCCAGATACGGGAACAGGAACGTCAGAGTCACAATCGGCCCGATGATGCGCCAGTCGCGGAAACTGTCGCGCACTTCACGGCGAGTGATGATGAGCGCGTTGCTCATTGTTCGCCGGATACTCGGTTGTGGAGCAGCGATTGGGGCAGACGAATTGAATGGTTTAGCGGTTGTGGTCATTTAGCCCCTCATCTTCCTTCACCACTTGCAGGTAAATATCTTCCAGCGAACGCGTAACCGGCGCGAGTGTTACCACATCAACGCCCAACCCGGCGATACGCCGCAGCAGGGCGGGATTGGTGTGATTCGGGTCGGCAACACGATAGCGGAGCCAGTTCATCCCGGCTTCTTCCACCGTCACCATGTCGCCAATATCCTTTGCCAGTCCGTTCAACACACCGTTGACGCGCAGTTCCATAACAGGTTCGCCCACAAACTGCCGTGCCAGTTCGTCAAATGTGCCGCCTGCTACAATCCGACCGGAGCGAATGATGGCAATTTTATTGGCAAGCTGCTGTGCCTCGGTCAAATTGTGGGTAGTGATGAGGAAAGTGCGTTCGTCGCGCTGCAATTCGATGATGGCGTCGCGCACCTGTTTGGCGCTGAGGGGATCCATTGCAGAAGTTGGCTCATCCAACAGCAGCACAGGTGGGTTATGCAGCATCGCCCGCACCAATGCCAGTTTTTGCTTCATACCTTTGGAGTATTCGCCCAACCGCTTGTCCAACGCAAACATCAGGCCGAAGCGTTCCATCAGTGCCAGCGACCGCTTTTTGGTTTCGGCTGTTCCCAGATGGTAAACACGACCGAAAAAATCCAGATACTCAATCGCTTTCATGCGCTCATACAGGCCATGCTGTTCGGTCAGCACACCGACTTTGCCGCGTACCTGCTCTGGCGCTTCTGCTACATCATAACCACTCACCCGCGCCCAACCAGACGTTGGCGCGAGGATGGATGTCAACATTCGGACGGTGGTGGTTTTGCCCGCGCCATTCGGCCCCAACAGCGCCAAAACGCTGCCTGCCGGGATGTTCAGCGAGACTTTATCCACCGCCACGAATCCGTCGAAGACTTTCGTCAGCTCATGCGATTCGATCATAGAAATGAAAACCTGCGAGAATAATGGGATGATAGTTCCCATTGTATGCGAGTTGATACGCCTTTACCCCCCGACTCTAGGGGGTATGTTGCACATTTCATTATCGCACGGCGTCAAACAGAGGTGTCTTAAGGTTATCTGAGAAGTCATATCCTTGGAAACAATACGCGCAACACAATTTAGTTGACCAATATTAAATTTTGTGATAAAGTAAATTTAATCAAATATGTAATTTGAGGAGGAATTCAAATGACTCCCCTGGCTAGAGACCCATTACATGAGTCAGGGCCAACCGAGACACCGCGAAAGTATCCACCGCTTTACAATGCCCTCGTCACAGTCGTTGCTTTGCTCACTATTATTCTTCTCGTTTTTGAAATTACCACTGTACCTGATTACACGATTTTACCCATTTTGTCTTTATGCGGCGCGGTCATTCTAGCGCTTATTTACCGAATCGTCGCCGCAACTCAAACAATAGCCAGTCGCAACCTATCTCCATCTGGAACCAATGAGAATTTTGCACCTCAGACAGAATCCATCGACTCGAAATTGTTTCGCTTCAGTGTTGCTGGATTGGCTGTAGGATTAGGAGGATTTGGACTGGCGCTAATTCTAGCCAAATACAGCCTGCTGGATGATTTTCTGCTGATTTTTCCGCTCACTGCCTTTTTTCCATTTTCCTATTTAGCTTACATCGCTTTCCAGCGGGATTTACGCATCAAACGTCTTAAACTGGATTTTGATCTTCTTGGTCTGAAATGGGATGAAGGACTGGCACAGCAATCACAGGGATTCTGGAACTTTGCCCTGCACATTATCCTCGCCATGATGATTACGATAATGGGGCTATCACTTTTCGCAGCGAATGGTGAAGACTTTTCGATAAGCACCGTACTCGGCACTTTGACGATTAACGAGGCAACGCTAAAGGCACTCCAGTACGGATTCATCGGTTCATATCTATTTGCTGTACAGTTGGTCTATCGTCGATACACCACTTACGATCTGCACCCGACGGTCTATATGTACAGCGCATTGACCATGCTGGCAGGATTAATCTTTAACTATGTTGCTTTTGAGGGCATTCATTCATTAGTCGGTTCCAACGCAGCACAAGAAACCGGCTTAGGCCCGGGACTAGAAGCCATTTTAGCGTTTGCATTAGGTTTCTTTCCCTTGCTGGCAATTCAATGGATGGGACGGATTGTCACAAATGTACTTGGTACCAGAAGCTCGCGTTCAGACGAATTGCCGCTGAGTCTGCTGGACGGAATCAGCACTTTGCATGAGACCCGCCTCCGTGATCACGGTATCGATAACCTTCAAAACCTTGCTGCTGTTGACCTGCCATTCCTACTGATTAACAGCACCTTTAACACGCAGGAAGTATTGGATTGGGTTGACCAAGCCTGTTTGTATCTCCATCTTGAACAAGGAGAAATTCAGAACTTTCGTCAGGCGCGCATCCGAACGATTTCTGATTTTCGGGAGATATGGAAACCTTTCTATCAGCTTAAACCGACTGCCAATGATGATACTGTGACCAAAGCCCGAACCGATAAAGCCAAACTTCTCGGCACCAATGTGACACCAGAACAACTTGATCTTCTATACCAAGCCACGAACAGCGGCCCGAATTTACATTACATCATTCATTACTGGAAGAATGCGGATTTCAGGAGACGAATCGACTATCTAAATGACGTATCTAACCAGTTCAGCCCACAATTGTGTAATGCTCTGGCGTTGACATTCCTGGCAGGACGGTATGATTCACCTGATCCTGTTATCGGCGAAGAAGTAATCAAGAATCTGGGGTTAATTTGGAATGAAATCGATCATTATCCAATCAAGGATGAGGAGAAGATTCCTTCCAAATACAGCCTGGCGAAAGCAGGTTTGGCAGCACTTAAGCAGTGGCAGGCACATAATCCAAATAAAACAGTGGATAGCAAAACAGCAGTTGATGAAGACAAGATTCGGCTGCTGAAAGAGGCCTTAGGAAATGCCGAGGTTGCCCTTAAATCACATGATGAGGTTAGGGAAACTATTCTTCAGTTAATCGACAACTTGTCAGGTGAAATCAATCCGCCCCCTGTAATCCAGAACTGGGGCATACAGGAAGCCAAACCAGAGGCAATCAAGGAAACAGATATAGAGGAATAATCTGGTAAATTGTAGTTAGCAGAAAAAAGCCACCCCATTGTGAGGTGGCCTTATTTTATGAGTTTATAAGGCTCAACCAGCCTGCTGCTGCGGCTGTTGGGTTGGCACTGTACCGGCGCGGTGACGGTACAGGAAGTACACAATCGACCCCACGAACCCGATCACACAAATCACCTGTGACCAGTTGATGCCGCCCACTTCGGTTATATCTACCCGCAGAAATTCCAGCAGGAAGCGAATCACCGCATACTGTGCGATGTAGAGCAAGAAAACATCACCTGGTATCAGACGGCTGCGGTAGCGCAGGAATATATTTAGCAAGATGATGAACGCCAAAATACTCCACAGCGATTCGTACAGGAATAAGGGGTGAAACAATGTACTTGCTACCGGGTAATCAATTGTGCTGCTGAAACTGCCAACACGATGTGCCGAGTCAATGGTGATGCCCCAGGGCAGTGTCGTGATTGTCCCGTAAAGTTCCTGATTGACGAAGTTTGCCCAACGACCAATCGCCTGTCCGAGTGGTAGAGCCACAGCAGCAATATCAATCCATTGACCAACGGGCAGTTTATTGCGCCGCATATACAGATATGCACCCAGGAAACCACCCAACACCGCGCCAAAAATGCTCAGACCGCCGCTCCAGATGGCAATCGCACCATTTTGCAGATCAAAAAAATTACTCAAAAACCAGGCGGTATCGCGGCAAATATCGGTGGTAGCGGCTGTCGCGCAGCCCGCTGTGATCGAAATCGGTGGGAAGAACACAAACCACAAGCGTGCCAGCAAAATACCGGGAATAATCGCCCAGGTCAGTGCGCCCCAGATATGCTCCGGGTCTTTGCCATCGCGCCGCGCCAACCGCGCCGCCACGAAAGCCGCTACCAGCATAGCGAAAACAATAATCAATCCGTAGTAGCGGATTTGGAGCTGGTCAAACAGCCGAATGCCCTCTTGCTCAAAACTCATGATGAAAAATGCCTCTCAATTACGTATTTCTATAGACGTACCACATACGCTGAAGCGCCGTAATGTTCGTGCCAACCGCCAACACCCATAATCCGGGTGTCATCAGCAGCGGCACCAGCAGCACGGCCACAATGATAATGACGCGCACAAAACGATCAAAAAGCCCAACTTTCACCGAAAGTCCAGCTTCCCCCGCCCGTGCCCGTACATAACTGACTGCGAAACCACCCGTTAGGGCGGCAAGCGCCAGCAGCATGAGGTCGAACTGATTCTGAACAGCGAAATAATAACTCAAACCGCCAAAAATTAAAGCGTCGGCATAGCGATCCAAAGTGGAATCCAAAATGCCACCGAAATTATCCTTGCGTCCCATCGCCCGTGCCACCGCACCATCTACCGCATCCAGTGGCAGACCCAGAACCAGCACAATACCACCTAACTGGAACTGTCCCTGCCCGATGATGACCGCTGCGATGAATACCACCACAAAACCAGCCACAGTCACCATATCCGGGTGAATGCCCCATCTATGCAGGGTTAGCCCAATTGTGTTCATTGAGGAGCGGATTTGTCCGCGTACCCATTCGGTCAGTACAAAAGATCGGTTGGTCATAGTTTTTTCAGGTTGCATCGCTATCCGTCCTCCCTAGCATAGACGGGAAAGTGTTAAAAATCTGTACTCGGTTTCTAAAGAGATATAACCCCGCACTTGTTATTTAGGGGCTTTTCCATTAGACTTTGGTTTATGTCCGGGGCGTAGCGCAGTCTGGTAGCGTGCTTCGTTCGGGTCGAAGAGGTCGTGGGTTCGAATCCCGCCGCCCCGACAATATTGTTGCCCACTGTAACCCGACAGTGGGTTTTTTCTTTTCCGGGGAAATGCAAAGAGGCACCCCACGGGACGCCTCTACGTTGTGAATTCCTGATTTTAGATGGGGATTTCTACAGGTTCTTGATAATCCCCGCCAACTGACCATAATCTGGCGGCTTCTGAATATAAACCACATTAAGCTGTTTCAAAGTTGCTGGATTAGGGTTATCCCCCGCTGTCAACAGGAAAATCGGACGTGTATCACCCTTTTCCCGCAAGGTTTGCGCCAGTTCAATACCGTTTATCATGCCCACCCACATATCCAGAAAGATGGCTGATGCCGACTGGTAATCAGGCGTATCGAGCAGAGCCAGGCTTTCCGGTCGCGTGTCCGGTATGTGAAGCACTTCAATGCCCCACGATGCAAAGCCTAGCTGGAACAACTGGGCTTCGATTTCTTCATCTTCAATGTATATGACGCTTATGGCATCCATCCCTATTCTTTCCTGCAATGCATGTTCTTAAAATATATACAACAGGTTTCAATGCCATAATCCTGAACGTTGTGCCATATTTGAAAATACTAACTAAAAGGGAGGATTACTAACCGATTAGCAATCCTCCCGATTGTTACCGAAGGGAATTATTACAAGTCCCCCTACGAAATCACAATCTTATTTTCCTAACCGTTTCTTCAACTCGGCAGTTAGTGCAGGCACAATCTTGTATAGATCACCCACCAGACCATAACGCGCCAATTTGAAAATCGGGGCTTCGCCGTCTTTGTTGATAGCGACGATCACCTTGCTAGTACGCATACCAGCCTGATGTTGAATCGCACCGGAAATTCCGCAGGCAACGTACAGATCAGGGCTGACCGATTTGCCTGTTTGCCCAACCTGATGGGCATAAGGGATATAGCCCGCATCCACAGCCGCACGGCTTGCGCCAACGGCTGCACCCAACACATCCGCCAGCGGCTTCAGCGTATTTTCGAAGCCATCCTGTGCTTTCCAAACATCCGGTTTTTCCGCACCAGCAGGTGCATCCTTCGGATTGTTCGCCATCGCGCGACCACCGCTGACGATAATCGCCGCGTCGGTCAAATTGACTGTGCCAACTTCTTCTTCGAAGGCTTCAATCTTGGTGGCAATATCGCCTTCCGCCAATACTGCTGGAACGGTGCTGACTTCCGCCGCTTTGCTCCCGGTCACAGGCTTGAATGAACGCCCGCGCAGCAGCAAGTAGACCGTGCCACCTGCTGCGCTGACCGCATCACTCAAAATTTTGCCTGCATAAACCGGGCGCACAACCTTGAGCGAACCATC
Organism: Anaerolineae bacterium; assembly: GCA_019912965.1. Lineage (GTDB taxonomy): Bacteria > Chloroflexota > Anaerolineae > Aggregatilineales > Phototrophicaceae > CFX2. The sequence continues at coordinate 26,494 of JAIOHM010000080.1, forward strand.
ATCGCCCACTTCCAGGCTAGTCGCTTCCGTCAGCAATCCACTGTCCGTATCCGCAGCCGAAGCCGCCAGCAGTTCGCGTCCGCGTGCTGTGCCGATTGCCAGCACTGCTTTCGGCGCATTATCGCCTACAAGTTTGGTCAGCAGTGCTGCATAAGGTTCGAGCCGGAAATTATTCAGCGTTGCATCTTCGCACACAATCGCTTTGTCCGCGCCATGTGAACCCGCTTCCGCCGCAACAGCCCCAGCATTTTCGCCAAATACCAATGCTGTCAGCGGCACACCAAATTTATCAGCTACCGTGCGTCCGGCACCCAATGCTTCCCAACTGCTGGAAATCGCTTGGCCTTTAAAAGTCTCAATCCAAACATAAACTGCGCTCACAGTACCTTCTCCTCCAACAGACGATCCACCAGCCTGGCAACCTGTTCTTCCGGCGTCCCATCGATCATTTCGACCGTGCCTTCGCGGACGGGCAGATTCATAAACCTGGTTGTTTTTGTTTTGGCTTCCGGCGCAGAAACACCCAAATCAGCCAATGACCATTCCGGGATAACGGCCTTCGATGCCTTACGAATGCCGATGAACGAAGGATAGCGCGGTTCGTTGATGTCTTTCATTACGCTGATGACGGCAGGCAGTTTGCTCGTAACAACCTGTTTGCCCTGCTCCAACAAACGCTCAACTTTAATCGTCTTGGCCGCATAATCGACCGCAATGATTTTGGAAACGTAACTCAGCATCGTCCAACCCAACTTGCGGGCGGTCTGGTAGATATGCTGATCTGTACCAACATCGACGCTTTCTTTGCCGAAAATTACCAGATCAACATCACCCAATTTTTTGACGGCAGCAGCGGCAGCAGTCGCATAACCGAGGCTGTCTGCGCCATCCAGTGCCGCATCCCAGACGCGGGCAGCTTCGTCCAGCCCCATTGCCAAACTGTGCTTAAGTGACTCGTTATGCATCTCTGAGCCAACAGCGATAACGGTAGCTTTTCCGCCAGCGTTCTTGGCTTGCAGAATGCCCTCTTCCAAAGCATACTCGTCCCACGGATTGACGACTGTAGCCGCGTCGCCCCATGTGACCGCGCCATTCGCGCCGACTTCAACTTTAGCGGCGGTGTCCGGCGTACTACGGGTAAATACAACGACGTGCAAGGAAAACCTCCTTCAATACAGTTTTTAAATTTAAAGCCATTTGTTTGAAATATTGTACAGAAATTTTCGCACAAAATCGAATCAAGATTAGATTAATTGCACAAAGAGGAATACACCCATGAGTCACCGACTGCTGCCCATTATTTTGAGCGCCTTACTGCTCGTTCTGGCTGCCCTTCCGGTCGCTGCCCGACAAACGACCACCCCCTACCGCATCATCGGCTATTACGCTTCGTGGGCGATTTACGGCAAGGAATATTTCGTCACCGATATTGCCGCCAATCAACTCACCCATATCAATTACGCCTTCGCCAATATCTCTGAAGAAGGCGAAATCCTGATTGGCGATGAATGGGCAGATACCCAATTCTTGTATCCCGGTGACGCTGAGGATGAACCTTTACGCGGGAACTTTAAGCAGCTTGGTCTGCTCAAACAGATCAACCCCAATTTGCAGACTTTGATTTCAGTTGGCGGATGGAGTTGGTCAGACCGATTTTCTGATGTAGCACTAACCGAAGAATCCCGCGCGAAATTCGCCAAATCCTGCGTCGAATTCATCAAGCAATATGGCTTCGATGGCGTAGACCTTGATTGGGAATATCCCAGCGGCGGTGGCGAACCGGGCAACATCGAACGCCCGGAAGACCCGGATAATTTCGTGCTGCTGCTGGCTGAACTCCGTAAACAGTTGGATGCACAAGGCGAACTGGATGGACGCCCTTATCTGCTGACCATCGCTGCTCCGGCTGGCAAATGGCAGTACGAACGCATGAACCTCGACAAAATTTATCCGTATCTGGATTGGATCAACATCATGACTTACGACTATGCTGGAGGGTGGAGCGAAGTCACGGCCTTCAACGCACCGCTGTATGGCGAAGTCTCAACCGACAGCGCCATACAAGACTACTTAACGGCGGGCATTCCAGCGGAAAAAGTGGTGATGGGTGTACCGTTTTATGGGCGCGGCTGGACAGGTGTATCTGCAACCAACAATGGTTTGGGGCAGCCTTATGATGGTTTACCACAAGGCGACGGCAGTTTCGACTACGGCACTTTAGCGGCGGATTATGTAGGCAAATACCAGCGATTTTGGGACGAAACCGCCCAAGTCCCGTGGCTGTATGATGCCGAAAGCGGAACGATGATTAGCTATGACGATCCCGAATCCTTGACGAAAAAAGCTGAATACATCAAACAGCACAATCTGGGTGGGGCAATGTTCTGGGAAACCAGCCAGGATGATGCCAACAACAGCCTGCTAAATGCACTCTATACCACACTCAACAGCGATTAAGTTCAAAACGTATAGCCCTCTCGTCAAACATCAGAGAGGGCTAATCTTACATGCTTTAAATGCCTGTTCTTTCCTGTTTATCAGGCGTTTCCAGCGGGGCGTGGTCATCATCCACCACTTCGAAAATTTCACCATCGGCTAGTCGTGTATATGCCCCTTTGCGTTTCGGCTTTTCATACATTGCCTCGCCCGTAGCGGGAACTTGAACGTAGCGGGGTTCGCCCTTCTCATAAGGTTGGCCTTTAAAGATCAGATACCACGCCAGCAAAACGCCAGGAATCCACCCGAACAGGGTCAAAATGCCGACCAGCAGCGCCGTTCCACAACCTCTATCCAATACAGCTATCGGCGGAAAAATCAGCGCGATAACCGCCCGGACAATCTTGTCAGTTTCAGCGGCGTTCATAATTTACCGTCCGTTCGCCCGCCAGAAGGCCGGATGGTCTGGGTCGATGTAACACCCCATATCGGTCTGCGGCGACCAGCGTGAACCATCCGGCAGAATGGTATCAACGCCGAACTGCGTTTCATATAACTGTGCGCCCTGCATATCTGCCCCTTCGAGGCAAACCCCATGCAGGACGGCCTGCCAAAAATTTGCGCCGACCAGATTCGCGTTGGTTAGGTTTGCCCCGGCCAACCGCGAAACAGGAAGATAAGCCCCGCGCAAATCCGCGCCAGTCAAATCCGCCCCAAGCAGCACCACACTCCGCATATTGGTATCGCGCAGACAAGCATCCGTTAAATTGGCCGATTCCAGAATCGTCTCACCCAGATACGCCCGCGTCAGATCAGCCTCACACAGCACTGCCCCCGTCAGGTCAGCCATTGCCAGCGCCGCACCCCGCAAATTCGCCCGTACCAACTGTACCCCGCGCAGCGAACCATCGCGGAACCAACCTTTAGACCGCAGTGAATCGACGGCTTGCAGCGCCGTTTTGTTATCCCGGCTGCCCATCTGCCGGATGAGATTTTCTTTGGATGCGCCAAATAGTCCCTTAAGCATTACAACCTTATGCCTTCAAAAACCGATCATACAAGGGTTGCTTCGGCTGGTCATTCGTGCCAACCAGCCCATATCCATTATGCATTCCCTCTGCCCATGCATACCAGACCGCGCAGGCCACTTTGCCGGAATACAGATTTTTGAGCCGGCTGATGAAACCTGTCGCATAATCTGCAACCTGACTCGCCGGGTCATTCGGACGATCCAGCACACCCCATTCGGTAATCCATACTTGTCCACCGGGAAGTACACGACCATAACCTTCAACATCTTCATCAATGCTGCCAAATGGGCTGTACATGTTGCCAACTGGCCCGCGCCCATAAGAATGGCAGGCAATTCCATCCGGGCGAATGTTGGAGGGCATGGCTGTCAATGTTGCCCGCGCATAATTCACACCGCCTCCCGGCCCATTCACATGGCCCCCGGTGATGATTTTCGCTTTTGAGTCCACACCGCGAATGGCTTTGATCGACTCAGTAAGTAAGTAAGCATAATCCGCTGGCGGAATGGGAACTGCCGCATGGGCTACACTCGGTGGGGTATCCTGCTCATTCCAGATTTGGTAAGCCGTCACCCAATCTTTACCTGCCAGGCGTTGGGCAATTTTACGCACGTAATCGACATAACGCGGCGTGAATTCGCGCCACTTGGCGGTATCCATCGACGGCCAGTGATAACCTGCCCCTTCGCCATAAACCTGATGTGAAAACACCAGAATTACTTTTAGTCCTGCTTTGGCGTAGCGCTCAAGAAATGGTGCATAAAAATTATAAGCCGCGTCCAAATCAGTTGAGCCACGCCCCATCGACACATTGTAGGCAAACCGTACCCAACCCAACCCCTTCAGACGATCAGGTGCAGGCTTGCCCAGATTATGCAGTAAATCCAGATTCATACCCGTCATATTGAGGGCCTTAATACCTTCGGTTTCGTCTGCCGCCAGATATTCCGCCGCCGCAAATCCCTCGATATTTTGTGGAGAGCGAATTTTGACCCATTGCCCGGTTTGTCCTAATTTGAGCAATGTGCGTCCATGTGGTTCTAGTGAATCCGCCCGGTCGAAGGCACTTAACATGCCCAGAATTTTAAATTCTGTACCCGGTTTTTCGCGGATGCGTAAGCTGCTGCTGGTGGTTGTCCGCAGCCGGAGTCCCTGCCAATAAATCATCATAGTGGGGTCGACCACATCTGGCAGCACATAACCACTTAGTCCTTTTCCGGGCTGCTGTACCACCACTTTGATCGAATCAAAATTCGAGTCCGCAATCACATCGCCAGCTTTGACCGCCTGTCCCATGTTGACACGAATATTGTTCAGTCGGGCATAGGTCGTTAGATAAGTCAGCCCGCTGATGGTCGTCGAAATCTGCACATATTGACCATAACCCAATGAGGTCGGTTGTCGAACGACTGTCGATACAGTGCCAGATGCACCCGCATGAATCGCCGTTCCCGGCGGGGCATAAATATCCAGCCCTTCGTTTTTCTGTCCGCCGACCACTTCATTAAAGGCACGGGTGATTCTGGCCGGACGCGCGTCCGAAGGCCAATCCAGCGTGAAGCGGTCGTTGATATTGGCTGGACTGATCTTTTCGCCATAACGATCATTTTGCTGAATGCGCTGCTGAAGGGCATTCCCCAATTCAGCAGGTGTATTGGCACGAATCACATCAACCCGCACCACCATTGGATACACCCGCCGGATATGATTCAGCGCATCGTTATTCAGCCACACACCGGGCGCTTGCACCGCCGTCACGTTGCGGAAGCGATTCAGATCGTTTCCGGCTGGCGAACGGACGACCACCACCCGTTCGAAGGTTTTGGTATAGGCTTCCACAGCCCGAAACCAACTCATGAAATCAGCATCCGGCAGCACCAGCGCATGGGAAATAGGCGGCGTCGTCATTGAAAATAACCTCCGAATGTTTGCCAAATCTAACGTTCATTATTGTACGCGGTTTTGAGCATTCGCGCGTGGGGTTTGCGTCAGGTTACAGGCGAGAAGCCGTAGAACAGCCTCCACCATTTGGCGGATGAAGACTTAGGGGGCGAAGCCTACAATGAAGTTGTAACTTCTTCCAATCAACACACAGGAAAACAAAATGACCAAACGGTTCGTGGTCTTGATGCTGGCAGTGCTGGCATTTTCAGCCGCAGTCCCGGCGATGGCGCAGGTAGACCCCTGGTTTGTGTATCTCTACAACCAAACGAGCAAAGAACTCTTGCGCGTTTATCAGGATGGGACACAAGAATCCTTCAACCTCGGTCTGGATGAAAACACCTATGTCGGTGGATTCGACATGGCCTTCACCTACACAGGCAGTCAGGTCGCTTTCTGTACTGTGCAGTATCCGCCCGATGGATCACTGGGTACAGCTACACTGGTTGTGCGCGACATCGAAGCGCAAACCAACCTGCAAACGCTCGATCTGGGCAAAGCCATTGGCTGCCGCGTCGGGCAGCAGGGTTATGGCGGCATGATGGATTCGATTCTCAGTGTCAGTTTAGCGCGTTACATGCCCGGCGACCCGAACGCAGATATCAGCCTGCCTGCATGGCAAATTCTGCTGTTGGAACCTTACATGGGGATGACGTTGTTTGAATTGAACGCCAATTCGCCGGAAGTGGCCGCAGCGGGCATCGCTAATCCGGGTTCAATGCTGCCCTATGTTCAGCGCATTGATGCCAGTTCAGTCATCTTTGCAGCCGTACCTTATGGAATTGGCGGTGGCGCGGAATGGCCTGCATATCGCTGGAAGCTCAACGACAGCGTTGAACCCATGCAAATTTGGGGCAATGTCACCCTCGATACTTTGAGTTTGACGGATGAAAAAGTCTGGGTTTCAGCGGATCCAAATCGGCCAGCAGTTCAACCTTTCGGCCCGATTCCACCCTATAACATCGTCAAACTCGCTGACCGCAACGATGAAGAACAGGTCATTTACTACACTGGTGAATGGGTCGTGGCAGATGCCAAATTCATCAACAACGGGCGACAGGTTGCTGTCCTGCTGATGTCCGGCGCAGATGCAAACAATCCCAATCCGCCCCAAATCAACAAGTGGGTTGCGATTGACCGTAATGGTAACGTGACCAATTTGTATGGGGAACATTTCTATGCGCCGCTGGCTGCCGCGCCGGATGGCTATGTCATTCTCGATTTGACCGAACCAGCCGAAGGCGAAACGATCCGCACCTACACATTGGTGTATGGAACAGATGCGGGTCAGACAACTTTGTGGTCAGTCCAACTCGAAGATTTTTCACAGTCATGGGAAATCGCGTGGGCTGCACCAACCGCCGATGACAGCAGCATTCAACCGTTCAACATTCCTTAACCAAGTTTTTCAACAGTGATGCGTACTCATGCATCCCTGATGGAATGATCTGTAAGCAAGTGAGATGTAGAGGTTCAATCATGAAGTACAAACTCATCGTGCTGGTTCTGCTGCTGGCGATGTTGGGGATTATCCCGACGCTGGCACAGGAAACCGCGACCCACAATGTAAGTTACAACGGATTCAGCTTCAGCTTAGATGGAAGCCTGGCGAATAACATCAATATCACCCAATATCCCGGCGACCCAGCGGAACTTGGCCCCGGTGGCGCAGAAGTCAAACATACCGCGTTCACCTTCTACAATCAGTTCCCGGTTCCCGAAAGCATCTTCGATAGCGCAGGCGGCATCCGCGTGTATAACACCGCTGACTTCGCGGGCTATACCGAAGTCGAAGCCCGCTTTCAGGCACTTCAAAACCTGCTAACGGAAAAACCTGATCTCGCGTCGTACACAACCGCCGAGAGCGAAGTGCTGCCCTTCATCCCGGTATTCCCAGCGGGTCAGACTATCCGCGCCCGCGCTCAATATGTAGAAACCGATGCGGTAAAAGGCATCAGTTATCTGACAGCTTATCAAGAAGCCGCAGAACCGCTGTTGAGCGATACCGTGTTCTTCACGTTTCAAGGCTTCAGCACTGATGGTCAGCACTACATCACGGTTATCATCAAGCTGAATACCAGCCTGTTCCCAGCGGAGATGAGTGCAGATTTCGACATGGCAACTTTCGTGGATAACTTGCCAGCTTATCTGAACGACAGCATGGCGCAGTTGAATGCTGCTGCGTCGGATGCCTTCAGTCCATCACTGACAACCTTAGACTCATTAGTGGCTTCGTTCCAATTCGGAGCATAGAGCAAGTTCGAGGGGAGGGTTTGAAGCCCTCCCCTGTGAAATTTTCACTACAGTTTGAGGAAAGTATCGTATAAAACAGGTTTCGGCTTGTCGTTCTTATCGACCAAGCCGTAGCCGTTGTCCATGCCATCCGCCCAGGCATACCAGATCGCGCAGGCCACCTGACCGGAAGACTGCGCCTTGATAATGTTCATGAACCCGCTGGCATAACCTGCCACCTCGTTGGCAATGCCCAGATCACCCTGACGATCCAGCACACCCCATTCCGTGAACCAGATGGGTTTGCCCGGCATCACCGCCGCATACTTGCGAATTTCCTCATCCAGCGGCCCCCAGTTGCTAAACTTATGACCAGAAACGCCACGCCCATAGGGGTGTGAAGCGATTCCATCCGGGCGTACATCCCCCGGCATAGCCGCCAGTGTCGCGCGGGCATAAGCGCCACCTGCATCCGGGCCGCCGACGTGTCCACCCGTGATGATGGGTGTTTTGCCATCCACACTACGGATCGCACGGATAGTTTGGGTGAGCATATTGGCGTAATCTTTAGCCGAAATCGGCACAGCAGCGCGGGCATTTTCCGGTCTGGTATCCTGCTCATTCCAGATTTGGTAAGCCGAAATCAACCCGGTGTTAGCAAACAATGCCGCCACCCGCTTGGCATAATCCGCATATTTGGGAATGAGGTCGTTCCAGCGTCCGCTATCCATCGATGGCCAATGATAACCCGCACCTTCGCCGTAAAGTTGATGCGTGAAGACCATCAGCACCTTCATCCCGGCTTTGGCAAAGGGTTCAATAAACGGCTTAACCCGATTAAAAGCCGCATTAATGTCGGTATTGCCATAAGTGTTATTGTCAGGATTATAAGAAACATTGAACTTGACACGAATCCAACCAATGCCCTTTAGCCGTTCAGGGCTGGGTCGCCCAAGAGGATTGTACATATCGAGATTCATTCCGGTCAGCCCGGTTGTAGGTGCGGGTGCGGGAATTGGGAACGGCCCGGTGTACGTTTTGAGGAACTGCCCGGCACTGTAACCGCTGACACCAAGTTGAGTGCGGACATTAATCCACTGATCTTTGACGCCAATTTTGGCGCGCGCACCCTCAGCCGCTTCAATCACTTCCAGCACATCAGTCGTGCCAACCTGTGCAATCGGGTTGCCATCTACAGGCCGTTCACGCACACGCAAACCATTCTGAGTCGGGGAGACGTATAATTTGGTGCTGGTCGAGGGCGAGGTGGTTGTAGTGGGTGACTCGGTCGCAGTATTCGGCGTAGTTGATCCCGCAGGCTGTGTCGGCTGAGGCTGCGAAGCGGGTGGTGACGCGGCGGGCAGCATGGGTGTTGGGTCAATAACTTGCAGCACCATCAAACGGATGCTGTCCGGCCCAGCCGACTCGCCAATAGCAGCGCCGACAGCGACTTCCTGTCCAGCCTGAACTTTCAGATTACGTAAGTTGCTGTAAATCACGGTATACAAGCCTGAAGATACCTGCACAGTATCACCAGTAGCAGCCACGACCTGTCCAGCAGCACCCGATTTCACCTGTATTCCAGCAGCGGCGGCGATACTTAATACCCCGGTTGTGGTGCTGAACGGCGCGGTGATACGGCTGTTATCAACCGGCCATTGGAGAATAAAACCTGAACCACCCATATAGACTCTCCTTAAATAAGTTGGCTATTTAGGGGTGACAGTTGCAATGTCACCAACCAGAGAACTGCGAATTATTTTGACTTCAGGCGATCTTTAAAAACATCAATTTGGGCGCTGTGTTCGCGTTTATGCCCATAAAATCCATAGACGATAAAATCATCCAATGCATACTCAGCCCCATACCACGGGATTGTGCCCACCTTTGACCAAACTTCCGCTGGAACACCCGGAATAACCTTCTCTGCCAGATGGCTGTATATCGCGTTGTATTCTGCCAGCACTGCCTCGGGTGTATGGGTCTTGCGAGCTTCAACCTGAGCATCGTTAAACCCTTCAACACCAATTTGCCCCATTTGCGTCATACATGGCATATCAATCTTTTGTCCGGCAAAAGGGGCAAGAACTTCTTCCAGCCAGTGTTCATAACTCGCCAGATGAGCCATGATATCCTTCACCGACCAATATCCACAAACCCCACTCGTCAGCCATTCCGAGGTGGGTAAACCATCCAGCGTTTTCAAAACGGTGAAATGCCCATATTTCAACACATCCGCAGGGTTCATAATTCTTCCTCCTTAAATTTATAGCATTTTCAAAAATTTGCCTATAAAGTGCTTTACAACAACTATACCCCCAAAATAGACATCGGGATAAACTGGTTTGTTTTACCGCGCGCCTATGCCGTATAATCACAACGTAAGTGCGCCAGCAATTCGGCACTACCGGGCAGCGAGGATTCCATGACGGATGATTTAATCGGCAAGAGCATCGGCGGCTACGAAATCCTGGATGTGGTCGGCAGGGGCGGCATGGCAACAGTCTACCGCGCTCAGCAGGTTTCCATGAACCGGGTTGTAGCAGTTAAAGTGCTGCCGGAGAAATACATCAACGATGATACTTATATCCAGCGATTCAATCAGGAAGTTGCGATTGTCGCCAAACTTGAACACCGCAATATTGTGCCTGTTCATGATTATGGCGAACAAAATGGGCAGCCCTATATTGTTATGCGTTACATGTCCGGCGGTTCGGCAGATGATCTGCTGAACAATGGCCCGCTGGAAATTGAAACCATTGTCAGCATTGTCGAGCAGGTTGCGCCTGCGTTGGATTATGCCCATACCAAACATGTCCTGCACCGCGATTTGAAGCCCAGCAATGTCCTGTTGGATGATGATGATGGCGCTTATTTGACCGATTTCGGCATCGCGCGGGTATTGGGCGAACAGGGAAATAAAGGCATCACAACGCAGGGTGTCGTTGGTACACCCAGCTACATGAGTCCTGAACAAGCACAGGGAATGCCGCTGGATAATCGCAGCGATATTTATGCGCTCGGTGTAATGCTGTTTGAACTGGCGACAGGCCGCCGCCCCTTCGAAAGCGATACACCCTACAGTATCGCGGTCATGCAAGTGACCACCCCCCCACCTTCACCGCGCACCTATAATCCACAATTATCGTTTGCGCTCGAAGAAGTCATTTTTAAAGCCCTCCGCAAAAAGCGTGAGGAACGCTTTCCAAATGCCGTTGCGCTGGCGGAAGCACTAAAACGGGCGGTCAACAAACCTGTAGCCAGCATCCACGATACCCAACCGGGGATGCAGCGCCCCAATAACCCCGCACCTCAATCACAGCAACCTGTACATGTGATGCCGCCCGCACCACCTATACAGCAAATTCCGGTTTATACACCAACGCCCAGCCAGCCGATGACCAGCGGCTACATGCCGCGACGCCGTAAAGCGCGAACCTCCAATAATGTATGGATGAGCGCTGCATTGGGCGGAATGCTCGGCTGTGGTTTGCTGGCAGTGTTGGTGATTGTCGTGATACTGGCAATCAGCAGCATCAACACTGCACCGCCCGCTTCCCCGGCTCCAACGGCTGAAGATGGCTCGGCTGGCGAAGGCGCGCTGCTGCCGCTGGATTCAACCAGTGAGGCCGCCCGCGCATCGCTGGTTCCACCTGATATTCAAGGGACGCCGGGACTCGCACCAGTGGGTGTTCGCGAAACACCGACGTTGAGCGCTGCGCTGCGAGGTTCAGGTAATCAACTGATCTATTTCACTGAACGGAACGATAACTACGATCTGTATAAACTTGATTTGGAAAGCGGATTGGAAGTTCGCCTGACGTTCGACCCCGGTGCGGATTCCTATCCGAGCGTTTCGCCGGATGGTCGCTTTATCGCTTTCCAGTCTAACCGGGATGGCGATTTCGACATCTTCGTGATGGACATCGAAGGTGAGAATCTGCGGCAGCTAACCGATAACACTGTACTTGACCGCATCCCCTCGTGGAGTCCCGATGGCTCAAAGATCGTTTTTTCGTCGGACACCCGCAATGACAGCACCTTTGATCTGTATGAAATTCGCCCGGATGGCAGCGGACTCAATCCGGTATTCAGCAATGGTCAGCGCAACAGCCATCCCCGCTTCAGCCCGGATTCCCGCTACATCATATTCACAACAGGCGACGCCCAGGATGGTGGCACTTGGGAAATTGGACGACTGGATACCCAAACTGACGAATTCATCCGCCTGACCAGCAATGGAGTGAAAGACTGGTCGCCATCTTTCAGCCCGGATGGCAGTGCCATCATTTACCTGACGGGCGAAAATGGCAGCGCAACAGCCTTTGGAGATTCAGCTATCGGGATGATTGCCACAGATGGCAATACACAGCGCATCCTCTATGATGGCACCAGCTACGAATGGGGAGTAAGTTACAGCCCGGATGGCAGCCTGATCGCTTTCACCGCGTTTTCTGTCCAGACCGCGCGCGAAGAAATTTTCCTGATGCGTGCCGATGGTACAGAAGTTCAACAGGTAACATTCGATGGTGGGCAAGCCGCCTCATGGGTGCCGGGATAACCCGCTGTGGTCGCTTCAGCAACCCGTGCTGAAACAGTGGCCGACCGCATCCGGCAGGCCATCCGCGCCGGGGCTTATGTGAGTGGTGAACGCTTGGTGGAACTGACTCTTGCGCGTCAGATGCACGTCAGCCAGAACACCATCCGCGATGCGCTGCGGTTGTTAGAGGCTGAGGGCTGGGTGGTTAAACATGCACGGCACGGAGTCTATGTGCGAACTTTCACCCATGCTGAAGCCGATGAACTTTACAGTCTGCGAACCGCTCTGGAAACTGTCGCGTTACGCTGGGTGATCGATGCTGCCACAAAAAAAGATGCCGCCAATTTGCGCCGCATCCTCCAGAATGGTCGCAAAGACGCACTGGCGGGCGATTTGAACACTGCTATCGAAGCAGTAATGGAATTTCACAGCGCAATTGTGGCGATCAGCGGTCGGTCACAAACCATCGAAATGCTCCATCGGTTGCACAATCAGGTCTATTTGCTGGAATTGACGCGGGAAATGCACACACCGCGCAGCTTACGGGCACATGAGGCACGACTGCTGCTGCATGAAAAATTGGTGGCATTCATCGAGTCGCAAGATGCTGACGGGGCGGTGGATTTACTGCATTACCTGATTCAGGCTGACCGCGACTCGTTGCTCCCGACACTGGATTGATGCAACCCTTGTATCCTGTTTTGCGTATTCGCTATACCACCATCATCACAAAGGGTTAATGCCGCATGACCAATCAGGTTCCAGACAGTCTTCCTGAGCAACTACCTTCACCGCCAGCACCCCAAACAGCGATCACAGAAACCAATGTCGAAAGCGGAACAGGGCGGCGTGGATGTTCTGGATGTGCGTGGTTACTGGCGGGAGGGCTGGGCTGTTTGGCATTGCTGCTCATTCCCATCGTCATTTTGATGCTGGCAGGCACGATTACCATTAATGGCCTCATCAGCAATGTGCGCGATATCTTCAATCCGCCTGTGGTTATCACTGCTTCAGTGGTATTGGAACGCATTCAAGGCATGTCACAGTTGACATCCGTGCGCTACAACTATTCCAGCGTCGTGACCAGCGAACGCGAAATGCCCGAATTGCTGCAATTGCTTTACGGCAACAAACAGGTCATGATCGCGGTCGGGCATGTCAATGCCGGGATTGACCTGAGCCAATTGACGGCCTTGAATATCGCCATTGATGGCAGCACCTTGATTGTGCAGTTGCCCGCGCCCGCCCTGCAAGACTGCTTCCTGAACGATCAGGAATCTTATATCATGTCGCAGGAAACCGGGATTTTTGCTGAGGAACTCCCCAATCTGACCACCGACGCCCGACGTTATGCCCTCGAACAATTCCGCGATAACGCAATCGCTGAAGGCATTCTGAATGAAGCCAATCTCCGGGCACAAACCATCATCAGTGATTTACTCAAAGCCACAGAAGGCGATAGGGTTGTGCAGGTGCTTATTACCCAACCCGATCCCAACACACCCTTGCCCGAAACCTGCGAGGGATGAGGCGTTAAGGAAGAATTTCAGCCTCACACCATGACAGATGTCGCCTGTGCCATAGAACGAACCCCACTACACTGAAAGTAAGTGATTTGGTGAGAGTGTAGGAGGTGTTCAATGCTCCGCAAACTCGAACAATTTGGACTTCTGGTGATTGTCGCTGGGGGTGTGGTCGTCTTTGCCCTTGCACTGGCAAATAATCCAGCACTGTTGGATTGGGTGCTGCCCGTGATCGTCGGAATTGGAGTTGTGCTGTGGATGTTCTTCGATAAACCGCAGCGTCAACAGTAGATTAACGCAGACTGCCAACAACTAGCAGTCTGCATTTTGCAGTACAAACTCACGCCCGCAGTTTGGATGTATGCCGCTTTTTAACGAAGCTCTGCGCCAGATACAGAGCGCTGATTGAGGTGGCATCCTGAAGGCGTCCATTAGCAATGAGACGCTCAAAGTTCGCCAACGGCACACGCCCCATGCGGATATGATGGGCTTCATCACCTTGCAATTTGCTGCGATGCAAATGCCGCGCAAGGTAAACATAGGTGCGCCGGGTATTGTAACGCGCATCCATCAACAGTTCACCCAAAAAATACATCCGTGCTGCCCGATAACCAATTTCTTCCTGCAATTCACGGTTGGCAGCTTCAGCCGGGTCTTCCCCTTCTGAAACTTCCCCACCCGGCAGCACCAGCACTTCTCTGCCAAAGGCGGCGGAAGGTTCACCGATTAAAATCACCTCGTTGCGCGGCGTCAGCGTCACAATTAAAACATTACTGCTGGCGACCAGATACGCAACACCTTCCTTATCCTCAGCCAATGTGAAGTAACGGTGGTCAAAAATCACGCGGTCAGCCATCCGCGCCCCCTTAAATATTCAGATGTTTGAAAAAACAAACGGATGATAGGCGTATTGTATAGTTGAAACAGCCCATAATGCAACAGACTATAAAAAACTTTCTACAGTTTGGTCGGTTAGCTGCAAACTTAAAGTGGATTTCAGTATGCGCCGTGCCGCAGTAGGACGCGGGGAACGGTTTTCATCAGGATTTCGGCATCCAACTGCACCGACCAATTTTCGATGTAGTAGATGTCCAGCAGGCACATTTCATCAAACGGAACTTCGCTGCGTCCGTTGACCTGCCACAATCCGGTCATTCCCGGCAATATTTGCAGTCGCTGCATATGCCAGGGTTGATAAAGTTCAACTTCATCTGGCGTCGGCGGGCGTGGGCCAACCAAACTCATCTGACCACGCAGCACATTCACCAGATTTGGCAGTTCATCCAGACTGGTCGCACGGATGATGCGTCCCACACGGGTAATGCGCGGATCATTTTTGAGCTTTGGATGGCGGGGGTCTTCGCCGGATTCTTCGACCAATTTGGCGCGAAGATCGTGAGCATTGGGAATCATGCTGCGGAATTTGAAGATATTGAACGGTTTCCCATTCAGCCCAATGCGGCGCTGAGCATATAGAATCGAACCACCATCTTCCAACCGGATAGCCAGTGCGATCAACCCGCCCAGCAGCAGCAGCAGCGGCGAAGCCAGCACAATCAACGCCACATCAATCACACGTTTGACCAGACGGTTGCGCCCCTGAAATATGACATCACCGGAAACACCCAGCAGCGGAATACCATCCAGATTTTCGACCTGTACCTGCCGCATATTCAACTGGAACACATCCGGCACAACCCGCACTTCCACCCCGGCACGGCGTCCCACCTGCACCAATTCCAGAATGCGGTCATGCTGATTCCAGGGCAGTGTAATCACCACGAGATCAACAAACTGGTTGCGGATAGTTTTACCGAGATTTTTGAGGCCACCCAAACCCTTCACGCGTCCTAAATCTACATTCGCGCGTTCCGGGTCGTCGTCCACATAACCAACGGGTTGATAGCCGAGTTCCTTACGGGCGATCATTGTCCGCAGCACCGCCATACCTACATCACCCGCGCCGATGACCAGCACCCGCTGAACACCAATGCCTTTGTTACGCAAATAAGCCTGAGCAATGCGGCGTGCAGCTCGCGTCAGGGAAAGCAATGCAACAGTTATGACTGCCGCATAAACCAGCATCAAACGACTGAATACCAGCGGTTGGAACAGGAAGAACAACCCCAGCACAATCACTGTAGCATTAGCGACACCATTGCCAACTGCATACACTTCTTCAAGCCATGAGTGTCCACGATTGCTCTTATACAAGCCGCTGGCACGATAATTCAGCACCAGCAGTCCGGCAAATACGGCTGTATATGGCAAATAGGGAAGGAATGGCGCACGGTTCGGGTCAAACACTGGACGGATGAGTTGCAGTTCGTAGCGGGCATAGTAGGCCAGCGCAAACGCCACAAACACCAGCATGATGTCGAGTGTTATGTGAAAACCCCTCGGCATATAAAAAGATTTCCGTGTGGGAACGGGACTGAGTTTTGTGCTGCTCATCATTGGTTCACTGTTCGGATCGTGCATGGCGTTAATCCAAACAATTTATCGCTCTCATGGATTGTTACACAGGGCAAAACCGGTTTTGCCCGGAATTTTTAGGAACTATCGAAGTGCCTGACGATAGCTGGCAATCGTTGCCTGTGCCGTTTGACGCCAGTTAAATCGCATCGCTTCCAACAGACCCTGTTCATGGGCTTGCAAACGCCATTCAGCATCCACATATGCGCGCTGCAAACCTGCTGTCCAGGCTTGTACATCATGCGGCGGAAGGCACATACCCGCGTTTCCTGCTACTTCTGGCAATGACGATGCATCCGAAACAAGAACCGGCGTGCCACAAGCCATTGCTTCTAAAACAGGCAGACCAAACCCCTCAAACACCGAGGGATAGATAAAGGCTTCTGCGCTATTGTACCAGAGTGGCAGCACGTCCACAGGTAAATAACCGGGAAACTGCACTTCTTTAACCAGATTATAACGCTCGACGCTCGAAAAGATAACCTCGTAATCCCACCCCTTCCCGCCTGCCAGAATGAGCGGCAGTCGTTCGGATTTAGGCAGTGCTGTATAGGCTTCCAGTAGCATCGGCAGATTTTTGCGCGGCTCTAAAGTCCCCAGAAAAAGCCAGAATCGGTCTGGTAAATTCTCACGTTTGCGGAATGCTTCGATCTGCTCACGGGGAAGGGGTTTATAGGTAGCAGCATCATACCCCGGCACAGCCACATCAATCTTTTCCGCCGGAATACCCAGCGAGTCGCTCAAGTCGCGGGCTGTACTGTGCGAGATGGCAATCACTCGATTGGCGCGTTGACATGAGAGTGCCGTGAACAGTCGCAGGTACAAACGGCGCGAAGCCGAAAGCACCTGTGGATAATGCAAAAAGCTCAGATCATACACTGTGACCACGCTTGGTTTGGTCATCAAAACGGGTGAGACAAAAGCCAGCGCATGATACAGATCAAAATCGCCTAACTGCCCCGGCTGTACCATCTGTTCCCACAAAATGCGGCTCAAAGGTGATTCCGTATCCCATCCGGCGCGGTGCATGGTGATGCCATCGAAAGTCAATTCGTTCTTGCCACCAACCATCGCTGTGAAACGCCAATCATCCGGAGCTTCTGCTGCTAAATTCGCCAGCGTATGATAGATATACCCATGAATCCCTGCCGAGCGATAGCCCGCTTTGCCAAAAAGTAAATGCGCGTTCAAACCAATATGTGTCATACCATGTCACCGAGAAAGCAGCGTGTTCAGTTTTGCCAGTGTTTCCTCAACAATTGAGGCTGACAATTGTGTAATAAATTCTGCCTTCCGTGCTCGCCAATCAAGACTTCGCACTTGATCGGCTAGGATAACGCCCGTCACAGCCTCATCAGATGATAAAAGCACCTCAAATGGATACCCTTTGATCTGGTTCGTAATGGGGCAAACCAATGCCAAACCTACTTTGTCATTATAAGCAGCAGGCGACAGTACAATTGCAGCGCGTCTTCCAGCCTGTTCATGACCAGCCTGTGGGGTAAAAGTCAACCAGATGGCATCACCACGATTTGGAACATACATTACCATTCTTCACTGCCTATTTTGCCGCCCATGTCAACTTCTGCATGGCTGTTTCTATCTGTGATCCCAGCCAATAGCGATTCTAGCGTATAGATTGGAGAAGAAGGTACGATGACTAGTTGACCATTAACGAGTGTGATCTCAACCTCTGTATCAGGTTCTAAGCCTGTTTCCAGTGCAAAGGTTTTGGGGATGCGGAGGGCGAGACTATTGCCCCATTTTTGAACGCGCGTTTTCATTCTGTAATCTCGTATATACAATGAGGATACATCTACTGTACCACAGTTAAGTTATGTGTTCAATTTTGTATGGGAACACGTACGCGGGGTAGAGTATCATTATCGCGGGTCAGAATAAAGGACAAGCGCATGTTGATCAGGCATTTAGCCACACAGGATATTGAACGCATCAGTGAGATTGACCGCACCGAACGTGTCACCGTTGGCTATAACTATCACAATGGCAAATTGGAAACCGAAATCGTAGACTGGAATGTGCCACGCTGGTACACCCACGATGAGACCCATTCTTTCAGTGTTGCATCCCACATTCGGCAGTGGAAACCGCTGCTGGAAGCTGGCGGGGTCATGATTGGCGCATTGGATGGTGATGTGCTGGCGGGGTTTGCTATCCTGCGCTACCGCCTGACGACTGAAATGGCACAGTTAGCCGCGCTGTTCGTCAGCAAAGATTACCGCCGTCAGGGCATTGCCGAACAAATGGTGGGCGAAGTTGTCTGCCTCGCAAAAGCCGATGGCGCACGCACACTTTATGTCTCAGCGACCCCATCCGAATCGGCTGTCGGCTTTTATCTCAGTCAGGGGTTTCAACCCACCGATAACCCACATCCTAAACTATTCGCCTTAGAACCCGAAGATATTCACATGGTTAAACCACTCTCTCAATGATTACACTGGATAACATTACGCACCTCACCGAACTGGCACACACCCGGCAGGGCTGGATCAGCGAACTCGTCTGGTCGCCCAATGGACGCGCATTGGCAGTTGCTCATGCAGCGGGAATTTCGCTCTATGAAACCAGTTCTTTAAAACAGCTTTCATCTTTGGATGGACATACTGGCCCGGTCAAAAGCGTCGCTGTCAGCCGGGATGGAATGCGCCTGCTCTCTGGCAGTGCGGATACCACCCTGCGCTTATGGGATGTAAGAACGGGTAAAACTGAACACATTCTTCAAGGACATACAGATGCGGTCAATGCGGTTGTCTTCAGCCCGGATGAAACGGTGATGGCATCAACTGGCGCAGACCGCACGGTGCGTTTATGGGGAAATCAAAATGCTGTGCTGGAAGGCCACACCGATGAAGTGACCAGCCTCGCAGTCGCACAGAACGCGCTGGCTTCGGGAGGTTGGGATAACACCATTCGCCTCTGGCACATAGAATCGTTTCAGTGCCGTGCAGTATTGCAGCACGAAAGTTGGGTTCGGCATCTCACCGTTAGCCCGAATGAAAAGCACTTGGCTTCCGCCAGCCGAGATGGAACAGTACGACTTTGGGATATAACAACAGGTGTGGAACACTTACGCCTAGATGCCCACACCAATGGCGCGGATGGTATTGCTTTTAGCCCGGATGGGGTGCTGTTGGCAACATCCGGTCGAGATAATGCTGTTAAGTTCTGGTCGCTGCCAGAGGGCAAATTACTATATACACTGGAAGCCCACGAAAAACCGATTTTAACATTGGCCTTCAGTCCCGGTGGTTCGCGCTTCGCGACGGGCAGCGGCGATAACACCCTGCGCGTGTGGGGAATACCCTCCGACTCTTAAGAAGAGGACTCTTCCCAGTATGTCACCAACTGTTCGCAGGCGTGGCGGTACATCTCGGTTTCCACACCTGCCAGAATTTCCGGTGTGATGTGCGCCCACAACTCGTTTTGCATCCGTTCCGGCGAATCCAGCACACCCCGTAGCTCTTCCGGCTTTTTATTAATTCGGGAGCCAAATACGGCTAACGTCTGGCTCTCACCACCCGGTTTGATCTGTTCACCAATGAAATCGCGCCAATCGGTCAAAATGCTGTCGTTCATAAACGGCAACCATTCCGTCGGATGCGCCTCAACCAGTGTTGGCGACTGCCACGGGAATAACTGCCGCAAATCGCGTTCATCCATAGAAACCAGAAGAATATGCAGCATGAAAAAGCGTACTGAACGCGGTGCCCAATCCCGCCCTGCAAAATGCGGCCCCAGCATCTTCAGCGACCAGATTTCATCCACCGAAAGATGTCCCACATATCCGGCCAGAAATGCCCGCTGTGCCGCGCTTTTCGGCGGTTGCAGATTTGGATTATGCCCCATCATCACCCGCCAGGGGTGTTCATGGATGCCTTTGTCATAGCTGTAAAAGTGGGTATCCTCGCGGCGCAAACCACCTTCAGTGCGTGCATCGGCGGCGATGCTCCCCAGCAGGAAAGCCGGACGATCGGCTTCCAGCGCAGCGCGGGTAGCTGGGGGAATGTTTTCATCGACCAGCATCCGCTGGGCAATTTCAAGGTGAGTGAATGGCGTTGGCATAACCGTATTCTAATCTGCCCCTTCTCACAATGCGAGAGTAATTGGCACAGACCAATTCTCCCAAATAATGATTAACGTCATATAGCCATCGTGATTACCTCGGTTGAGCGGCTCATTAACTTGTGTTAAAATAAGATTACTGATACCGAAAAACAATCTTCACCGGAAGGTACAAATAACAATGGCAACTATCTCGATGCCGCGTGATGAACTTCGAGAATCAGAACCCACACAACCGAAGTGGCTGACGAAAAACTGGCTGGAACCGCGTTTAGTAGTCGTCACCGCGCTGGCAATCGTCCTAAGTCTGGTGAGTGAAAAGTTGAACGCGCCGACTTGGCTCACCTTGGTCTTCAACCTGACATCCTATGCAGCCGGAGGTCTTTTCGGACTGATCGCCAGCTTGCAAGAACTCCGCCATCGCAAACTGAATGTCGATTTGCTCATGGTACTGGCAGCCATCGGCGCGGCTCTCGTTGACCAGTGGCGTGAAGGCGCAATTTTGCTGTTCTTGTTTTCGTTGAGCAATGTCTTGCAGGATTATGCCATCGGTCGCAGCCGTCAGGCCATCCGGGGTTTGATGAAGCTTTATCCCTCGGAAGCCAAAGTCAAACGCGGCGACACCGTTGAGATCATCAAAGCGGATAAAATCCAAATTGGCGATGTGGTGCTCATCGAGCCGGGTGAACGCATACCTGTCGATGGCATCATAAAACAGGGGCGTTCTTCCATAGATCAGGCTCCAATCACGGGTGAGTCCATGCCTGTCGAGAAAGCTGTGGGCGATAAAGTATTTGCTGGGACACTAAATCAGCAGGGCGTACTGGATGTGGAGGCGACACAAGCAGCGCACGACACCACCCTCGCCCGCATCATCAAAATGGTTGAAGAAGCTCAGGACTCAAAAGCCCCAACCGAACGCTTTCTGGAAACCTTCGAGCAGTATTACGCTCTGCTCATCATCAGTGCCGTAACCCTGTTCATCATCATCCCGCCTGCATTGGGATTGACAGATTTTCAAAGCAATTTCTACCGGGCGATGGTACTGATGACAGTCGCTTCGCCCTGTGCGCTGGTCATCAGCACACCTGCATCCTTCATTTCCGCGATTGCGGCAGGCGCGCGTAACGGTGTCCTGTTTAAAGGCGGCGCTTATCTGGAAGGATTGGCCGGGGTTAAAGCGGTTGCCTTCGATAAAACCGGCACATTAACCAAAGGCAAGCCCGCTGTTACCGATCTTGTATCTTGCTGCGAACTGTGCGAAGACGAACTGCTCTCGGTCGCGGCGGCTGTCGAATCCCGTTCAGAACATCCGCTGGCAAAAGCAGTTGTTCGGGCGGCAGAAGAACGTGGAATAAACATTGGCGGCATTCAGGATTTCGAAGCCATAGCAGGTAAGGGCATTGTCTCCAAAGTTGATGGACGAAGTGTGCATCTGGGCAATATCAAATACCTGACCACCGAAAATCCATTACCGCCAAATCTGACCGAGCCACTGGAAAAGCTGGAAAGTCAGGGAAAAACTGTTATCGGTGTCGTCCGCGCTGGACAGTGTGAAAACTGTGGTGGCTGTGCCAACGCGAACACAGGTTACGATTGGATGGGGTTGATTGCATTGGCTGACGAACTCCGACCGGAAGCAGTTGGTATCATCCGCGAACTCCGTGCCATAGGTATACAGCGCATCGCCATGCTGACGGGGGATAATCCCCGTGTCGCGCGAGCCATTGGTCATGAGCTGGGTGTGGATGCGGTCTACTCCGAATTGATGCCCGAAGATAAAGCCCGCATCCTGAAAGAAATTGAAGAAGAAGTTGGCCCGGTTGCAATGGTCGGGGATGGGGTGAACGATGCGCCCGCTTTGGCAACCGCCAGCATCGGGATTGCGATGGGTGCGGCGGGTACAGATGTCGCGCTGGAAACTGCTGATCTGGTGTTGATGGGCGATAAACTGGAACTTATTCCTTACGCCATCGGCCTCAGCAAAAAGGCGCGGCGTGTGGTCTGGCAAAACATCACCTTCGCGCTTCTGGTGATTGTAGTGCTCATCATCAGTTCGTTCGCGGTTAATCTACCCCTGCCCATTGGTGTTTTGGGTCATGAAGGCAGTACAGTGATTGTGGTACTCAATGGCCTTATCAGCCTGCTGCTCTGGCCGGAACTTCAACGCCGTCGTAAATTGGCGCGATAATCGATTTCTGGGCGTCCTGCGGGGCGCCCGTTCTTTTCTAATGTCCTAATTTGATAATTGCTTCTGTACTGCGGCGTTTGAGGAAATAATCGCCGCTTTCCGATGCCTGAATGAGTGCCTCAACCGCATCCTTGTCACCTATTTCACCCAGTGCCCACGCTGCATTGTACCGCGCCCAATGCCCTTCCATCGCCAGCACCGTAATCAGTACATCTACCGCCTCGGTCGCCCGCAGCATCCCCAGCGCCTTCGCAGTTTTGCCGCGCGTCCAATCATCCGGGTCAGCCAGTAATTTCATCAATGGCTTGATTGCACGAACATCGCCAATCTGTCCAAGCGATAAAGCAGCATTGCTCCGCACAAGTGGTTCGGAATCATCCAGCAATGCAATCAACGGTTCTACCGTCTGTTTATCTCGAATATAACCCAGTGCAGCGGCAGCATTATGGCGAACGTTGACATTGGAATGTTTAAGAGCTTCAATCAATGGTGGAACCGCCCGCAAGTCACCAATTTCACCCAACGCGGAAGCCGCCCAATCCTGAACAGTTGTACTTTCATCGTGGAGCGCGGCAATCAGGGGCTCAACCGCCCGGCTATCGCCGATCTGCCCCAGTGCCCATGCCGCATAATATCGAACCTGCCAATTGGAATCGCGCATTGCCTCGATCAGCGACTCAACCGCAGGAACACCAATCTCCAGCAGTTCAATCGCAGCGGCTTCCCGCGCATCGTGGTTGCTACTGCTCAACAAGCCAATAAGCCGGGAAATACGTCCGGCATCCTGCGTTGTGCTCATGATCCAACTCCGATTCTTTTGCCATCTTTATTATGTGCCAGAATCAGTTTCCCGTCCAAAAAGATCAATCGTCTGTTGTTCCAGTTCCCAAAGTTCCAGACTTTCCTGATTTTTATAGAAATTGTTCAGGCGGCGACAGCCATCCAGAAATTCCTTTGCCCATTCACGGCTGAAATCACCGGAATGAATTTCATTCAGCGTCACTTCCATCAGCCGTTCCAGTTTCAAATCATTGAATCGATCTAAACGGCTGTACGTTCCATATTGGTTGGTGAGCGGCGTATTCCGCAGGGTATTCAGCATCCCCTGTTCAGCCGCCAGTTTGAAGTAATGACTGAACTCACCGGAAAGGTACAATTCTGCGAATACCGCTTCGGTCGGGTAGCCACGCGCCAGCAGCAGGTTAGCAGCGGTGGTCATCAGATGATGCAGCGCGGGCATAATCGCCTGCTGCATGAACAGGTCAAGTTCGGTTTCACGCTCAAAACTGACTTCGATTGCTCCGGCACGAAGTGACCCAACCGCTTTAGTCAGCGCCAGTAGCAGCGGCCAGGCGTTTCCGCTGGCGTCTTGCCCGACAGAAACAAAGCTGACGAATCCTTGACCCGCTTCGTAGCTCTCACGTACTGTAGCAGCCAGCGTTCGCGGGGCAATTAGCCCAATGTCCACAAATGGCGGCGGCTCGATGAACCGGAACGTCAGATTATAGGCACTGCTGAACACCAGCATATGCCCACGCCGGAGGTGGGGCGAAACCTGCTCCAGATAGAAAGTGGGCATGACCTCATCCGGCAGCATCATCAACAGGATGTCGGTGTTTTTGACGACTTCCTCTATTGTTTTACCTATCAGACCATCTTCATCCGCCAGCACCCGCGACTCAACAGAGCGAGTGCCAACGGTCACCGCGACACCGCTGTCCCGCAGATTCAGCGCAATCGGTCGCCCCAGATTGCCGTAACCAATCATACCAATACTTTTGCTGGCAAGCTGGCCTAAGTCCCCATCTTCTTCACGATAGATAACCGTCATGATTAAGCCTTACAACTGCGCCGACCAGAAGGGCAGATCATACCCGTTCGGCTGAAAACCAAACCGCGAGTATAACCGCCGGGAGCGCATATTGCTGGTCTGGGTGTTGAGTGTCATGGTGTAAATACCCCGTCGAAAGAACCGCCCCAGCACATCACCCAGCAGTGCTCCACCCACACCCATTCCCTGCACATCGGGGGCGACCGCCAATCGTGCCAGATGTGCGCCGTCAAAATACAGTGTTGAAAGTTGATAGCCAACAATCTTCTCGTCTTTGAGCGCCACCGTACAACTGGACGAAATCCGATGCGCCTGACGAATTTCGTCCAGCGAAAGCTGCCAGGGTGGTGGAAAAGCAGCTTGATCAACATCGGCCATCCGTTCAAGATCGCGCAATTCCGCCACCCGGATTGTCGGGCGGTCAGCCAGCGGCGGCGGCACATCATGTCCAAAACGTGCCAACGTGATGACATCCTCACCATACACGAAACCCATCGCCGGAATATAGCCGGTAATCCAATCCCGCACCGCCAGTAGCGCTACCGTATGCACGTTTAGCGTTCGCAGCTCCGCCGTCAAATCGCGCCAGAGTGCATACAGTACCGCGCGTTGGTCAGCGTAATCGTGAATTGCCGCCAGCCGCACCCAGCAGGTATTGTTTAAAGGCCGAGAGGTCGCCAGTAAACCCACCAGATGCCCTCTGTTCCACCCCAGTCGCATACAGACATCCCCGCTGTCCAGCCATGCATCCGTTTCATACCAATCCAGATGGGTATGCACCAAAGTACTGTGAAAGAGCAAATCACGAACACTTTGTAAGTGGCGGCGTTGGTAGGGGGTGATGGTTAAGGTGGTCAAGAAAGTCAAAGACTCTTTCAAGGTCGCTTGTTTAAACTGGTATATGGACTAACATCAAACTCAATCTCAGCACAACTGCGTTTGTCCATCAAGCGACTGCGGAAACGAGCTTCCATTCGATCAACTTTTGTAGTGGTAGTAAACAGTGTAGGTCGGCGGGTAATGTAACGGTAATCTATTATCTGAAACAGCTTTTCTTTAGCCCATGTTGTTCCTTCAGTGCTAAAGTTATCCAATACCAAAAAGGGTGTATTACGAACCATTTGGAATCGCTCGTCAAAGGTTACAGGAGAGTCGGGGTTAAATGTAACACGTAGGTAGTCCAGCAAATCAGGCACAGTCACAAACATAACTTCTATACCCTGATTATTAAGAGCATTAGCAATCGCCGCTGCTATATGCGTTTTTCCACAACCACTTGGCCCGCTAAATACTAACCATCCATTAGGTTGATCTACATACTTCTTTGCTATTTCATAAATATTTTTTAATTTATTACTCTCATCATTCGTGCGCTTCCCTTTGACATCAAAATTTTTAAAAGAGAGTTCAGAATATAAATCTAAGTCTGAAAGAGTATTCTGCTGTAGAGAATATTTCAAGCGATAATCAGGGGCAGCGATATGACAATGTTTGCTCAAGCTAACGTCGACAAGACGGCTTTGAATACGCGGGTCAAGAGTCTCTAACTTTAAATTAGTAGTGACTACAGTTGGGAGGCGCTTGTTGTAACGATGATTAAACAGTTGGAACATCTTCTCTCGCGCCCATGCGCTAGCGTTTTCCGTACCCAGATCATCCAGAATAAGGAATGGTGCATTACGGATACGCTCAAAAGTCTCATCGTAGCTGGCTTCTGAGTTAGGTGCAAAGCTGCTCCGCATATGGTCAAGCAAATCAGGAACAGTGATGAACAGCACCATATCTCCCTGTTGCAAGCGGTAATTCCCTACAGCAGCAGCAAGGTGTGTTTTGCCACAGCCATATGAACCTTCCAGCAACAACCAACCTTCTGGGTTTTGAGCATACTCAGAGGCAAAATTAAAGGCTGACCGAAGAGATAAGTATTCTAGATTCTTGAGTTTATTCTCATCAACGACGAAATTGTAGAATGTTTTATCCGCAAAATCACCCAGATTGCTCAGGCGGCGTAACCGTTCATGCCGTTCGGTATCCTGATCAACCGGGTTATTCGGGCAACGATACAATTTGCCGAAGCGTGGGTCATTGACCTCGACATCATAGCGAATAACCCCCATATTTTCACAAAGCGGCTCTCGGCCACAAATGCTGCAAAGAGTAGGGGATTCGTCTGCCTCAAGGCTCGACGAAATCGACGGGTTTTCCCGCAATAAATCGTCCATTAGCTTCTGAAACCGGTCCCTGAACATTGTCATGACCTCGACCCTCTTTCTCCCATCGCCGCAGCACCGCCCGGATATAACTCCAGCGGCGTTTGTTCTGTTCTACCGCCGCACGGATAGCATCTTCGATCCATTCAACCGGGTAATCCTGCTCAGCATCTTTGAGTGCATCGCTAATCATCGGCGTTAAACCGCCAATGTTGACTTCATAGATACGATAAATATTCGGGCGTTCCGGTAAAATTTCAATGGGTTTCTCAATCTCATTGGGATACCATTGCCCGGCTCGTAACTGTAATATCGCCGCCCGACCCAACGCCGTATTGACGAAATACAACTTTTCATTCCCGGCATCCAGTGCAACTTCCTCACACAACAATGTACCCCGTTGCACCGCCCGGTTCAAAGCGGCTTCCAGCGTCACACCCGGCTCAGAATCCGGGTTAGCAGCACGCATCCCTTCGCATAAAGTCGCATCTGCTTTGAACTCCGCCAGCCGCAGGAAACGAAAGCGCCCTTCTTTCTGGTGGAGTGCCCAGAAACAGAACAGCGTCACCTTCAATTCTGCCAGATCATCAATCATCGGCAGCAAATCGCTGAAAAACAGCGTTGGGAATGCCGTTGGGCTAAGTTTACTCCCCTCAGGGAAACCATTGAACTTCTGCATCAGATATGGCTCAAATCTACACTGCGTTCAGCAGCGTTCATAAACTTGGTCAGCGTCTTCTCAAAGAATAACGAAATCGTCCCCGTTGGCCCGTTACGATGTTTAGCGATGATAATATCCGCCTGATTGGGGAATTCCGTCGCTTCATTATAGATTTCATCGCGGTACAAAAACATCACCACATCTGCATCCTGCTCTATGCTATTATGGGCTACTACTCCATTAGCAATAAAATTACTAAATTTCGGAACAGTCAAATCGTAAACATCAACTTCCCCATCAGGCTCAATCGAAACAATCGCATCCCAATACACATCACTTTCAGCTAAATATGAAATCGGCTCAGATTTCACCACCTGAGCAAGTTTTGCAGCTCGGTCTCGGCTGACATTCTGTTTATAGAGACCAGTTCCGCAGTAGGCGTTACCCAGTTCAGCCTGCATCACACGAGACGTAATGCCTTGTGCTTGCATCGCAGGTACAGCGTACAACCGCCAAACCTTGTTGGGAATAATATCACGATTGGTATTCGCTGGATGCGATTGAAGATATTCGACTGCTTCTTCTAAACTATGCTGTTTATACACCCCCACTGCCCCGACACAATCGACAAATCGCTGCAAATCCTCAGCACCTGTAACAATTACATGATGCTGATCGCGTCCTTTACCGATTTGAGAAAGCACTTTTAGTCGAGCATTAATCTGAAGGTGAAGCAATAATGCTTGAACATTTTGAGCAAGTTTCTCACTGCTGGATGCATAATAGATACTTGGGTATATCCCCTTAGTAGTCTTTTTCATCCTAATACTACCATCCGTCGCCCACAGATGTCGTAGAAACAAGGCAATAGCATCTTGGGACTGGGCAAAAACTTTATCAGGAATACGTTTTTCGTGTGACCGTAATCCGAATACCCCCAACTGATCCAGCCACACCCGCACCGGACTCTGAACCCCATGAGTCAAATGTTGTGCTGACGACAAGAATACCTGATACCAACTCCGCCCCGGTTCTTTGTGAATGCGTGTCTTAATGCGGCCGCCAAACACATCATTGGCTAACTGGGCAACTGTCTCCGCCAGATCAAGTTCTCTCGTCGTATATTGAATAGAATGTCTCGGCAGTGTGCATCCATCCCCAATTAGATGCCCAAGCAAAGCCAGTTCCGAATTTGTCATTGTCTGCGTTGATGGACTATCTAAACGGCGAGGCAATGCAATATGATCGTCTGTTGATAACTCATCTAATCGCTTCCACCCGTTGATCGTCAGGAATTTATGATTAGCAGTTGCTCGAATGCTTCGCCCCAACTGCGTCGTCAACCGATAAACAGGCTTCACGCCAGTGCAGAACGAATTCGTCACCTCGCCCGGTTCGAGCTTCCACGTTTCCGTGTTCAAACTCGTAACCCGGAAACCGACCTTCCCAACCAAGTCCCGAATCGGCACATACTGCCCGCTGTCCGGCAAATGAATCAACGTATCTCCAGCCAAGCACCCCGACTCGCGTAAATCACTCAGCAATGGCCGCTTATCCTGCCGCTGTTCCACCGCACGCGAAAGCTGCGCTGCCGAAAGCACAGGCACATTCAACTCACGCGCCATTTCTTTCATACTGCGGCTGATAAAACTGATTTCCTGCACGCGGTTATTTTCATATGCCCCGCCCGCATTCATCAACTGCATATAATCCACGACCACCATATCAACGCCATGTTCCCGCTGCATCCGCAAACATTTTGTTCGCATCTGGATCGGACTCATCGCCGGAGTATCATCAATGTAAATACTCAGCCGTGCCAGATTGCCTGCCGCTTTTACAAACCGTCCGTACTCGGTCTGTGATAACTGCCCGATGCGTAAATTCTGGCTGTTGATAGCCGACTCCATCGAAACCAGACGCTGCACAATCTGGTCAACGCCCATTTCCATACTGAAGATGGCGATTCGCTGTCCCAACCGCGCCATGTTCAGCGCCGCCGAAAGCATAAACGAGGTGTTATGGTTGACAATTCCATTCGCAACAAATGCGTGACCATCGGGAATCGTCAAATCATAGCAATGCTGTATGCCAGCATCTTCCACACTGACAACTTCATCCCAGCCAATTTCTGGAATATCAGTCGAAAACAGATGGTTGCGTTGTACAGCGATAGTATCGCCGCGTCCCAAATTGGCAAGTGATTTCCAGACCTCTTTACTGGGACGCGCCCGTGTAAGCACCGGATGCACATACGTTCCCGTAATGGAATAGCCTGCTCGCGTCTGAACTTTCAATGTGGGTTTTAAACCACTGTCGTAAAAATGTGATGTAGTTCGGAATCCGTTAGGTGTCTGAACCCCAAGCTGAAGCGGATAGAATATGCCGCCCTCATCATCAGGAATACCTGACACATCTGAAGGCTTTAAGGACTCAATTGGCACAATACCGCGCTCAGTAGGAATGAGTGTTCCGGCTGCCAAACACTTTCCCATACCGGGACGACCCGCAAAAATCAGCAAATCGGACTTTTGCATCCCGCCCAGCAGCTTGTCTAAATCTTTGAACCCGGTCGGCACACCCAACGCCTCGCCCCGGTTGTGCATCAAATGCTCAATGCGGTCAAAATAATCGTTGACCGCTTTGTGCATCGGAATAAGTTGGCGGTTAAGCTGCCGTTCGGTTACATCAAATAAACGCGCCTCTGCATCCGCGATCACCTGCTCCAGCGTCAGGTTTTCATCCAGCGCCAGTGCCTTGATCTCATCGGATGCGCTCATCAAGCGGCGTCGGGTCGCTGCCCGTTCCACCAGCCGTGCATAAACCTCGGCGTGGACAGCCGACGGCGTATTGTTGATAAGCTGCGTCAGGTAGGCCGGGCCGCCGATTTCCGACAGCCGTCCCATATTTTCCAGTTCTTCCCGGACAGTGACATATTCAATCGGCTCGCTGCGTTCATGCAGCCGTCCCATTGCCTCCCAGATGTAGCGATGACGCACGATAAAGAAATCGTCCGTTTTCAGGAAAGCCGCGACGCCGAAATACGCAATTGGATACGCCAGAATTGCACCCAGCGCCGCCTCTTCGGCTTCTTGACTGAATGGAGCCTGTGTACTGCCCCACAAATTAAATTGATCGCTCATTGCACCTGGTATTAGAGATGAAAAGCGGTGCGTGAATTAGCCCATCGCACCGCCTGATTGTCGATTGATTGGTTGAACCATCTCGCCCGTCAATACAAGCGAGGCACAGAAATTACTCTTCGCTGTCTTCTAAATCATCCAGATCGAGGGTATCCACAAAATCTGCGAAGGCACTCAACCGTTTTTCGTCAATTTTCTCGCCGCGCAGCGAATCGCCAGCCGCTTCCTTCTCAATATCCTCATCCGGTTCGCGGCCTGCCTTGTCCATCACCGAATCCGCTACAAAGATTGGAACAGAAACCCGCACCGCCAATGCAATCGCATCGCTGGGGCGCGAGTCAACCTCGATCTGTTCACCCGCCACTTCCACCACAATCCGTGCATAATACACATCTTGGCGCAGATCGCTGATAAGAATGTGAACGACACGCCCACCCAACTCACTGATAACCGAGCGCAGCAAATCGTGTGTCAGGGGTCGTGCAGCGGGCATTTCCTGGAGCTTGACGGTAATCGCTTCCGCCTCGCACGGGCCAATCCAGATCGGCAGATAACGTTCGCGGCTCATATCTTTTAACACAACAACCCGATGTTGGGACATTAGGCTAACGCGGATGCTATCTATAATGACCTCTATCATACAAACCCCTCAAACCGGTTACATCGAATGTGTGTAATGCAAATTATACACCTTAGCAAGCGCACAGCAACACAGAAACATACCCGGACTCAATTTCTCATACAGCCTGACGGGAGATGTTTTTTATCACCCTGGCGCGGTGTCGCATGTAACTTGCTGTCATCGGCTTCCGCCCATACTATGAAGACATAAAAGCGATGAGGAGCAAAGAGCATGAAGGTTTTAATCGGTTACGCCAGCGCCCACGGTTCTACCGCCGAAGTCGCCCACGCCATTGGTCGCGTACTGCTGGAAAATGATATTCAGGTCAAAGTTGCCGATGTACGCACAGTTGGCACCGTTGAGGAATTCGACGCCTTTATTTTAGGCTCGGCAGTTCACGCCGGAACATGGCTTCCAGAAATGTCCTCATTCTTGAAGGGCTACCACGATCAATTCTTGGGCAAACCAATCTACTTGTTCGTCACTTGCATCCGGGTCATGGAGCAGCATGGTTTCGATCATGTCATGGAATACTACATGATCCCCGAATTGCTGACGAAACTGAATATACAGGACAAGATCGCTTTCGCTGGAAAACTCAAACTGGAAGAGGTCGATTGGAATGAACGCTGGACGCTGGCTGCCCGTTACGATGGTGCAACCTGGCCGAGCACACTGACGGGTGACTTCCGTGATTGGGAGAAAATTCGCGGTTGGGCAGCCAAAATTGTGGAAAATCTGCAAATACCCACCCGATCAGATGCGCCTTAAGTCCTACCAGTTCTGGCTGCGTTCAACAACATTTTTCGCATATACTTGAGGTTATCTCCACGCTTCATCCAAGAGGGATAACCTAATGCGAAAATACCTTGTCGTCATCAGCCTTATGCTGGTTCTCGCCGCCTGCCAGCCTTCGCCCTCGGCAAAATACACCACCGGGCAGGAATTGTTGAACGAAGATTTCAGTAATGAAGAGGCTTGGGAAAACTTTGGCATCGAAGCAGATGCCGAGTTCAAGGTTCAGGACGGTGTTTATCACGTCTCCAATCGTTCCGAAGGTTTCCTGTGGGGCTTGAATCAGGAAAACCACACGGATGTAGTGATCGAAGTTCTCAGCAAGCAGCTTTCAACCTATGAGGACAACTTCTATGGTGTGATGTGCCGGGCCGATACCAGCAACAATGGGGATGGTTACTACTTCCTCATCAGTGGAGACGGCTACGGCACAATCAGCTATGGGCATGGTGACGAAATTGATCCCCTCGTTGGCCCAACCCAGACCAATACCGTTAATAAGGGGCAGGGAAACAATGTCATCCGCGCTGTTTGCATTGGCGATTATCTGGCGCTGTATGTAAATGGCAACTTCGTGCTGGATACCCGCGACAGCACCTACACCAGCGGTTACGCCGGAATGGCTGCTGCAACCAATCCTTCGGAAAATGCTGCTGTCACCGCCAGCGTCGAAGTCACCTTTGACGATCTGAAAATCTGGGAAGCTACCATCGCCAACTAACAACCAAATGGCAAGGGCGTTCGATCTGGACGCCCTCTTTTACGCCTTGAGCCTTACCCCGATGGCGGTGGGATAATCAATTCCTGCCCAACCGAAAGCTGATTCGGATTAGCCAGATTATTAGCCGCCGTAATCGCGCTGATGGTCGTCCCAAATCGTTGAGCAATGGTGAACAGTGTATCACCCGGCTGTACGGTGTAGGTTTCGCCACCTGCTGGCAGTACCCCGGAATCAACCGACGCATCAGGTGTAACCCCCTCAACTGGTGCGGATGCGCTGTCCACCCCGCAGTTAGGGATTTGCAATACTTGACCGGGCTGGATGAGATCACCAGAAAGCTGGTTCGCTGTCCGCAGTTCAGAAACCGTCGTGTTGTTGCGAAGGGCAATCCGGTATAGGGTATCACCACCCTGTACCGTATAGGTGCATCCATCAGCACTGACAGCATCTTGGAAAGCCGTCGGCGTAATCAGGCCAGAAGGTGTAGTGCTCGGTAGTGCGTCGAATGCTGGCGTAGAAATCTCTGGAGTAACAGGCCCAAGTGGGCCACCCGGAGTAACGAATTGCGGTTGTGTTGGTACAGCATCCCCGCTAACCGTTTCCAGTGCATCCGGTTGAATGGGTTCGGGCGTGCTGCTTGGGGCGACGCGCGTCGGCGAAATAATCGTGATGGCTACCCCCAGCGTAGGCGAAACGGGAATGCTGTTCAAATCAGATGTCGGGCTGGTCTGATCAGGTTGGGTATCCTGCGGATTGCTGAGGCTCTCAGCAGGCGCAGTGGTATTAATCGGCTCAAAGGCTTCTCCGGCAGGTTGAAAACATCCGGTAAGCATAATCAATAACGGAACTAGCAATACAATCAGAATCAACTTTCTTAACATGAATCCTCCCTTAACAGTCCATTCAACAGCATACACCCAAGCCCCCATATAGGCAAAAAGTCTCGCATTCTTGTCTTGAAAATGCTATCCGCATGGGATACAACTAGCCATCATATAACTAGAGAGCAGGTGAAGGCGTGGCAGAAGATCGCAAAAAGCGTATCCTGGTCGTCGAAGATGACCAACCCGTTCAGGAAATGATTCGGGTATTGCTGGAACGAGTGGGGTACGAAACCATCCTTGCATCAGATGTTGCCACCGCTGTTCAGGTGCTTCGCGAAAAGTCGCTGCCGGATGTGCTCCTGCTGGATTTAATGCTGCCAGATATTGACGGCTTTGAACTCCTCCGGCAGATACGCGCCAAATCCGCTTTTGACCAGTTACCCATCATCATCGTCTCCGCTCTGGCCGATCCCGATCATATTCGCAAGGGGTTGGAACTCGGTGCTGACCGTTATGTGACTAAACCCGGCATCGTCCATAACCTGATCAAAACCGTGCAGGATGTCCTCCGCAACGGGCGGCGCAAATGAGGTGTGGCTTTCATCAATAACTTGACTCCGCTCCCTGCTGTTCGGTAATCTGAATATAGATTTACTATTCTAGTATTGGAATATTCTTTTATGATGACAGATGCCGAGCTAACCATACTGAGTCTCGTCGCGGAAGGCCCGCGTCATGGTTACGAAATCCAGCAGATTATTGACGAACGCGGTCTGCGGGAATGGTTGACCATCGGCTTTTCTTCCATCTACTACATTCTTAACAAACTCGAACGCCAGAACATGCTCACCAGTGAACTCCGCCCGGATGGACGCGGCCCGGCCCGCAAAGTCTACGCCATCACCGAAGGTGGAAGCGGCATTTTACAAACCGCAGTTGCCGAACTCCTCCGCCAGCCCCGTTCGCTGGGGTCAGGCTTTGAATTAGGTTTGGCGAATCTGAATGCCCTCAAACCCCGGCAGGTCTACAAAGTGCTGACCTATCATCGTGACGACCTCAAGCACCGCTTGGATGCAGTCGAAAAAGCATGGGAACATCACCAGCATGAAGGGCATAACACCGATCATATTTCTGCGCTTTACACCCACAGCATCGCCCTGATGCACGCTGACCTCGAATGGCTAATCAACTTTCTGGATGAATGGCGTGCCAAATACCCGAATGTCGAACGTGCCGAAACCCGCGAAGACGACACCGATCCCCACAAGGCCCTCACCCGCATGAATCCAAGAACCGTTCAATCCGACCCGGCCAAGATGATTCAACGCTTGAAGCGCATCCAATCCAAGCCGGAGGAATGAGTTCATAAACCACGAATGGCGCATGGTCATAAACCAACCGGATTTCAAACCCGGCATAATCCAGCAGCCTAACCCACTGTTGATAAGGGCGATTAATAGGCGCAACAAAATAACGCGGCGCGAAATCCCGCTGCAAAATCGCGTCCGCAGCCAAAGCCACCGCCGTCGGATAATACACCACCCGTTCGTCCGGCCATGCACCCAAATAGTAGCGCAGTTCCCAGCCTAACCAGCGGTCATAAATAATCGTCGCAACGGGTTTGCTTTCCAAAAACCGTCCCAGTTCATCAATCCCTGCGTGTTCTCCTCGGTCGCCCCCAATCGGCAGTCGCCCATTCGCTCCTTCCACTGCCAGAAACAGCATCACCAAACCCATCAACAGATAAACGAGTCCCTTTGCATAAATTTTCTCGCCTAAACTTTCCAATCCCCGCCCGACCAACAAAAGCAGCGGCAGCAGGATCAGCAGCAGATAGCGATCATAAATATTGATGGCAATCAACCAGTGCGCCAACAGATATAGCACCACATACCCCAACAGCACTGCATCTACCCACCAACCCGAATGCCGTCGAGCCAGTCGTCCAACCGCCGAAATGACACCAATCCCTACCAGAATCGCGGTCATCCACCACGCGCCAAATAGATACTGCCCATAAAAAATCCAGCCCAATAAACGTGGCAGCAGTTCGTCTGCCCGCGCCAGCTGCCCCGGATCATTATTCGCCACCGCCAGCGCCCAAAGCGAAGTCTCTTGTCCTCGCCCACTGTCCCACACCAGCAGCAACCCAAACCCCACCGCCATAGGAACGACAAACATCATAATTCTGAATAAGATGTTTGTGTTTTTTTCAGCCCCTTTAGTGGGCTTGATTTTCTCGTAGCCGGGTGGTTTTAACCTCCGGCTGTTGAAAGCCCATCCCATCCCCACCACCAAAGGCAAAAACAGAATCGCTTGTTGCTTACACCAGAATCCTAGAATCAGCCAAACACCTGCCCAAAACCACCCGCCCCGACTCGCCATCCACAGCGCCAATGTCACACACAGCAGCATCACCCCATCCGTGAACGCTGTCCCGCTGAAGGCCACCAAATACGGCGAAACCGCCGCCAATCCCATAACTACAATCGGCAACCATTTTATTTCTCCACGATGACGAAATTCGTATTTCTTCCCCATCGCCCTGAGGGAGAGGGGGTTGGGGGGTGAGGGCAACCGCCGCGCCACCGCATACAGCACCGCCATCTGCACAATCCCCGCCAGCATATTTGGCAAACGGGCTGCAAACTCCCCAACCGGCACATCCAGCGTCAAAACATCATTTGGTAGCGGCGTCACGCCCACCAGTATCATACTGACCGCTTGTGCATAAATCGTCAGCGGAGTCTTATCCAACGAACCATGCAGCAACCAATCACCATTCACCGCCGCCGCCCGCGCGAACGACGCGAACAACGCCTCATCAGGATGAAACCGAACATCCTGTGCTGCCGCATGAAACCGCAGCCACGCGCCCAGCAGCAAAACAAAAATGGGGAATAGTCGCCTAAAAGTCAAGTATATCTGCCAAAAATGAGTGCTATAATCCAAAGATGAGAAGCGCGATATTTACCCTCAGATTGCGCCGATTATACCCAAAATAGAAAGTCGCTGATTTATGGCTCGCATTTTTATCTGCTACAGCCGCGTCGATAAACCCATCACCGAGCAGTTGACCATCTTGCTGCGTAAAGCCTACGACTATGTCTGGTTTGATGAAAATCTGCATGGCGGCGAAGAATGGTGGGCAGAAATTCTGCGCCAGATTGCAGCCTGTCAGCACTTCATCTTCATCATGTCGGATGACGCCCTTGAATCCGAGTGGTGTCGCAAGGAACTAGCCGAGGCGTGGCGTCTGGAAAAAAACGTGCTGCCCATACTGGTACGTGCCCGCACTACAGTGCCAGATAAACTGCAAATGATTCAACGCATCGATATGTCAACCGGGGTAACTGTAGATTCCCTGAATCAGCTTTACGCCACCATGATTCGTCACGTTCGCACCACCGTTATTTCCGAAGCCCGCCGCAAGCAGCGTGATGGCGACCGCCGTTTAGCCGAACGCCTGTGGCCGTTCATCAATGGACAGTATATCGAAGTGCTCAATGAACAAATCCAGAAGGGCAAAGTTGATTGGGAGCAGTACACCTCCCACGTCGCCAAATATCTCGATTTACGGGCCAAGTCCCGCGAACAGTTTACCGATATTTCGCTGATCGAAGCCTTCGAGGCATTGGATGACACCCTCATCCGGCTCGATGGACAAATCGGCTGGACGTATGAACTCCGCGAAAAAGATGGTCGTTCTTATATGAGCGAACCCGGCACAGCCCGCGACGACAGCTATTGGTTTCAGAAGTACCGCCGCCTGGTGCAGCAGGCCAGCGATGTCTGGATGCGCCATGCCGAAATGGTCGAAACCCTGCGTAGTGTCCTCCCTGACTTCGATGTCATGAAAGAATATTAGTTATTAAATTTCAACTTGACCTATCCAACAAACATTTATCGCATTCAATTCAATTCACACAATACCCCTCTTTACTCCCCTCGCTCTGAGGGAGACGGGCTGGGGGTGAGGGCTAATACCCGTGCTAAACTTCACCGAAATTCACAGCGTAGTTATGGATATGGACGGCGTACTCTGGTTGGGCGATACCCCACTGCCCGGATTTGCCGCCTTTTTTGAACACCTCCGCGCCAGAAACCTGCCTTTCGCGCTGGCAACCAACAACAGCAGCAAAGCCCCTGCCGATTACATCGCCAAACTCGAACGACTTGGCATAACCGGAATCGACGAATTTCAAATCCTTACCTCTGGCACAACCGCCATCAGCTATCTCAAAACCAACTATCCAGCAGGCAGCCTAATGCATGTCTTGGGTGGGGATGGTCTACGCAATCTGATAACCAATGCAGGTTTCACGCTGACCGATCATGGTGCACAGGCCGTCATCGTCGGCCTCGATCCCCATTTAACCTATGAAAAACTTCGCCGTGCCGCCCTGCTCATTCGTGCCGGAGCAAACTTCATTGCCACCAACACCGACGCCACCATTCCCTCGCCAGATGGACTCGCCCCCGGCGCAGGCAGCATCGTCGCCGCCCTGAAAACCGCCACCGATTGCACCCCGACCGAAATGGGCAAGCCGCACGCCCCCATGTTTCAGGCCGCATTGCAATTGCTCAACACACCTGCCGAAAACACCCTGATGATTGGCGACCGCCTCAACACCGACATCGCTGGGGCACAGAACGTCGGCCTCCGCACAGCCCTCGTCCTCACAGGCGTTGCCACACAATTCGATCTGGTGACCAGCCTTGTGCAGCCCGATGCCGTTTATGCCGACTTACCCGCCCTCATGGCCGCTTGGAAATAAAGCAAAGGAATATACACACTTTTTTTGAGATTCACTGATCGGCACTTTTAATGCAAAGCCATTTTTGAAGTCCGAATCGCAGGGGTATAGACTCCCCTCCTCGCGTGCGGGGAGGGGCTGGGG
>JAIOHM010000081.1 GCA_019912965.1 Anaerolineae bacterium
TTGCAGGCTTCGCTGACATTGCCCAGGCGCTCGGCGAGTTTCAGCAAGCCCAATTTCGTGGCGATAATCTTCTGCTCGTTGTTCATCGTGACACTCCATTCTCCTCTTGAGTTTACTCAGAGTGTCAGATTAAGTCTCATCTAGTTCAGTTATAGCAAAACAAAAACCAGCAGCAAGACTGCTGCTGGTTTCGTCAGAACGGAATGTTCGCTTACCGTCCTAAGCTGCAGCTGATAAAACCCTTAACTCTTCATTCCAATCTGATCTACTGAAGTGAAAAGCTTGCCACGATCTGCTGAGCTTGTAGAAATACCGCTTCGCGCAGTACATCCGGCTCGATGATCTCCGCATCCGTCCCCAGTCCCAATACCAGCATCCGTGCTTCCTCAAGGGAACTGAGCCGCACATCGACCATCAGCACCGCCCCATCAGGACTGGTGTCGCGGATCGTGTATCGCTCTGATGTATATACCTTCAGGAATTGCAGTCTGGCGGCGGTAAGCCGCAGCGTGAACGCGAAATAGGGCATATTGTCGACGAACGCGTTGGCGTGGATGTGCCAATACTGCGCCAGATGGAATGCGGGGTCACGTTCAAAATGCTCATCCATCGTCGCAACTGCAATAAACCGCGACACACGATAAGTCCGCAGTTCGCCATCGCGTCGAGCGATGACATACCATACACTCGCTTTAGCGACCAAACCATAGGGTTCCAGAATACGCTCGACAACTTCCCCATCACCGCGTTCATAGCACACCTGAACGCGATAATCGTCAAACACCGCCGCTTTGAGCGTTTCCAAATACGGCAGCGTTTCGCCTCTCTGCCACCACCACGCTGAGTCAAGATGAATGCGCTGCTGCATCCGTTCTGCTTCCTGACGGTGTAATGATGGCAGTGCCGCGAATAATTTGAGCAGTGTAGCTTCTGCCGCCTGACCCAGACCAATATCCTGTAACGGACCGGGGCGGGTGGAGACAAACAGAGCGCGAACCTCGGCTTCCTTCAATCCGGTTAGCGAAACCCGATAATGTTCATCCAGATACACGCCGCCACCATGTCCCGCCTCTGCATGGACAGGCACGCCGGCAATGCTCAGCGCTTCAATGTCGCGCAGGATAGTGCGCCGCGACACCTCCAGCGTTTCCGACAGCGCAAGCGTCGTTGTTTTCCCCTGTGTTTGAAGGATGAGCATGATGGACAGCAGACGGTCTGCGCGCATTGTCACCACCTAATTTGCCAACGCATATTTTTGGTGACAGCAGATGTCACCAGATCAATTCTATGCTCATGGTGTCGAACGATTCAACTCAAGGAGTATAGCCATCATGAACAAAGTATTTTCGTGGATCGAGATTCCGGTGCAGGACATTGAGCGTGCCGCCAGGTTCTATGGACAATTGTTAAACCGGGAAGTGACCATCACCGATGCGCCGCCGCGCCGGATGGCGACGTTGTACTTCGAGCCGAATGAAGTCGGTGGATCACTGTTACAGTCGCCGGGCGTAGAGCCGGGTAATCAGGGAGCACATGTGTATTTAAATGCTGGATGCGGCAGTGATTTAGAAGCAATGATCGAGCGCGTGCGTTCATTGGGCGCTGAGATCATCATTCCAGCGACCCCAATGGACGATGTTGGACGCTTCGCATCGTTCAAGGATATGGAAGGCAATATTCTGTCGCTGTTTGCGGAGAACTGATATCCGACCGCAGCTCAGAAGTTGATTTATCAAATCAGTTTCAAAGAAAACCAGCGAGGTCAACTTTGCTGGTTTTCTTTTACCCAACACTGCTCTCCCCCACCCACACCACTGACATTCATGATCAAACTCGCGCTAACTGTTATAATATAGTCAGAACAACAGTGCGCAACAGATGTATGGAGTTGAACTAGGTGCAGACACCCCACTATGAGCAGGTTCGCCCACCACCCGCCCTTTCCAACATAATCGAGTGTTTCTGGCGTTTGCTCTTGCCACTCGTGGTAGCGCCGGACGAAATAATCTCGGCAGAAGGACGGGCGGAGATTCTCTTTCAATTTGATGGACAGTCACAAATACTTCCACATGATGCAGATCTGCCTTTCGACTGTGCGTCGAGTTGGTTGATGCGCCCATTTGCACACGCTCTGCATGTCAGACAAATCGGTGTAACTAGTTCAGCCATGATCGGCGTTCGATTTACCCCCGGTGGTTGGGCAACTTTTCACCATACTGATACAACTGATAACCAATCATACTCCTTCATGCCCCTCAGCGATTTTTATAACCCAAGTGATGTGCGTCTGCTGGAGGAACAGCTTTACAGTGCGCTTGTAACACCCCAATGGGCATATCCACTCATCACATTTTTTGTGAATCGCAAAATCGAACAAACCCACTTTGATCGGATTACTTACGCGGCCAAGCAGTTAGCACAGCAGCAGGTGAGCGTCCCAGTCCTCGCACATGAAGTCAACTTAAGCGACCGCCAGTTTGGACGTGTTTTTCGACAAATCATCGGTTTATCACCGAAGCAGTTTTCACGCATCGCGCGCTTGAATCGCGTCCTCAAATCGCCAGATTACAACATCTACGGCATGACGTTGGAGCAGTTAGCCCTCAAGCACGGATACCACGACCCGTCACATCTGATTCGTGAATTTCAGGAATTAGTCGGGATGTCCCCGGTCGAGTATTTTTCCGGCGACCATGACTTGATCGAACAGAAATTTCGAGAAGATGACCGATTTTTACAATGGGAACCCGATACGATGAGTATGTTATCCACAAAATGAAAGGGAACATACGTATGCATCTTCAACATCTCGATCTTATCGGAATGCCCGTGACCGATCAAAAAGCCTCGCTCGAATTTTACACGCAAAAGCTCGGCTTCGAGGAGCGCGTGAATATGGAGCACTTCGAAATACAAGGTATTCGCTGGATTGAACTGGTTCCGCCCGGTGCATCCACCGCTATTGTCCTCTCAACATGGGAGGGCGACAAAAGCCCTGGAACCCTTGTCTTGGTCACCACCGACATCGAAGCCGATTATGCCGAATTGCAGGCCAAAGGCCTTAACCTCCCGCTGTTGGATCATCAACCGTGGGGCATCTCAACCCTGATTACCGATCCCGACGGCAATAAACTGCTCCTACAGCAGAACATTGACATGGCAGAATAGCTAAGAATCTAACCATCGTCATTCACCGCAGGAAATTTCGTCCGACCGCTATGCTCATGCTTCACGCTGGCGGTCAGACGAAATACAATTTCATGACTTTTGAAGACACGTAGATAATCTTCGAACCATTTGCCCCCTTATATCAAGCTGACCACCCAAATCACTCAGCCATTTTGAAAGCTTTTTACCACCAAATCGGTTTTCAAAGCCTGAGTCTAACTCACGCAGTTTTTTACCTACCAGTCCACAATGTACCCAACCTTCTTTGCCACAAGGATTTGAATCCAGTGCACGAAATAGAAGTGCTTTAAATTCTTGTAGCCGAGTTTGCTCAAGCTGGATGAGTGCTTCTTCTAAGCGTTCAATGTAATGGAAAGCATCGCAGGAATCTCGTAAGTGAGTTGACGTTTGTCCTTTGTTGCCAATACCAACTACTTTTCGACCCTTATGTTTTATTCGCTCACATAATAATCTAAAGTCGCCATCACCAGAAGCAATGATAAATATGTCTGCGGCATCTGCACCTAGGATTTCACCGGCTTCAATCATCATTTGTTTATCTGTGGTATCTTTTGCAACCCGATCAACCTGTATGCACTCAATATTGAGATTACACACATCATCATAAGCAGCAGACAGGGGAGATTTCTTCCAGTCCCCGTAGGCACGGCTTATTTCCAGATTACCGTAGTAATCAGAAATTTTCAGGATTTGTTCTAACTGGCTTAACTGGATGTTATCAGCGTCAATCAGCAGTGCGACACGGTGGGAAGTGGGAATATTAATTATGGATGCTACCTTATAGCAAATGTTTGACTATATTTGACTATATAAGAGGAAATGAGTTTCATGCAGCCTGTGTCGCCACAGCCTTTCGCTGTGGCATTTGGATTAAGTGGAGGCTCCTGCCTATGCACTTAATCACGCACGTCTCGTATCCAGTTATTCGTCAAGCTATTTTCAACAAAATAGCTCCACTTGCTTTTAGCGAATCCACACCCATTGTGAGGATGAATCAGAACTCCATTGGTTCTGATTGCCAAGTGTCTCCGGCGTTACACGCACATTGAGTTTGCAAATGCATTGGTATTTTGCATTGCTTTCACAGACTAAATAAAAAATAGCACACAAAAACTTAAGTTGTCAACTAATGCTGCAAAATTGATGCTCACGTACTGTCTCAGTCAGAGAGAATTGGGGTTAGCTGATGAGGAATATCCCATAAGCATAAATGAGGTGAGGGCTTAAATCATACCTCCTACCCACCCATAGCTTCAGGCTCAGCCACGCCCTCATCGAGTATGCCCTGATAAAACTCAATCTTGTAGCGAATCAGCTTCAGATGTTCTTCGAGCATCTCAATATGCGCTTCGGCCTGCTGTTGCAGATCGCGCAGCATCTCAACCCGTTCTGGCAAGGTAACATCCCCTTGACGTTGGAGTTCTGCATATGCCTGCATTTGATGAATCGGCATACCCGTCGCCCGCAGTTTGATAAGGAAACCAATCCATCCGATATCATCCTGAGAATACTGACGATGGGTATTCTCCCCGCGATCAATCGGATGAATAAGCCCGATCCGTTCATAATAACGAAGCGTATGCGCGCTTAAACCCGTAGCATCTACCACTTGTTGGATGTTAAATTCGCCAGAACTCATACCCCTCAAATCCGTTTTCTATAACGGTACCCTAATTATAGATCACTCACCACCGCCCACATACACATTTACACCCATCAGTTTTACGGATGATCCACATAGAATGCGCCTAAAGTACGGGCGAACTAAGCGCAGCGCATGTCCGCCATTGAAAGAACAATGTGCTAAATTTGTTTTGGTTTATCCATTCGCAGGCACACCCAGCAGTTCATCCATTTGGCGCATCTGCTCCGGCTTGAGCGGGCCAAACGCCATCGCCCCCGCATTTTCGGAAACCTGTGCAACCGTGCGAATCCCCGGAATCGGAATAGCGATGTCACTGCGTCCCCAAATCCAGGCCAATGCCCCTTGTGTTAAGGTGCGACCATCGCTGGTGAGAATTTCGCGCAGTGCCTCAAGATGTTTCAGCGCAGGCACAAAAAACGTCTCATGTGACCACGGATCACGGCGAACATCATTTTCGGCAAAAACTGTATTTGTGCTGTATTTGCCCGTCAATGCGCCTCGTGCCAATGGACTCCGGTTCACGCTCGCCATGTTGAGCTGTTTGCACAAAGCCAACATTTCCGCTGCATCCTTGACCACATTCAGATCATGTTGAATAGCCGCACAGTGTTCACCTTCCGCAAACACCCGCGCCGATTCCACCGAGTCGGTACTCCATCCATACCACCGAATTTTTCCTTCTTGAACCAGTGTTTCGAGGGCATCGCGCAAAGCCACCGCCGACTCGATAGGATAATCCCATACATGAAGCTGAAACAGATCAATGTAATCCATATTCAGCCGCCGCAAACTCGCCTCACAATCCGCCCGTAAATGCGTAATAACATCAGCCGCATCCGTATAGCGGATAGCCAACTTAGCCTTTTCATCGACATTAAAGCCGAACTTGGTCGCAATAACAACCTTGTCGCGCTGACCCGCGAGGGCTTTACCGACAATATGTTCGCTGTGTCCTGTGCCATAAGTTGCAGCCGTATCGAAGAAATTGATGCCGCTGTCGAAGGCATGTTGAACTGCCCGAATCGACTCGGCATCATCCACCTCGCCCCACCCGGCCTGTATAGCAATGAACTGCCAGACGCCGCCGATTGCCCAACACCCCATCCCTAAAGGAGAAACCGGAATGCCGGAACGTCCTAAAACGCGCTTATCCATTTGCTGCTCCTCTTGAAAATCTATACCGTTAGTGATGTTTATTCACAAACAGCAGTCTACAAGTTAGAGCGCGCTCGAAGTCAAGGACTGCATCATGAAAAGTTTTAATAAATAAGGGATTGGGACTGACGAAACCGCTTCCCAATCGTCACAAAGCCAAAATCTTTTATGGGTCTCGCACTATTCGTGATGTTTTGAAGAAACTTTTTACATTTTGGGCACGTGTTTTATAATTAATCCATGTCTACCCCAATTTTAGCCACGAAACTGTACACCCCCCTGCCTCGGCCTAAGGTTGTCCTCCGCTCCCGCCTGATTGAGCGACTGAACGAGGGGCTGAACGGTAAATTGACCCTCATCTCTGCTCCCGCTGGGTTTGGTAAAACCACACTGGTCAGCG
This sequence comes from Anaerolineae bacterium, assembly GCA_019912965.1. GTDB lineage: Bacteria > Chloroflexota > Anaerolineae > Aggregatilineales > Phototrophicaceae > CFX2. Next base: position 6,390 of record JAIOHM010000081.1, read on the forward strand.
AATGGGTCGCTGATTGCAAACGACCAATCGCATGGCTGTCGCTGGATGAAGAGGATAACGATCCAACCCGTTTTCTGACTTATCTGGTCGCTGCTTTGCAGACGATTGCGCCAACTATTGGCGAAGGTGTGTTGGGTGTACTCCAATCCCCTCAGCCGCCGCCAACTGAAACGATTCTGACGGCTCTGCTCAATGAAATTATCACCATCCCGGACAATTTCATCCTCGTCATTGATGACTACCATATCATTGATGCCAAATCGGTTGACAACATCCTTGCCTTTCTGCTCGAACACCTGCCACCTCGGATGCATCTGGTCATCGCCACCCGTGAGGATCCATATCTCCCTGTGGCTCGCTTGCGTGTCCGGGGTCAATTAACCGAACTGCGTGTTGCAGATTTGCGTTTTACCTCCTCCGAAGCTGCTGGATTTCTCAATCAGACAATGGGTCTAAACCTCTCGTCGGAAGCTATTGATGCACTGGAAACCCGCACAGAAGGCTGGATTGCAGGCCTGCAACTCGCCGCGATTTCAATGCAGGGACATAAAGACATCACCGCTTTTATCAAATCTTTTACAGGCAGTCATCATTTTGTGTTGGACTATCTGGTTGAAGAAGTATTGCAACAGCAACCTGAAAGCATCCAGACTTTCTTGCTGCACACCTCTATCCTCGACCGTCTCTGCGGTTCCCTTTGTGATGCCGTACTGCTCAACCCCTCTGCTTCCGGACAAGAAACCCTGGAATATATCGAACGCGCCAATCTGTTTATCGTCCCGCTGGATAACGAGCGTCGTTGGTATCGCTATCACCACTTGTTTGTGGAGTTGCTGCGTCAGCGGTTGCATCAGAACGCGGCTGGTGAGGTAGCCGAATTACATCGACGTGCCAGCGAATGGTACGAAGACAATGGTCTGGAGATTGAAGCTTTTCACCATGCTGCTGCCGCCAATGATGTTGATCGCGCCGCCCGCTTGGTTGAAGGAAAAGGTATGCCCCTGATCTTTCGGGGCGCGGCACTTCCGATATTGAACTGGCTAAAATCGCTGCCAAAGCCAGAGCTGGATGCACGACCATCTCTATGGGTAATCTCTGCCTCGGCATCATTGTTTGCCAGCGAATTAAACACCATCGAACCCAAATTACAGGCCGCTGAAGCAGCCCTGCAAAACGTCGTGCAAAACGAACACACCAGAGATCTTATCGGCCACATTGCCTCCATACGGGCTACAGTGGCTGTCACCCAGCACGATGCAAATGCAATCCTTTTCCAGTCACGCCGCGCGCTTGAATATCTACACCCGCATAATCTACCCGTCCGCACCGCCACAACATGGTCATTGGGATATGCCTACCATCTTCAGGGGGATCGCCTCGCAGCCAGCCGCGCCTACACCGAAGCCCTGGCCATCAGCGAATCGATTGGTCACTTCATCATTACCATTATGGCGACCATCGGGCTAGGCGCCATGCAAGAGATGGAAAACCAGCTCCATCTGGCAGCCCAAACCTACCATCACGTTTTGCAACTGGTCGGTGATCCACCAATATCGTCGGCTGCCTGCCAGGCCCATCTGGGACTGGCGCGAATCTATTACGAATGGAACGATTTGGAGGCTGCTCAACAGTACGGGCAGCAGGGTGTCCAGTTAGCGCGGCAGATTGAAACCACAGATCGATTAGTTGCCTGCGAAGTGTTTCTCGCTCATGTGAGACTGGTTCGCGGAGATGTAGCTGGTGCTTCCCTTATTTTAGCGAATGCGGGTCAGTTCGTTCGTCAGCACAACTTTGTACACCAGATTCCGGAGGTAGCCGCTGCACAAGTGCTCACCCTGCTGCATCAAGGCAATCTGACCGCCGCCGCACATCTGGCAGAAACACACGATCTCCCCATCAGCCGAGCACGGATTTACTTGGCACAGGGCAACCCAGCCGCAGCATTAGCCGTGCTCGAACCGCTGCGCCAGCAGATGGAAGCAAAAGAGTGGACAGATAAACGGCTCAAGCTTATGGTTTTGCAGGCGGTAGCGCACCATCTGTATGGCGAAAAGGACAAAGCTGTGCATCTGTTAGGCGATGCCTTGGTGCTGGCCGCGCCGGGTGGTTTCATCCGCACCTTTGTTGATGAAGGTACCTCAATGGCCCAGCTCTTGTCCGAAGCGGCTGCGCTGGGGATGCTGCCGGACTATGTGAATAAACTGCTGGCTGTATTTGAAGCCGAACAGCACAAGCTCGAAGAAAAATCAAATTTCGCCCCTGCCCAGGAGTTGATTGAGCCATTAAGCCAACGGGAATTAGAAATCCTCCAACTGATTGCGCGAGGACGTTCGAATCACGAAATCAGTGAGCAGCTTTTCCTCGCCCTCAGCACCGTTAAAGGTCACAACCAGAACATCTTCGGCAAACTGCAAGTTCAAAGACGTACTGAAGCTGTAGCCCGCGCCCGTGAGTTGGGGCTGCTCTAGCCCAACATCCATACCTCAAAACAATACTTTAGTAGCTGTACCCCCATACCCTATTGCCTCATACTACCTTGTACATCGAGTAAGTGGCACAGATTGTACTAGCCACCACAGGTACAACGTAATGGCAACCCATCTCCATCCCGAAACCGATCCGGATAAACCACTGATCTATCAAATCAGGGTTACAGGCCATCTGGGTCACCAATGGGCAGATTGGTTTGGGGGACTGACCATCTCGCTGGAAGACAATGGGGACACACTTCTAACTGGTGCGGTGGTCGATCAGTCCGCATTGCACGGATTGCTTAAAAAAATCCGTGATTTAGGAATGCCATTGATCTCGGTCATTCGCATTAAACCCGCTCAGACAGATGTGTCAGATGTCAAGTAACTCCTTTGAAAATGACCGAATCAAAGCAAATAGGGAGAATGTTATGAAAACGATTGTATGGACAAAATACGGATCACCGGATTTGCTTCAGCTCAAAGAGGTAGAAAAACCCGTTCCTAAAGACAATGAAGTCCTGATAAAAATTCATGCAGCCTCCGTAAATCCCTTGGACTGGCATCGGATGAGGGCTTCACCGTTCCTCGTGCGCTTGGGTGAAGGATTTTTTAAACCCAAAGACACCAAACTCGGCGCTGATGTAGCTGGCATAGTAGAAGCGGTTGGCAGCAGCGTGACCCAATTTAGGCCCGGTGACGCCGTATTCGGGGAAATCGGTGCAGGCAGTTTCGCCGAATACGCTGCTGCGCGTGAAGATCGTTTGGCATTGAAACCAGCCAATATTTCGTTTGAAGAAGCGGCTGCCTCCCCTGTAGTGGGGTTCACGGCACTGCAAGGGATGCGCGATACCGGGCATATCCAGTCTGGACAAAAGGTTCTGGTTAACGGCGCGGCGGGCGGTGTGGGAACGTTTGCCGTCCAGCTTGCCAAGTCGTATGGAACGGAAGTCACGGGCGTATGCAGCACCCGAAATCTGGACATGGTGCGCTCGATTGGTGCAGACCATGTAATTGACTACACACGCGAGGATTTCACCCGGAACGGTCAGCGTTACGACCTGATTTATGATGCTATTGGAAACCGTTCGGTTTTTGCTTACCGCCGTGCCCTGAAGCCCGGTGGAAAGTGCGTCATTGCCGGATTCACCACTATGCCCCGTTTGTTTGAACACATGATTTTGGGAAGCTTGATCACAAAAATCGGCAGCAAGCAAGTCGGTATGATGGGCGTGGCCAATCCCAACCAGCCGGATTTGCTGATTATCAAGGAACTGCTGGAAAGCGGCAAGGTCAAATCGGTCATTGATCGATGCTATCCGTTGAGCGAAACACCAGAGGCAATTCGCTATCTTGAAAAAGGTCATGCCCGCGGAAAAGTAATCATCACGGTCGGGCAATAGTCTCCATAACGCATTTTATCTTACGTTCACATAATCCAAACCCAAGCAGAGGAAATTCATGAAAGCAGTTGTCTACACCCAATACGGATCACCCGATGTCCTTCATCTTAAAGAGGTCAAAAAACCGACCCCGAAGGATAATGAAGTCCTGATAAAAATCCATGCGGCATCCATAAATGCAGCAGACTGGTATCTCTTAAAAGGTGAGCCATTCTTTGTCCGCTTGATGGCTGGCGGATTGCAAAAGCCCAAAAACACCATACTTGGGGCTGATATAGCAGGGCAGGTGGAAGCAGTTGGCAAAAATGTAAAAGCCTTTCAGCCGGGGGATGAAGTGTTCGGGGACACATCTGGATGTGGTTTAGGTGGGTTTGCGGAGTATGTGGCTGTTCCTGAAGATGTTTTGGTGCTAAAACCTGCCAATTTGACTTATGAGGAAGCGGCAGCCGTCCCGCTGGCGGGAGTCACCGCCTTGCAAGGGCTGCGCGACAACGGAAAGATTCGGGCCGGACAAAAGGTTTTGATTAATGGTGCATCTGGTGGGGTGGGGACGTTCGCGTTACAGCTTGCCAAAGCGTTTGGGGCGGAAGTCACCGCCGTATGCAGCACCAAGAATGTGGATATGGTGCGTTCGATTGGCGCAGATCATGTCATTGATTACACGCGGGAGAATTTTACCAAGCGCCCGGAACGTTATGATTTGATTATTGCCGCGAACGGGTATCATCCGCTTTTGGCTTACCGGCGCGTATTAAACCGCAATGGAACATATGTCATGATCGGAGGGTCAATGACGCAAATCTTCCAAGCGATGCTCTTGGGGCCATTGGTTTCCATGATGGGCAGCAAGAAAATGGGTAACTTGATGGCAAAATCCAGTAAGCAGGATTTGGTCTTTCTGAAAGACCTGCTAGAAGCTGGCAAAATAAAACCGATCATCGACCGATGCTACCCTCTAAATGATACCCCTGAAGCGCTCCGCTATCTCGGAGAAGTCCACGCACGCGGAAAAGTCGTCATCGCTGTAGCAGCATAACCCCGCACTCATCAATCTAAATACGCGGTCACAACCCATCATATCGCCATGTTATGTAAAAAATACTTGACATGGTGAATGTTTTGTTTTACAGTATGTATATTGAATTTGACTAAAGGTAAAACTAAGCAGACAAGTTGAGGAAGCATGTCCTACCAAGAAAGAAATATCACTGTATCGTTGATGAGCAGCATATTGATTTCTGCTTTTTACGCTGTGAATGTGCTGCGGATGAGCCAAACGGGGGGTTTCAATTCGACGAATGTCTTTAGCCTTTGGGCAACTGTCATCGTTCTCTCAATTATCACCAATATCGTCGGGTCGATCCTCAGCCAAATCGTCCTCACCATTATTCACACCATAAGGACGAAAGAAGAAGAATCTTTTATTGAAGATGAGCGCGATCAATTAATTGCCTTGAAAGGAACCCGGAATTCCTACCTTGTGTTTTCGCTTGGGGTTCTGTTTGCCATGTTAACCCTCGTTCTCAATATGTCTCCGCTAGTGATGTTCATTTTGCTGACTTTCGCTGGACTTACGGCAGAAATTATTGGCGATTTATCGCGGCTCTATTTCTATCGGAGAGGTGCCTAAGATGGGCAAGGCGCTGATTAAAAATAACATTCGAAAATTGCGTTTTAACCACGATGAAATGACTCAGCAGCAGTTGGCCGATAAAGTGGGGGTGACCCGTCAAACCATCGTTGCTATCGAAAGCGCAAAATACTCTCCGACTTTGGAATTGGCTTTTCGCATCTCGCGCGTCTTTAACTTGTCGTTGGAAGAGGTATTTTCCTTTGAAGAAGACAATTCATAAAAGCAGTCATTTAAAGCCAATTGGGAGGAACCCATGAAAGCGATTGTATACACAAAATACGGATCGCCAGACGTACTTCAACTTAAACAGGTCGCAAAACCTGTTCCCAAAGACAATGAAGTGCTCATAAAGGTACATGCGACGACGGTATCAGCAGGAGACTGGCGTATGCGAAAGGCGGATCCATTTGCTGCAAGACTTTATAACGGTCTCATAAGGCCGATGAAAGTAACCATATTGGGGTTTGAACTGGCCGGAGAAGTTGAAACAACAGGCAAAGACGTAAAACGATTCAAGCAAGGTGACCAGGTTTTTGCATCCTGCGGTTTCGGTTTTGGTGCTTATGCCGAATACAAATGTCTGCCCGAAGATGGGGTAATAGCAATAAAACCAAGCAATATGACCTATGAGGAAGCCGCCGCAGTGCCAAATGGAGGAACTCCGGGACTGTATTACCTTAGAGATAAGGGAAATATCCAGAGCGGACAAAAAGTGCTTATCAATGGTGCTTCTGGGAGTGTAGGGACTTTTGCGGTGCAGATTGCCAAGTACTATGGGGCAGAAGTGAGCGGAGTATGCGGGACAAGGAATCTTGAATTGGTGAAATCGCTTGGAGCCGACAAGGTTATTGATTACACCAAAGAGGACTTTACGGAACGAGGAGAACGCTACGATCTCATCTTTGACGCTGCTGGCAAAACCTCGTTTTCAAAATGCAAGCAAGCGCTGACGCCGAACGGTGTCTACCTCACCATTATGAAGGGCGGGCCGACCGAACAGGTGCGCGCGAAAGATTTGGTTTTCCTCAAAGACCTCATTGAGGCGGGGAAGATCAGGTCGGCCATAGATAGATGTTATCCCTTGGAACAGACTGCCGAAGCACATCGATATGTTGAAACAGGCTACAAAAAAGGACACGTCATTATCACGGTGGCGTAAGCCCCTGACAAAGTAACGTAACCAATCATTCAGCTAACCAAATTAGGAGACAAATCATGAAAGCAGTTATGTATACCGAATATGGCTCACCGGATGTTCTACATCTCAAAGAGATCGAAAAACCGACTCCGAAGGACAATGAAATTCTCATCAGAATTCACACCATTAATGTGAATTATGGCGATATTATCGCGCGGAATTTTGGCAACGTCACTCCACGTGAGTTCAATATGCCCAGCATCTTCTTGTTCCTTGCCCGGATGGAATTTGGTTTCAGGAAGCCCAAAAAACAAATTCTGGGATCGGAGTTCGCTGGGGAAGTTGAGGCGGTCGGCAAAGCTGTCAAGCAATTCAAAGTGGGCGATCCGGTTTTTGGGTATCGCGGTTCAAGTATGGGTGCTAATGCCGAATATCTGTGTATGCCTGAAACCGGATTGGTGGCGTTGAAACCGGGCAATTTGAGCTATGAGGAAGCGGCGGCTATTCCGGGTGGGGCGTTAACCGCTTTGAGCCTGCTGCAAAAGGTCGATATTCAGCCGGGCCAGAAAGTGCTTGTCAACGGCGCTTCGGGTTCAATCGGATCATACGCGCTGCAACTGGCTAAACATTTCGGTGCGGAAGTCACCGGGGTATGCGGTACAACACGTTTGGAATTGGTGAAGGCGTTGGGCGCAGATAAGGTGATTGATTATACGCGGGAAGATTTCACCAAAAACGGCGAAACCTACGATCTCATTTTCGATGTCTTGGGCAGAAGTTCGTTTTCACGGTGTAAACGCTCGCTAAAACCAAACGGACGTTACTTTTTAGCCAGCTTCAAGATGAAACAGGTTTTTCAAATGCTGTGGACATCGTTCGTTGGGAGCAAGAAGGTCGTTTGTGCATTGTCCAGCGATACGCCAGAAAACCTCGCGTTCGTCAAAGAATTGGCTGAAGCAGGGAAACTCAAAGCAATTGTTGACCGATGTTATCCGATGGAACAAGCAGCAGAAGCACACCGATATGTTGAAAAAGGACACCGCACAGGCAGTGTGCTTATAACGGCTAAAGCCTAGAGGCCCATCGATGAAAGCTGTTGTATGGACAAAATACGGGTCGCCGGATGGTCTTTTGCTCAAGGAGGTCGAAAAGCCGACTCCAAAAGACAATCAGGTTTTGATAAAAGTACATGCGGCGACCGTGACAGCTGGGGACTGCGAACTTCGGAGTCTAAAACTTCCTGTTTGGTTCTCGCTCCCTTTACGGCTGTATTGGGGTGTTCGAAAACCGAAAAGAACCATCATATTAGGGCAAGAACTGTCTGGGGAAATTGAAGCGGTCGGCAAAGATGTAACACAGTTTCGGAAAGGCGATCAGGTCTTTGGAACAACTGGCTTGGGTTTTGGTGCTTATGCCGAGTACAAATGTTTGACTGTAGCCGCTGATGAAGGGGCACTGGCCATAAAACCGGACAATATGACGCATGAGGAAGCTGCTGCCGTTCCTGTTGCGGGATTTGAGGCATGGCATTTTCTGGGACAAGCAAATATCCAACCGGGGCAAAAGGTTCTGATTATGGGTGCGGGTGGAAGTATTGGTACTTTCGCGGTACAGCTTGCCAGGCACTTTGGGGCGGAAGTGACAGGCGTGGACAGGGCGGAGAAACTGAACATGCTGCGTTCAATCGGCGCAGCTCATGTCATTGATTATACGAAAGAAGATTTCACCCAAAATGGTGAGACCTACGATGTTATCTTTGACGTGGTCGGCAAGAGTTCGTTTCCACGAACCATAAAGTCGCTAAAGCAAAATGGATACTATCTGTTGGCAAATGCTCCGCTTTCACTCTTGATTCGTGGACGGTGGATTGCGAGAAACAGCAGCAAGAAAGTAATCATGGGAACATCAACCCAAAAGCCGGAAGATTTGATGCTCCTCAAAGAGCTGATCGAGGCCGGAAAGATCAAAGCAGTCATCGACAGACGTTATCCGTTGGAACAGGTTGCCGAGGCTCACCGCTATGTCGATACCGGACACAAACAGGGAAATGTCGTCATAACGGTCAGCAACTGAGCGCGGCACAAATTTGGCAGCCATCCGTCAGGCTTTTTTGCTGCTCCATTGAAACGCTATTTTCGGCGCAGCAGATACAGAAAGCAGGGTGCGCCGATCATAGCCGTAACCACACCAACTGGCAGTTCGCTCGGCGAGATCACCCAGCGCCCGATCAAATCAGAAAGCACCAGCAGTGCCCCGCCGAATAACGCGCTCACGGGAAGCAATCCTTCGTGGGAAGGGCCAACCAGCCGCCGCGTGATGTGCGGTGCGACCAGCCCGACAAAACCAATTGTGCCAGACACTGCAACGGCTACTGCTGCCAGCGCCACACTGACCAGCAGCAGTAGAGCGCGCTGGCGTTCGACATGCATCCCCAGCCCTTTAGCCGTATCATCACCTAAACCCAGCGTGTTTAAACTCCGCGCCATCAGGAAAGCAATCGGCAAAAAAACCAGCAGCCAACCCCCAAGCGCCTGCACATGTTCCCAATTACGACCATACACACTGCCTGTCAGCCACACATAGGCCTGCTGTACATCTCGAATATCCCCGAACAGCAGCATTACTGTCATCACCGCGCCGATGACGCCGCCAATAGCAATACCAATCAAAATCAGACGAATCGGGGTACTGCTCCCACGCTTCCACGCCAGCACATAAATTAAACCCGCCGTCAGCAGTGCGCCACCAAATGCCGCCCAGGGCAGCAAACCGATTGGCGCATCCTTTACCCACACGATCAGCACCACCGCCGCCAAACCTGCCCCACCGCTCACCCCCAACAGATAGGGATCAGCCAATGGATTGCGCGTGACACCCTGCATAATCGTCCCCGAAGTCGCCAGCGCCGCACCCACCAGAAACGCCAGCACAATGCGCGGCAGCCGGAACGTGTGTACCACCAGATTAAAATTGCGGTAATCAGGATGATCGACAGGCAAAGTTCCCAGAATGGTCTGCACCACTTCACCCGGCGAAATATCGTATTCGCCGTAGCTGATGCTGAACACCAGCACCGTCAGGGTAAACACCAGAATTGCCAGCGCGACCAATGGCACACGTCGATCTAAACGGTAAGAAAAAGGCACACCCCGCGGGCGCAGGGTAATCCATGTCGGTTTTAGTTTATGTTCAGCAGCCATCAGCGATTCACCTTCCAGCGCGCCAGCCAGATGAAGAACGGCGCACCAACGACCGCCATCATGACGCCGACGGGCAGTTCTTGTGGGCGAATAATCACCCGCGCCCCCACATCGGCAACCGTCACCAGAATAGCCCCCATCACCGCTGAATAAGGAACGACCCAGCGATAATCCACACCCACCAGAAAACGAACGACGTGCGGCACAACCAGCCCGACAAACCCAATCGGCCCGGCCAACGCCACTGCACCGCCTGCCAGCAGCACCACAATGACCGCCGCAATCGCCCGAATCAAGATGGTATTTTGCCCCAGCCCTTTCGCCACATCGTCACCCAGACTGATGGTGGTTATCTGGCGGCTGATGAGCAGTGCCCCGATCAATCCAACCACAATATACGGTGCAGTCTGTGCCAGCAGCGGCATCTCGCGCCCGGCCAGCGATCCCGCCGTCCAGAAGCGGATTTTGTCCAGCGTTTCCTGATCGCCAATCAGCAGCGCAGTAGTAAACGACGAAACGAACGCCGTTAAAATTACCCCGGCCAGCGTCAGCTTAAGCGGGGTAATCCCGCCCCGCCCTATGGAACCGATGAAGTACACCAGCGCCGCTGCCATTCCCGCGCCCATAAATCCAAACACGGCATATACCGAAAGCGGCGGATTGCCCAGTATATATACCGCCAGCACCACCGCGAATGCCGCCCCGCTGTTGATGCCCAGCAGACCGCTGTCGGCTAACGGATTTCGCGTCAACCCCTGCATAATTGCCCCGGCCACCGCCAGAGCCGCGCCGACCACTATCCCTGTCAGCACGCGCGGCAAACGAACCGTCTGGATAATCAGGTGGTCAAAACTGCTGTCATCAAACCTCAGCAGCGCTTCATAAACCACCTGTGGCGTGATGTCCGCTGCCCCCAGCGTGATACTCCACAGCGAGCACAGAATCAGCATGAAGATGCAAACCGCCAACCCCGGCAGCAGCCATGCGCGACTGCCGAGGATACGAGTGGTATTCCGGGAAATTGATTTTGCTTGTACCGTCATTGTTTAAGTTACGTCCGTCCAGTTCACCTGCACACCCTCACAATGGGCAAACACTCAACGTTTCTGCAATGCATATGGCTCAAATATTAGGCGGACACACCAGCCGATTTCCACGCAGGCGATTAAGCGCAGAATTTCACAGACAGCCGAAACAAATTAGCCGCTGAAAAGCCGGACATGTAAAGCTGCAAAAAGTACAAAAACCTGTAGGAGGCTTGAAGCGTAACAGCAGTTAAATCAAAACCCGACTCCGGTTATCTGTGGAACATTGCGACACACCATATTTCTGCGCTACCCTCATCGGCACACATCACTTATGCACGAGGACACAACCCATGACTCTCGACCCTGAATACCGCGCCAGTGCCGACCGTTACCAGACCATGCCCTATCGCCATTCCGGACGCAGCGGCCTGAAGCTCCCGGTCATTTCGTTGGGACTCTGGCATAACTTCGGCGGCGTTGACCTGCTGGAAAATGGCCGTGCGATGGTGCGTCGCGCCTTTGATCTGGGCGTAACCCATTTCGATCTCGCCAATAATTACGGCCCACCGCCCGGTTCAGCCGAAGAAACCTTCGGTCAAATCCTGACCAAAGATTTCCGCCCCTACCGCGACGAACTCATCATCTCCACCAAAGCCGGTTATTACATGTGGCCGGGGCCATACGGCGAATGGGGCACGCGCAAATATTTGATCTCCAGTCTTGACCAAAGCCTCAAGCGCATGGGGCTGGATTATGTAGACATCTTCTACCACCACCGCCCCGACCCGGATACCCCGCTGGAAGAAACCATGACCACCCTTGACCATATCGTCCGACAGGGCAAGGCGCTCTATGTGGGCATCTCCAACTACAACGCCGAACAAACCCGGCAGGCCGCCCAGATTTTGCGCCAGCTAGGGACACCCTGCCTGATTAATCAGGTGGTCTACAGCATGTTAAACCGTTGGGTCGAACCGGATTTGCTCAAAGCGGCGGGTGAAGCAGGCGTCGGGCTGATTTTCTTCTCACCGCTGGCACAGGGGTTGCTCACCAACCGCTACCTCGGCGGCCTGCCGGAAGATTCGCGCGCGGTTAAATCCGGGGTATTCCTGCGGAAAGAACAGATCACCGACGAGGTTTTGGGGAAAGTCCGCCGCCTGAACGAGATCGCACAGGGGCGCGGGCAAACTCTTGCCCAGATGGCGCTTGCATGGGTCTTACGCCACCCGACCGCCACTTCTGCCCTCATCGGCACCAGCAGCGTGAAACAGGTCGAAGACAGTGTAGCCGCCATCCAAAACCTCGCCTTCAGCAGCGACGACCTGAACGCCATCGACGCAGCGCTGGCGGGCTGAACAGGCATCAAAATCAGAAATTCTGTTCTTGACTCTGCTGCCTAGAACAAGTATGCTATTCACACAGCCTAACTTGTCAAAAAGGAGCAGGAGCGTGCGGAAAGTTTTCCTCTTCATGAACGTCAGCTTGGATGGCTATGTTGCCGATTCAGCCAACGATATTTCCGGCTTCCACAACGACTTTGAAGCCTTCAGCAGCGACGAAAGCCAGAAGGTTGATACCCTGCTGTTTGGACGCAATACCTACGAAATGATGAAATTCTGGTCAACGCCGCAGGGGGCGGAAATGCAGCCGGAGGTCGCTAAGTTCATGAACGCCACGCCCAAAGTCGTTGTCAGCCACACGGCTTTTGACCCCGGTTGGGATAAAGTGACCGTCATCAGCGAGGATGTGGTCGGGTCGATTACCGCGCTCAAGAATCAGCCCGGTCAAAACATCCTCATCATGGGCAGCAGCAACCTCTGCCTAACCCTCATCCAGGCCGGGTTGATTGACGAATTTCAAATCCTGGTGAATCCGGTCGCCTTTGGTGCAGGCATATCTTTATTCGCTGGCCTCCCCACCAAAACCAACCTCACCTTGACCGACACCCACACCTTCAAATCCGGCGTCGTCATGCTCACCTACGCCCCGAACTAAGCCGTCTGCGAACACACGTACAGGGCGTGGACTCCCGCGCCCTTTTTAATTCAGCCGAATTGACCGAAGCCACCCAAAACAGCGATAATCGGTGTTATGGAACATCAACAGGCGATTCGTAACTGGCTGAAAACCTATTGGCTTGCACTCATGCTCGGTGGCGGTTTTATACTGTCCGGGTTTGTGTGGATGCTGCCAATGCAGCACGACGAAAGCTACACTTATCAGACGAAGGATCGTTTTATAATTTCACAGATTTTGCTGGGCTTTTTATCACTACCAGTTCAAGAGATTTACTATGAAGCAATTTTCTCAAGTCCCAAATCAGAACAATTACACGATCTTATAGTTTACCTATTGCCAGATTCAGATGATAGATTTACAGCAGCGGTCACACTCATCCTCTCCGGTATCGTGGTCGGTATTGGCATCTGGACTTTATTGAGAATACCCCATACTCGAAAACTGACTGCCCGTCTCCTTTTACTCAATTTCGCCCTCTGCTTGTGCGTAGCTCTTACCTTCACAGCAATTTCTTCAGTCAATCAGCAAGAAGAATACTCACTAAAATCCGCTTGTGAAGTTCCTGTATCCACGCTTGTAATCCTTCGGATGCAATATTTTGACAGCGTAAAGGAATCCGATGTAGGACTCGCGGGCATTCCATCGTTTGGGGAAACCGCGTATCAAATAACATATGACGGAGGCAGCACTTGGCACGAGTTCGTCCATTTAGCCTTTAGGCAAGGCAACTGCAATCACATTCAGGTATATAACGAACGCTTCTTTTGGTTTTGGGAACAGGGTGTGCTGGTCATCACCCATGATGGCGGGGAAACATGGCAGATATGGAAGAGTACAAGCGATGAGTCTGCAAATATTCGCGCAAACAATGAAATTGAAGTCGTGACTTTCACCGATGACCTGAATGGTCAAATGCAAATCACGCGCTTTGATTACGACACTCAAACCTATTCCACTTACAACCTAACCTCAACCGACGGCGGTTATACATGGAAGATTCAATAATGCGGTGATTGTCGTCGATGTCGTCGTCGTCGGTGTCGGATTGTCGGTTGTGTCGGTCATTGGTTGCCGGTTCATGGTGATTGGTAAAAGATGGGATCGGTTTGCGAAATTTGCGGCGATTGTGATTGCGGCGAGGTGGTTATGTCGCAAATGTCATGAAAATAACAATCCGTGAGGGGAAATGTCGTCAATGTCGTCAATGTCACGACAGTCATTAGTCGTTAGTCACTGGTCATTAGTCGATTTTAAGTTGCCGGTTTCCAGAAAAAGATGGGGAAGATTCGCAAATTTCTGCAATTTCGTCAAATTCTGCAAATTCAAAATTGGATTTTGTGAATCTTTGATGGCGGCGATGGCGGCGGCGATGTCATTGGCGAAAAAGGGTTTCCTCGCCAATTGGATTTATGGCCTGATGACAACGCTTTTAACACTGCTCAATTGTAGCACAGAAGCGAACATTTGAGCGCACGAATATGATATAAATTGGGTTTGGATTCGGGTGGAAAAATTGGGCGCCCCGCAGGACGCCCGATGGTGATTACTTCTTCAGCTTATCCAGAAAATACTTGCGGGCTTTGGCAACCTTCGGCGCGACGACTGCCATGCAGTACGGCTGCATCGGGTTGTTCTCGAAGTATTCCTGATGATAATCCTCTGCCACGTAGAACTGTTCCTGCGGCACAACCTCGGTCACAATCGGATTGTTCCACACTTTGGAGGCATTCAGGTCAGCAATCGTCTGCTTGGCGACGGCTTCCTGTTCCGGGGAATGAAAGAAAATGGCCGAGCGATACTGCGTGCCGACATCCGCGCCCTGACGGTTCAGTGTGGTCGGGTCGTGGATGGTGAAGAACACATCCAGCAAATCCTTGAAGCCGATCACCTGCGGATCATACGTCACCCGCACCACTTCGGCGTGTCCGGTCGTCCCCGTGCAAACCTGCCGATAATTCGGGTTCTTCACCTGCCCGCCCATGTAACCGGACTCGACCGATTCGACACCCTTCAGCATGTCGTAGACGGCTTCCAAACACCAGAAACAGCCACCCGCCAGCGTCGCCACTTCTCGATTACTCATGGTCAACATCCTCTCTTACAATACTTCACCCATAGTAGTCTCGTTCAGGCCACAAACGTTACATATCAGGGGCAGCAACCGGACGTAAACCCCGCTGCGGAAATTTCGCCAGATCAGCCGAAAGACTTTCAGCAAAGGCGCGCAGAACATCCGGCGGGGTATGAAAACGCAGGGACACCACGTTATTTTCGCGCGGGATCAGCACTTTGGTCGGCGGCTGGAATTCATCCATCAGATTCATAGTCAAACCGATAATTTCCCCATCTTCGTTGCGAATGGTTTCAAAGCTAATGTCCGGCTCGGAAAAACCGCAGGTTTCGCTTTCAACCGCTTCGCCCCGGCTCAAACGCTCCAGCCAGCGAATGCAATCTTGCAGTTCCCACGTCAACGCCCCAGCATCTTCCACCCGCCAGCGCCACGCCCCATACACCAGTTGGAGCGCAATCCCAATCACCAGCCAGTTGGCATCGTAGGCATCGTCGGTCACATCCGGGAACTCGTATGCGGCTACCGACATTTCTATCTGAAAACGATCATTGGTCAGGGTCGCAGGCATCTCAGCCTCCCAAATCTGTATCGAACTGAAACATGGATGTTGATTATAACCGATTGCGAGCATTTTCCCGCCTCACATTTCCTGATATTGGACTCCGTGCTATCATAACCAGAGCGTGTAAAATGCCGTGGAGCAAGAATTATGGCCCCCAATCTGGATGCAATGGTACGTGATGCGGTGAGTGCTTACCGTGCAGGCCGCAAAGACGAAGCCCGCACCATGTTGCTGCGCGCTGTGGAAATCGACCAGTATCACGAACAAGCATGGTTATGGTTGAGTGCGGTTGTCGAGTCGGTGGATGAGCAGCGCACCTGTCTGGAAAATGTCATCACCATCAACCCGAACAATGAACGGGCTAAACAGGGTTTGCAAGTCCTGATTCAGAAAGCCAGCGTCCCAGCGCCCAAACCTGTCTCGGCTGCCCAGGAGGATGACCTGCTGGCAAGCACCCATTTTGGCGCACCTGCCGCCCCATCCAATCCTTTTGGCGTCAGCGATGAAGAAGAGGAACTGCCCGACAACATCTGGGATGGGCCAGTGACAGCATCCAGCAGCGCCAGTTCCAACCACAAAGTCAATGAACCTTCGCCCGAAGAATACGACAACTGGGTAAGCAATCTCAATCTGGGTGGAACGCCCAGCGTTGTTCCGGGACGGGGGATGGACGCTGCCGAAGAATTTATGTCCAGCCAGCCCTACGATGAAGAAGAAGAGGTGGGCAGTGACGATGCCTTCAACCTGCGCGATATGCTGGGCACAGACCTCGACATGGTTGATATTCATGATGACGAGGACGATGTTTTCGGCCCGTTAAGCAACACGCCGCCGCCAGCAGCGCCCAAACGCGAAATCGCCAGCCGTTCCCAGCCGCCGCCGAACGCCAAAGTCACCAGTCCCAGCGGCAAACGTTCACCCGGCGTCGGCCTTGATGACGGTGATGAAGAGGACGACGATCTTTCGTTTATCGAGGATGATGACGACGATTTTTTTGATGATGGCGAACTGGATAAGCTGGATGCATCGGAATTCTTCCAGTATATCCCGAAGGAAATTACCGCCACACGGATGCCGGGCACACGGGAACGCTACCCTGCACTGGTGTTGTTAGGGTTGATCGTTTTTCTGGGGCTCAATATCGGCGCAGTCGCCCTGTTCATTCAACGTATGACCACCGGGTAATTGAAACTGGACAGCAGCGGAAAGCGTGTGATAGAATGCCGGATTAATTCACACGGATTCTTGAAAGATAACAGCATCTTTTGCTGGAGGACTCATGGCCAATCATAAGTCGGCGATTAAACGCATTCGCCAGAGCGAAAAAAACCGCATCCACAACCGCATTTTCCGCGCCCGCACCCGCACACTGGTGAAGAAGGCGCGTACCGCCATCGATGCCAAGAGTGATCTGGCTGCCGCGCAGGAAGCTACCAAAATGGCTGTCCGCGATCTGGACATGGCCGCCAGCCGGGGTACGATTCACCCGCGCAATGCTGCCCGCCGCAAGAGCCGCCTGATGAAGCAGCTCGCCGCACTGTCAGCCAAGTAATTTAGCACCAATATGACTTGTACAACCGACCCATTGTGGTCGGTTTTTTATTCCAAGAAATTCTACCCTACACGTTTGGTTTCGCAGCCTGTACAGCGTCGGGCGGGTAGGAACTTTTACGAGATGGCCTTACAGCGCCATCTCGATTTCAGGGGTCAGAATTTCGTCTGGAACATCGAGACGATAGCCGATCCCGCGAACTGTCCGCAGATAGCGCGGATTGCTGGGGTCAGATTCAATCAATTCCCGAATCCAGCGGATATGCACATCGAGTGTACGGGTATCCCCCAGATAATCGGTCTGCCACACTTTTTCCATCAAGGTACGCCGATCCAGTGTCGCCCCCGGATTCCGCAAAAACACCTCGACCAGCAGCGCCTGTTTGGGAGTTAACTGGGTTTCCTGACCATGAACGGTTAGCACCCGGCGGGCAAGGTTAATGGAAAACGGGCCGCAGTTGATAAAATCGTCACTTTGTACCTGAAGCAGTCGTTCGACGGAATTGACCAGCTTGCGCGGGGTGACAGGCATAAACAGCAGGGTATCCGCCGCGCTCTGGGCAGTTTCTTTTGGGCCGGGGTGAATATGCACCAGCGGCATATGCGGCAGCGCACTCCGCAGTTCGCGGCACACCCGGTCGCCCGGAGTCCGCATGGAGGCCGCATCCAACACGATGATGTGAAAAGGTTTGGCGCTAGCCGCTTCAATGCCGGATTTGCCGCTGGTGACCAGCACGACTTCAAATCGCTTTTCCAACGCTGAGATAATGGCAGGGCGCGTGGACTGGGTACGTCCGATAAACAACACTCGCCCCATTTCCATATCACAACCTCCTGGCATTAGCGAATTTATTACAGCTACATAAAACCAAACGTCGTCGGGAATGTGCATTATAGCGACAAAGCGTACCCTCCGAAACCCCATCTCATTCGATTGTGGACACATTCAAACACAACAGGCATAATCTTCTAACTAAAGGTTTAACACCCTGCCCTACCCAATACGGACACACCTATGAAACAACTGATTGAAAAATATCATCAGCAATTGGACTGGAGTTGGCTGCCAGAAGGTGCTCAATGGAGCATTGAGCAAGCCATCGCCGTTCAACAAATCCCAGCCCCGACATTTGAGGAAAAATTACGGGCAACATATGTGGCTGACCAATTCGCC
This sequence comes from Anaerolineae bacterium, assembly GCA_019912965.1. Taxonomy (GTDB): domain Bacteria; phylum Chloroflexota; class Anaerolineae; order Aggregatilineales; family Phototrophicaceae; genus CFX2. The sequence continues at coordinate 24,640 of JAIOHM010000081.1, forward strand.
GCGCTTGGACTACGCGATATTGAAATTGACAATCTCTACAATGTGTATGGACGGTTGGCGGGTAAGCATGACCATCGCCCCGGTGTGATGGTTTCCGCCCATACAGACACCGTTTTTGCCGGGGACACTGACCTGAAAATCCGCCGCGAGAATGGTCTGATCTACGGCCCCGGTTTAGGCGATAACAGTATGGGAGTCGCCGGGATGCTGTGTCTGGCCTACTGCTTGCAAAGGCTGGGGATTAGACCGGAATGCGATTTGTGGTTTGTGGCGAACACCCGTGAGGAAGGGTTGGGCGATCTGGGCGGGATGAAAGCCGCCTTCCAACGCCTGAAAAACCGCATCAGCAGTGTGGTCAATCTGGAAGGGATGGCCTTCGGGCATGTTTACCATGCGGGCATTGCGGTTCGCCGCCTGCACATCACCGCACAGGCGGAAGGCGGGCATAGCTGGCTGAACTTTGGCCGCAGCAGCGCGATACACGGCGTTATCGAACTCGGCGCAAAAATTATGGCACTGAATCCAGCGCAGCAACCGCGCACCACTTTCAATATTGGCCTGATAGAAGGCGGGCAGAGCATCAATACTATTGCCGCTGAAGCCGGATTCTGGCTCGATTTGCGCTCCGAACAATCGTCCGAACTGGCAAAAATCGAGGAACAGGTACGGCAGCTCGTTAAAAAGACGGAACGCGCCGATCTCCGTTTTCAGATTGAAGTGGTGGGCGACCGCCCTGCTGGGATGATCGCGCCAGAACATCCACTGGTGCGGGGCGCTTTGGCTGCACTGGAAATCGTCGGATTACGGGGCACACTGGAAAATGGCAGCACGGATGCGAATGTGCCGCTGGCGATGGGGTATCCAGCGGTAACGGTGGGAATCACACGCGGCGGGAATGCTCATCGGCTGGATGAGTACATCGAAACGCAGCCGATTGCCGCCGGTTTGCACCAACTGGTGGTGCTAACGCTGGCAGCCTGCGCCTTCCAAACGCTTTAACAGCTACTAACGTAGTATAATCAACATATTTGGCGAGAGAGAAGGATTAGCGTTTATGACGAATGTTGATGTTCTGGTTGCGGTACGCCGCGAACACGCCAGCCGGTATTATAAAAATCTTTCGGCCTATCGTGATTTCCGGGTGCAGATGGTTTCTGACACACGCGATGCGCTGGATACGCTGGCCGACCGCGATAAGCATGTAGATGTGTTGGTGCTGGATAACGGTCTGGGCTACATCTACGAGTTCATCAATGAGCTGCGACACAGCTATCCACGCCTGTTCATTGTGCTGGTGGATGAAGATGCCGATTTTGGAATGCCGGGGCAAGCCGATGAAATCAGCACCGAGCCGTTCACCAATAACGATCTCATCCGCCGGATCACGCGCTTGATGTCTGACCGTCAGCTTGAAACGCTACGCGCAGACAGCCTGCCCGCCGTGCGACAGTTCGCTAAGGAACTCCGTAAAGCCTCCGGTGAACTCGGCAAACAGCAGGCCGCAGTCGGCGCGTGCAAAGATTTGGGTTATGAATATGTGGCTTTTTATCGGCTGGAAGCAGGCGAAACGCCGAAATTGACGCTCAAAGCACAGGATGGCCCGGCGCCAATTCAGGCGGTCGTTCCGAAAGTGGCTTCGTCGGATGATCTGATGACATGGGTGGTGCAAAATGGGCAGAGCCGCATCGCAGCCCCGTCCGATTCGCCCAATCATCCACTGGTTGCCAAGGGACGATTAGGGGCGGTTGCCTGTGTCCCTGTGACGTTCGGCAATAACAAGTATGGAGTGCTGGTGGCCTGCCGCGACCAACCCGGTTCAATCTCGCAGGAAAATGTACTGATGCTGGAATTGGTCGCCGCGCAGTTAGCCGCCGCGATCTCTAAAGAAATTATTGGGTAATTTACAGGGCGTCCACTTGTGGGGCGCCCTGTTCCATATCACAGCGACTGCAGCGCCGCTTCAAGACGATCAATTTCGGCGTGGGTGTTGTAATGCGCGAGGCCGACACGCACCATGCCATCCACTTTTCCCAGACGGTTCATAATCTCTACAGCGTAGTAATTGCCATCCCACACATAGATATTTTGCGCGGCCAGATATTGGGCGATGGCCTGTGGTGTATGCCCCGTTTTAGTGAAAACGACGGTCGGTACACGCTCGGCATAGCGGGCGGGGTCGGTAATTCCAGCAATAGTGACGCCGGGAATGCTTTGCAGCATCTCGATCAAATGCGTCACCAGTTCGCGTTCATAAACCCCTAAGGCCGCCATGCCTGTTTTGAGTTCCAGCGGACGACCTGTGAAATCGGGAAACTGGGCGGCAAATTCCGCGCCGTAATCGTGACCAATCCCTGCCAGATAATCGATGGCCGCACCGACCCCGGCAATGGTTTCAAAGCTCGGCGTTCCGGTTTCCCATCGATAGGGCGGTTTATCTTTGGATGGACGCACTTTATACACGGGCAAACTGGCAAGCAGATCATACCGTCCCCACAAAATGCCGATATGCGGGCCGAAGAATTTGTAGGCCGAGCACATCAAAAAGTCACAGCCAATCGCCTGCACATCAATCGGGATATGGGGCGCGCTCTGTACCGCATCCACTACGTACAACGCGCCCGCCGCGTGTGCCATCTCAGCAATGTGCGCCACCGGGTTAATTGTGCCGACAGCATTGGAAGCATGAACCGTCGCCACAATTTTCGTCCGTTCAGTCAAGGCCGCTTCCAGACTATCCAGATCAAGGGTGCAATCGGCCTCGATAATGTCCACCCAACGGACGACCAGCCCGTAATCCTCGGCAATCCGCAGCCACGGGGCAACATTGGCATCGTGATCCATGCGCGTCAGCACGATTTCATCACCCGGTTTGAGCGTCTTCGCCAGCGCACGGCTCAGGCTGAAATTGAGCGTGGTCATGTTCGGGCCAAAAACAATTTCCTGCGGGCTGGGCGCATTCAAAAAATCAGCAGCCTTTTCGCGGGTCGCCAGCACCATTGCATCACTGCGCTGGCTGGTCGCGAATGCGCCGCCAGAATTGGCATTCATGGTATTAAAATAATCGGAAACCGCTTGTACCACACTGATCGGAACCTGCGTCCCGGCGGGATTATCAAAAAAGACTGGCTGCCCGCTTCCATTAATTGGAAATTGCGCGCGAATTTTCGCCAGATCAAGCGTCATTTTTGCTATTGTCCTTCCTGCCTAAATGAAATGGTTGCGCCATAGGATGTTACCGCTTAGCGCATTAGAAGTCACACCACTTCAAAACAGCGGACTGGAATTGGATATGTAGTTTTAGGACAGCCAGGGGAAATCAACGCCGAGCTTTCGATGATCCAGTCAGTTCATCTGGAATTGGCACATTGTCTGCGGTCTGTTCATCATCCAGCAAACGGGATGCATCTGGTGCATCTTCCCGATCCAGAAATTCATTCAGCCGTTGGGAGATAAAAACAGCGTAATCCTCAATCACATCGCTGACAATGACTTGGCGATTTCCATCCACTTTTTCAGCCCACACGTTATAACGCGGCAGATCATAAGCCTCTTTTTTGGATGTCGCCGTCTCTTCATAGCGGACTACAGCAACGCTGGCAAGCTCGATAGTATTAGGTTCATTTAGCAGGTTGGGCAGCGGTTTACGAGAAACCTTGATGTTCTCATCGCTAACTTCGATGTACGTTTTGTTATAGGCAATCAGCGCTAAACAGTAATAAAGAAATATCGTGAATAAGCCAAAGCCCAATAGGGCAAGCGCCGCCTCCGGCTTTGATCTGAGCACATTAGCGAGAATGAGAGTGATAAACGTGAAGATAGCGCTGAATCCGGCGGTTGTAAGAAAAGCATCATTTTGTGCTAACCGGAAATTGGTTCGAAAAGTAATATTCAAGTGCTCATCAGTTTCATATGACGTAATCTGTTGGGGTTGTTTTACTTTGCGGCGTTTGATCCTGGACTCCGAGACTTCAAACTGAAAGACCGAATCGCAGGCGGGGCAAACCGCCGCCATCCGCTGGATATTGATATTTTCTGAAGAAACAGGCTGACCACAATGCGGACACACGAGCTGCATATAATACCCCCCCATTAATCATCCACTCTACACCCAAACAAGATTACGATTTGGAAAGCCGTCGGGTTGCGAAAACATAAAGGAACACTGATGTCTATACCCGCACAATGGCCTGAACGAATCCGCGATGAGTTTTATAAAGCACTCCCAGCACCCACACGTTGGAACTGGTGAGCAACTGGCACAATTTATCGCCCTTGCCAGGTTGTGGACACTCGTGGAATATTTGAGCGAATACACAAGTGGCAGGCTGCAACCGGAGTCGCTGCCGGAAACACTTGTGACTCAAACACCCATCTGGCTCAACAGCCTTCATCCACGGGAGTAAACGGTATGGCAGACCGCATTTTGACGCTTCGTGAACTCAATCGGGCAACATTGGCACGGCAAATGCTGCTAAAAAGAGAGGCGATTTCTGTTCCACAGGCGGTTGAACGGCTCGTCGGCTTGCAAGCACAGTCCGCATCCGCGCCGTATGTTGGCCTATGGACTCGGCTTCAGGATTTCGGGCGGGATGATCTGGCAATGTTGATTGAAAACCGCAGCATCATCAAAGCCACGCTGATGCGAAGCACACTGCACTTGTTCACGACTGCGGATTATCTGCTGCTGCGGGCGACTCTTCAACCTGTGCTGACGCAGGCGTTTGAAGCCGTGCTGCGTGACCGGGCAAAAGGGCTGGACGTAGACAAAATGGTGGCGATAGCGCGGGAGTTCATCAGCGAAGCGCCGCGCAGTTTTGCGGAAATCACCACCATGTTCACCGAAAAATTCCCGGATGCCGACCCCGGCGCGATGCGGTATGGTGTGCGGACGCATCTGCCGCTGGTACAAGTCCCGACCCAAACCGAATGGAGCTACCCCGGCAACCCGAAATTCATATTAGCCGAAATGTGGATTGGGAAAACCCTCCCAACCGAGGATAACCTGAAAACGTTGATTTTCCGGTATCTTGCGGCATTTGGCCCGGCCAGCGTGACCGATATTCAAACGTGGTCAGGCTTACCCAAGCTCAAAGAAACTGTTGAAAATCTGAAACCGGAACTGGTGATTTACCGGGACGAACAAAAACGGGAGCTTTTCGACCTGCCCAATATTCCATTGCCGGATGCGGATACCCCAGCGCCAGAATGCTTTCTACCGGAATATGACAATCTGCTGCTTTCACACAGCAAACGCACCCGCGTTATCGCCGATGAATACCGTTCAAAGGTTTATCTCCCCGGTTTGCGAGTCGCCGCCACCCTATTGGTCGATGGATTCGTGCGCGGTGCATGGAAAGTCGAAAAAGCCAAAGGCACTGCCACCCTCACCATCCAACCATTTGATTCATTGACCTCACAAAATCGGGCAGCACTGACCGAAGAAGGCGAAAAACTGGTGCGATTTGTCGAAAGCAGCGCCAAAAACCATAGTGTTCGCTTTGCCGACTAATAGTCCGTCCGTCCCACCGATTATGCGCTGTTTGGGGGTTTAAGGTATACTTGCCGTAATTAATCAGCAGCGTTTCTACAATTAAACAGGCGAGACAAACAGTGCAACAAGATTTTCAAAGTCTGCTGCTCCAAAATCGATTATTAACCGATGAAGTCAAGCGCCGTATCGACCAACTGGCTGCAATCAACACCGTCGCCGCTACCGTCAGCCAATCGCTTGACCTCGATAAAACCCTCAAAACCGCGCTCAAAGCTGTGCTGGATGTGGTCAGTGCTGAAGCAGGTGGCATCAGCCTGATTGATGACCATGCAGGTGAAGTTGTGCTGCGCGCCCAACAGGGTTGGGTACATGATTTCGTCAGCCCACCCATGCGTATCCCGCTGGGCAAAGGCATGTCCGGCAAAGTAATTTTGCACAACGATGTGGTGGTTGATAACAATCTGGATGGCAGCGAAGAATTGGCCGTCCCGCGCTTCCGCGACGAGAAATTTCGCTCTATTGCGATGGCTCCCATGCACGCGCGCGGCAAGATTATCGGCATCCTGAGCATCATGAGCAACCAGCCCGAAAGTTTCAATCATGAAGTCGTCAATGTGCTGCGGGCAATTGCCGATACGGTCGGCGTCGCGCTGGATAACGCCCGCCTGTATGAAGATGCTTCGGAGCAGGAAACCCGCCTGAAAGCCATCGTGCAATCCACCGCTGATGGCATGATTGCTACCGATCATCAGGGGCGGCTCATTCTGATTAACCAGACGGCTGAAACCATTTTTGATGTGGACGCCCGCAAATTGATCGGTACGCCGCTGCGCGAAGCCCCCATTCACCCGCGAATCCGCGATTCGCTGCTGTATGCCCTTTCCACCCAAACGGGCGAAAATAAATCCTTTCAGGCGACGCTGGAAAGTGGCCGGATGTTGTCGCTGGTGGTTTCGCCCGTATATATCCAGAGTCAGGTTGAGCAGAACCGCAAAAATGATGGCTGGGTGATCGTGGTGCAGGACATCACTCACCTGCGTGAATCCGAACTTCAGCGGGCGGAGTTCATCCGTGCCGCCGCCCATGACATGCGAAATCCGCTGGGTGTTGCCCTCAGTTCACTCAATATGCTGGATGATTTTGTCGGTCAGGATGACCCCACCGCCAAAGAAATTATTCGCATCGCCACCAGCGGCATCAACCGCCTGCAAGACCTGATTAACGATCTGCTGCATCTGGAGCAAATCGAAAGCGGCTACGGCGTCAGCATGACCGAGTTCAGTGCGGAAGAACTCATTCGGGAAACCTGCATCGAACTCCGCCCGCTTATTGCCGAAAAACAACTGGACTTCACCATTGAGGTTGAAGCAGAATTGCCCCTCCTCACTGCTGACCGCCGCTGGGTCAAGCGTGCCCTCATCAACTATCTGGATAATGCTGCCAAATACACCAAAGCGGGTGACAACATCCTCGTCCGCGCCTTCCGCAACAATATGCTCCTGCACATTGAAGTGATCGACAACGGCCCCGGCATCCCGGTCGAATTACAGCCCCGCCTGTTTGAGCGGTTCTATCGCGCAGCGGAAGACACCATCAAAGGCACCGGACTGGGATTGGCGATTGTCAAATCCGTCTCGGAAGGGCATGGCGGCGGCGTTTACATGCGGAGTCAACAGGGACAGGGCAGCACCTTCGGCATGACGCTGCTGCTCGGCGAACGCCCCAAATAACGAACACGAGCTGCTTGACAAAGCTGGAGAGCAATGTTAAATTCTGTTTGTTCGTAATGTTTACAAATAGAATTTTAAACAACATCTGTGTTACAAAAAACCGTTAGCAAAGTTACGCCAGCCCACCTCAAAAAACATAACGAGGCGCTGCTCTTGCGTGAAATTTATGCCCACGAATCGATCTCCCGTGTTCGGCTGGCAGAGCTAACGCACCTGTCGCGTCCATCGGTCACTGAACTAACGCAGGGACTCATCGAACGCGGACTTATCACCGAAATCGGGCCTGAATTGGTGCAGGACAAAGTCGGTAAAAAACCAACCCTGTTGGCCTTGAACCCGGATGTTTTCCAGATGATCGGCATCGTTCTCAAAGACTCGACTGTGATTGGTTCGCTGCTCGACCTGCGAATGCAAATTCAGGCACAGCAAACCTGCGCGATGCAAAATCGACGCAGTGATGAACTCATCCAATTGGTGATCAAAGTCATTCAGCAAATGATGCAGCAAGCTACTCGTCCGCTGCTAGGCATCACCATCGGTACGCCGGGAATCGTGGACAGCGACTCTGGGATCGTCCACATTGCCGCCAACTTTGGCTGGCATGATCTGCCGCTGGCACACATCCTCAACGAACGTTTTCAACTCCCGGTTTATGTCGGCAACGACAGCAATCTGGCGGCTATCGGGGAATACCGGTTTGGCAGCGCACAGGGCGTTCATGATCTGGTAGTCGTCGAAATTGGTGAAGGTATTGGTGTTGGCATTCTGGCCGACGGGCGAATCATTCAGGGCAGCACCCATGCGGCGGGCGAACTCGGTCATACCCCCTTCCCCACGCTGGATGAAATCTGTGTTTGCGGACGGCGCGGCTGTCTGGAAACATTAGTGAGTCTGTGGGGCATCCGGCAGCATGCCAGACGCATCGCCCAACAAAATCCTAATTCACCGTTAAACACGCTGGCCGCTGGTGGCGAGATCACCATTCCGATGGTTCTGCAAGCGATGGAAATGGGCGACCCGGATGTGATTGCACTGGTCGAAAAAGCTGCCTCATATCTCGGTCACGCGCTGTTAATCGTCACCCATTTACTCAACCCCAAATTGATAATCCTGACGGGAAGTGTGGTCGAACTGGGCGAACATTTTGTCCAGCAAGTCCGCCGGACTATTCATGAACACACACTTCCCCACATCTCCAGCCAGATCGACATTATGGTCAACCGGCTGGATGATCGATCCATTTTGTTAGGCGCAGGCGCAGTCCTGCTGGAGCAGGAATTGGGTCTGTAACCACGTTACAATCAGGAAAGGAGGCGCATCCAGCAAAAGTGTCGTAAGCGAAGGCTGACCCTATTTCGATAAGATTTTCGAGGAGCAAGAAATGAAAAAGTTACTCATTCTGTGTCTGCTCGTCCTGGTGATCGGTGGTACTGCTCTGGCGCAAGACCCCGTAACCATCACCATTGAAAGCTGGCGTAACGATGACCTGACCATCTGGCAGGATACCATCATCCCGGCGTTTGAAGCCCAGAATCCCGGCATCAAGGTCGTGTTTGCCCCCTCCGCCCCCACCGAATACAATGCTGCCCTCAACGCCAAACTCGAAGGCGGCACAGCGGGCGACCTGATCACCTGCCGTCCGTTCGATATTTCGCTGACCCTGTTCCAGAACGGTAATCTGGCGTCGTTGAACGACCTGCCCGGTATGGAAAACTTCAGCGATGTTGCCAAGAGCGCATGGATTACCGATGATGGCTCGGACGTTTTCTGCGTGCCGATGGCCTCGGTCATTCACGGTTTCATCTACAATGCCGACATCTTTACCGAACTTGGTTTGACCGTGCCAACGACCGAATCGGAATTTCTGGCTGTGCTTCAGGCCATCAAGGACAGCGGGGCATACTCGCCGCTGGTGATGGGTACGGCTGACCAGTGGGAATCGGCCACGATGGGATTCCAGAACATCGGCCCCAATTACTGGATGGGTGAAGAAGGCCGTCTGGGTTTGATCGATGGCACCGCCAAATACAACGAAGGTGGCTTCCTGGCCGCATTCGAAGCCCTCGCCACATGGAAAGATTATCTGGGAGACGGCTATCAGGCACAGACCTACCCCGACTCACAGAATGCTTTCGCGCTCGGTCTGGGTGCCATTTACCCGGCGGGTTCGTGGGACATTGCAACCTTCAACGCGCAGGCTGAATTCACACTCGGCGCTTTCAAGCCGCCCGTACCGGATGGACAGGAAACATGCTACATCAGCGATCATACTGACATCGCTATGGGCATGAACGCCGCCAGCCCGAATGCGGAAGCCGCCAGTACCTTCCTCGAATGGATGACCAGCGCTGAATTCGCGCAGTTGTATTCTGAGTCGCTGCCCGGTTTCTTCTCGCTCTCCAACCACGAAGTAACACTGGAAGACCCGCTGGCGCAGGAATTCCTGAGCTGGCGCGGTGAATGCAGTTCCACCATCCGTTCGTCCTACCAGATTCTTTCGCGCGGCACGCCCAACAACGAAAATGATTTGTGGTCGGCCAGCGCACAACTGCTGAATGGCGAACTGACGGCACAGGAAGCAGCAGATTTGGTTCAGAACGGCCTCGAAGCCTGGTACGAACCGCAGATGCCCGAATAAGCTCATTGAAGTTCGTATTCCCGGAGGCGCTGCAACAGCGCCTCCCTTGTTAAATTCTGAATGGAGAATATGCCGATGAGTGCCGATGGACGCGAGAAAAACCGGAAACCGTTCCCGTTTCACATTGTCGTTTTCCTGGCCCCGGCGGTTATTGTTTATACCCTGTTTATGGTCTACCCCCTGATCGACTCACTCCGTTTGAGCCTGTTTGCGCCAGATGCCAGCGGTCAGGAAGTGTTTGTTGGCCTGCAAAATTATCAAAGATTGTTTACGGACGAATTTTTATCGCCGCGTTTGTGGGGCGCCATCCGCAACAACCTCGTCTTTTTTGCCATCCATATGCTGGTGCAAAACCCGATTGGTTTGCTGCTGGCGGCGCTGCTCAGTTCGCGGATTGTGCGAGGCCGTGCCATTTACCGCACCCTGATCTTTACGCCGACTGTGCTTTCGGTCGTGCTGATCGGCTTCATCTGGCGTTTGATCCTCAGCCCGTTATGGGGTATTTCCGGCGATTTCCTCGCCATTTTCGGCATCAAAAATCAGCCGTGGCTTGGGCTGCCGGAATATGCGCTGCCTGTGCTTTCATTAGTATCCGTTTGGCAGTATGTCGGCATTCCGATGATGCTGTTCCTCGCAGCGCTCATCAGCATTCCCGATGAACTGATCGAGGCTGCCCGTGTGGATGGCGCAACCGGTATAGGTGTTTTCTGGCGCATCAAATTCCCGCTGATTTTGCCTACCGTCGGCATCGTCGCGGTGTTGACGTTCGTCGGCAACTTCAACGCCTTCGATCTGATCTACACCACCCAAACCGCATTGGCTGGCCCGGATTTTGCGACGGATTTGCTGGGCACACTGTTCTACCGCACCTTCTTCGGTTTCCAGCTTCAGGCGGGCGAACCCACCATGGGAGCGACGATTGCAGGCGTGATGTTCCTGATTATTCTGACGGGCGTACTCATTTATCTATTCGGCTGGCAGCGTCGGCTGCTCAAACTTGAAATCGAATTGTGAGAGTCACATGGCCGCTGCAAAAAATATCCGCTTCAGTTATTGGTCGCAGGTCATCGGCATTCATGCAATTCTGTTGACCTATACCATCATCGCCCTGTTCCCGGTGGTGCTGGTGGTGGTCAATTCCTTCAAAAGCCGACAGGCCATCTTCAGGACGCCCTATGCGCTCCCCAACGCAGAAAATTTTGATCTGGTCGGCTACGAAACCGTATTCGCCCGCGCCAATTTTCCCAACTATTTTGTGAACAGTCTGTTGGTGACAGTTGGCGCACTAATCATCATTTTCATCGCCGGAACGATGGCTGCCCACGCACTGTCTGAATATAAATTTCGCGGGAATACCCTGCTGGGATTGTACATGGCGTTGGGCATCATGATCCCGATCCGCCTCGGCACGATCAGCATTCTCCGCTTGATTGTCAGCATGGGATTGGCAGACACACTGGTTGCGCTCATCCTCGTCTACACCGCGCAGGGATTACCCCTCGCCGTTTTTGTCCTGTCGCAGTTCATGCGGCAGATTCCGCGCGATCTGAAAGACGCCGCCCGTGTGGATGGCGCAAGCGAATACCGTATCTACTGGATGATTATCCCGCTGATTCGTCCTGCCATCGGCACAGTCATGGTTTTTAACATGATCCCGATCTGGAACGATTTGTGGTTCCCACTGATTCTCGCCCCATCCGAACGAAATAAAACCGTGATTTTGGGCGCACAAACCTTTCTCGGTCAATTCGTCAACGACTGGAACGCGGTGCTGTCTTCGCTGACGCTTTCCGCCATACCTGTCGTTTTGCTGTATGTCATCTTCTCGCGCCAGTTGATTCGCGGCCTGACCGCTGGCGCTGTTAAATAGAGGTCTATTTTCCATGCTACGAGTAGGAATTGTCGGCAGCGGATTTATGGGCACAACCCACGCCGCCGCATGGTCAAACACCCCCGCGCAAATAGTCGGCATTTGCTCAGTCGATACCGCCCGCGCCCAAAAACTGGCGGAGCAGTACGGGACGAAAGTCTACGACAAGTTGGACGATTTGCTGAAGGATGTAGATGTCATCGACATTTGCACACCCACCCATCTGCATCACGAGATGGTGCTGCAAGCCGCCGCTGCCGGAAAACACATCATCTGCGAAAAACCGCTGGCGCGCACCGTCACCCAAGCCCGTGCGATGGTGACAGCCTGCGAAAAAGCCGGGGTCAAACTTTTAGTCGCCCATGTCGTCCGCTTTTTCCCGGAATACGCCGGGGCAAAAGCCGCTGTTGATCGCGGTGACATCGGTAATGTGGCGGTCGTCCGGCTGACGCGGTGCAGCTTTCAGCCCAAGTTAGCCGCCGATAACTGGTTTCTCGATGTCGAAAAATCCGGTGGCATGATGCTCGACCTGATGATTCACGATTTTGATTATGCCCGGTGGATCGCTGGCGATGTGGTCAGCGTGTTTGCCAAAAGCGTCCGCAGCAAAACGCCCAATGCGCCTAATGACTATGGGATAGCTATCTTACGCCATAAAAATGGCGCAATCTCCAATGTCGAAGGCGGATGGGCTTATCCGCCGCCCATGTTCCGCACGGCGCTGGAAATTGCTGGCGATGCTGGATTGATCGAACATCCAGCGGATAGCTCCATTCCGTTGGGCATTTACCTGAAGCAGTCCGCAAAAGGCGATGCACCCGATGTCGGCCTGCCGATGAGTCCCTTAGCTGAAGACCCGTACACCACCCAGATTAAACACTTTTACGATGTGCTGACCGGGCAAGCCCCAACCTCGCGCGTGACAGCGGAAGATGGTCTAGCCGCTGTACAAATCGCTTTAGCCGCCATCGAATCCGCCCGAACCGGACGCGCCGTAAATGTGGAGGATGTACAATGACCCGCATCGGAATACTCAGTTTCGCGCATCTTCATGCCGAAGCCTACATCCAAAATCTGCGTGCCGTTCCCGATGTCGAAGTCATCGGTATTGCCGACGAAAATCAACAGCGTGGAAAGTATTTTGCCGATCTTTCCGAGACTCGCCTCTTTGAATCCTATGAGGCGCTGTTGGCGGAAAAACCGGATGGCGTACTGATCTGTTCCGAAAACGCCAATCACCTGCCGTTGGTGAAATTAGCCGCCGCTGCCGGAGTCCATATTCTCTGCGAAAAGCCGCTGGCGACCACACTGGAAGATGCCCGCGCCATCGTCGAAATTTGCAAAAATGCAGGCGTCAAACTGATGACCGCCTTCCCCATGCGCTTCAGTTCCCCGGCGCTGGAAATCAAAAAGCTGTTTAACTTCGGCAGTTTGGGGCATATCTACGGCTGTAATGCCACTAATCAGGGGGCGCTGCCAGAATTTCATCAGGCGGAAAATCTGCCCTTTTTGAAGCGGGACTGGTTTGTGGATAAACATTTGGCAGGCGGCGGTGCAATCGCTGACCATGCCGTTCATCTATCCGATTTGCTCAATTGGTATCTGCAATCGGAAGTGATCGAAGTCTACGCCACCACCAACCAGATCATGCACAGCGGCAAAGTACAGGTCGAAACGGGCGGCTTGATGATGCTCACCTACGCCAACGGTTCGTTCGCCAGCATTGATTGCAGTTGGAGCAAACCCGCCTACTATCCAACATGGGGCGGCTTGAAACTGGAATTGGTGGGCGAAAAAGGCTTGGCGACGATGGATGCTTTTAAGCAGGTTTCGACGGTTTACAGCCATCGCGTTGGGCGTCCTGTATGGAATTATTGGGGTTCGGATTCGAATCAGGGCTTAATCAACGAATTTGTCGCCGCCATCCGCCAAGACCGCGCCCCATCCATCACCGGTGAAGATGGCCTCAAAGCCGTCGAAATCGTTATCGCCGCTTATCAATCCGCCCAAACCGGACAGCCCGTGAAATTAAAACCTTAACCTATCCATCTTCGTACCCGCCCTGAATTGTCACGGTTGCCTGACCAGTGCTACGATTAAGAACGGGTGTTCTTGATTCACACGAAAGGCCATTTTACGTGACCAAAACCACCAACAATTCAGGGCAGTGGAAATCGGGTCAAAGCGGCAACCCCAAAGGCCGCCCGCCCAAAACCCCTTCGCTGGCCGAAATACTGCGTGTCAAAGGCGAAGAAACCGTCTTGGTCGGGGCTGAAGTTATGACGCGCAACCAAGCCCTTGCCAAATTGGTTTGGCAGTATGTCTCAACGGGTGAGGTGATGCTCCTGAATCACAAACGGTTGGTTGTCAAGAATGTTGATGAGTGGTTAGAAGCCTTAGGCTGTTTGATACTCATGGCGGGGTATACCCCACTAGGGAATGATGCGGAAGCAGTCGTCCGCGTTATTCGAGAAGCCCCTTCCTGACTCCACCACCTAAACCCATAGTTCTTCATGAGGGCGTCCAACTTGGGCGCCCTTAAAATTTATGTCCCGAAAATCTACCTGTCCGATTCTTCGCTGTTCTTGATCCTCACTTTATAGACTGAACGCATTGAGACTTTTCCTCAGCCAACAGGTGACGGAGGTTGATAAGGGTGAAAACGATGTAATGAGCGCCCATAAAATGAGCAGCTTTGCGGTCAAAGCGAATCAGTAAGGCGCGGAATTTGTCGATCCAGGCGAAAGTACGTTCGCTGCTAAAACGCAGTTTGTAGACTTCAGGATTGAACAGATGTTTGGAACCCCGTTTGTTCTTTTTTCAGGCGCGCTTGTTTTCCACGATGTTGGGAATGACTTTATGATTGAAGCATGTCCAGCGAGCAGCTTTAGTGTCAAAAGCGGAATCGGCGTTGAAGTAACTGCCGGTCTGTTCAAATTTGCGGTGAGAGTGGGTTCGGGGATTATTTGAGTTGAATAAATCGAGTGATTGACGATCTATGTGTGTGCCAACCGAAAGCCAATGCCTGTGCCCCAGGAATAGGGCGTATAACCGATGCGACGTAAAATCTCAAAGTTGAACGGCTCGTTGTTAATCCATGAATTTCCGCGAAGGACACGTTCTTTCAAGCCTTCTAAATCCGTTTCGTTGTTCAGATATTGGGTTAGTGTCCATTCCCACACATTCCCCGTCATATCGACGACGCCAAATGGGCTGTCGCCTGGCCCTTCAAATTGAGTGACGGGCGTGATATAGGGGTTGTTATGGGGCTTCACCTGATTATTGCAGCGCATTCCGTCCCACTGATTTCCCCAAGGATATAAACGTCCATCATTGCCTTGCCCCGCGCGTTGCCACTGCTGTTCGGTGGGTAGGGTGATATTTATCTCTGTTACTTCACTCAGCCATGTGCAAAAGGCGATTGCTTCGTACCATGAGACGCTGATGACAGGCTGATTGGCTTGGTTATAACGTTCGTCTTTCCAATCGCGCGGCTGTGTCCATGCAGGTCTGGCAGCCATTTTGCCTACATTCGCTTCGTGCCGTTCTGCTTTTATTTCCCAACCAGTGTCTGTCCACCAGCGGCGGGTATCGTAACCGCCAGCTTCGATAAATTTGGCGAATTGCCCATTGGTGACAGGATATTTGGCAATGGAGAAAGCTGGCACATCAAAGGTTTGCGGTCGATTTGGCGGAATATAGTTTTTATCTTGAACTTCAGTGCTGATTAAGGTGACTTGACCAGCGGGAATTTCACACCATGCGAACGGCTGCGGCAGGATTTTGACGACATCAATGAATGACATTTACGGAAACCCTTCGGGATGATTGATCTCCCCATGATATAACCACCAGTTCACCATTGGCAATTTCCTCCAAAAGCTCTGGGGTCGAAATGCCAAAACGTTCTGCAATAGCACCAAGTCCCGGCGGATATGCAGGTAAAGTTGTCATCAGCTTTCCTGTAATCTTGTTGCCATTCCAACCGAAAGGCAAAGGGATGAGATCAGACTGGGAGTAGTGAACATCATGACTATAGACAAGGCGGCTTTACCCCCTTGTCTGGATCATAACTCCTCGCAATTCACCACTCGCAGACTTACTGACTTAAATGCGCTCGTACTGCCCCGGCAATCGCCCCAAATGTATCGCTGTAAGCATCTTCAAGATGACGCGGACGCGGCAAATCCACCGCAATATCCGCCACAATCTGCCCCGGACGCGGGCTAAAGACCAGAATCCGGTCAGCCAGCAAAATTGCTTCGTGGATGTTGTGTGTCACCATCACCGCCGTCTGCCCCTCTGCCGCCCACACCGTCATCAGATCAATGCTGATCTGCTCCCGCGTTAGTGCATCTAGCGCCCCGAACGGTTCATCCAGCAAAAGCACCTGTGGATGCTGCACCAACACCCGTCCCAACGCCACCCGCTGCGCCATCCCGCCGGAAAGTTCACCCGGATACGCCTCGGCAAATTCGCTGCTCAAACCCAGCTTCGGCAGCAGTTTTTTAGCGGCAGCCCGCCTTTCAGCCGCCCCTACCCTGTTCAGTTCCAATGGCAGCGCGATGTTATCCAGCACACTGCGCCACGGCATCAGATTCGAGTCTTGGAACATCAACCCCACCCGGCGGGAAGGCTGGCGAATTGGTTCACCATCCAGCCAAGCCTCGCCGCCCGTTGGCTGCTGCAAACCTGCCAGAACGCGAATCAGCGTACTTTTGCCGCAGCCGCTTGGCCCGATCAGGCACACGAATGAGCCTGCTTGAATATCAAACGTGATCGGCCCTAACGCCGGGAGGACACCGCCCCCCGGCGCGGGATAACTCACGCTTACATTACGCGCCGTCAGCATCGGTTAGCCTTCAGCACCCGGCAGGAAATCATTGGTAAAAGCCAGTGAAAGATCAATCGGAGTGTCAACGAATTGCATTTGCGTCAGCACTTCCTGCGTCACTTCCCACGAAAACAGATCGCTGTAGCCCAACTGGTCGGCTTCCCACAGATCAATCGTATTCAGCAAAACCTGGAATTGCAGCAGCATCACTTCATCAAACTGTGCCGAGAGTGCGGTCAGCAGCGTCGTCCGGCTTTCGGCAATCGCTTCCTGACTGGGGTCAGTTGCAAGAAAGGCGTCCTGTGCCACAGCCGCAGTTTCTAAAGCCGCCTTGAAAGCATCATCCAGCGGGAGATTTTCCACATGGTTAGCGCTGAGCAAATAAGCCTCTGCGGGATTGTTAATCGAATCGCGCACGCCGCCATCAAAGGCCGTTACCATGCCCTGCACCAGTGCTGGATTTTCGGTGATGGTTTTTTCATTGGTCGCCACACCGTTGGATACCATATCAACCATGTCGGAAACCGGAAATACCGTCACACCCGTGATGCCGTTGCATTCACCCGCATCCGCCCGCTGTTGAATTTGCAGCGGTTCATTGTTGATATAAACCACCGCCGCATCCACTGCGCCCAGGCAGAATACATCCGGCGCATTAAAACCAATCTCTTGTAGATCAATATCGCTTTCGGTCAAACCGTTGGCAATCAGCATGGCGTTCAGCGCGTTATAGCTTGCGCCAAAACGCCCCGGCACGCCGACTTTCTTCCCGGCCAGATCAGCAATCGACTCAATGCCGCTGCTGTCGCTGGTGACGATGCCCACCGGATACTTCTGGAACCATTCGTAAATGCTCACAACCGGACGTTCGTTCGCCCGCGCTTTGATGATTTCTTCGCCGCTGATGAGGCCAAACTGCCGTTCATCCGCCGCCATCAAATCCACACCCACATTTTCGTCACCATATTCGACCGTTAGGTTAATACCATTTTCGGTAAAGTAGCCTTTTTCCAGCGCCACATACACGGGCGAAAACTGCACATTCGGCACAAAGGTCATGAAAAAAGTGATGTCAGTTGGTGCTTGTGCCTGTACCCCAACCCCCAAAACGGGCAGCAAAAGCACTATGCAGGCGAAAATGGTCACCAAACGTTTGCTCAACATGCGTCTAGACTCCTTCGATAAACGTAGATAAAACATCTCACAAACCTTTCAGGCGGCATCCGGTTTAGAATGTTTTCCGTAATACTACCTGTTCCTGCCTGTTTATCAGGCGTAAAATGCATTTACCGGGAACGAGCCTGCCAACGCAGCATCACACGTTCCAACAGCGAAACCAGGCTGTACAGCAAACGGGCAATCACCGTCAGCGTCAGGACAGCAACCACGACTAGCGGTGTGTCATATTGGTTGCGCGCCAGATTCACCAGAAAGCCTAAACCCGCTTTCGCGCTGACGAATTCCCCTACAACTGCCCCAATCACCGCCAGAGTCGCGCTGATTTTCAAGCCGCCAATCAACACGGGCATCGCCGCTGGTATTTCCAGTTTGGTGAACGTCTGCCAGCGCGTTGCCTGCATTGAGCGCATCAAATCGCGCAGCGCCAGCGGCACATTGCGGATGCCGATCACGGTATTCATCAACATGGGGAAAAAGACGATCAAGGCGCTAGTGACGACCTTGCTGGTTGGCCCACTGCCGAACCAGATCACCAACAGCGGGGCATAGGCGACCACTGGCGTCGATTGGAACGCGACGATGATGGGCGAAAGCAAGTCTTCCAGCAGAGGCACTTTAGCCGTTATGTACCCCAACACCACACCCAGTAGCAAACCAACAACCAGTCCAGCAATGACACTAACCAGAGTCGTACTGGTATGCAGCCAGAGTGTGCCATCCAGCAGCACTTCACCCAGCTTATTCAGCACTGCTCCCGGCGGCGGAATGATAAATGCCGGATACAATTCGAGCATCGTAATGCCCTGCCAAAGAAGCAGCAGCATAAGCGCGGTGATGAAAGGCGCAGCTTGTCGCACGGAGAGATTGCCCAGACGAATACGGCGCGCAGGAAGATTAAGATTGGCTTCGAGTGGTTTAGAGAGTGCGTTTTCTTGCATGAAAAAACCCCGCTGTCTGTGAACTAGACCGACGGGGCAATAGCCATAGAAAACATGCCACACATGGCAAACGCAAAAAGCGTTACCACACGAGGAAGTAACTATAGTCAACGCAAACAACACGGAGGCTTTATCCATTGAATCACAATAGATTCAGGCCACCCTGCTGTTTGCACCTTCTTCCATCCAGACTATCACTGTCGGCTCTGGCCTTGCACCAGATCCACCGTTACGGTTTGCACCGTAATGCACCAATCCTGGTCGTTGTTGATGTTGATCGTGATGAGGACTGGCGACTCGGGTCGCGGGCTTGGCACACCATTAAAGCGCCATACCGCCGGTAGGGGTTTTCACCCTGCCCCGAAGGTCTGCAATATGCTGTTTCAGCGAGTATAGCAGAAATAGTCTTGGAAATGCAAAGGCGAAGGCTGATAATTGAGTGAATATTTATCGCTGTGGCTTAACCATTACTTGGGACTTCCGCACTTCCCAGCGTGAAAAGAAAACGCCCACCCGGCTTCTGGCCGTTGCCTTCTGCCCAGATTTCACCGCCATGCGCCTCAACGATGTGCTTGCAGATTGCTAAACCCAAGCCCGTGCCTTCATGACCGGAGCGCGAAGCATCGACCTGATAAAACCGCTCAAAAATACGCTCAACCTGATCGTCTGGTACACCCGGCCCTTCATCGGAAACCTGAATTTTGACATCCTCGCCGCCATTCACCACATTGATCGAAATCGTTCCACCTTTGGGCGACCATTTGATGGCATTATGAATCAGGTTCATCAGCACCCGGCGGATTTGATCCCAGTCACACCATACCCATATTTTTTTGGATACATCATGGACAACCCGTAAATCTTTGGCACTGGCCAGTTCTTCCATGCGCTCGATGGCCTCTTCTACGAGACCACGCAGCGGAACATCCACCATTCGGACAATCGACTGTCCAGACTCGATCATCGAAAGATCGAGCATCTCCTGCATAATCCAGAGAAGTGAATCAGTTTCACGGGCGATGGCTTGCAAGGTTGAGATGCTGCGCTTGCGTTTGGGCTTTTCGTCTTCGTGGAAAAGGCTGTCGATATACATGCGAATGTTGGCAATCGGATGCCGAAGTTCGTGTGAAATGTTGGCAATCATGTCACGGCGGGCACGGTTCAACCGTACCAATTCGCTTACATCTTCCAGCGCCAGACCGATGAACATATTGCCATCTCGTTGAATCACCTGAGCACGCACCCGGTAATGGCGTTTATCGATGATAATCTGTTCTTCAAAAACTTCTTCCCGGTACGCCAGTGCGTTCAGCACCATCGCTTCCAGTTCATTCGACTGTGTAACGTCAACCAGCTTTTCGCCAATTGGGCGTGGTCGTTCAAAGAGTTCTTCAGCCGCATTGTTGATACCAATGATCCTGCAATCTCCGTCCAGCACCAGCAGCGATTCGTAGGCACAGTTTGAAAGAGTCAGCATCAGAGCTTGCTTATAAGCCCAGTCTTTCTCCTCATTATTCTGATTTTCCATACTTACCCTTCAAAGCGATAACCAACGCCGCGTACCGTGACAATGCGCCGGGGATTGGAGGCATCATCCTCAATCTTCTCGCGCAGCCAGCGAATGTGGACATCAACCGTGCGCTTATCCACAAAGTAATCGTAACCCCAGACTTTGGTCAGAATCAGATCGCGGGAAAGTACAACACCCCGGTTACGCATCAGCTCAGCAAGCAGATCAAACTCTTTGTTGCTGAGTTTAATCTCGTCGCTGCCCTTATAGACGCGGCGGCCTGTTAAGCTGACCTGCAAGTCGTTGGAGTTCAGTTCATCTTGCAACACGGGTCGCCCCGGTGCGCGGCGCATCACTGCCCGTACCCGCGCCAGAAATTCACCCAGCGCAACAGGCTTCACCACATAATCGTCAGCGCCACTTTCCAATCCGACAATTTTATCCACCTCAGTGCCACGCGCAGTCAACATAATGATGGGAATATGCGAAGTGGCCGAATCACGCCGTACAATTCGGCAGAGACTCAGACCATCCAGGCCGGGGAGCATGATGTCCAAAACAATTAAGTCCGGGCGTTCAGCACGAACTTTCTCCAAGCCGTCTTCGCCATCTATAGACGTGACAACTGTAAACCCTTCGCCGCGAAGTTTATCGGACAAGTTGTTGGCAAGGGTCTGTTCATCCTCGATAATCAGCACTTTTGGCATGCTATGGTTCACTTTCTAAACAAAACCTGGCATGAATGTTATCAGCAGATTATTAAGGACGCGATATGCATTCTTTAATTTGCTTTAATCTTTAACGGCACGTACGTCATGTAATGAGGTCGCAGCATAAACTGCTTTGCGAATGGCACGGGCAACAACCTCGGCTGCAAAAGCACCAATCGCATTGACGTTGGCCGGAATATCGCCAGTCGCCAGCGCGAAAATGGTATCGCCGTCAAACATAGTATGAGCAGGGCACACAGACTTTGCAATGCCATTCTGTGCCATTTGTGCCACTTTATTGACCTGCTCTTTGGTCAATCGTGCATTAGTGGCGACCACCCCAATCACGGTATTGGTATCCCGCGTGGGCGTTTCAACCATTCTCGCGGTATTTTTGATGGCGTTCATCATGCCTATAAATTCATTGCCATCCAGAGAAGCACGCAGTCCGGCAATAATCTGCCCCTGCTCATCCAACACATCGCCAACCGAATTCACCGCGATCAGCGCAGCCACAATTAAACCGTCGCCAAGATCAATGCTGGCCGAACCAATACCGCCTTTGGTGGCAAAATTGTTGCCTAACATCGCCCCAATCCGGCAACCCGTCCCTGCACCAACCGTCCCCTGCACAACTGGATCGGCGGTAGCTGCTTCACAGGCGGTGTAGCCCATGGCAGCATCAGGCCGCACCGTCGACAGACCAATACCCAAATCCATAAGAATAGCGGTGGGGATAATTGGGACAATAAATCGTCCACCAGTTGCTTTATAGCCAATGCCGTGGGCTTCCAGATAACGCATCGCGCCGTCTGCGGATGCCAATCCATAAGCGCTACCACCAGAGAGCATTACAGCATTCACTGTTTCAACCAGATGCATTGGGCGCAACAAATCGGTTTCCCGTGTACCCGGTGCGCCGCCACGTTGGTCAACACCACCAATTGTGCCATCCGGACAAATAATGACTGTACAGCCTGTAGCGGCGGCAAGATCAGTAGCATGGCCGACAAGAATACCCGGAACATCCGTGAGTGTGTCATTCAACGGGGTCATCATCGTTCTCTTGATCGAAGCGGTAAAGAATTTCGCTAGTGCTATCCGGTAGTTCATCCGGTTCATCCGGGTATAAAACGGCCTCAGCGCGTGCTTCGTCGCGCGGATGCACCAATACCGAAATTTCACCAATACTGCCAACAGTAATGCCAAACGCAGCCGCGCCCGGTTGGCGATGAACAAACGATTTGATACCTTCAACTTCGAGCCGTCCAGCAATAATATGGGCATCGGTGAAGTCGTTGGTTACGTAAATCACGATCCATTCGTTTTGTGGGATTTTGTTTAACATGACAAACAGTGTAACCCAGGTTGCGGGGTGATGCTAATGGAAAAGAGGGGAGGAAGGGAGGGAGAGGGGGAAGAAAAAAGAAGCGAAGGGGAGAAGGATGACGTTGGCAGCGGCGTACTCTCCCACCCCGTTACCAGGGCAGTACCATCCGCGCTCGTGAGCTTAACTGCCGGGTTCGGGATGGATCCGGGTGTACCC
>JAIOHM010000082.1 GCA_019912965.1 Anaerolineae bacterium
TGTTGGAAGTCATGGGCGTGCCGGATCATCCCGTCATTCACACCGCCCCGCGCCCCGGTGACGTGCGCCGTCATCTCGCTGGCATCGACCTTGCCCGCCAATTGCTCGGCATCAACCCGCCCGGCGTCACCCACGACAACCTGAAAGAAACTATCGACTGGTATCTCCAGAAATAGGAATTAAGCCACCATGAAATGCATGACCATCGCGGGGACTCGCCCCGAATTTATCCAGACGACGCAAGTGACCAAAGCCATCCGCAAGCGTCACGCCGAAATTTTCGTCAACACCAACCAGCACTACGCCGATAACATGTCGCAGGTGTTCTTCCGCGAGCTGGAAATCCCCCAACCAGATATTGATCTGGGCGTCGGCAGCGGCAGCCATGCCGAACAAACCGGGCAAATGCTCATCAAACTGGAAGAAATCATGCTGCGCGAAAAGCCGGATTGGGTGCTGGTTTATGGCGACACCAATTCGACCATCGCTGGCGCACTCGCCGCCTCCAAGATTCACATTCCCATCGCCCACGTCGAATCCGGCCTCCGCAGTTATGACCGCAAAATGCCGGAAGAAATCAACCGCATCATCACCGATCACATCAGCAATTTGCTGCTCGCGCCGACTCAGGCCGCCGTCGATAACCTCACCAAAGAAGGCATCACGCAGGGCGTCAAAATGATTGGTGATGTCCGTGTGGATGTCGTGTTCGATGCCGTACCTCGCGCCCGACCGCGCCGTGCCGCCCTGTTCGCCCAGACTAACTTGAAGGAAGGGCAGGATTTCGCCCTCGGTACGATTCACCGCGCTTCCAACACCGATGACCGCGACCGTTTAGCCGAAATCGTCAATGCCTTTAACACGCTCGAACTGCCGATTGTCGTCCCGGTTCACCCGCGTCTGAAGAAAATGTTGGGTGAATTTGGCCTGACCTTTGGCGGCAATGTCCGCACCGTCGAACCCCTCGGCTTTTTGGATTTGATCGCTACCCTCGACGCCTGCAAACTCGTCGTTACCGATAGCGGCGGTCTGCAAAAAGAAGCCTACATGCTCAGCCGCCCCTGCGTCACCGTTCGCGATACCACCGAATGGATTGAAACTGTGCAGGCAGGTTGGAATCGCCTGACCGAACCCGTCGATTTCAAGAAGGCTGTAGCCGAGGCGCTGCAACCGCCCCCCGCCTCACACCCGGATTTCTACGGTGCGCCCGGCGTCTGCGAACGCATCGTCGATGTGCTGGAAGAAACCCTCCCCGAAGCCCGCAAAGTCTACGCCTGATCCGTTGTAAAATGGAATTTCCCGTAGGGGCGCACCCGTGTGTGCGCCCGGTGTTTGTATGCGAAATATGTGCTTTTCTATAGGCTGCATCCCTCGTCTTCAAGTCCTTCCTCGTTTACAGGGAGGGATTGAGGGAGGGGCAAAAATGCTTAAGTTGGTATAAGATGACTCCACTTTCCCTAACCAACCTCACCTCTGCCCAACTCAAAACCGCCGCCAACGCCAACCTCGTGACTCATTTTTCGTGGGTGCAGCGCCAGACATCCGGTATGCATGTCATCGAAAACCCCGATCTCGTACTGGTTGATTCCGGCCTGCCCTGCGACACTTATAACGCCGTCTGCCGCGCCCAGCTCAGACCGGAATCCGCAGCCAGCCAAATTCAGCCGGCCATTGACTACTTCGCCCGTGTAAACCGACCCTTCTCATGGTGGCTGAATCCCGGCGATCAACCGGAGAATTTAGGTGAATTGTTAATCGCTGTGGGTTTGCAGCCCGCCGAAACCGAATTGGCGATGGCTGCTGACCTAAGCCGATTGCAGATTCCAGATCAACCGCCTGCCGATTTACAAATTCACCGCGTCCGCACTGCCGCCCAACTTCAGGACTTCGCCCATATCGTCGCCGCTAACTGGAATCCGCCCGATGTGCAGGTGTTTCGTTTTTATGAATTGGCCGCGTCCCTGCTGCTCAAGCCGGATTGTCCCCTCTGGTTTTATGTTGGTTATCTGGATAGTATTCCCGTCGTCTCATCCGAACTGACCGTCGGCGGTGGCGTGGTCGGCTTGTATAACATCTGCACATTGGAAAGCTACCGTCGGCGTGGCTTTGGCATGGCACTAACCCTTCAGCCCCTTTTGGATGCCCGTTCGCAAGGTCATCGTACTGCCATTCTGCAAGCCTCGGATGCTGGCTCACGCATCTACGCCCGCGTCGGCTTCGAGACCTTCGGCCACATCACCGAATACAAACCGCCAGCCATCAGCCCGATCACGTTATAAAACCCGAACTTGACTTGATTAGCCCTTTTGTTCTATGATGGTTTTGTACGGGCGCAGCATGCTGCGCCCTACCTACTATCCCCAAAATGCGAAATATGCACAAAACCCTTCGCCGCATGTCTCGCATTTGCCGCATTTTTCGCACATTACCAACTGATACTTGTCCGACAAATCCCCCTTTGCGCGCAAATCCATTTTCGCAATCGCCGTAATCGCCGCAAACCTGTCCCATATTTTTCTGGAAACTGATAACTGGCAACTGGTAACTGACAATGACATTTCCCCTCAACCCATTGTCATTGGCACGACATTTGCGACATAAAAGGGATGTAAATGCATCTGTATTGACTCAAGGCTGATGGCTAAAGGCTAAAGGCTTCCTGGCGGCCAAACCCTTTTCGCCACGCCGCCCATTTAATGCAGTACCGCCCCCTTCGTCGGGTCTTGGATAACACGCCCAAGCTGAAGCGAACGCAGCACTTCATCCCAGATCGGATGCAGCCGTAATGCATCATCCACCCAGAAATCGCAGCTTATAAATGCCTGCACATCAAAACCGCGTGCCAGAGCGAACCGCGAAAATGCTTCTCGTTTTTCTTTGGGATCAATAAAGCGATGCTCCGTCCAAACCAATTCGATGTCCGTGCGTGTGGATTTAATCACGCCGCCGCGTGCCAGAATCTCCATGCTGCTGCCTTCCACCGATTTGGTCAGCAGCGGGGCAAGCGGCAAACCGCTCCAATCCACCCCCGGAGGCAGTCGCCAGAACGAGGTGGAAATACGCGCGTCATCATGGGGCGGCAAACGGTCGTTAAGTTCAAACGGTTCCAGTTTGGCGACCACCCAATCCTGCGGAATGTTGAAGCTCACCGCGCCCCGGTCAATAACCACGATTTTATAACCGTTCGGCGCTTTCCAGGTGTGCTTATCCTGAAGGCGCAGCTTTCCGGTTTCCATGCGCTTTTTATGCTTCATGGGCTATTTCCTCAAAACCAGCATCTTCCACAGTATAGCAATAAATTGAGCTTCATCCCTTCGCTTGGCAGCCCTACGGTTTGCGCGCCACAAAAAGATAACGCGCATAGGAATCAACCACATAATCGGCTTTGAATCTGGTTTCATAGTAACTCCAGGAAAATAGTGCGAAAATCACGCAGCCGAAGTATTGATTCCCTCCCTCGTTTACGGGGGAGGGTTAGGGTGGGGGTATCCGATAACTTTCCTGAGCCTGCTATGCAACAGCAGAAAAAAGTCCACTTCTTCTGCGTAATCCGCCGGGTTAGAAACCAGCGGCCACCAGCGTGCCAGTTCGTTATAGAGTTTTAGCATCCGTTTTTTCCTAAGCTATCTGGCAAAATACGATTGTAGCCAAATCGTAAAATCCTGTCGCAGTCTGAAAATGCCCCAAACTAATGAGGCAGGTTTGTTCGTATACTATCTTTACCGCAAGCCTTGATGTGGAGTCGCCATAATGTTACCGGAAACAATCGTCTTTGATGCCGGACGCGCTGTATTGGAAGATTATCTGGATGGCAGCTTGTATCCCGCCCGCCTGAACGTGACCGACTCTCAGCCGTTGGCGGAAGGGCAGCTTGCGCCGGAAACCCATCTGCTGACGTTTGAACACATGGACATACTCCACGTCATTCCCATGAATGTAGTGCTGTGTTATAACGTGATTCAGGGGGAAACCAACGGCAAACCCTGGATGATGACCTTTTGTAACGCCTGCAATACCGGCATGCTATTCGACCCGGTGATGAATGGGCAAACGCTGCACTTTCGGCGGCGCGGCAGTTACGATGGTTTGCTGCTGATCTGGGACGAAGAAACCAATTCATACTGGCAGCACATCACCGGACATTGTTTGCACGGCAGCAGTCAGGGCAAGCAGCTTCAGATGATAGCTCTGACGCGCCATATGACCGCAGCCGAAGCCGGTGCGCGGACTGGCGAGGTACGGCTGCTCACCGCCACCATTACCGATGAACAGGCCAAACTGTCCCGCGCGATGGAAAAAATGCGGTCGAATCCCGACCGGATAGGCGAGTTTATCGGGGGAACACTGGTACAGGAGGATACCCGCCGCCCGCGTTTTGAATTGGGTCTGGGCGTATGGACTGGGCAGACCAGCATCTTTTTCCCGCTGACTATGCTGCATCTTCAGGACAATATGCTGCTGACCGAACTGGATGATCGACCGCTGCTGATTTACCACGCGCCGGAAGCCATTGCCCCGGTCGCGGCCTATGTGATGGCTAAACGGGGTTATTGGGAAGGCGAAATCCTGCGGCTGGACGGTGGTGCATACATTCAGAATGATCTGTACCACACGGCTGATGGACAGGTAAAACCGCTGGAATGCCCGATGCAGTTGTTGATGCGCTGGTACGGCTTCGCCCTGACGTTCCCCGGCTGCCGCGTGGCGAGTCTGTAAGGGATAAAGCGAAAACCACCCTCTGTAACAGGCCTTAAGGTTTGCCAGCATACAAGCACTGTACAATAGTTATAGCGCAATAATTTTATATATGATCTACATTTCTGGTAGAAGCAGGCAACACAATGAATCGGGGAAAATATCCTGTCGTAGTGGTTATCTGGCTCATTATTCTGTTGATGATGACAGCCACCATGAGTACCGCACAGGATTCTGCTGCTGGTTGCTCCTCATCAGTAACCGACTGTACGCTCATAATTACTATCCCCGCTGGGGTCAATATTCGCAGTTTGGAATCCGATACCTTTGGACAAGCTGATCCAGCCTTACCGCGCACAGAGATTGAGGTTATCGGTTGGCTGGATGCGACAAGGACGCCGTTGAACGCGATTGCTGGCGGAATCTGGCTGGTGTTGGCGACAGAGGATGGCGAACTGCGCGCTGTGAAAATCGATCTGGTGAGTAAAGCGGATGGCACACCGGTAACCGATGCAGAAGCCGAGACGACCGAACAGTATGGATATGATGGCAGCAAGTTTCTGCCAGTCCGTGAGATACCCGTTCCCACGCCCTTCCCGACCATGAACCCGCAGAATATCGTGTTCCCGGAGATGCCGGATGAACTGACTTTTAGTCATCCGGTATTTAACTCTGACGCACTTCGATACGATGCTGGTGATTCAGAAACAATAACGGTAAATCAGGATCAACTTTTGCCGCTGCCGCTTGGAGAATTGGATGCAGATGAGTACCCGATTCTAGCCGAGTTGGCGGTGGGAGACGAGGAAGCCACCTATTGGCTGATGGCAGACGAAGAACGAACCCCGCACCCCATTTATAACGACAACACTTATCCAACCACCATGTCGGGCATTGTGGTTGATATTGCGAGAGAAGAAGGTGTGCCGAATGGTTTAAGTATTCTATTGAGAACCCAAACGCCACAAGGAAATTGGTATACGCTTATAATGGATATTCAAAACTTCGTTGTCACCACACCGGTTGATAACACGCTTTACCCAACATCCCTTGAGGATGGGATTAACTACTATGATTTAAAAGCTGCCTTCAGCACGGATAAAATCACCACTAACAACGCGGCTATCAACGTTGGGGATATGGTGGCCTTCCGCTTTCAAAATGCTCATAACTTTGAACCGGTTGGAGATGGCTGGAGCTTGGTACCGCGAGAAATTGAACTGGGTTACGGCTTGACCGGTGGTTTCAATGCCTTCATTGAAGCGGTAGATGATGGCACAATCAGTTCGGAGGAAGCATTTTTATCTGTCAGAATCTCATACGAGAACACATTTATAGTCCACGCAGACTAACACTACCGCCACCACGCCGGATAATGAATGTCCAGACCCGGATGCGCCAGCACCCGGACGCTCAGGCCGCGCGCCATATCCAGCGCGAACAGTGCCAGATCACCACTGCCCGCCGCTGGAAAACCCGTGTAAGCCACATACCGCCCATCGGCTGACCAGTCCGGCATACTCCCCCCGGTGCCGAAAGTGACGCGCCGTGAACCCGGTTGGCTCAAACGCCGGAAGTGTAATTCCTCAATGTAGCGAATGCCCGAAAGATCAACCGCATACAGCAAACCGTCCCCATCTGGGGCAAGTACCACCCCACTGGGCAGGATTGGAAAACGCTCAACCCATTGCAGCGCGTTCAGGCAGCCCGTCACCGCATCCAGACAGGCCATGTCCAGTTTATAAAGATTCTGCGACTGCACTTCCAGAAAGGCCATCACCCGCCCATCGGCTGACCACCCGACCGGACGCAGCACATTATGATCGGTCAATTCCGTCGCCTGAGTGAAACATTCCCCCGCCGCTGCATCCCAACAACCGCGTGTTCGCAAACGCAATGTGCGCCCCGTTGAATCCATATAAGCCAGCACCGAACCATCTGGCCCCCAGACCACCCGCACATCGTTAAATTCCGGCTCAAATGAAACGCCTTCACAATCCGACCCGTTCAGCAGACATGCGCTTTCATAAATCAACCAGACCTCGCTGTGATGCACTGCCACATACGCCCCATCCGGCGAAGGCTGCGCCACAGGCAGCGAATACAGGTTATCCGCCAGCCACCGCCCCGCCGTCGGACACCCCCCCATAAGTCCCATACAGCCGGGCTGGAATATGTACAACCCGCCATTTTCGCTGTAAAGTATGGGAGGAAGAGGGCTTTGGGCAGCGCGGGTTAATCCCGTCGCGCCGACCATAACCCCAACCGATGCCAATGTCAGACGCAGGGCGGTGTATAACAAAAATCGAAGCATTCTCTATCGGTTCCCGAACTTTACGCTTTACAGATTTTAAGTCGTTGTAAGGTACAGATGACAGAATCATGCTGGTCTAGCCCGGTTACAGCGAGAAATTATGCACCAGGATACCAATAATCCGACTCTGACACCCCAACAGATTATAGACAGTTACCAGCGCGCGTACCGCCAGGTACACGGGCAGGAACCGCATGTCACCCATCTTTTCGCGGAATGGTATCAGGTTCAGGGGGAAACGGTTCATCGGGTGACACTGTTTGGCGAAATTTCGCGTTTGCGTGGACTGTCACAGCATCAACGGACAATCACGACCGATAAAACCCTCGTTCAGCGCCTTATTGCCCGCCTCCGCCGGATATAGCTGGCCGGATGTCGATATTTTGGCAGTTTGAGTAGGCACACATCAAATCCAGCCCTTCACTCTTGAGCAGTATTCGCGTGTTATCCTCGATACTCACGGCATAAAACAAACCATCTGCCCCGCCGGGAACGCCTTCCCAGTACACAATATACTTGCTGTCCGGTGACCACCCCACAAATGAGTCACGCCCATCCAGTGTGACGGATTTCATGCCAGTGCCATCCAGATTAATCACATACACATCCGCATAACCGCGAACCACTACCTCCGATTCGGCAGCACCATACACATCAAAGGCAATATGCTGCCCATTTGGTGACCAGTACGGCATAAAACTATCGAATCCGTCTATTTCCACAACAGTCGTTACCGCGCCATCGCTCAGATGCAGAATATCAAAACGGGTTTCTGCATCGCTGTTGGAGAGATACAGAATATCCTCCGAAACGGGCGAATATGCAGGCTGCCAGACATTCAGTGTTGCACGGGTGATTTGCTGAAGATTTCGCCCATCCGGGTCGATCAGATACAGTTCGCCGCCCGTTTGAAAGGCTAAACGGGAACTATCCGGCGACCAGCTTGGACTGCTCACCGAATTACTGATGGTTATCTGGTGGGTATCCCCGGATGCAACCTCCACAACGAACAGAGCATCCAGTGTAACCGCGATAAATTCCCCGTTCGGTGACCAGGCCATCTGCGCTTCTGTGGTTAATTCCAGATCAGCCAGCATCTGGATTTCACCGCTGTCGAGGGTGAGGACATTCAGACTGTAATTTCCCCTGCTCGGAGCGTAGGGGTCAAATAGAAAAGCAATCTGTTGACCATCCGGCGACCAGACTGGCATAACCTCATCAGCCTCGCTGTTGGTCAGGTTAATCGGTTCGCTTTCAAAATCAGTGATGTAAAGATCGCCCACATAATTGAAAGCAATCGTCACCACCGGATCAGGTTGTGCCTGTACCGTCGGAAAAAGCAGGCTCAGGACGAGCAGAAAATAGACTAACATGTCACACACCTTTACTTCACACTGACCACTGCCAGCAGATCATTAAAGCCTGTTTCGGCTTCCCACAAATCTTGGTTCGCCAGCCGAATTGCATATTCTGGTCGTCCATATAAAGCCGACGCTGGATCAGGTAGATTTAACAAAACCGCATATTCTCCAACGGGTAAATCTTCAGGCAGTTTTGTTTCCAACACGACCTTGATTTCGCCTGCATCGGGCAACCAAAGCCGCACATCAACCGAATTTGTGACGGGTAAATGATAAAGACTCTCATCCGTTTGGGAGCGCAATATCACTTCCAAGCCGCGCGGGTTATATGGGCTGGCGAATCCATCATTTATCAGGGTCAGATTGATGTTGAACGTTTCTCCGGCTTGCGCCTCTGTTGGAATAACCGAATCAATCAGCCTGAACCGGTACCCCAACTGCTGCGCGATTTCGTCAAAACAACCCTCTGTGCGCCAGCCCTCTAACACATCTTCCTGATAATCAATATTGAGCGCACTGAAGCGAATCAGGGCAAGATCACGGAGCGCATTTTCACAAACAATGTACGGTTGAGCCTCGGCGTCGGCGTTACAGGTTTCGCCGCCCTGCGGCACATAACGGTTATCGAAGCTCAAGTAAGTACGCAATGCATCCCGTTCAGACGCATCTTCGGGATAAGTCCCCCAATCAGTCTCGGAGGCCAAAAAGCAGTCATTATGCGCCCCCATTCGCGCCTGTGGACTGCCCGAAAAAGC
The DNA here is from genome assembly GCA_019912965.1 of Anaerolineae bacterium. GTDB lineage: Bacteria > Chloroflexota > Anaerolineae > Aggregatilineales > Phototrophicaceae > CFX2. Next base: position 9,126 of record JAIOHM010000082.1, read on the forward strand.
CTGTATTTCGTTCAGCGGTGCTGTTCCATAAAGCGCCTGCTTATATGGTGCATAGCGCATCGCAATCATCCGGTCTGCTGGCAGCGCGTTTAAAAGCGCCTCAACAATCGCTGCCGAATTGGTGTTGATGCTTCCCTCGTCTACCAATCCGTTGGTCGAACTGTGCCACTCTCCCCACGCCCCCACAAAACCAATCTCCATAAATGCAATCACGTCGCTGTTGTTTTGCAGGATGGGCGTCAGTTGGTCGATATGCGTCAAAATGCGCTCCAATGGCGCATCCGGTTCTTGATACGGATACTCGCCCCCTTCTGGAAAATTGTAAGCAAAACGCGGAATCACCTTCATGCCAGCCTCACGCGCAGCCATAAACTGCGCCTCAATGAAACCCAGAACTTCAACATCCAATTCACGATCTCTGTATTCATCAATCAAAAAATACCACCGCACGAGGCTGATGCCTTCCAACCGCATGGCCTGCAAATCATTTATGGCTTGCGGGTAACGTTCTGTACCCATCCACAATGGGGTATCTTGATGATAAAAGCCGCGTTCGGGATTCGGGAAGTTTTCATTGCTTGCCGTATAAGTCACGACTTCGGCTTCCTGTGCCGAAAGCATCCGGTTGGAAAAGACCAGTAAAACGAGGAATACCATCACACAAACGGGGCGCTTCATAAATCAATAATCCTGTTTGCTAAACCTTTTGTGATTATAGCTTTAGCGCGTTAAGAATCTCACCATCCGTCCATTGATCGTTTCCGACTGGTCGATGGGCAGCAAATGACCAGCATTCGGGATAATGTCCGCCTCTATGTGGGGCATCAAGTGTCGTGCGCGTTCCACCATCAGCTTGGGGTTAAATATCTTCTCCCGGTCACCAACCAATAGCAGCGTTGGTTTATCAATCTGGCGAAGTTCTGCATCATCAAAAACATGCACAACGCCGAAGCTCAATTCGTTGGCCTTGAAGGATGTTCCACCCACCCTGATCAGGTCAATGATCGGTTCAGCCTGCCGAACATCCAGCCGCTTGACCGTACTCCACTGGAAGCCCCAATAAAACATTCGCTTGGTAGGAATAATGAAGAGGGGCAGCAGGCGCAGGAAAATTTCCACCCGCAGCCGTGTGATACCTGCCGGACTCAGCAGCACCATCCGATCTACACGCAGCGGCCTCATGATTGCCATATTCAGCACCTGCCATCCCCCGTGTGAATGCCCGACGAAAGCAGCGCGTTCAATCTTCAGCCCATCCAAAAGGTCAGTGAGCCAGTCCGCACAATCCTGCCGATTCAGAAGTTTGCGCGTTGGCAGGCTTTTCCCGGACTGATCGATGACATCCGGTGCATAAACCCGAAAATGTTGGCTGAGTGCCGCTATGTTGGGATACCAAACGGTTGAACTGGTTTGTGCGCCGTGTATCAACACCAATGGCGGTGACTCCGGCGACCCCGCGCAGTTAAGGTGTGTCGTCCCAAAGCGTGTTTCCACTTCCAGTGCTTCGTGTGGCGAAGGCCACAAGGCCAGTGTGGTTTCATAAGCCGCCAGATAATTTTGAGCAGCTTCGGGACTTCTAAATCGAGAAGAATACGACATGTGATGATCTCCCTGCCTTAATCTGCCTTCATTTTAGTTGGGCACACGGTTGCAACGATCCCCCGAACGGGGGAACATGGTTCATGATTTCCGGTGATGTGGGAAAAAGAGGCTGGCCTTACCCTGAGTGATAGGAGAGGTTCATATGCAAATCGCTGTTCCAATGTCCGTCAGTCTCGGCCTGCAATTTACCTTCAGTTATCTCGCAGCAGTGTTGATTGCCATCATCGTGACCGACCGCCCGTTAGCTTTGATGCTGGCGGTCATCACCGGGCTGATACTGACTTACCCGCTACAGCGCAGCTTGTGGCGTTTGGATGCCCTGTTGAAAGGCGAAAAAGTTTCGCTGCGGAGGAATGGGACGCTTTTCAGCATCATGCGCCGTATAGCGATGTTGGTCGAACAGGCTGATGAAGTCGCTGCCTTGCGCCAGAGTCTTATCACCCGCGTACAGGACACCGCCGCCCAGCAGGAGCGCAACCGCCTCGCGCGTGACCTGCACGACACCATCAAACAGCAGATTTTCAGCATTCAGATGAGTGCCGCCGCTGCTCAAGCACGTTGGACGCACGACCCCGACGGCGCGCAAAACGCCCTCAGTGATGTGCGCCGTTTGGTGGGTGAAGTCATGGTCGAGTTGAATGCCCTGTTGCAGCAGCTTTCGCCTGCACCGCTGGAAAAAGTCGGTCTGATACAGGCGCTCCGTGACCAATGCGAAGCCGTCGGTTATCGTGCTGGCGTCACAGTAATAACCGAATTCGGCGCACTGCCAGACGACGACCGTTTGCCTGCGGGTACAGGGCAAAGTCTGTTCCGCTTGACGCAGGAAGCCCTCAGCAATATTGCCCGCCACGCCCGCGCTCAAAATGTTCGCCTGTATCTGGGACAGTCCGAAGTCGAGGAGCCGTTGGTGCTGGAAATCAGCGACGACGGGCAGGGCTTCAACCCCGATGCATCCGCGCAGGGCATGGGCTTGACCAACATCCGCCAGCGCGTCAGCGAACTCGGCGGAACGCTGACCATCACCAGCACAACCAATGTGGGTACAACCTTGAAAGCACTAATCCCGCTCCTGAAACCCGTTCAAACTCAAGAGGAAATCATGTCTCTAAAACTCAATCATCCCTTACACAAAATCTGTGCCGTCGGTCTTATCGGCGGAATCGCCCTCATCATCACCCTGTACTACCCTCTATATGTCTTGCTGCCCGCTCAATTTCTAGCCGATTGGCCGGAGGGTTCGCTGCTGTTGGGGCTTATCCTACAAATTACCGCCGCGATAGTTGCCCTCAGTGTAGGTTATCTGGCAGCGCGTTGGTCAAAAACCGACTCGCGCCGTGCCGGAATGCTGCTGGGTGCATTCGCGGGCGGCATCGCTGGACTGGTACTCTATGTCGGTTTATCCGGCGCAGCAGCCGGTGTGTTAGGTGCTCAAAATCTGGTTCGTTATGGTGTCGCACCCGCCGCTGATGAAGCTCAATTTTTGTGGTTGGTAGCTGAACCCACCCTCGGCATTATGTGGTGGACGCATGGCGTTTTGTGGCTGCATATTCTGACGGGTATCGGTTTGGGCGCGATGGGTGGTTTGTTGTTTACACCACGCCCGCAGCCTGTCGCATGGAACGAACTCCGCCATATGATGGTCATTCCTTTATCCATCATGGTCGTAACCAGCGGTTTCGGAGTTTTAGCTGTCGGTGCGCTGTATCAACTGCTCGAACCTTCCATCCGCCGCCTCTATCTGGAAAATAATTTCGCGCCGCCCTTGTTGCCGCTGGAAGGTATCGCCGCGCTGCCGATCATTACCATGATGGCGCTCTACTTAACCCTGCTGACGGCTTTCTACTTTGTCATGCGTGCGGAACATCAGAATCCACAAACTGGTTTTTTCTCTGCCCAACCGATTGCCAGAGGCTTTCCCTATCTGGTGATGGTCTGCTCCACACCGCTGCTTTTCCGCCTGCTGGATTGGACAGCTTTGGCAAGCAATATCGCCCTCAAAGCCGTTGTAGTCGGTGGAGTCATCATCAGCCTGACGCGCGGCCTTCAGTTGTTTTATCTCTCCATCAAAGCCCGCCGCAAAATGGAGGCTGAAGGGACGGTAAATATCCTGAACCGGACGCAGCAGTTGGTGATTGCCGCCTGTTTAGGGGTGATTCTCTTGCTGTTTTTCAATGCCCCCGAACCGGCACTGCTCATCCTCATTATCACCGTTGTGGTCGATAGAATGGAACGGCGCGGCGAAAAGAAACTGGCAGTGAATTACTATCAGCTCTGGATGCAAACGGTGCAGAACCACCTCAACACGATTTTTGTCTCCATCACTGGCCTGAGCCTGATCGTGCTGACCAGCATTCCCACAGCCCTTGCCATCATGTCGCTCGTTATCCCGACCATTCCAGCCTTAGCCAGTTACGACCCTGCCATGCCTGCCGAAATCACCCGTACCATGACCGAACTGGTACAGGCCAATTATGGCGTACATTTGCAGGCGCTGATGATGACCTTCCTGTTGATGACCGCCGTCATCGGTATCTTCACTTTGTTGATCTGGGCTGTGTTACGCTATATCGGACGCCAACGGTCATAATTTTCGCTGAAGATAAGTGATCTATTGCACTGCATTAAAAATACGCTCTGCGAAAACGCTGTGTTCTCTGCGTTCTCTGTGGTTAATCCGTATTTCCGAAAGGGTTCACCGATGGCCGATAAAATCCGCATCATCCTGATTGACGATCACCATGTCGTGCGGCAGGGTTTACGCAGTTATCTCGAATCCTTCCCGGATATGCAGATCGTGGGCGAAGCAGCTAACGGCGAAGTTGCGCTGGAGAATCTGGAAAACTGGCTGCCGGATGTCGCCGTCGTGGATTTGCAGCTTCCCGGCGGAATCGATGGAATCGAAACCACGCGCCGCATCCGTGCCATAACGCCCCATACACAGGTCGTCGTCCTCACCGCCCACACCGATGAAGCCCGCGTAGTCGCTGCGTTGCGTGCCGGGGCAATCGGCTACTTGCGGAAAGATACCCAACCGGAAACCCTGCTCACCGCCATCCGGGCAGCCGCGCGTGGACAATCCCTGCTTGACCCTGCCGTTGCCAACGTCGTGCTGCAAGAACTGGTCGGCGGCAATAAAGACGAACTGACTGTCCGCGAAATCGAAGTCTTAAAACTGCTGGCAGGCGGACGCACCAACCGCGAAATTGCCGAATCGCTGGTGATTGGCGAAGAAACCGTCAAGACCCATGTCGGCAATATTTTGGCGAAGCTCCATCTTGCTCACCGCGCTCAAGCCGTCCTCTACGCCGTCAAACGCGGATTAATTTCGCTGGATGAGATTGATGTATAAGGCGTAATTTGCCATATGCCGTACTGCCATCAACGGCTACAATATCGCCCATCAGAATTCAGCCAAGGAGCTTTTGAATTGAATAAAATTGCTAAACTCGCGGGTGTAGTGCTGGCGCTGCTGCTGGCTGCTTCCGCCGCTGCTGCTCAAACCGATGCCCAGACGCCGGAGGAAATTTGCGCCGCCGCGGTGCCTGCCGCCGACCCCGCCACCCGTGAATTTTCACAGGCCGAGCAGGTCTTGCAAGCAGGTGTGGATTACCGCGCGGTATTTTGCACGGGTGCTGGCCCGGTTTACATCGACCTTTTGGAAACCGATACCCCCATCACCGTCAATAACTTCGTTTTCCTCGCGCAGAACGGCTACTATAACAACATAAACTTCCACCGGGTTATCGCCAATTTCATGGCTCAGGGGGGCGATCCAACAAATTTAGGAACGGGTGGCCCGAACTACCGCTTTGAGGACGAATTTGTCCCCTCGCTGCGTTTCGATGCCCCCGGCAAGCTGGCGATGGCGAATGCTGGCCCCGGCACCAACGGGTCGCAGTTTTTCATCACCACCGCCCCCACGCCCCATCTGAACGATCTGCACACCATTTTTGGCACGGTGATTGCCGGGCAGGCCAACGTCGTCGCTATTGAAATCCGCGACCCCGGCACCGCCGCCACCCCCGGCACAACCCTGGATACCGTTGTCATCATCACCGACCCCACCACGGTAACGCTGCCCGAAACCACCCCGCTGGAACAGGCCGATGTGGTCACCGCCTTCAACGAGGTCAGCACCATCATCACCCCGGATATTGCTGAAGTGCTGGAAAATATCCAGACGGTGCAGGAAACCGCCGATGTGATCGCCGCCGTGCCGGAAGCCGCCCGCGAAGCCCTCACCACCCTGCTGGAAACCAACAATCACCAGTACCGCATCACCAGCACCATCAATAACAAAGCCTGCGATCTCCAGAATGTCCAGTTTATTTCGGCCACTTATGCGCTGGATGCCTTCGGCTCGTCAGAGGATGCCGCCGCCGCCCTGAGCGACCCGGCAATGGCGCAGATTCCGCTGGATAGCGGCTTCACAACCGCCAACACCTCGGAAAATCTGGCCTATCCCTACTTCACCACCACCGTCACCGCCTGCGATCAGGAAGTCACCCGCGCCATGACCTACTTCCAGCGCGGTTCATTCATCGCCACCGCCGAAATTCTCGTCCCGGCTGGCACACAAGACCTCGACCGGGTGCTGACCGAATTTGTCGCCCAGCGCATTTTCGAGCCGTTCCTCGCCAACGTCCTTTTCTGGGGCATTCAGTAGTCTCAAAAAAAATCCCTTCTTCAGCTTTGGAGAGGGGATTTTTTATCCCGCCTGATAAACAGGGGGTATCAGGTAATCTTACGCAGATTACGAACCGTCACTGAACGATTTTTTATCCACAAATGAACCATGTGGCAGTCGATAGTTATGCAAAAACGTCTTTTGTAGGGGCGACCGGCCCGGTCGCCCCCGCAGCCCATAACACCCCATCGCACGATCTGACACGTCGCGCCCCTTCATCCCCCCCACAACCTGAATTTCCAAACGGTTTCTCAAGTCCCCTCTCCGGGACGGGGGGCTTTCAGGGATAGGTTTTTATCTTTCACATCATTCACTGCAATATCTCACTGTTGCTGAACTTTCTTAGCCTCTTAAAGGCTTTTCTAGCCCCTTTAGTGGGCTTGATTTCCCTTAGCCAGATGGCTTTAGCCTCTGGCGGCGCTTCCGTCTGCTTCTTGTAATAGCACCACTGACCCAAATCGGATAATATGAATAATGGTATTTCGACGGGGTGTATGTCCCGTAGGGGCGACCGGCCCGGTCGCCCTTACCCCAAATCGCAGACACCCTTACCACAACCTATCCCGTAGGGGCGCAACATGTTGCGCCCTTACAACAGATATATTTTTACAGAGGGTACACACATGGCGGCAGGCATCAAACCCGACTCGGCAGCGATCAAGCAGTATTACCAGATGCTCGAAGGCGCAGAAGGGCAGGACGCCCTGCACGAAGGCAACGTCCGCCGCGCGTTTGAAACCCTGCTGCGCGAAACCGCCCGCGATGCCAAAAAGTGGGAACTCGTCACCGAGCAGAGCGAACGCCGCGCCGGAACGCTCGTCCGTTATGACGGCGTTTTGCGTGACCAATGGCGCTTGCCGCACGGCTATTGGGAAGCCAAAGACACCCACGACGACCTTGACACCGAAATCCGCAAAAAGCGCGACCGGGGCTACCCCCTCACCAACATCATTTTTGAGGACACGCGCGAGGCGGTGCTGTTTCAGGACAACGACCTGATTTTACGGGCGGATGTGCGCCAGCCGGAAGCCTTAGCCGGACTGCTGACCCGCTTTTTCAGCCACGACATCCCGCCGTTCGTCAAATTTGGCGAGGCTGTGACCTATTTTCAGGGCGTGATTCCCGAAATTGCCGGGGGTTTGAAAGGGCGCATCGAAGCCGCCCACCGCGAAAACACCGCTTTCGGCAAAGCCTTTGATGGCTTCATGGCGGTCTGCAAAGCCTCGCTCAACCCCAACATCAGCCCCGCCGCCGTAGACGAAATGCTGATTCAGCACATGCTCACCGCCCGCTTGATCGCCAAAATCTTCACCGAAGGTTTTACCCAGCGCAACGCCATCGCCGCCGAAATCGAAACCGTCATTGGCGCACTCACCAGCGCCCACTTTAACCCCAAGGATTTCCTCGGCGCTTTAGACCGTTTTTACACCGCCATCGAAGACGCCGCCGAAAAACTGGCCGACTACAGCCAGAAGCAAACCTTCATCAACACGGTTTACGAACGCTTCTTTCAGGGCTACAGCGTCAAGGTGGCCGATACCCACGGCATCGTGTATACCCCGCAGCCGATTGTCGATTTTATGTGCGCCGCCGTCGAGGAAGTGCTGCTGACCGAATTCGGCAAAAAGCTGGGCGACCCCGGCGTGTACATCATCGACCCCTGCACCGGGACGGGCAATTTCGCCGTCAACTTGTTGCGCCGCGCCCACGAACGCAACCCACGCGGCTTCGACCGTTTTTACCGGGAGCAGTTGTTCGCCAACGAAGTCATGCTCATGCCGTATTACATCGCCTCGCTCAACATCGAGCATGAATACTTCGCCCTCGCTGGCAAATACGAACCGTTCGAGGGCGTGTGTTTTGTCGATACGCTGGATTTAGCCGAACGCGCCGATGGGCAAATGGGTTTCAGCTTTATGACCGAGAAGAACGCCGCCCGCGTCGAACGGCAGAAACGCGCCCCGATCACCGTCATCATCGGCAACCCGCCCTACAACGTCGGTCAGTTGAACGAGAACGACAACAACAAAAACCGTGCTTATGAGGTGATTGACGGGCGAGTAGCTAAAACTTATGCCAAAGACTCAAAGGCTACACTGAACAGAGCGCTTTATGATCCTTACGTGAAATTCTTCCGTTGGGCATCTGATCGTTTGGGTGGGCGTGATGGCGTGGTGTGTTATGTCAGCAACAACAGCTTTGTTGACCAGATCGCTTTTGATGGCATGCGGAAACACTTGCTGAACGATTTCACTGCCGTCTACCATCTGGATTTACACGGCAATGTCCGCCAGAACCCCAAACTCAGCGGCACAACCCATAATGTGTTCGGCATTCAGGTCGGCGTAGGCATCACCGTCGCCGTCCGGTCATCTAAACATCACGGCTATCCTATCGGGAATGTCGATGCGGCGGGCAATGTAGGGGCGTCCGGCTCGGACGCCCTTACGTCCGGCTCGGACGCCCCTACCACAACGCCCAACACCCCAACCAAACCACCCGCCCGCCTGCTCTACCACCGCGTCCCCGAATTCTGGACGCGCGCCGAAAAACTGGCGTTCTTGGCCGATCATGTCGAACGTAAAGGACGCGAAAATGCCCTGAATACGGTCGAATGGACGGAACTCACGGCGGACAACCGCAATACGTGGCTTGTGCCAGAAAATGCAGACCAGTTTGATGCGTTTATCCCAATTGGTAGCCGAGAAGCAAAAAGTGCAAAAGGTCAGGTAGAGGCTATTTTTAAAACTTACTCTCGCGGAATAGCAACCAATGCCGACAACTATATTTTTGATTTTGATCGAACATCCCTTATTAAACGAATGCAGCATATAGTCCATGATTACCGTGTTCATTTAGGACGCTGGTTAGTTGAGGGCCAACCAAAGAGCATAGACGGTTTTCTGCGCGTTGACGAGAAAGTTCATAAATGGATACGGAATACCAAGCGAACGCTTTTAAGAGGGCAAAAAGTAGAATTTGACGAGAGAAAAATCAGATTAGCTTTGTATCGTCCATTCACAAAGAGAAATTATTATTTTGAACGCGTCTTTAATGAGGATACATATCAGTTCCCGCGTATCTTTCCTATATCCGAAACTGAACGGGAAAACCAAGTAATTATCGTTGGGGGCTATGGCAGAAAAGACTTCGCCATATCCCTAACAAACACCATTTGTGACGTTAATTTTTATGCTGATCCTGCCCAATGTTTCCCCTTCTACAGCTATGACGAAGACGGGAGCAACCGCCGCGAAAACATCACCGATTGGGCGCTGAAGCAGTTTCAGGAACGCTACTCCCCTCGCTCTGACGCGCTGTCCTCTGACTCCCCTCGCCCTGAGGGAGAGGGGCTGGGGGTGAGGGTGATTTCCAAATGGGACATCTTCTATTACGTCTATGCCCTCCTGCATCATCCCGCCTATCGCGCCAAATTCGCCGATAACCTCAAACGCGAACTGCCCCGCATCCCCTTTGTTGGCGATTCATCTTCCTGAACTTGCCCCGATTCAGTGGAGGAAAAAAGAAGAGACAGGTACACTGAATTGAGGAGCAGAGAAGAATGGCAATAGATCGAAGAAGCTACACGGAAGAATTCAAACGGGAAGCAGTGAGGTTAATGGAAAGCAGCGGT
>JAIOHM010000083.1 GCA_019912965.1 Anaerolineae bacterium
GTTTGAGTTCATTGAGGTGTTCTACAATCGTCAGCGCTTGCACTCGTCTCTGGGCTACCGCAGCCCACTGACATTTGAAACCGCTCATTTATCCTGAGGGTGTCTCTTATTCATCCTCCACCAAAACGGGTCAAGTCCAAGGTGTCCCTTGTGATTAGCAACTTATTTGGAAAGGTTGTATGTGCAATCGGATTACGAGTCTGGTGATAGAATGAATTGCAGAATCTTGCCCAACCTGCACTGGTTTTTGCCTTACGGTTCGTTGATATGAATTTTTTGTATTCTTCATAAAGCACAACAGTTAGACCATACCAAACACAACGCGTTGTTTCGGGTGTGTGGTCTTTGTTATCGGGAGGATTATCCCATAATTTCCAATTGCGGTTACTGTTTATTGCAAACTTTTGAAATTTCCCCTTATTTGACTGACGATAACAATCATATTGGTCGCCATCATTGCCGCAAAGCTGCCCGATCATATCAAAATATCCATTTGCCAAAGCCAAGAAAGCATATCCAGCATCATTTACGAATATGGGTACATAAGTATCACCTACTGTTTCGGTATTTTCAAATGCTTTTATGCCTCTACCGTTGATGAGAGTCTCAGCATAATCAAGAATCCAATATCGGTAGTTACTATAGAAATAAATGATTCTCGCATCAGTTTTGTTTTTGATAGGGGTTTTTCCGGGTAATCTTTCAATTGGCAGATCGACATGATTAACTATGTTCATAGATTTAACCCTCATAACAAAAAAGCCCCCAATTCTGGGGGCTTCCGTTTCAATTTAAGCGGGTAATGGGACTCGAACCCATGACATTTTGCTTGGGAAGCAAACGCTCTACCAACTGAGCTACACCCGCGTATATGTCGCATTATAGGATGCAGGGCAGGCGATGTCAAGAATATTCCCTGCCCATAATTCGTTTCACCTTTACCTCAGATCACGAGCAATCTGCACAACAGATTTGTCGCTGGTTTCGATTAACCGAACCGCTTCGCCTTTGAAGGCTTCATCTATGTTGACAAAAGACATCAGTTCACATAAACTGAACGACGTTCAATTTTGAACGACGTATAAAATAAACCGTTGGGCAAGAGCAGCATTGTCTAAAGAGAATGATATGAGTCGACAACCACACGTAGCTGATGAAAGCCGAATGGGTCGCAAAAAACAAGCCATGCAGCAGAAAATTCAGACTGCGGCGATTGCCTTGTTCAAAAAGCAGGGCTTCGAACATACGACGATGGAACAGATTGCGGATGAGGCCGATATTGCAAAGGGAACGTTATACAATTATTTTCCCGTGAAGGAGGCCATCCTGAGCGATTATGTGCAGCAGTCGTTTAGTGACAGGCACATAGATCGCATTCAGTTGCTGCGAGACCTTCCGAATACCCGATCCCGGCTGACTGTGATTTTGACGGAATTAATGAATCGGGTAAAAACGCAAAGTGAGATTTTCGAAATATACCTGACCTATCGAATTCGAACCATCGTTTCGCTGCGACCTCATACCGATGCCAGTGGAAGAAGTGGTCTTGACCAATTGGCAGCAGAAATCATCGAACTCGGTCAGCAGAGCGGCGAAATAAGAACAGACGTGCCCGTGAGTATGTTAATGGATCTTTTTGAATTTATTTTTGTTGAAGTGGCAAAGCCATTTTATGCCTCCCCAGAGAACTTTAACGCCGATGAATGGATTGAACAGGGTGTCGATTTGTTCATCAGTGGGGCCAAACAGAGCGGTTAATGGTATTTGCAGTCAAACAACTTGTAGAATGCACAACTCAGGGGGACAAATGCTAGGTTTAACGAGTCGTTTCGTTATCTTTATGTTGAGGCATCGTCACTGGTTGCGTTTGCAGTCGAAACCGAAAAAAGCCTTCGACAAAAACACGCCAATTGGTGATTTCCGCCAGCGGACTGAAAAAGGCACGAAACTGTTCGGGAAAATCCCGGATGACGTTGAAGTCTTGCCGGTTAAGATTGATAGTCTTTATGCGGAATGGATTATCCCTGCCAAAGCCCCCAAAGAGAAAGTCATCCTCTATTTTCATGGAGGTGGTTACGTCTCAGGAAATTGCCATACGCACCGAACGTATGTTGCTAAAGTCGCGCAGGAAACAGGGATTCGAGCGCTCCTGTTTGAATATCGTCTCGCTCCTGAACATCCTTTCCCGGCAGGGCTTGACGATGCCATTACCGTTTATACAGGGTTGCTGTCGCAAGGGGTTTTACCTTCTGATATTGTCTTTATGGGTGACTCAGCCGGGGGCGGCCTTTCATTAGCGACTTTGATTGCGTTGCGGGATAAAGACTTGCCGCTGCCCTCTGCCACAGTCGCGCTTTCGCCTTGGACAGACCTCAAGTGTACGGGCGAGTCACTGATAACCAACGAGAAATTGGATCCATTCACCCCGCGAGACTCTTGGAGTGTTTTCAGTGACTATTACGTCGGGAACAATGATCCTTGTTTGCCTTGGATATCGCCCTTATACGGAGATCTTCAAGGCTTACCAGCTGTGCTCATCTATGCAGGGGGTCATGAAGTTCTAGTCGATGACTCGACCCGCTTTGCAGAAAAAGCAAAACACGCTGGAGTTGATGTGACGTTGCACATTGGGGAAGGCATGTTTCACTGTTATCCGGTTTTTGCTTCGCTCCTTCCAGAGGCTCAACAAGCGATGGCTGAGATTTGTACCTATATAAAAACGCGACTTACCTTGAACCCTGTCACAACGCATGTACCAATGATTTGACGATGCCTCTTGCGGCGATGAAAATTTGCGCTAATTTGTCCCGCTGTGAATCAGCAATGTGCAGCAGACCGAGGCCAATGCTGCGGTTTCGGTCTGGCAGCTCTGACACCCGAATCGCTCTCAAAGCCCTACAAATGCACAGGGTTGCGCGCTTTCCCGCAGCCCCTTTTACCGTTTACCAACCATCTCCTAACCCCCTTAACAATCCCTGTCCCTCAAAACCGTTGGTAACTTCCACCCCGAAAAACGTACCATTTGGTCACCCTTTTTCCCTCAAAACCTGCTAAACTGTTCTTATGAATGAACCCTGTATTTGTACACTTGCAGGCACATTCTGTTCCGTCTTTTCTGGAAACTGGCAACGCGTAACTGGCAGTTATCCAGCAAGTATTGCAGCAGCACTCCAATCCCGAATCGCCGCAATACACCTTTGCGCGCAAACCCCTTTCGCAATCGCAATCGCCGCAAACCATTCCCGCATTTTCTGGAAACTGATAACTGGTAACTGGCAACTATTCACCGACATTGACGACATCTCCCCTCACCACTGACATTTTGCCCGACATTTTTGTCATGCAATTGATGCAATCTGTGCAAATTCCTGTCTGTATTTTCCTGTAGGCTGATGGCTAAAGGCTTATTGGCGGCCAAACCCACTTTCGCCATTGTCCGCGCCGCCGCCGCCGCCGCCACTTAGGCGTAAAATGCACAAAAGCCAGTCTCGCATTTGTCGCATTTGCAGAATCTTTCGCATGTTGCGAATCAACTAATACCCGTCCCGTAATAATTCATAATTCTTCTTAATAACCAGTATTTTTGCTTCCCATCTTGTTAGCGCCTCTAAACAATGACGCTCGGCAAGCAATCCGCAGGGGTTGTATAATGCAAACCTGATCTTTTGCATCAAGGAACTCCTCACGGGTGAAACGCTGGCGTATCGGGTTGCTGGGTTTGGCGGTTAGCCTCCTCGCAATCTATTTTGTTGTTCGGCAGGTAGATGTCGCCGCGCTGGAAACCGCGTTGACGCAGGCGCGTTACGTCTACATCCTGCCCACTGTCCTTTTTCTGCTCATCGGCTTGCTCACCAGAGCCATGCGCTGGCGAGGCCTGCTCAGTGGTGGCCTCCCGTTTTGGCGCACCTTCAGCATCATGAATGTCGCCTATCTGGTGAACGGTGTTCTCCCCCTGCGGATAGGGGAGGTCGCCCGCATGTACCTTGCTAACCGCGCCCAACCCCCTGTCCCCATCTTCAAAACAGCCAGCACCATCATCCTCGAACGCCTGCTGGATTTATTAGCTGTCGTGGTGATGTTGCTTCTCGCGCTGGCAGGCGGCCCTGTCCCGGATGAACTCCGCACAGCCGCTTCAGTGTCCGCTGTGTTGGCTCTCATTGGCTTCGGTATACTCATATTAATTGCCCGTCAGCGTAACACCGCCCAGCGCATTTTGAATATGCTTATAAGCTGGATTCCGTTGGAACGGGTTAAGGCTGCTTCTTCCCGGTTATCCGCATGGCTCGATCACTTTCTGGATGGCCTCCAACCTTTAACCGGATTAAAGCCCTTGTTATCCGCCCTCGGTTGGACGGCTGTAAGTTGGGGATTTTCGGCACTTGCCGGGTATATACTGATGTTCACCTTCTACCCACAGGGGAGTTGGTCAGCTACCTTTTTATATATCGCCGCCGCTGCCTTTGCGATTGCTGTGCCCGCCGTTCCGGGTAATCTTGGCCCTTATGAGCTGTCGATTTTGCTGGCTTTGGGGGCGATGGGTTACGGTGAACCGGGGAGTACAGCCGCCGCTTTTGCTGTATTGGTGCATGGCCTGAATCTGGCCGTCCATGCTACCACCGGCGCGATAGGCTTTATTCAGGAAGGCATCACTCTCGAACAGCTTTCGCAGGGCGTGCGGGAAATGCGTCAAAAGGGGACAGAAAAGCAGGATGACAGTAGCCGAGAAACAGACGACCTCAGCGGAAAATCTGATGATCAATGAATATGTTGATGTGAGTACACAAGCTACGACTCGCAGATTGAAAATCTTGATGAGCCTGTTGTACTATGTACCCCATCGCACCGGACTAACCATTCACGTCCAGCGGGTTGCGGAGGAGTTGGCTCGGCGTGGGCATGAAGTAACCGTGCTGACCGCTCGCTATAAAATCTCACTGCCGCGCGATGACGAGATGTATAACGGGGTTCGTGTGGTGCGTCTGTGGACTCCGCCCATTCCCATCAGTCGCGGGATGGTCATGCCCGCCTATCCTTGGGCGGCTTTGGGGCTGATCTTGCAACATGATGTCGTCAGCATCCATACACCCATGCTGGAAACCGCGCTGATGAGTGTGCTGGCAGGTGCTGCCGGGCGCAAAGTTGTAGCGACCCATCATGGTGATTTGATTTTGCCAGAGGGCGGCCTAAACCGCTTTATCGGCAACACCATGTTTGCCATGTATAAATTTATGGCTAAACGAGCGGCTCGGCTGATTGCCTATAGTCAGGATTATGCCGATCATTCGTACTATCTTCAACCGTTCATCGACAAGGTAACGCCGATTTATCCGCCCATTCATATGCCCCCGCCGAACATGGAACGGGCACGCCAACTGCGGGCGGAATGGTCGAAAGACGGCGGGCCAATCATCGGGTTTTCCGGGCGCTTTGTGCAGGAAAAACGGCCTGATTTGCTCATCCGGGCGCTGGAGGTTGTCAATCAAACCTACCCGAATGCCCGCGTCGTTTTCGCGGGCGAGTACGATATTGCTTATGAAGATACTTGGGAACGGCATCAGGAACTGGTCAAACAGTACCAGAATCAGTTAATCTTTCTGGGGCTGAAGGACGATATGCAATATATGGCGGATTTTTACGCCGCCTGTGATGTGCTGGCGCTGACCAGTGATAGCGAATGTTTTGCGCTGGTGCAGGTCGAAGCCATGTTGAGTGGTACACCCGTCGTTATGACCAACACCCCCGGCGGACGTGTCCCGGTGCAGGCGACGGGTATGGGCAAACTGGCGAATGTGGGCGATTGGCGCTCGATTGGTGAGGCTCTGGTCGAGGTCATCCACAGCCGGGATCAATACATCCGTTCGCGGGAAGAAATCGAGGATATATTTTCCTTCCAGCAAACGGTTGACCAGTACGAAGCGATCTTTCAGGAACATGCACGGCAGAAATAAACATGGTAGACCTGAAGTTGATTGAACACATGACCCGTAACGAGGCTGATATGGCCTTCAAGAAACGGGTACGCACCATTTTTGAATGGATTGAACCGCGTGACGACTCGGTAATCCTGGATTGCGCCTGTGGACGTGGCTTTTATCTGAACATGTTCCGCTATGTCAGCCAATGTAAGCTGGTTGGTCTGGAATTGGAGTGGCCGATTATCCAGAAGGCGCACCACAATGTAGGCCATCTGTCGAATCTATTGTTGACCAATGCCAATATTTACGCGCTGCCGTACCCGAATAACACCTTTGATGGGGTGATACTCTCAGAAATTCTGGAGCATATCGAGCGCGATGTCGAAGGGTTAAAAGAAGTTTATCGGGTGCTGAAACCGGGCGGGGTAGTGGCAATCACGGTTCCAAACGCCAATTACCCCTTCTGGTGGGATCCGATCAACAAGACACTGGAAACCATGTTTGATAAACATATCGGCAGTGGCCCATGGGCGGGCATCTGGGCGAACCATGTTCGTCTGTATACGGCTGAACAGTTGCGCCAGAGTGTGCTGGATGCTGGATTTGTCGTGGAAGAAGAACGCGCATTCACTCACTACAGTTTCCCCTTCATTCACAATCTGGTGTATGGTTTGGGGAAGCCGCTGCTGGAATCCGGCGCACTGCCAAAGTCAATGGCAAACGCTGCCGACCGCACGACCTTTGACAAGAATGACGGCAGTTTGCTCAACCCCATTAACCTGGGTTTGAAGGTGCTTAATTTTTTTGATCGCCCAAATAAGATAAACGAACCAGTGGGACGCTCTACTGTGAATCTGTGCATTAAAGGGCGCAAACACCAGGAAAGATGAAGCATGGATACGCCACCTGAAATCATAGGCGAAACGCTACCAGATGAAAACCTTCCAGCTAATCCGCCACAATCCATAGAGCGGAATATAGAAGATTTGACGCTGGCAGAACTCGTCAGTATATTTTTTCGTGCGCCACGTGAAACACTGACTGCCCTGACCACAACGTTGCAACGAACTGAGGCACTTCCCTCTGAAGTTGTTGTACCGGCTCTTCTTCCTGTGCGTCCCATTCCACGCCGGGCAGAGCGTTCTGCAACGGTTCCGCTTACGCCGGAAGAACGCAGTCAACTTCAGATTGAACTCATGCAGCTTGGTTTACGAATTGTAGCCTTTCTGGTTGCGCTCTATGGTAGCGGTATCCTGACGAGGGAGCGAGTCGAGCAGTTTGGTTTGGATGTAGGGATTCCCTATCTGCTAACCGGTTTCCTGATCTGGTTTTTCGCGGAATTTCTGGGTGCTGCCCCCAAAATTAAAAAATGGCTGGATGGTGAATCGGTCGGACAATCCACCGCCGCCGATGTGATTGAAGATGAAACGCCAGCATTGCAAACCATAGGTGGCCGTTTGCTGATGTTGGGTGGGGGACTGCTGTTCAGTTTACTGACGCTGGGCTTTACAGCCGATAATCGTTTTCGATTGGAAGGGCTTATCACCTGGTTTTTGAGCATTGGGTTTATCACCTCAGCCCTTGCCCCATCGAATTGGAGTCTGCAAGCAGGTTGGGCAGCCGTGCGGGGCATCCGCATTAAGCCCGGTTACACACTGTATATACTGATTGTTGTTATGGTGTTAGGCGCATATCTCCGTTTAGCCAATCTGGATTCAAATCCACCGGAGATGACCAGCGACCATGTTGAAAAAATTCTGGACTCGCAAAGCATTCTGGATGGCCAGCCACAAGTCTTTTTCCCCAACAACGGTGGGCGCGAACCCATTCAGTTTTACCTCATGGCTTTCCTTTCGCAGTTACCCGGTCTGGGTATGAATTTTTTCACGCTCAAATTTCTCTCAGTCCTGGAGGGTCTGATCACCATTCCGATCATGTGGTGGTTGGGGCGTGCCATGATCGGGGATGATGAACCCGAATTGGGTAATGTGGTTGGTCTGGCGCTGGCTGCGCTGGTCGCGGTAAGTTACTGGCATGTTGCTTTAAGTCGTCTGGGATTGCGGATTGTGCTGACGACTCTGTTCACCGCCCTTATCATTATCTTTTTTAGTCGGGCGCTGCGGTACGGGCGTCGGGGCGATTTCATCAAAACGGGATTGGCACTCGGATTTGGTTTGTATGCTTATCAGGCCATGCGTATAGTGCCAGCAGTCATTATCGCTGGCATTGTATTAGCCGCTGTTTTTCAAACCCTGCGTTATTTTATTGGACGCCAGCCCGAATGGGGTTTGCAGAAGCTCATTTTTAATACAGCCGTACTGGTGGGTATATCGCTGGTCGTATTTGTGCCGTTGTTGGGTTTCTCGATTCAGCATCCTAACGATTTCTGGCGTCGAACGCAGGGGCGTTTGTTGGGCGATGACATTATACTGACCACCGATGAAGCCGGTAATCCGGTCGAACGACAAGCCACACTTCAGGAACGGATTGATGCTTTTAACCAGAATGTGCCAATTCTGATGAGCAATATTCGCAATGCCCTGTTGATGTACAACTGGAAAGGGGATGTAGCTTGGATTAACGCCGCCCCGAATCGCCCGGCAATGGATCCGCTAACCTCTGCTTTGCTGATTGTGGGTCTGGCGGCATGGCTGGCGCGAATGCTCCTGCGCCGTGATGTGGCCGACTGGTTAATGCCCATCATGCTGTTCCTGATGCTCTTGCCTTCCGCGCTGTCGATTGCATATCCGATTGAAAACCCCAGCGCCACCCGCGCCAGTGGGTCTTTGCCAGAGGCCTATTTGTTCGCGGCACTCCCATTAGGGATGATGGTCGTTTCGATCCATCGCGTCACGCGCGCGCAGTGGGGTAGAGTAGCCGCGTTGGGTGTAGCAGGCTTGATAGTGATGTTAGCCTTTATTGCCAACCGAAACACCTATTTTGATGATTACTCCCAATCCTATCTGATTTCTTCGCCCGCCCCTTATTCGGAAGCAGGTGATTTCTTACGGGGTTTTGCGGAAAGTGGTGGTAGTGCCGGGAATGCGTTTATGATCGCCTATCCATACTGGTGGGATCATCGGGCTGTGGGAATTGAGGCGGGATTGCTGGATTGGCCGAACGGTATTGTCACACGTGACGATGTGCCGCGCTTCCTGTATGATGCCTCACAGCGAACGGATAGGTATATGCTTGACCCGGCCAAAGACCTGTTGTTCTTTTATTCAGTGAGTGACATAGACACTGATTCACAACTGCGGGAATGGTTCCCCAATGGCTATGGACAGCGCGTAACCAGTTACAAACCGGGTGATGATTTCACAATTTATCGAGTCCCTGCACTGGGTTTTGAAGGATTAATCAATTTCGCGGTACAGAGTGGTGCTGCCGGGTGAAAAGTTTCTGAGGAATATTGGCTATAGCTGTGTATTTGTATGGGCATGTTAAACGTTCGTAGGTGACGATGGTGGAAGTAGTTGCAAGTCCGGCTGAAAAGCGAACATTGAATTTGGGGTTGACGCGTAGCGACGTACTGGTAGGCATACTGCTGGTACTGGTTATGTTGATGGGCGGCTATTTCCGCTTCGTTGGACAGAACTGGGATGACTTTGTACGTTGGCATCCCGATGAGCGATTCCTTTCCGGTGTTGCGGCATCAATGGGTGGCCCGCTGGCTTTTACCGATGCCGCCATTGAAGAGCAGTATGCTACCTGTCTGGCGCGCTACCCGGATACAGGCGGACGTGGTGGTTTCTTTGATGCCCAATGTTCGCCCATGAATCCCAACAATACAGGCAGTGGTTTGTATGTCTATGGCACGCTGCCAAGTTTCATGGTGCGCTGGTCGGCTGATTTGGTAATCGCTGTAACTGGCGAACCCGTATGGGGAACTTACACCGCTATCCATCTGGTTGGTCGGGCTTTGTCTGCACTGGCCGATATGGGTGTCGTGTTAGTGGTCTTCTTTATTGGTGTCCGGTTGCATGGCAAATGGGTTGGCATATTGGCGGCCTTGCTTTATGCCTGTGCAGCTTTCCCCATTCAGCAATCCCATTTCTGGACATCGGATGCCATCGCCAACCTGTTTTGTGCCTTAACCATATGGGCAGCAGTACGGGTGCAGGATTCGGGCCAACTGAGTTCATATATCGAATTTGGTATCTATTTCGGTGCAGCACTGGCGAGCCGAATCAATACTGCCCCGCTGGTGGGTTTGTTGTTGTTGGCTGCTGGGCTGCGCTTGCTGCCACTGTTCGATGCCCGCATGGCCTGGAACGAACGCCAGAATATTCTGGCGTCAACCACCATTGGTCTGGCATTGGCGGGTCTGCTCACCTTTTTGATTTTTCGTATTTTTAATCCCTATGCTTTTACTGGGCCGGGATTTTTCGGTCTTATACCCAATCCTCGCTGGTTGGAGGATATTGGTCAGGCGCAGCATCTTGTAAGCGGAAACGCTGAATCGCCGCCGAACTGGCAGTGGGCAGGGCGTACCCGTTACCTGTTTGCGTTTACCAATATGAATTTGTGGGGTCTGGGTATCCTGCTTGGCATAACCGGGTGGGGTTCGTGGCTCTGGAGTGGTTGGTTGTTGGTGCGTGGTAAGGCAGGTGGGATTCGTAACCTGCTGCTGTTTGCTTGGGTGTTGGTCTATTTCGGCTGGCTGGGCAACCTTTGGGTTATGTCCATGCGTTACTATCTGCCGATGTATCCTGTACTGGCGGTGCTGGCGGCTTGGGGATTAGTAGAGTTGGTTCGCCGTGCGGCACAATCACAAATCGCGTGGCGTAAATTAGCTGCTTGGGGCGCACTGGTCGGTGTAACTGGTTTTACAGTTGCTTGGGCGATCATGTTCACCAACATCTATCGTCATTTGCATACCACCGCTCAATCAACCCATTGGGTAGCGGAAAATCTGCCTGCTGACTTTTCAATGACGGTTGAAGGCACAGATGCTCCACTGGTGAATATCACGGTGCTGAATCGTGGTGGTGGGAATGATACTCCCCTTGAGACCCAAGCCTCTCGTTATGAAAGTGGACAACCATTTACGCAGATGTTCATTGCGCCTGCGGACGGCGTAATTCGTGCCGTACATTCGCCTCATTTGGGTGACCCCAATGATGATCCCGGCGATGAAATTTTACGTATTCGCATTGCCCCACCGGAAAGCAACATCATCTTGGCGGAAGCCGTTTTGACTGCGGATTTGAAGCGCGAAAATTCGGTGCTGGGTGGAGCTTATGACATTCCTTTTGATCAGCCGTTTGAAGTGCAAAAGGGGCAGAGTTACGTTTTTACAATTGAGGTGATTTCTGGTGGGCCAGTGATTAGTGCTGGGCCAGTTTTTGCTTGGGAAGGGGAGTGGGATGAAGTCTCGCTGCCCAAGACTTGCCAGTTCCCAACTGATGTAACATTAGCCGATGATCCGCCGCCGGGACTCTCTGGCCCAACGAACTGTGGCGGGTTGGATTTGTGGTATACCCAACTGCACTCGCAGGCACTGCAAATTTACTACGACGAAACACCTTTCAAGCGCGACCTGATGCAGCGAGGGCTGGATAACAGTGATTATCTGATTATCTCCACCAATCGCCGCTATGATTCCCAATCGCGCATTCCCTATCGCTGGCCGATGACCATGCGTTTTTATGATGCCTTGTTTAGTGGTCAGCTAGGCTATGAATTGATCGAAACCTTTGAGTCCACTTTCCAGATTGGGCCAATCAAGGTTTCAGATCAGTATTTGCCCACTTATAACGCCCCAAAATGGTTGAATGAGTTCGAGGCTGAAGAAGCTTTCCATGTCTACGATCATCCAACCGTATTCATCTTTCGCAAGACGGATGCCTATTCGACCGAATTTACGCACAGTGTCCTGAATAGCGTGACACTGAACCAGATTGAGGCTGCGCCGCAGCTTTTGTCGTGTCCGGAATTGCCCCGTAACCCCGATATTTCGCCCGAAATGCAAAGTCCGGCGGGTTATTTCTGCGACTCAACACTGATAGATGTTGTGCCGTTGTACTCTGTTCCGGCCAGCAGTGTGCCGACATTGCTGGAATTTCCCCCGGACTTAGCCCGGACTCAATACCAGAATGGCACATGGTCAGAACGATTTCACAGTGAAAGCCTTTTGAATACCCAACCTGTCGTCACCATATTGGCTTGGTGGCTAACCATCATGGTTTTTGGGTGGGTAGTGTGGCCGCTGTTGTTTGTATTGTTACCCGGCTTGTCCGACCGGGGCTACAGTTTCGCCAAAGCAGCAGGTTTGCTGATTGTCGGTTGGTTGGCGTGGTTTATCTCCAGTGCCCGTATTCCGTTGTGGTCGCAAACCGGAGTGCTAACAACCTTGCTGATTGTGGCAGCCTTTAGTGTGGGTGTTGCATGGCGCAAGCGGGCAGATTTGCTGAGTTATGTGCGAGCCTATGCATTGCGTTTAGCCTGGATCGAAGCATTAACACTGCTGGCATTCGCAATATTTTTGGTCATCCGCTTGAGCAATCCTGATTTATGGCATGTCAGTTTCGGCGGTGAAAAGCCGATGGATTTTGCCTACTTTAATGGGGTACTCCGGAGTAGTGTCTTTCCACCAATTGATCCCTGGCAATCTGGCGGCTATATCAACTACTACTATTTTGGTTATGTAATCGTCGGATCGCCTGTTTTGCTGCTTGGGATAATGCCGTCGATTGCTTATAACCTGATTTTGCCCACATTGTTTGCGCTGGCTGGAATGGGAGCATTTTCGGTAGCTTTTAATCTTGTGAGTGCATTTAGGGATAAAGCGCTGAATCCTGATGTAACCATTAGTGATTTTCAATTACCCGACGAAAGCGAAACTGAGGGTTTCCAACCTGTCGAAGAGAAGCCCAAGAAGGGCCGATTGGGTAATCCCTGGGTTGCTGGTGTAGCGGCGTTTCTGCTGGCAGTTGTCTTGGGTAATCTGGATACACCGCGAGTTTTCATCAGCGAAGGTCTGTTGAATATGGGCGGTTACAATCAGGTGGTCTATGTACAGGATCAACTGATCCGCGAATATACCGAGCAGCACGCTGGGCAGACCCCTCAGGGTGATGAGCTGACTCGAATTACGCAGCGTGCTACTGAAGAAGCGGCATCCCCTTGGCTGAGCGCTTGGCGAGGTTTGCGCCGTCTACTCGATGGCGACCCCATTAGTGTTGCCCCGAATCGGTGGTATTGGGCGCCAACCCGTGTCATCAGTGAACCTTCCAACGGCACGGATGCCGCGATTGCCGAGTTCCCTTTCTTCACCTTCCTCTATGGCGATTTACACGCCCATATGATCTCCATGCCCATGATGTTTATGGCGATGGTGTTTGTGCTCAATGAAGTCCTTTTGGCTGGGAACGATCCGCGTGGACGCTGGACTATGTTCCTGGCGTTGGCTTTTGGAGCGATTGTCATTGGAATGCTCCGGGCAACCAATACTTGGGATTGGGTCACATTCATGCTGTTGGGCGTTTTGGGGTTGGGTTTTGCCTGGTGGCTGACTTTACGGCGCACATCTGAAGCGAAATGGTCGGAATGGGCGGTGATGCAAACGTCTAACACGATGCGGGCATTGGGCACACCAACATTGTGGCGCTGGTTCTGGGGCATTGGCTATGGGGTAAACCGGATAGGGCTTACGCGGCGCGCACTGATAACCTTGCTGGTGCGTGTGGGCGGATTTGTGATTTTGAGTTTTATCGCGGTGCTGCCTTATACAACCTGGTATGCTGCGGTTTATAACCGGGCTTTACCTTGGAGCGGCCCTCGTACCCAGATGTGGTCGTACATGACCATTCATGGCTTGTTTCTGTTCATTCTCTTCACGCTACTGGTTTGGGATACTGGACGATGGTTGCGAAGTGTCTATGTGCGGTCACTTCGCGGGCAATGTATGGTAGTTGTTGCGCTACTGGTAATGATCTTCATGATTTTGCTAGGCGCACTTGTCTTGAGCCAGACTGCACCCATTACCATTGTAGCTGTTCCATTCTTGATCTGGATTGCATTGCTTTTCATTCGAGAGGGGCAATCGCGCGAGATGCGCTATGTGCTGGCATTGGCCGGATTAGCAGTGGGCTTGACTCTTGGTGTTGAATATATCGTTCTTGATGGAGACATTGGGCGGCAGAACACCTTATTCAAATTCTATATTCAGGCATGGCTGTTGTTCAGTGTAGTGGGCGGTGCGGCGCTGGCATGGCTTATTCAAGGTTCGGGTTATTGGCCGGTTTTGCCACGCACGCTATGGTACGGTGTTGCTGGAATGTTGTTGTCGGTAGCCGCGCTTTATCCCATGATGGCGAGTCGCGGACGGGCACTTGACCGGATGACACCGCAACCGCCTCAAACGATGAGCAATGTGCCGCTAACGTTGGATGGTATGGCCTATATGCAGTATTCGTGGTTATTTGAAGGTGACCCGAATTTAATTCAGGCTGACCCAACTCTTGCGCCATTTTCATTGGCGGATGATTATGCAGCGATTCGTTGGTTACAGGAAAATGTGGTGGGTAGCCCAACCATTATGGAAGGTCGAGCTGACCGTGAATATCGTTGGGAAGCCCGGATTGCCATCAATACCGGATTGCCATCTGTTGTGGGCTGGAATTTCCATCAGCGCCAGCAGCGTACTTTCGATCCGCTGCCCCGCTTGGTACAGCAGCGTGTCG
Organism: Anaerolineae bacterium; assembly: GCA_019912965.1. Taxonomy (GTDB): domain Bacteria; phylum Chloroflexota; class Anaerolineae; order Aggregatilineales; family Phototrophicaceae; genus CFX2. The sequence goes on from JAIOHM010000083.1 coordinate 14,603, forward strand.
CTAATGTGAACGCTTTTTACGTCACAACCGATATTGCAAAAGCCTGGGCGATCCTTCAGCATTATGATGTCAGTTATGTGATCGTCAGCGCGATGGAAAAAGCCTATTATCCGGCGGCTGGGTTGGAAAAGTTGGATATGATGGTTGAGCAGGGAATGATGGCAGTAGTTTACGAACAGGGCGCGGCGCGCATATATCAAGTGAATAAAGATGCACAGTTTGATCTAGACGAGGAAGTGCCCGGTGGTGTTTGATTGGATCGCCCGCGAGGGCTGGATTGTCTTCAATTGGTGGGCATTGGTCACGCTGGCAGGAGCGGCAGTATTGCCCTTGTGTACCCGCCTGTTCGGCGGCCTGCCTGATCGGGGTTACACATTGGCACGCGCGGTCGGAATGCTGCTGACTGGTTTTGCATTCTGGTTGTTGGCTAGTCTCGGTTTCTTGCGGAACGATAATGGTGGCATTTTGCTGGCATGGCTAGTTGTTCTAGGTGTTTCGCTGGCCGTTTATTTTCGTGCTCCCGAGCGTTTTGATTGGCGGGCTTGGTGGCGGGAGAACCGTTCAGCCGTAATTGCTGCCGAGGTATTGTTTGTGGTTCTACTTTTGGGTTGGACATTAGTACGGGCACATCAGAATGGCCTGACCAACACTGAAAAACCGATGGACTTAATGTTCATCAGCAGCATTATGCGAAGCCCAGTACTGCCCCCGAACGATGGTTGGATGGCCGACTACTCCATCAGTTACTACTATTTTGGCTACCTGATGGCGGCGATGCTTTCGATGATGAGTGGTATCACCAGCACAGTTGGCTTCAATATGACCATTTCGATGGTATTCGCCCTAACTGGATTGACGGCTTTTGGTGTCGTCTACAATTTGGTGCGTTCACGGGCATTGCATGATCCGGTTGATGGCTCAAAACATGAAGATGCCTCTGATGGAGAAAGGCCTCGCGCATCGCATCTGCCCGCACTTGCAGCGGGTATTCTGGCAACTGTTATGGTTGTGTTGATGGGTAACTTTCAGATGGCGCTGGTTGAATATCCCTATCAGGCCAAGATTGCGCCGGAGTGGTATCTCTCATTGACGGGAACGCAGGCACGTGAGGTTTATCCAGAGCGTGAGCAAGCGCGGTCTGCGGGCATTCCAGATGACCAGCCTGTTACGCTCGGCTCCGGCAAACCTGACCCAACTGCATGGGAATTTTGGTGGTGGTTTCGCGCCAGTCGTGTTTTGAACGATTACCAGATTGACGGGCAAGTTCAACCCGATTGGTATGCACAGCCGATTGATGAGTTCCCACAGTTCAGCTTTTTGCTTGCGGATAATCATCCACATGTATTGGCGCTACCGTTTGTATTGTTAGCATTAGGTATGGCGCTGAACGTGCTGCTTTTGGGACGTGCCCCCAATACTTTTGAAACTATTTTCTATGCACTGGGTATCGGTGCGCTGGTATTCCTGAATACTTGGGATGGGCCGATTTATCTCGCGGCACTGGTTGGAGCGGAAGGATTGCGGCGATTAATGCGTGGGCAGGGGCGTCTAACGACCGCTGATCTGCTATCGCTTGTGCGTTTTGGGGCAGTGATTGTTGGGCTGATGGTGTTGTTCTATCTTCCTTTTATCATTAGCTTCCGGTCACAGGCATCCGGTTTACTGCCCAATATAATCGCTCCCACCTTCTTCCAGCATTTTTTTATCATGTTCGGTCCGTTTATCCTCATTCTCGCCTTTTTTCTGATGGTTGAAGCCTGGCGTGGAGGTTGGCGTTTCAACCGACGAATGGGCTTGATCGGGGCAGGCGGCCTTCTGTTAGCATTAACTATTGTTATGCTCACCATGCTGCTGGTTGCAATGCTTACGCCAGCTTTATATGAAGTGGTGCTGCGCTTTGCCGATCAATATGGTGGCATCAATAATGCGCTTCCGTTGGTGCTCCGCCGCCGTGCTGAAGGGTTGCTGACCGCTTTCGTGCTTTTGGGTGGGGTTTTTCTGATTATCGGTCGTTTGTTCCCGCGCCGAATGCCTGTCAGCCAAAAAGTTTCCTTTGATGATGGCGAATTGGTTGATGAACCCGCTAGTCGTGAAGAACGCATTGTGGTTACCTATCCACCCGCCACTGCTTTTACCTTGTTGGTTGCCTTGATTGGTTTGGTCTTGGTGCTGACGCCAGAATTTTTCTATCTGCGTGATAATTTTGGCACTCGCATCAACACTATTTTTAAATTCTATTTGCAGGCGTGGGTGGTGTTCAGTGTTGCCAGCGCCTATGCTGTATTCAGCGTGTTAAGTGACAGTCGCTTTCCAAAACCTATGCCTGTTGTACGCGGCTTGTTTGGGGTAGTGGCATTTGTTGCGGTCGGTTTAGGTTTGCTTTATCCAGTATTTGGTATCCACCAGCGGATGTTTATCGAAAGTGGTCGCGCATTCAACCCAACACCACTGACTCTCGATGGTGGTACTACATTGGTTTCGGCCAGCGATTATCAATCTATTCGCTGCTTTGAGGGCTTGGCGCTTGAACCTGATTTGGTGGTTGCGGAAGCGCTCGGCCCAGCGTATAACTCCGGCTATGGGCGTGTGGCCGGGTTGACGGGTGTGCCAATTGTGTTGGGCTGGGAAAACCACGAACGTCAATGGCGCGGTGCAACCTATGATGAGGTTGCGGGTTCGCGCGGGCAGGACATCCCACTTTTATACACCGATTTGCGTTGGGAAAGCGCTCAGGAGATTATCCAGCAGTATAGTATTGATTATATTTTCTACGGTGCCAGTGAACGTGCCTCCTACAGCAGTGCCGGGGAAGATAAATTCCGCGAAAACTTGGAAGCCGTTTGCGCTGTGACCGATGACGGGGGTCGTCCGTTAAGTGTGTTCTATCGGGTAACAGATCCGGACTTGGCGGCGGTAAGCCAATAAGGGCTTAAAAGTATGTATCCGTTCATGAACTTGTAATATTTCGCATAGACAATCGAGCAAAACACATGAGCGCTACACAAGCGTTAGGACAGGAATCCAAAATCATCACCCGGCGGGAAATCGCCATCAGTGTCGAGGTTGTTGCCTATATTGCGCTGATTGCATTGGCGGTGATACTGCGTATTGCACAGATAGATTCTGTGCCAATGACGGGCAACGAGGCGCGGCAGGCATTAGCTGCGTGGCGTACCGTCTATGCTGAAGCCCCCGGCAGCCCAATTACACCAGAAAGTCCGCTGCTGTTCGCACTTCACAGTCTGTCATTTACCGTGTTAGGGGCATCTGAATTTTCGGCTCGTATTTGGACAGTATTGGCTGGGATTGGTTTGTTGCTTTCGCCGCTGTTATTTCGGGATTTACTAGGGCGGGCACGAACATTTATGTTCTGTCTGATGTTGGTTTTCTCGCCTGTTATGCTTGTTGCAACGCGGACAGATAGTCCGGTTGTTTGGACGATGCTGGTAGTGCTAATCGGTTTATGGGCATTATGGCGTTACCACCGGATGGGGCAGGAGCGTTATGCGGTTGGCACAATCCTTTGTTTGGCAGTCACACTATTTCTGACAGACCCAACTGGCCCATTCTATGTGTTGGTGCTGGTATTGGCTGCTTCTTTTGCTTTCTGGTTGCGAATGCGGGATGTACAGACAGATGCAAATTCTGAACCACCTCGCTTCATAAGGCTGAATGATTGGCCTTGGGGTAGGGCCTTGCCCATCGCTGGATTGGTCGTTTTTCTAGTGGGCACACAGTTTATGTTATACCCGGCAGGTTTGAGTATCATAGGTGAACTGCTCAACACTGCTGTGCGGGGGCTAACCACACCACGACCACAAATCCCGGCAATCTTTCCGTTGCAGATCACACTGTTTTATGAGCCTTTTACCATTTTTCTGGGTGTTGCTTCCGTTTGGTGGCTTATTCAGAAAGATCGGTTTTCAACCGTAGATCGTTTTTTGGCGGGGTTAGCAATTTTCGGTACTGCGTTGAGCATCATTTATGCGGGCGTAGGGGCAGAACACTCTTTGTGGCTTGTGATGCCGCTGGTTGGGTTGGGTAGCGCGGCAGCGGCAGAACTGCTGACAAAACCGAGTGATTTATTGTGGTGGCGTGCCCCGGAATGGAGTCGCTGGTTGCTGGCATTGGCGATGATTGCACTTTTGGGTATGTTTGCCATACATGGGCAGGCCTTAGGGCGTTCTCTGCTTTTCCTGTCGGATTCGCCGCTGGATTTCACCCAACTCAGCGGTTCAATCAATGTTGTGTGGGTTATTATCATTATTCTCTTCACCGTGATTGGTTATTTCCTGGCGGCGGGCGTGTGGGGCATCGGCATGACGACGCGCGGTGGTTTGCTGGGAATGATGGTGTTTTTGCTGGTGACGAGTTTGAGCGGTGGATGGCGGGCAGCGGTTTTTAGCGCTGCTGACCCCGTAGAATTATGGAATCGGCAGGCCATCAATGGCGATACCACTTTGCTGAGGCAGACATTGTGGGAGTTTTCAGCGCGAGAAACCGGCGGTTTTCCCAAGATTCCGATTGTCGCTTTGACCCCGGATGATGGTGTGGTTGCTTGGTTGCTGCGTGATTTCCCGAATGCGCGCTTTATCCCGGATGCAGCGGGCGGTAAACTGGAGGAGATTGTATTATTACCGGCTGTGTTAGAACTGCCTGATCTGGGCGGAAGTTATGTTGGTCAACGGTTTACGATTAGTAGCACTTGGGATTTGCGTAGCCTTCGTTTCATCGATCTTCCAGCATGGTGGTTACAGCGGCGTACCCGGACAGGGGGTGTTCCTGCTGACGAAATGGTGTTATGGGTGCGCCAGGATGTGTATGATGGGGTACAGCAGGAGCAGTAGTGAGGAAAAGTAAAGTTGGGTATGTATATTCATCGATTGACCGCATAAGCAGCGTTTAACTGGAATACAGCATGAACCAGCAACCTGAAGTTATTAACGCGCTCATCCCGCGCTGTCTGAATGGTGACCAGACTGCTTTTGCTGCCCTGTATGAATTGTGTGCGCCCATCATTTATCGTCTGTGTTATGGACTGTTGGTGAATCGACAGGATGCTGAAGATATAACACAGGAAGCGTTTGTCTATGCTTTTAAGAACCTGAAACGGTATGACTCAACCCGTGCATCCTTCAAAACATGGTTGTATACCATTGCTCTGAGCCGCTGCCGAAATTTATACCGTCGTAAGCGATTGCCCTGGATGGATTTTGCCAGTTTGCTTTCTGCGGATTTGCCCGCGCCGAAGTCCGAAGCGCCGGAGTCGAAACTGGCGCAGCGCGATGTGAAAGCAATGGTGGAGAATGCACTTTCCGAACTGACCCCCCGACTCCGTGAGGCAGTTGTACTGCGTTATGGACATGGGTTGACTTATCGGGAAATGGCGGAAGTAATTGGTTGCCCGCAGAAGACTGCTGAAAGCCGCGTTCGCTTGGCGCATGAACGATTGCGTGGGACGTTGCAACCAACAGGTGAAAGTTTGCTGGAAGAGTTAATTGGTATTGAAGTGTAATCATGATGCGTTGTATGTATTGTCAATCGCGCCTGGTAGCCTACATTCATAATGAACTGCCCATAAAACAGCGTCGGGAAGTTTCGCGGCATTTAGATAACTGCGAAACCTGTTATGCTGTCTACCTTCAGCAGCAGGATTTGGTGCACGATTTAGCAAATGCTATCCCATCAATTGGTGCTGGTTTTAAGCCGGATTTCAGCCGTGTTTGGGTGGCAATGCATAACCATAGCGCCCGTTCTCGGTCACTCTCTGCCCCATACTCCTTGCATTATGGACTGGTGGCATTGGTTGTAACCCTGTTATTCTTAATACCGTTGACGATGGGTAGTAACCACATTACACTGGCCGCGCCGCCCACTCAACCTGCACCGTTGACACTGCGGGCGACACCTGGCAGCACTGCATCGAATATCGAAGGCACAGTTGTTGCCTTACAACTCAGCACTGAAGTAACACCAGAAGCGGGACAACAAACCGTCGGCCCGTCTTTGGATGTGGCAAATACACCTTAACCTGATCTCCCCTTATTTTCTCCCCGACTTGGAGAGGAATGTGTATAGGGCGACGAATTTTTGAGGCATTATGGCAAGCATTAGTCAGGATTTCGCAGACTATACAACTAACCCATTGGAACAGACGTTGACCAGTCGTTTTCGTCTGAATTGGGAAACGTGGGTTTATATTCTCATTTTTGTGTTAGCGGTCTTTACCCGGTTTTACATTCTGGGCGACCGGGTGATGAGCCATGATGAGAGTCTACACACCAAATTTTCCTGGGATTTATACAGCAGCGGTAATTTTGCCCATACCCCGTTGATGCATGGGCCGATCTTGTTCCATGTCACTGCGCTGAATTATTTCCTCTTTGGTGATAACGACTTCACAGCGCGGATTTATCCAGCAGTTCTGGGTATCCTGATGGTGATGTTTCCATTGCTATTCCGGCGCTGGTTAGGGCGATGGAGCGCGATTCTCGCGTCAATTATGTTCCTGATATCACCCCTGATTCTTTACTACAATCGCTATATCCGCGAAGATACACCCTCGATTTTCTATACGCTGGTGATGGTGTACTGCACCTTCATGTACTTAAACGGGCCAGCGCATCTACGGCGTAAGGCACGCTGGTTATACATCTTCTCAGCGGCTATGCTGGCGAGTTTGGCGACTAAAGAAGTAGCCTTCATGTATATCGCCATTTTCGGCAGCATTCTCACACTGTATTGGCTGGTACGCATGGGGCAGCATTTTTTCAAACTGCCCGGCAAAACCTTGATGTATTTTGTGTCGTTGGCGGCACTTCTGGGTGGGGTAGCAGCTCTGGGAATGTATGTCGTGCTTTCGCTGATCCCGCTGGATAACGCACTGCAATTAGGATCAGGCTCACTGGAATTTACCAGTTTGCTTCGGTGGACAATTGCTATTGCGGTCATCATTGTATTGTTTGTGGTTGGTACAATGGTTTGGGCTTTCCGGCGTAGCACCGCTTCCATCCCTTGGATGGAAATGGTGTTGCTGTTCGCGTTGACAGTCGTATTTGCTGCTGTCTTCGTCATTGTCGAAGAACGCTCACATGTACTTAGTCAGGATTCGTCTACAACCTCCGCCCCTGTTGTACCCGGTGAAGATGGCGCAGTCTCGATAGGTGTGCCTTATGTGGCGTGGCCGTTGTATCTTTTCTGGATAGTGTGTCTCGCGATCATCGCTCTCGTTGCTTATTTGAAGGCTTCTGGTTTGTGGCGTAAGCTGTACCGTTTTGCGGAATTTGACATACTCATCTTGATGGGTACATTAATTCTGCCTTGGGGAACGCCTGTCATCATGAAACTGATGAACGCCAGTCCCATGTCGCCTCCTCAGGTGGCCTCGGCGGTACAGGCCGCCATACCTTTTGTTCAGTTTGATCTAACGCAGTTTAGCGTTCAGATTTTGCTTTCTTTCGTGCCGGTTGCTCCCGCTTTCTTGGTTATGATCGTGGTGGGCTTACTCTGGAACTGGAAACGTTGGCTCATCAGCGCGGCGATTTTCCATGTTTTGTTCGTGTTTTTCTTTACGACTGTTTTCACCAATATCAATGGCTTGGGTTCAGGCATGATCGGCAGTCTTGGCTATTGGCTGGAACAGCAGGCCGTTCGGCGTGGCAATCAGCCGCAGTATTACTATCTCGTCCTCATCATGCCTTTTTACGAATTCCTGCCGGTTATTGGTAGTGTTCTGGCGATGTTGAGCGGTTTGGGGATTTACTGGCGTCATCGTCGGAATCGTCTTGAAGCGCAGCAACCATTTATTAGTTATGACCCAATTGATGAAGCTGGAGAGCTAAACCCGTCAATAAACGGTGAAGAACAACCATTAGGCGGAATGCTCGATGAGAGTGCTTCACGTAAGCCAAAGCCCTGGTTTAATGTCGCCAGTGAGAAGTTAAAGGAAATGCCCTTCCTGTTATTTGTATCATGGTGGGCAGTTTTCAATTTGATTGCTTACACGCTGGCTGGGGAAAAGATGCCTTGGCTGGCTACGCATATGACAACGCCTATGATCTTTTTGGCTGCATGGTATTTTGGAGGCTTTGTCGAACGGATTGATGCTCATGCTTTCTGGAAACGTAATTGGCAGTATTTACTTTTGCTCCCAATTTTGTTTGTTGCCGGGGTGCAGTTGATCTCACCATTTGTGGTGGGAAATGGGGTAGGTGGTCTCGAACAGGTACAGCTTACGCGTACTTTCCAGTGGTTTGCTGGCATTGTGATTGCTTTCGGCGCTTTCTATTTCGTCTGGCGTTTAGTCGAAACCAGCGGTTGGGTACAACTGCGGATTATGGTTGGCGTTGTGTCGTTCATCTTTCTGTCATTCCTTACTTTCCGTTCGGCGTGGATGGCATCTTTCATTAACTACGATCTCGCAACTGAGTTTCTGGTTTATGCACATGGGGCACCTGCCAATAAGCGTGTGATGGAAGAATTGCAGGAACTGAGTGAGCGCATCACGGGTGGTATGGAATTGAAGTTCGCTTATGACTTCAAGATTTCCTGGCCGGGAGCTTGGTATTTCCGCAATTTCAAGAATGCCGTTTATCTTGGGGAGAACCCCAGCCCACGCAGTTTGGATGATACAGCAGTTGTGATTGTCGGGGATGAGAATCGTGCTGCTGTAGAAGCGATGCTGGAAGATCGCTACTATAAATTTGATTATCCACGTTTGTGGTGGCCGATGCAGGATTACTTTAACCTGACGCCGCAGCGAATTATCAACACCTTTGATTTTTCGCCGGAAAATCCGCAGGCAGCGCAAATTCGGCAAGGCATGTGGAACATCTGGTGGTCACGGGATTACACAACCTATGGCACTGCTCTAGGGCGTGATTTCAGCATTACTGAATGGCCCGTTTCTGACCGGATGTATGTTTTCGTCCGCAAGGATATTGCCGCTCAGGTCTGGAACTTGGGTGTGGGCGATGGCGCAGCCTTTACAGGTGCGCCAGAAGAAGTCAACCTCTGCAATGAAAACTGGCAACCGCTGGCCGCTAACTTGATTATCGATACCAGCGGCGCGCAGACTGCTCCGCTGAATCGTCCACGACAGATTGCCATCAATGCCGATGGACAGCTTTATGTGGCGGAAGAATTTAACCATCGTATTTCAGTATTTAACCCGGATGGTACATTTGCTTTTGATTTCGGTAGTCAGGGATCACAGCAAGGTCAGTTTGAACGTCCCAACGGCGTAGCTATTGGCCCAAGTGGCAACATTTACGTTGCTGATACCTGGAACTATCGTGTTCAGGTGTTTACTCCGACGGGTGAATTTATCACATCCTGGGGGCAGCGGGGCGAGTATGGACAGGCCGCAGCTCCACAACCTTTTGATGGCCTTTGGGGGCCGCGCGCCATTGCCGTAGATGCCCAAGAGCAGGTTTATGTAGCTGACACAGGCAATAAACGCATTCGTGTTTACACAGCTACAGGGGCATATCTGCGTGATATCGGTAGTGGTGGTAGCAACCTCGGTCAACTTGATGAACCAAGCGGGGTTGTTGTTGGTTCCGATAGTTTACTCTATGTCGCGGATACCTGGAATCGGCGTGTCTCGGTGTTTTCTCCCGATGGTTTGCCTGCTTTGAAATTTGTCGGAGCAGATGGACTACAAACCAATAACTTCCGTGTACGGGGTTGGTTTGATGACTTGGGTAATCGACCCTATCTGGCGATTGATTCTGCACGTAACTTGGTCTATGTGACCGACCCGGATGCTGGTCGAGTGTTGGTCTACAATACTGCTGGGAATTGTGTGGGTTCATTTGGCCAATTAGGACGCGAAAATCTGGATACAACCCAATTCAATAGTATTGGGGGTATTCTGGTTGATGCTCAGGGTAGTGTATTTGTGGCCGATGCAGGTGCAGGGCGTATTGTACGCTTCGCACCCTTTGATTTTATCCCGGCAGGTGTACCCGGTGTGATAAATGAAGTGCCCGAAGTGACTGTTGAGATGATTGCCCCACTAGAGCAGGAAGAAACACCGGAATTGTCCCCGGCTGATTCAGAAGTTACTCCGGAGGTCACAGAGGCAGTCGGATAAACTATGTAGTACGCCGGATAAAATGATCGCACCGGTTTGTTGGTCTTGTCAGGCGAGAATCGGCGTGATACAATCAGAACATTGGTGAAGAAAGAAGTGGGCAACCCCCACTTTTTTCGTATCTTTTGCCGTGCTCAAGTAGAGACGATTTGAGCGTTTTGTCGTATGATAGAATAAAGGTTGCTAAAATCCCTGTGAGGGGGAGCACAAGCTAGGAAGTATGAAAAGCGAGTTTGAAGTCGCATTTAATGAAATAACCGAGCTGCGCTCATTGCCTCGTGAAGTTGTATTAGAGGCATTGCAAACAGCACTGATTTCTGCCTATCGGCGTGATGTAAGTGCCAGCGCGGCTCAGCGTGTCGAAGTAAATATTGACCCCAATACCGGGCGGGCGCGCATTTTTGTCGAAAAAGAAGTGGTGGATAGTATTGTCAATCCACACACTGAAGTTACGCTGGAAAAGGCGCGTTATTACGACCCTGAGTCCAATTTCGGCGATATGGTGATGGTGCAGGTTGAGGGCACAACCAAGAAATTTGGTCGCATCGCCGCACAGACTGCCAAACAGGTGATCTTACAGAAAATCCGTGAAGCTGAACGGAATTCCCTGTTTGACGAGTATATTGGCCGCGAAGGTGATCTGATTACGGGTACGGTGCAAAGCGTTAATTCCACGATGATTACCATCAGCTTGGGACGCGCAGAAGCCATTCTGCCGCGTAATCAGCAGATTCCGGGCGAACGATACAAGCCGCATGACAAAGTGCGTGCTTATCTGATGGAAGTCAAGCGCAGTAATCGTGGCCCGCAAATTGTTGTCAGCCGTAGCCACCGTAATATGCTTCGCCGTCTTCTTGAATATGAAGTCCCCGAAATTTTTAATGGGCAGGTGGAAATTAAAAATATCGCTCGTGAGGCTGGTTATCGCTCTAAAGTGGCAGTGGCTGCACTTCAGGAGGGCATTGATCCAGTAGGGGCGTGCGTTGGGATGCGCGGTATCCGCATCCAAAACATCGTCAAGGAACTCCACGAAGAAAAAATCGATGTTATCGAGTGGAATCCTAATCAGGAACAGTTCATCGCCAAAGCACTTAGCCCCGCCCGCGTGAGTGGGGTTTATTTGGAAGATGACCCTGATCAGGGACGCACAGCAGTTGTCATTGTGCCGGACGATCAGCTTTCATTAGCAATTGGGCGTGAAGGCCAAAATGCGCGCCTTGCCGCTAAATTGACAGGTTGGCGTATTGATATCAAGAGCGTCACCGAAGCTGTGCAAGAGGCGCTCAATAATCTGCATCATCCTGCACTGGCTGACCTGCCGTCTAAACAGACCGAAATGCTGGATGATGTCCGCCGCATTTTGGAGAAGAAATCGGCCAACAAGGCTATTGCCCCAGAAGAATTCAGTGCTTTGGCGCGCTTCTCCGATATTGTCGAACGGCGAATGCTGGCGACCCGCGATGCTGCACGGCAAGCACGTATGGCAGAAATTAATTCGGTCAAATTGACCTTGCCGCAGCCTGCCTTTGCCATGCCAATTGGCTCACTTGCTCTGCCGGACGAAATTATTGAAGCACTGCAACCGCTGGAAAACGTCGGCGAAATCATGTGGCGTTTCTTAATTGACGAAGATCGTCTGCGCCAGTTGCTAAAAGACTTGCCAGATAATTCCTTGGCGCGTGTGCAGGAAGCCTTGGATAAGGTCGTCATTCCTGAAGACGATGCTCCTGTACCTGAACCGGTAGTTGAAACCCGGATCGAACCGCAGTTTGAAGCGGTTGCTGCACCACAGCTTGAAGAGGTCGAACCAGATATTGTTCTGGATGCCTTTGCTGATGAGCCGGAAATTGTATCGCCAGAGCATGTGGTGACTCGCAAGCCAGTTCAAAAGCCTGTTCAGAAAGAAGTCGTCCCGATTCTGGACGAAGATGACGACACTGAGGACGAGGACGCCAATGAAGAAGTCCTGATGGAGGACAATCAGCCTGGCAAGAAGGGAAAGAAAAAGGAAAAGAAGAAGGAACGTCAGCAGCGTCGCCAGCTCATCTTCGACGAAGAAATTGGTCAGGTCATTGCCAAGCGTCGCCGTAAGGGGTCGCGGGGCGTTGATGAGTGGGATGACGAATAGCCCATGACCACCGGGCAGCAGCCACGAGCCAGGCATATTCCCGTGCGAACGTGCGTGGTTTGCCGTGAAAAAGCCGGCAAGCGTGCATTGATGCGTGTGGTACGTACTGAACAGGGTATTCAGGTTGATTCAAGTGGGAAACTCAATGGGCGTGGAGCATATCTCTGTGAACGGGAAAATTGCTGGGAACGTGCCATGACGAGTGACATTTTAAACAAGGCGCTGCGGACAATACTGACGGCGGAAGATCGTGAATATCTACGACAGGCGAAGCCCAAACCATGATGGGCATGAACCATGATCGAGAGAAGGTGCTCAGCACCACCAGTAAATTATATGCGATAGGTCAAACGAGGGGAACATAACCGTTCTTTCCTGGCCTATCGCTCCATAAGTATGGAGGCAGAAGATATGGCACAGGAAAAACAGGCTGTACTGTTACCCGATTATCTCACCGTTCGTGAGTTGGCAGAGTTGATCGATGCCAGTCCGATTGAGGTAATGAAACGCTTGATTGCAAATGGCATCATGGCGTCTATCAACCAGCAGGTTGATTTCGACACAGCGGCTATTGTTCTTGAAGAGATGGGCTTCGAGCCGCAGTCGGCTACTGTTATAGCTGTTCAGGAAGAGAAAAAGAAGGCTTCTGAAGCGCAGACCTGGCGCAAGAAGTACACCGACGAAAAACCGGAAAGTCTTCAACGTCGCCCCCCCATCGTGACCATCCTCGGTCATGTTGATCACGGTAAAACCACTCTCCTTGATACTATTCGTAAAGCTGCTGTTGCCGCTGGTGAAGCGGGTGGTATTACCCAGCATATTGGCGCGTATCGGGTAATGCATAATGGTCGTCCCATAACCTTTTTGGACACGCCCGGTCATGAGGCTTTTACGGCTATGCGGGCACGTGGTGCACAGGGTGCCGATATTGCTGTATTGGTGGTGGCCGCTGACGACGGTGTAATGCCCACAACCCGTGAGGCGCTTAACCATGCCCGTGCCGCTAACGTTCCGATTGTGGTCGCTATCACCAAGACCGATAAACGCAACGCCAATATCGAAAACGTCAAAAAAGAACTCTCTGAAGTGGGTCTTACACCCGATGAATGGGATGGAGACACACTGGTTGTTCCTGTCTCCGCACAGCAGGGTCAGGGTATCGATGACCTTCTCGAAGCTATTCTGCTGGTTGCTGATGATAATGAAATCGTTGCTAACCCCGAAGCAGACCCCTCAGGCATTGTGCTGGAAGCCCAAGTCAAGCCCAGCCAGGGAACACTGGCGACTCTGGTTGTGTTGAATGGTACATTGCATCGGGGTGACGTGGTGATCGCAGGCGAGGCTTACGGACGCATCAAGGCAATGTTTGATGAAAATAGTAAGCCACTGGACGAAGCTGGGCCATCTGTGCCCGTTCGTGTACTGGGTTTGAGTGAACCACCACAACCGGGCGACACTTTTGAGCGGGTCAAGAACGACAAAACTGCCCGCCACATGTCTGAGGATCGTAAAGATGCTGATGCGGTTCTCCGGGCACAGCCAGATCGACCAGCATTCACATTGGAAGATGTTTTTGCACAATTTAACGCTGGACAGGCTAAAGAACTGAACCTGATCGTAAAAGCCGATGTGCAGGGTACATTACAGCCGATCATTGATTCGCTCAAACAATTAGCGGAGAAAGATGACAGCGGAATTGGCATTCGTATCCTTACCTCTGACATTGGTAATATCAGCGAAAATGATGTGATGCTTGCCAGTGCATCTGGTGCAATCATTATCGGATTCACGGTGGGTATTGACCCGGCAGCACGTCGAACAGCCGATTCGAAAGGGGTAGATGTTCGTCAGTATGACATCATCTACAAACTCTTGGAAGATGTTGAACTGGCGCTGCATGGTCTGCTTGATCCGGTATATGCTGATAAAGTAATCGGTACAGCAGAAGTGCGTCAGCTTTTCAAGCTGAAAGCTGGGCAAATTGCTGGCAGCTATGTCAAGGAAGGTGAAGTTCGCCGTAATGCTCGTGTTCGCGTCAAGCGCGGGAACAAAGTATTGGGTGAAAACTTGACGGTTGCTTCGCTCAAACGAGAAAAGGAAGACGCCCGTGAAGTGCGTTCGGGTTTCGAATGTGGTATTGCTCTCAACAACTTTAATGACTATCACATTGGGGACATTCTGGAATTCTATGTGACAGAACGTGTGAGTTAAAAACAGACGGCTGTAGCCGGGGGAAACCCCAATCGAGGGGCTGTTGCCCCTCTTTGTTTTGGGGTAGCCTCGCTGAAGGAGGTTATTATGACAATCAAACAGGATCGCATGGGTGAACGCATTCAGGAGATTTTGAGCGAACTACTGCTTCGTGAAGTGGCCGACCCGCGTCTGAAAAATATCACCGTAACCGATGTTCGTATTGATAATGAGCTGATGTTTGCCAATGTGTACATCAATGCATTGGGTGATGAAAGCCGTGAGCAACAGGTGCTGATTGGATTGGAAAGAGCGAAAGGTTTTTTGCGTCGTGAAGTCGCCAAGCGTGTTCGGCTGCGGAATGCACCTGAACTACGGTTTCATTGGGATACAACCCTGGAGCATGGCGAACGCATTAACCGCATCCTTTCAACACTGGATATTCCGCCTGCGCCGCCGGAACCCGTACAGGAATTGAAAGCTGACGATGACGAATAAGACACAGTGGAACGAAGCGACTGAGGCGGTACTCGGCGCTGAAAGTATTCTGGTTGTAACTCATGTCAAGCCCGATGGAGACGCTATTGGCTCACTTCTAGGGCTGACGTTGGCATTGCGAGAACGGGGTTTGAATGTGGATGCCGCTGTCGATGGCGGCGTTCCCAAATTTCTCGAATATCTGTCAGGTACAGAAACCGTCTATTCCAAACTGACTGTAAGCAAATGGGATTTGATGATTTCGGTGGATGCCAGCGACGAAGAACGCACCGGGCTGGTGGGTGCATATGGTCGCGAACACAGCGGTAAGATCATCAATCTTGACCATCACGCTACCAACACATTCTTCGGCAACATCTATCTGGTCGCTCCTGAGTCCGTTTCAGCCACTGAGATTGTGTATGATTGGCTGGTTCATATGGGTGGGACGATTTCGCAGTCTGCTGCTGCTGCGTTGCTAACCGGATTGGTCACAGATACGATTGGCTTCCGCACCAGCAATGTTAATCCGCGAACCCTGGAAATTGTCCGTGAACTTATGCTGCTCGGCGCGCCGCTCCACGAAATTATACAGCGAACCCTCGTTAGTCGCGATTACAACGATCTGGAATTGTGGAAGCATGTTTTCCCTTCCATTGAACTCAAAGATGGGATCATCTCGGCTGTCGTAACCCAGACAAATTTGAAGCAGGCTGGGCTGGATGATATGACCGACGGTGGTTTAGTGAGTACCCTCATCAGCGTTGAAGAAGCTAAAATTGCGGTGGTCTTCAAAGAACAATCGGATAACCGGGTAGAGATGAGTTTTCGCAGTGTGGTCGGCTTTGATGTTAGTGCGGTAGCTTTTGCTTTAGGTGGCGGCGGACATAAGCAGGCTGCTGGGGCTACTGTAGAAGGCACTATGGCCGAAGTACAGGCTCAGGTAATGCCGTTGTTGCAGATTGCTTTAAAACAAGGTGAGGCACTTGGCTGAACCTTTCGGTTTTCTGAATGTCAATAAATCTGCCGGTATGACCAGCCATGATGTAGTGGCGAAATTGCGGCGTGGGCTGAAGCTGAAGAAAGTCGGCCATGCTGGAACGCTCGATCCGATGGCAACAGGTGTACTTATAATCTGCATTGGTGGCGCGACGCGGCTAAGTGAATATGTCATGGCCTCTACCAAGCACTATCGGACTCGCATTCGGTTAGGTGTCACCACCGATACCTATGATGCCGAAGGGGAAATCCTTCAAACCCGTGATCCCTTTGGTATGACCAGAGAGCATGTTGAAGAGGCTTTAGGCGCTTTTCGTGGCAATATTCAGCAAGTGCCGCCCATGTACAGTGCCATCAAGCAGGGCGGGCGTAAACTCTATGATCTGGCACGGGCGGGTGAAACGGTTGAGCGTCAGCCGCGTTCAGTAATGATTGAACGTCTTGAAATGACTGATTGGTCATTACCA
Organism: Anaerolineae bacterium; assembly: GCA_019912965.1. Classification (GTDB taxonomy): domain Bacteria; phylum Chloroflexota; class Anaerolineae; order Aggregatilineales; family Phototrophicaceae; genus CFX2. Next base: position 30,960 of record JAIOHM010000083.1, read on the forward strand.
GAATTGACGCTTGATGTAGTATGCAGCGCTGGAACATATATACGCAGTTTGGCTTATGACTTGGGTGAAGCCCTCGGTGTTGGTGCACATTTAACCGGACTGGTGCGAAGTGCCAGCGGCGCATTTATGCTTGAACAGGCGATTACTCTTGATGACTTGTTAAATGACGCGAATTGGTCGCAGTATTTGATCGACCCGCCGACTGCTCTGGCACAATATCCGTTTGTTCATCTAACCCCCACTGATGTTGAAAATATTCGGCATGGACGGGCTGTGCCGGGGGCAGATGTTACTGAGGATCAAATAGCTTTTGCTTACGATCCAACCGGGCAATTGGTTGCTGTGCTGACCGCTTTCAGTGGTCTATGGCGACCACATAAGGTATTCTCTATACAGGAATAGAATGGGGCGTCTTGCAGGACGCCCTTACGGTGTGTACTCAACAGGAAAAGCCATGCCTCATCTCCTCAACCTGTCAGATGCCGCTCTTGAGCAGCCTTCCATTGTCACCATCGGTGTATTTGATGGGGTTCATCGGGGGCATCAGCACCTCATCAAACGGTTGGTAGAAGAAGCGCGGGCTTCCGGTCGTCTGGCGGTGGCTTTGACCTTCTTTCCCCATCCCGACATTGTGTTGCGGGGGTTACATGGGCGTTATTATCTGACTAATGCCGAGCAAAAAGCCAATCTGCTGATGGAACTCGGTGTGGATTATGTTGTCACTCATCCTTTCAACGATGACGTGCGCCACATCCGCGCCGCTGATTTTGTCGGTCAACTGCTCCGTTATCTCAAATTATCGTCCCTTTGGGTTGGTTCGGACTTTGCAATGGGATACAAGCGCGAAGGCAACGTGCCTTTCCTGAAAGAGCAGGGGGCGCAAAATGGCTTCAGTGTTCACGAAATTGATCTGATTGCTGCCGAGGGTTTGACGATCAGCAGCACTGCCATCCGGGGTGCAATCGAGTCTGGTCAGGTGGAGCAGGCATCCGAATGGTTAGGGCGCGCCTACTCTGTGACAGGGGAGGTGGTACATGGCGAAAAACGGGGTCGCCAGATTGGATTTCCTACTGCCAATACAGCCGTTTGGTCAGAACAGGTTATCCCTGCGAATGGTATTTATGCCAGTTGGGTACGGCTAGGCGAAGAACGCTTTATGGCTGCGACCAATGTGGGTGTCCGTCCACATTTCGACGGCACAACTATTACAGTTGAACCCTATATTCTGGACTTTGACCGTGAGATTTATGGGGAACAGCTAGAAGTGACCTTCGAGACTCGTCTGCGCGCCGAAGCCAAATTCAACAGCTTGCAGGAACTCATTGACCAGATAGGCCGTGATGTAGATAACGCGCGGTCGTATCTAACTAAACAAATTGCTATAAAATAGCTTTTGCGGAGATTTATGAGTGCTGTTTTCCAAGTCTCGGATTACTACAAGTTGTTGGCGCTTCATAAGGCTTTGATACACGCAAAGTTTGCGCGTCATCCGATTGATCCAATTATTTCTGGTAGTCCGTTTATTGCTGAAATGGCTGAACAGATTGTCAGCACATTGGCTGCTATGGAAATTGAACGGGGTTATCCTGAGCGAGCCGAAGGTTGGAAAATGAGGATAGATCCTAATGGAGAAATTTGGCAGATAGCTTTAAGTCGTATTTTTATTGAGAAATGGGTATTTGATAAATGGAAGAGCTGGCCTTTTGAAGAGAAGAAGAATCTTGCTAAACGCCTTATCAGCCCATTTATGGTCGACGATGATCTGCTCCTAAAGTTTATTCAAGATGCAGATCAAAAGATGAAGGAACAAAAGGAGTAAACTAATCCTCTTTCTTGGGTATCCTGTATCCTAACCGTCGCATCAAGTCCTCATCACCGCGCCAGTTCTTCAATACCTTGACATGCAGTTCCAGATAAACCTGTGTACCCAGCATAGTGGCAAGTTCTTCTCGCGCCTCTGCTCCCAATCGTTTAATCATGTCACCGCCTTTGCCAATGATGATTCCCTTCTGTGAGTCGCGTTCCACGTAAATGATGGCGCTGATATAGGTCATCTTTTCAGAACGTTCTTTGTATTCATTTATTTCAACGGCAACCGAGTGCGGAATTTCCTGGTCAGTGTTGAGAATGATTTTTTCGCGAATGACCTCAGCGGCGATGAATCGCTGGCTCACTTCACTCACTTGGTCAATTGGATAATAACGCGGGCCTTTAGGTAGGTTATCCATTAGAAAATCGACCAATTCAGTGACACCCGTTCCCTCTGCTGCACTGACCAGCACAGCCGCATCATTGGGAATGAGTTCGCCATAAGCTGCTAACCGCGCTTCACGGGTTTTGCTGTCAACCAGATCGATTTTATTCAAGGCTAACACGAGTTCTGTTTCGCCGCGAAGTCGCGCAATGGTTTCCGCGATGTGGCGATCTGCTTCCTGTGGCTCAACTGAAATATCCAGCACCCATAGAATAATGTCGGCATCTTTCAGGGCGTCTTCAGCCATCGTGACCATGAATTCACCCAGCTTGTGCTGTGGCTTATGCAATCCCGGTGTATCCATGAATAGGATTTGCCCACGCTCTACTGTATAAATCCCTAACTGCTGACGCCGAGTCGTTTGTGGTTTTGGGCTGACGATAGCGATTTTCTGCCCCAGAATGCGGTTGATGAGGGTTGATTTGCCCACATTCGGGCGTCCGGCTACTGCGATTATGCCGGAACGATGGTCAGGCGGGAGATTATCCTCGAAAACAGTATCCAGTTCACTCATGAAGTCTTCGCCTGCCAATCTGAAAATGTGGGGTATAGGGGTAAATATGCTGGCAATCGTGCAGGCAAACTATCAGTTGCCTGAGCAATCAGCGCGGAAGGGTTGGCGAGGGGCTTGTTTGCCGATTCGTCAACATAAATCAACACTTGTGGCTGAACGGCGAAATCCAGTGTGCGGAGAAAAACCATATCCTCGTTGCCATCATTTCGATAGCCAACTACCTCAGCGCGTGGATGCAAATTGCTGCGTTTGAGCAGGAATTCCCAGGCTTCTTCACCTGTTAGCATATCGCCATAATCCAGCACAACCAGACCTGGCACAATCGACTGATGTGGTTTGCCTAAGAATCGAATACCATAGCGTACCACAAAGGTGCCGCTGAAGGTTATTTCTATATTGGGCTGTGGAGCAGATGCTAATAACTGCTCTGTGCCGTATTGTAAGATCACACCTGTGAACAGATCACCAATGGGTTGACGCTCAGGAATATTGCCACTCACTGAATTAGTGATGCTCCGCGTGGGCGTGTTCGGTTTCAGTGTGTTCAGCAGGATGTTCTTCGTGACCATGATGTCCGCTGTCCTTCGGTACATCAATGTCATCAAAGTGCTTGTGTGGTTGGGTCAGGCCGAACCAACCGATAGCACCCAGAATAAAGAGTGCTACACCTGTTGCGAACAGTAACCCAATCGTGCTGCTGTCAGCGGCTTCGCCCTGCACAACGCCAACACCCAGCGCCACCATCACCAATGTGACGCCCAATCCTGCTACCATCGACATGCCTAATACTGCTGGGTTGGGGTTATTACTGATTTTTTCGGATACTTTCACTGAATTTTTGCTCCTTGATTTGTACAAATTGGTACAATAGAGTGAGCTTGTAATCGTGCAGATTCAACAGACTGCTAAAAATGCAAGTTTATGCTGGCACGCCTCTTTATTTTGCCGCCAGAACAGAGGCGCGTCAACCCTGCACACCAGGCGATCATACAAGATGGGGTATACAGGAGTATAATGACAAAAGTGAAACGGGTGTTGCTCATCCGGCATGGGCAGACCGATTGGAATATTGACGGGCGCTGGCAGGGGGCTTTGCCAGTTGCATTGAATGCTGAAGGTTTTGCTCAAGCTCGGTTGTTGGCTAAACATTTGCGTCATCAGCCAATTGGCTCAATTGTAACCAGTGATTTACCACGCGCGCTGGAAACTGCGACAACCATTGGGGATGCTCTGGGATTGCAACCCAGGATTGACTCCCGTTGGCAGGAATTCAACCTTGGCATCTTTCAGGGTCATACCCGTGAGCAAATGATGGCAACGTTCCCGCGTGAATGGGAAGCCTTTAACGCCGATTATTGGGATTATTGTGTGCCACAGGGCGAGTCTCGTCGTAATTTTCAGGCACGACTATTTGCTGCATGGCAGGATATGATCGCCAATACTGATGTAACAGAAATTCTGGCGGTATCACATGGGGGTGCAATCAAAATGCTCCTGTTGAAATTATTCCCCGATGCTTCCGAGTTGAATAATCAACGTATTGAGAATACCTCAATAACTACACTGGAACGCGAAGGGGATAAGTGGCACTTGGTGGACGTTGCCTCAGTGCTGCATCTTAGCTTGCATACAGCGGCTGATGGTGGGGAAGTAAATACCTTGTGATAAAAATCACATGAAATAGCAGGCAATACTCACTCATAGTTGTTACCGTTCCGTCCTAGAATGAAAACTGTTTGATCGAGGCTGTTAGTAGAGAGGAACAGACGCCCTCATGGTTCAACAATCCCACACTGATACTGTTCGAGAAAAGGCCAATATCGATTTTCCGCCGTATATTCAGCATCAGCGCCTCCGCGAATGGGTTGCGGAAATGGTTGCGCTGTGCAAACCGGATAACGTTCACTGGTGTGACGGTTCTCAGGAAGAATACGATGATTTGTGTAATCTTCTGGTAGAGAACGGTACATTCATCAAGCTCAATGAAAATCTGCGTCCCAATAGCTTTCTTGCGCGTTCAGACCCCAGTGATGTGGCGCGTATGGAAGACCGAACCTTTATTTGCAGCCTGAGCCGTACCGAGGCTGGCCCGACCAATAATTGGGTAGAACCGCGCGAAATGCACCGGACTCTGGATGTACTCTTTGATGGCTGTATGCGTGGACGAACGATGTATATCATCCCCTTCAGCATGGGGCCGTTGGGGTCGCATATTTCATACATTGGTGTTGAGCTTTCCGACTCCGCATACGTTGCTGTCAATATGCGAATCATGACACGCATGGGGCGTCCAGTTTATGACGTGTTGGGTGAAGATGGTCCATTCGTGCCTTGCGTACATTCGGTCGGTATGCCGCTGGCTCCAGGGCAGGCGGATATTCCTTGGCCGTCTAACCCCAATAACCGCTATATTGTCCACTTCCCAGAGGAACGCGGAATCTGGTCGTATGGTAGTGGCTATGGTGGTAATGCGCTGCTAGGGAAAAAATGCTTCGCGTTGCGTATCGCTTCCAACATTGCTCATGATGAAGGCTGGTTGGCCGAACATATGGCGCTCGTAGGTGTCGAAGCCCCGGATGGCGAAAAGACCTATGTTGCAGCCGCTTTCCCAAGTGCTTGTGGCAAAACCAATTTCGCGATGCTTATCCCCCCGGCAGGTTTTGAAGGCTGGAAGGTAACGACCGTTGGCGATGATATTGCCTGGATTAAATTGGGTGAGGATGGGCAACTTCATGCCATCAATCCTGAGGCTGGTTTCTTTGGCGTTGCGCCGGGGACAAACTTCAAGACGAATCCCAATGCAATGGAAACTATCAGGCAAAACACCATCTTTACCAACGTTGCACTAACGCCAGAGGGTGATGTGTGGTGGGAAGGGATGACAGATACGCCACCCGCTAATTTGATTGACTGGCAGGGTCAACCTTGGACGCCGGACTCAGGTCGCAAATCGTCACATCCCAATGCGCGCTTTACGGCTCCCGCAAGCCAGTGTCCGTCGATTGATCCAGAATGGGAAAATCCCGAAGGTGTACCGATCAAGGCCTTTATTTTTGGTGGGCGTCGCAGTTCGGTTGCACCGCTGGTCTTCCAGGCCTTCAACTGGGCCTATGGGGTCTATTTTGCCGCTACGATGGGTTCAGAAATGACAGCCGCAGCAGCGGGAAAAATCGGTGAAGTACGTCGTGATCCATTCGCCATGCTGCCATTCTGTGGCTACCACATGGCGAGTTATTTCAATCACTGGTTGCAATTTGGACGCTATGTGCCTAATCCGCCCCGTATTTTCCTGGTCAATTGGTTCCGCAAGGATGAAAACGGCAAATTCCTGTGGCCGGGTTTTGGTGACAATATGCGCGTCTTGCAATGGATTGTCTCCCGTGCCCGGACTCGTGCCGCTGGTTTGGAAACGCCGCTGGGGCGTACACCCCTGTACGAAGACCTTAACTGGGAAGGTTTAGAGGGGTACACCAAGCAGGATTTCAACCGCGCGATGAATATCGACAAGGAGTTGTGGAAGAACGAAATTCTCTCCCACGAGGAATTGTTCATCAAGCTTTATGATCGTTTGCCAAAGGAAATGGTGGCTGTTCGTGAATTGCTCCTCTCCAGTTTGTGGGGCGAACCCGAATGGCTTGACCGTTACGAGTAAACCGTGATTTCCCCTCTATTCGTATAGCACCATCGGAGCATGTACAAGTCTGAACATGCTCCGGTTTGTGTTATAATCTTCCCGTTTTCGCTCATATTACATAATGGAGAACAGAATACTATGGCTCGTCAGAAGGTAACAGTGGTTGGCGCGGGCAATGTTGGCGCGACCTGTGCCCACTGGATTGTCAGCAAAGAACTGGCTGATGTTGTATTAGTCGATATTGTTGAAGGTGTTCCACAGGGTAAAGCGTTAGACCTGTTGGAAGCTGCTCCAGTCATGAAATTTGATGTTAATGTAGTTGGTGCAACCAGCTACGAAGCCACCGCCGATTCAGATGTTGTGGTCATCACTGCCGGTGTCCCTCGCAAAAAAGACCCCGTTACGGGCAAATTCCCCAGCCGTGATGAATTGGTTAAAACCAATCAGAAAATCGTTGGCGAAGTCGCCCGACAGGTTGCCAGGTATTCCCCTAATACAATCATTATCATTGTTTCCAATCCTTTGGATGCAATGTGCCACGTCGCTTTGAAAGAAAGTGGTTTCCCCAGTGAACGGGTGATTGGACAGGCTGGTGCGTTGGATACTGCGCGCTATAAAACATTTATTGCCCAGGAATTGGGTGTCAGTGTGCGTGATGTTCATGGTATCGTGCTGGGTGGACACGGCGATACGATGGTGCCACTGCCTCGTCATACCTCGGTGGCGGGCATCCCTGTGCGTGAATTAATGGCTGAAGACAAACTTCAGGCCATTATTCAACGTACCCGTAACGGTGGCGGGGAGATCGTCGGTCTTATTGGTGTGAGTGCTTGGTATGCCCCATCAGCAGGCACGGTCGAAATGGTCGAAGCTGTATTACGCGATCAGAAGCGTGTTATTCCATCCGCCGTTCTGCTAAATGGTGAATATGGCTATAATGGTCTGTATATCGGTGTTCCGGCGGTGCTGGGTGCGAAAGGTATCGAGAAGGTCATTACGATGGATTTGAATGACGAAGAGAAGACCATGCTTGATGTCAGCGCCAAAGCCGTACAGGATGTTGTGAATATTTTAGGCTACTAGGTTTCAATACCGTTTGATGCGGTGTTGAAGGGCGAGCCGTAGCGGTTCGCCCTTGCTATTCTTGTTAGGATTTTGTGAGGTTGCTGATGTCTCAACGGATCATTGATTTGACGGGCGGTACTGCGATGGTCGTGACTGATCTGCACGGCGCTTGGGATGTGTACCGCCGTCTGCGTGACCTGTTTTTGCATCAGCGATCCAGAGGGGTGGTTGATCGTCTCATTATTTGCGGTGATCTGATCCACAGTGAGGGGCTCGAAGAGTTCGACTCAAGCTTGGACATGCTGCTTGATGTCATGGCTCTCCAAGCTGAACTGGGCAAAGATCGCGTGACCATGCTGCTGGGCAATCACGAACTCCCGCATATTTATGGTTTGACATTGGCGAAAGGGTCAATTGAATATACGCCGCGTTTTGAAGCTGCCTTGACCCGACTCGATCAGCGCTATAAAGCTCCTCAAAACCGTAAATCGGTGCTTGATTTTCTTGCCAGCCTGCCATTTTTTGCCCGTACCAAAGCTGGGGTTTTGATTACCCACGCAGGTGCAGGCGCAGATATTGCTTCGTCCAAGCATGTTGATCGTCTGTGTAATTTGAATCACAAGAATTTGATTGATCTCGCCGATACGGAACTCAAAAAGTTTGATATTGCTAGTTTGCAGCGTGGCTATTCACATTTCACGGGTGTATCTTACGAAGAACAGGCCAAGCGGTATCTGGCGGTGACTGGCCCGGATGACCTACGTTACAATGAGCTGTTGCGCGTCCTGTTCCTGAGTGGGCAGAACACCGATTTTGACTTGATGTGGAACACGTTGTTTTCCCAAAATGAGTTGGATGTGGGCGAAGGCACATATCTAAAAACAGTCAAAAACTTTTTACAGTATTTTACCGAAGCCGGAACCATGGAACAGCGTGTCCTCGTCGCTGGTCACATTGGTGTAAAAGATGGTTTTGCCGAAATTGGCAAACAACAACTTCGGCTTGCCAGTTATACCCATGCTTTTCCCAAGCGTTCAGCACGTTACTTACTGTTGGATTGCGAAGCACCTGTTAAAACTGCTGCCGATCTTGTGCCATGTCTTCGTTTTGTGTTCGACGACGATCAAGGCTTAAGCGTTCCGCCGCTGAAATCAGCCTGACCCCGTACAAATTCTTCGGCTGTCATGGCCTTGCGCCCTGCAAGCTGGATGCGTTTGAGCAAAAATAAGCCCTTGCCTGTCCCAACTGCGATCCCATCGCGGGTTTGAACCACCTGACCCGGTTCTGCCTTACCCTCAATCACCATTCCGCTGAGAATTTTTAACTGCTGCCCATTCCAATGGCTGTAGGTTCCGGGCCATGGTGTAAAGGCACGCACCAACCGCTCAATTGAAACTGCATCCTGTTCCCATCGAATATTGCCTTCCTCTTTTTCGATTTGTGGCGCATAAGTGACCAGTGTTTCATCTTGGGTTTTAGGCACAAATTCACCTCTTAAGTAACCGGGGAGGGTTTCAATCAGCATCTCTGCTCCAACAACTGCCAGTTTATCATGCAAGGATTGTCCGGTTTCATCACTGCTCAGTTGGATAGAACGCTGCGTTAGCATTGGCCCGGTATCCAGTCCGGCATCCATCTTCATAATGGTCACGCCGCTTTCAGTATCACCCGCCCGGATAACTGCCTGAATAGGTGCAGCACCCCGCCAGCGTGGGAGTAGTGAAGCATGAACATTGATTGATCCATGTTCTGGAATATCAAGAATAGTTTGCGGCAAGATTTGACCAAATGCAGCTACTATGAATACATCGGGTTGCCATTGCTTAAGTTCAGCAATCGCTTCTGCTCGACGGATTTTCTCAGGCTGAAAAACCGGAATGCCATGCTGAAGCGCCAGTTGTTTGATGGGCGGCGGTTGTAACTGACGATTGCGTCCTGCTGGACGATCAGGTTGTGTAACCACCCCAAGAACTTCGTGGTGCTCAATAAGTTTTTGTAGGGTAGTGATGGCGAAATCTGGTGTTCCCATAAATACGACTTTTGCCATTACGATTACTCCGGTTTAGTTGTATCGGCGAAAGCAAGGTGCTACTATTAATCCATGTGGTTTGCACAAGGGGCTTTTGCCCCTTATCCACTTTAAGGTTAAGTTCTTATTTTAAACAACGGGTTATCGAGTGTCTACTTTATCAAAACGTTGGCTGGTTGCCACACCTGCCGCTTCTGAAATATTAGCTGCATACCGGGGAATTCATCCGGTGCTGGCACAAACCTTATACAACCGGGGCTTTACCGAACCGGACGAAGCACGCCGCTTTTTGGAAGCCCACAATGAAAATACGAACCCTTTCTTGATGAAGGGTGTAAATCTTGCTGTTGCCCGCATTCGGCAGGCCATCATGAACCATGAGCAAATTGTCGTTTACGGTGATTTTGATGCAGATGGTGTAACCTCCACCGCGCTGATGGTGCAAACACTCACTGCGCTGAACGCTCTTGTCAAACCCTATATTCCGCATCGTGTCGATGAAGGTTATGGCCTGAACAGTCAAGCGCTGGTTAAACTGGCGCAGGCTGGAGCAAAATTAATTATAACGGTAGACTGCGGCATTCGTTCAGTGGAAGATGTCGAGGCGGGCAAGACCGCTGGGCTGGACATCATTATCACCGATCATCACTCCATCGGCCCGGAAATTCCCAACGCCTACGCAGTGATTAACCCCAAACAGGAAGATTGCAAATACCCGGAAGATATGCTGGCTGGGGTAGGGGTAGCGTATAAACTGGCGGATGCGCTTCTACGTGCCGCCAAACAGGATCGTCCAGCTCCTCGTTTGGAAGTTGAAGAGTTGCTCGATCTGGTTGCCATTGGCACAGTGGCTGACCTTGCACCCATGAACCGTATTGAAAATCGGGCACTGGTTCGTCATGGGCTTGCTGTGTTGAGTCGTGCAAATCGTCCAGGCATTCGGGCGTTGCTGGAGGTCTCTGGTGTAAAGCCTGCTGGCATCACATCTATGAATATTGGTTTCTCGCTGGGGCCGCGCATCAATGCCGCTGGACGGTTAGAAAGCGCTATGATCGCCTATAATTTGTTGGCTGCTAATGATTATGACGAGGCGCTCAAACTAGCCGAACAGCTTCAACAACTCAACAACCAGCGGCAGGATTTAACCCGTTCTGCACAGGAAGTTGTGCGGGGGAGTGTCGAATCACAAAAGTCGGATCTGCCCTTAATCTTTGCTTCAGGCCATTTCCAACCGGGTATTGTTGGGTTGGTTGCTGGACGGCTGACCGAAGAATATTTCCGTCCAACGGTGATTATGGAAGAAGGTGAAACCGAAAGCCGTGCTTCTTGCCGCAGTATTCCCCAATTTGATATTACGCGCGCCCTCGATCAATGTGCCGATCTGCTGGTACGGCATGGTGGACATGCTCAGGCTGCAGGTTTCACGGTGCTCAATCAGAACATTCCAGCGCTCAAGCAGCGGCTTGTCCAGCTTGCGACAGATCGGCTGGCGGGTCAGGAACTACTCCCGACTTTGGAGATTGACGCAGAAACAGATATTCATCATCTCTCTGAATCGTTAGTAACAGAAATGCTGCTTCTGGAACCGACGGGTTATCATAACCCAACTCCCGTGTTGATGTCCCGGAATGTCCGTGTACTGGAATCGCGTGGTGTTGGGAAAGAAAGCCAGCATCTCAAACTCAAGTTGGCGCGGGCAGGCCAACCGCCGCTGGATGCCATTGGCTTCGGTTTGGGCGGCTGGCTGGAAAATATGCCTGATCGAATCGATGTGGCATACCAATTGGAAATCAACGAGTGGAACGGTCATCGCAATCTGCAACTAAATTTGCAGGATATTCGCAGTTCGCGTGGATAATAACCCGTAGCACACCTCCTAAGGATATTTCGTAGTTATGCGTAGGACTTTAAGACGAATTCTGGCGGATATCCGCGCCCGAAAGCATGTTGATGTCTATGTTGTTTCGGGCTTGGCAATTATCTTCGCCATCCTGACGACTGTTGGCGATATTGTTCCTGAGCAGCTAAAAACGGCTGCTATCCTTGCTGCGCTTGGGCTTTTGGTGTTTAACATCAGTACACCGGAACATCAACTTGCCAGTGCTGATGATGTTTTGAATGATCGCACCAGCTTTATCCCATTGGGTGAGCGTCTAAAGGGAGTCCGTAAATTCTGGATTTATGGCCCTTCTGCTATTAATGTTCTCAGCCCGGAAAATTTAATGCTCATTAAAGACGAAATACTCGCCTATCCTGATGGTGAATTTCGCGTGCTTGTTCAAGACCCGGCCAAAACCGCTGCTGTCCAATTGTTGGTTCGTCAGCTTGATGAAGGGCTAACCTTCAGAATGCGGGATTTGCCTTCGGATATTGCTGAATCGATTAATCGACTGGAAAAAGTGTCATCCTGGAAAGCTCAGGGTGCGTTTGCCTATCGGTTGCTGGATTATGGGCCGGGATTTAGCTTGATGGTGGTTGATCCTGATAAGCGAGATGGCTACATACTGGTAGAGTTTTTTGGTTTTCATAACGAGCAGGTCAGCAATCGGATGCATATCCAACTGCGACGGACAGACTCGGAGCGCTGGTTTACCTATTGGGTTGGTCAGTTTGAGCATATGTGGAACGCTGCCCGCTTGCCTTCAGAGATAAGCGAATGAAAAAAATCCTTATCCTGTGTTGCCTATGGTTGTTTTCTTCCAATCTCTCTGCTCAGGAAGCTGGAAATATCTTTGGTGTTGTTGAAGGTTTTTGGTTGCCCGATGAAGTCTGCGAACTTCACCCCGGTTGGGAACGTATCATCTTCGATTGGTCGCAGCATCAGCCAGAAGGTTCTGACGATTGGTACACACTCAATGTCGATGATCGCTGGTTAGCTGCCGCGCAGGATTGTGACCGTGAAGTCGTAGCTATTTTCAAACATACACCTGCTTGGGCAACGGATGGCACAGCCGGGCCGGGGGTGCCGCGCGGGCTGTATTTGCCGGTCGATGACCCCGGCAACCTGTGGGCACGTTTTGTCCGTAAGAGTGCCGAGTATTATGCCCCACGCGGCGTGAGTCGTTTTATCATCTGGAACGAACCAGACATCACCCGCGAAACTTATGGTTTTGAGTTCGAGGGTACGCTGGATGATTACTACCAGATGCTCAAAGTTGCCTATCTGGCGCTCAAACAGGGTAATTCTGATGCTGAAATCCTGCTAGCAGGTATGACTTACTGGCATGATTTGAATGCGGGGCGTCGTTTGTACCTTGACCGTTTATTGGAACGTATTACATCTGACCCCGAAGCGGTTGCCAACAATTATTACTTCGATATTGCCAGCCTGCATATTTATTTCCGATCTGAAACGGTCTATGATATTGTGCGGCAAACGCGCGAGTTGCTGAACCAGTATGGCTTGACCGATAAACGCATCTGGATTACCGAAATGAACGCTGGGCCAACCGATGACCCGCTGTGGCCGGTTGTTCGCCCGCAGTATCAGATTGATCTGGATCAGCAGGCAGCTTATCTGGTGCAGGCGGCGGCGTTGGGTGTGGCAGCAGGTGCGGAACGGATGGCAGTCTACAAATTCTATGATTGGAATTTGCCGCCAGGGGGCGAGGCTTTTGGTCTACTGCGCGCGGATAGTTCTCGTCGTCCAGCCTTTGATGCTTGGGGAATGATTATCCGCGAATTTAACAATGTAGAATCAGCCCTGCATGCACAGACTGAGCGTGCCGAAGTAGTGTTCCTAAGGCGCAGTGATGGACAGCAGCTTATTGTCGCTTGGTCACGGACAGCCGAACCAACTCAAATCCGTATTGCAGATAATGGGGAGATTGCTACCTTATTCGATCTTTATGGTCGCCCAATCGGTATTGAATCAGCGGAGGGTGTTTATACCTTAACGCTGGAAGGTGCGCGTTGCAACACGGTTGACGGATGTGCTGTCGGTGGAAAGGTTCAGATTTTTACCCAACCTGTTGGGGAAATTTTAATTCAGGAAATCACATCGTCTGGGATGGTTGATCTGGTATTTGAATAGAGGATTTATAGGATGTCACAAAACGGACAAAACGGGGCGAACAGTCGCGTAGATTCTAAAGGAGAAATGAAATTCTCCTATGGTGGGCAAGCGGTCATCGAAGGGGTGATGATGCGCGGCGCACACACGGCAGCCATTGCCGTCCGCGACCCAAATGGGCAGATTGTTGTTCATGAGCAGCCCTTGAATGCAACACTGTATCGGGGACGAATTGCCAAGACACCTTTTGTGCGTGGTGTCGTTGGATTGTGGGATGCACTTGGCCTCGGCACTCGTGCACTAATGTGGGCGGCGGATGTAGCACTGGGTGAGGAAGAAGAGTCAGTCAATTTTAATGGCCCAATTGGTTGGGCAACAGTGGCTTTTTCCCTGCTTATCGGGATTGGCTTGTTTTTCCTGCTGCCGACTGCAGGGGCATCTTGGATTGGTAATTTGCTTGGTTTGACGCCTGATGGCTCTGCGCCGATTGGTATGGCCGCTTTTATCATCAATCTGATTGAAGGTGTCATCCAGTTAGGTATTTTGATTGCCTATATCTGGGCGATTGGGCGCATCCCTGATGTTAAGCGCCTGTTCGGTTATCATGGTGCGGAACACAAAACCATCAATGCTTATGAAGCAGGCGCGGAGTTGACCCCGGAAGTGGTGGCACAATACCCGATTGAGCACCCACGCTGCGGAACAGCTTTTCTACTGACAGTAGTATTTGTCAGTGTGTTTGTTTTCTCGTTGTTGGGTCGTCCACCCTTTCTGCTGCTGATTTTGTCCCGTGTGATCTTTATTCCAGTCATCGCCGGGATTGCCTACGAATTGCTGCGGTTTACGGCTCGGAACATCAATAACCCGATTATTCGCATTATCGTCAAACCCAATTTGGCATTGCAACACTTGACCACCCGCCAACCGGAACTTCATATGGTCGAAGTTGCGATTGTAGCATTCAAGCGGGTGTTGGTTTCGGAAGGTTTGTTGAATGAAGCCGAAGCTGTCATTCCTGAACCACGACCAGAAGCGGTTTCGCCTACCTTGGCGAGTGTAAAAAATTAGCTTGTCGCTGCTGAAAGAGTGTGCAGCGCCAGCAGCAGATACTCAAGATGTGCAGCTTGGTACGTTTCCATCTGGGCTGCACATTCTATTAGGATCGTGCGTCCTGTGGGGCTGTGTTCGTCTGTGGGTAGCTGGCGAATCAGACTGATGAGCTGACTAATTCCTCGGTCAAAATCACCTTCAGCAAAAGCATTAGCACATTCTGTGAACAACCTGTCGAGTTCATTATCACTGATATGCAGGTGTCGCTTTGTTGCATTGAGGGATTGGCAGGCTGCTGTTGCTTTGTCCTGTCTGAACTGTCGCAGTAGCCGGGTAAAATGATGTTCATGTCCAACGATACGCGCTATCGCCAGCGCCAGTTCAAGGCGTGCCCCTTCGTTGGTGGTATGTGCCAGAATATCCAGCAGCATAGGGACAGCCTCGGATGCCCGTAGATTGCCTAGCGCCGATGAGTACGCAATCCGTAACCCTTTATCTGTTTCGGTTTGAAGTCGCGTAGTGAGCAAAGGGATAATTGTCTTGTCCCCAAGTGTACCCAGTGCGCGGGCGCAGTGGGCTTGAATCGAACGATAAGGTGAGTCCAGCCCATGTCGCAGGGAAATGACTGCCCGTGCATCCCCAATACGACCCAGCGCCCAGGCTGCGACCACACTGAGTGATAATTCCGTTCCGTCCAGAATATTGCACAGGGCTTCTACCAGCCTCGGATCGGATTCCATCCGTGCAATCGAGATCACTGCTTCAAAGCGAACATTGAATCGTGGGTCTTTGAGAGCCTCAAGCAGTTCATCAACGGTAAGCGGGCTTTTGGTTTGTCCCATCCGTTCGGTCATTACTACGGTTTCGCGTTCATCCCGTGCTCGGTAATAGCGGAACATGGATTCCAGTGCCAGTACTGGATTGCCATGAATGAATAGTCCTGCAAATTCGCTCACGCTAACCCGGCTATCTGCTTCGACTCGACTGAAAATGATAATGCTCACTACTGTTAAAACAATCGCCATGACAAATAATGGAAAAAACGGATCAAGAGCGAAAAATAGAAATTGGCCGGAAAGATTCTGTGTGTAATCCAGCAGGCGTCCACCAAAGACTTGACTCACCCCGCCGATCAAGCCAATTGCCGCATAATAAACCGCCATATATTCGGAGCGTTTCTCTGGCGGTACAACTTTGACGTACAGCAGTCGGCTTGCACCAATGGCCCATGCAATATCCACGCTGCCACTAATGAGGGTAATGACCAGCGCGATGGGTTGACTCAGATCAGTAGCACGGGGAATGAGTAACCATGCCAATGGTATGAATATTTTGATGTACAGACCGGAAAGCATAATGGGTTTGCTGCCGTAGCGGTCGGATGCCCAGCCGAGCAGATAGGTGGATGCCAACCCGCCCACCAATGTGCCGATTTGCAGCAAGACAACCTGACTGTCGCTCAAACCTACTTGTTGCTCCATAAACAGCGGCAGAAACGAGGCCATTGGGGTAGTGCCGATGGTCAATATGCCTAACCCGGCTACATACAAAAGGAAATTTTTATCGCGTAGCACCCGTGCGAGATGACGATAGGAGATGGCTTCACTGTGTGTTTGGTGAGCAGGTGCGCCACCGGGGATATGTGAAGCCGACCATACAGCCAGAGCACCAAATACCAGTGCGACAATAAACAACAGCATGAATCCATCAAGGCCGAGCGATAGTCCCAGCACATAGCTGGCGAAGGCTGTAGTAGCGATTCCGGTGAGGCGCGAAACAATATCGTTGATTGCGGAGTAGCGGCCTCGTATCGTGTCAGGAATAAATTCCTGTGCCCAGGGGTACATACCCGTCTCGGCAATTGCTCTACATAGTGCGAACCCGGCTACGATAAGGGTGACATAAATCAGGAGGGTGTGTGTTCCAAATTCGGATAGCACCCAGGGCACCAGCAGTAAACCCGCACTGACAATTTTGCGGATTCCGAAGAAGGTGACAAAAGTGCGCTTGTAGCCAAATTGTGCCACCCAGGGAGCAATAACTGGCGCGACTAGACCTGTGAACGGCAGCAGTGAAAGGAGAAATCCAATCTGTGTATTGCTGAAACCCAGTTCGTTCAGAAAGAGCACAAAAGCTGGGCCAAAATAAATCAGCAGTGCGAACACTGTGTTGTTTGCGTTGAGGGCTGTGTTCCAAGGTAAGCGACGAATTTTTTCAGCGTTGGTGAGTATCATGGAGAAGTGAGCCATTCCAGTTCGATTAATCCGGCATAGGCTTCGTCAGCAGTGTGTTGGCACATTTCCTCTGAGGGGCGCAGGCGAATACAGACTGAGGGGCGGTCAGGATGGCCGAATAACTGACATCGGTTGTCTGCTGTCAATTGTACACAGCGTACACCTGCGGGTTTACCGTTTGGCATCCCCGGAATAGGGGACGAAATAGACGGTGCGATGCAGCACGCACCACACCCGACTCGGCATTCCATAATGGCTCCTCCCACTTAACCGGGGATTTTACCCTTCGCCGGCCATCCGTTTCAACTCATAGAGTTTAGTCAACGCCTCCAATGGACTTAAATTATCCACTTGTAGCTTGCGGATTGCCTCTAAGGCTGGGTTGCTTGGCTCGTTGAATAAACGCATCTGCCCCGCCTCTTCTTTTTGACGTTCTTTGCGTGTAGGCGGCGTAGTTTGCCCGGTTGGTAGTTTGAAATCACTTCCCTGTGATTCGAGGTGATTCAAAAGTTCACGTGCACGTTCCACTACCGGGCGCGGCATTCCCGCTAACTGTGCCACATGGACACCATAACTGCGGTCAGCGCCGCCCGGAATAACTTTGTGTAGGAAGATAATATTTTCGCCATCTTCGCTGACTGCCACATTGAAATTGCGGGTGCGTGGCAAGATGTTGGGTAATTCGGTCAGTTCATGATAGTGGGTAGCAAACAATGTCCGGCAGTTCAGTCGTGGATTGTTATGGATGTACTCAACAACAGCGCGCGCAATCGCCAGACCATCATAGGTAGATGTGCCGCGCCCAACTTCATCCAGAATGAGCAGACTCCGTTTCGTACTGCCCGAAAGTAACCGTGCTGTTTCCACCATCTCTACCATGAACGTGCTTTGCCCAGCGTGAATCTCATCCTGTGCGCCAATCCGGGCGAAGATGCGATCAACCAAACCGATAGTCGCCTCATCTGCTGGAACAAAACTGCCGATTTGCGCCATGAGAGTGATAATGGCTACTTGGCGGATATAAGTCGATTTGCCGGACATGTTTGGCCCGGTGATGATCTGGATGCGTGATTGGGTGTCGAAATGGGTATTATTAGGAACATAACGGATGCCATCATCCAGTAATTTTTCGACTACTGGATGGCGACCATCTTTGATGAGTAGTACATCATCATCAGTCAGGGTAGGGCGGGTGTAACCTTCGCGTATCGCCACATCTGCCAGTGATAGAAAGGCGTCCAGATGAGCCACCGCCCGCGCAGTTTGCAATAATCGCGGTGCAGCCTCCGCCAGTTCAGCACATAATCGCTCAAACAGATCGCGTTCCACACGCATGATTTCTTCTTCGGCGTTAAGCACCAGTGTTTCATATTCTTTCAGTTCTGGGGTGATGTACCGCTCTGCATTCACCAGTGTCTGCTTGCGTATGTAATCGGATGGCACTTTGCCAGTGTTAGCGTTGCTCACCTCAATGTAATAACCAAAGACCTTGTTAAACCCGACCTTGACGCTGGCAATGCCTGTTCGGCGGCGTTCTTGTGGTTCTAAATTAGCTATCCATTCTCGCGCATGTTGTGTGGCTTTTAGAATTTCATCCAGTTCTGGTGCGTAGCCGGGACGGATTGCCCCCATCGAATTCAAGGTGGCGGGCGGTTCATCCGCAATCGCGCGAACAATATGCTCGTTCACATCCTCACAGCTATGCATCGTTTTGAGCAGTGCCGCCAAACTCGGAATTTGTTCAATTAACTGCTGAATGTGGGGAATAACATCCAGACTTGCTTTGAGTCCCAGCAGATCGCGCGGCCCGGATTTACCGATCACCAATCGGTTAGTCAGCCGTTCAATGTCCGAAATGCTTTTTAACATCTCCTGAAGCTCTACCCGTAATGCTTCGTTTTGCGTCAACGCATCAACCGCATCCAAACGGGCGTTTAGGCGGCTAAGTTCTAGCAGGGGTTGGTTCAGCCATGTTCGCAGCAATCGTGCACCCATAGCCGTTACTGTCCGATCAAGGATGCTTAGCAGACTTCCTTCGACCTTACGGCTGCGAATCGTTTCTGTCAGCTCAAGATTACGCCGGGTGAAGGGATCAAGCACCATAAAATTAGCGGTTGAATAGGCGCGGATGCTCGTCAACTGTGAGAGTGAACTGCGCTGGGTTGTACCAACATATTGCAGTACCGCGCCCGCCGCACATACGGCAATCATCTGTTCACCTAACCCAAATCCATCCAGTGTTCGAACCTCAAAATGAGTTGTTAATGCCTGTTCTGCTGTACTTTTCTCAAATCGCCAATCAGGAACGGGGGTCAAATGGGTACCTCCCGGTAGCGATACACCGCGTTCGACCCAACTTTGTGGCATCAGCACTTCACGGGGCTGCAATCGTGCCAGTTCTTCCAGAACCAATACACCTGCGTTATCACCTTCCAATTGGGTCGCCGCAAATTCTCCTGTCGAAATATCGACATATGCGATTCCTGCGCGGCTCCATTGGCCGCTTTCCACATCTCCAACGGGCATAATGCCCATTAAATAATTGGCGCGATCTTCTACCAATAGTTCGGGTTCAACGATTGTGCCGGGTGTAATGACGCGGGTGACTTCGCGTTCGACAATCCCCCGCCCATCTGGTTCGCTCATCTGCTCGCAGACTGCGACGTGATACCCTTTTTCGATTAATCGGGCGATGTAGCTTTCCAATGCATGATGAGGCACTCCCGCCATGGGTACGCGCTCCTCTTTGCTCACTGGACGTCCTGTCAATACGAGGTCAAGTTCTCGTGCAGCTACCTCAGCATCTTGATCAAATGTCTCATAAAAATCACCCAGCCGGAAAAATAGGATACAATCTGGATATTCTTTTTTAATGTCCAGATATTGCTGGCGTAGGGGAGTCACACGCGCCATTGCTTATTATTCCTATGGTTGCAAAAGGTACTTTTGTTCTGGTGCATTGTAACAGTAGTGGATACACGCTTCAACAGCAATAATCAGGCGGGCGGATTGTAAGATCCGTGTCTTTTGAAGAAAGGTAATTCTTATGTCTGAAGCCATCATCGCAGTTGATCTGGGCGGGACGCGTGTCCGGGCAGCGCGCCTTAGCCATGATTTGAGCATTCTTACCCGGCAGGAAACCTTGACTGAAGACGAGCGTGGTTTGGAAGCCACTTTGGAGCGCATTAAGGAAATGGTGCGTATCGTCTGGCCAAAGGATGGTGAAACCACTGTGGAAGGAATCGGTATTTCCGCGCCGGGGCCACTCAATCCCCTGACTGGGGTTGTGGTCGCACCGCCGAATTTGAAAGGCTGGCATAATGTCCCACTTGGCGACATGTTGCGTGCGGAATTTGGTGTGCCCGTGTATGTTGGAAATGATGCTAATGTCGCCGGATTGGCTGAGTCTATTCTGGGGGCAGCGCGGGGTTATCGCAACGTCATTTTTCTGACAATCAGTACGGGTATTGGCAGCGGGATGATTTGCGATGGCAAGATGTTGTTGGGTACCGTTGGTTTGGGTGCTGAAGCCGGACACATCATTATGATGGTTGGTGACGAAGTAAGCTCACTGGAAAAGGAGGCGGCTGGCCCCGCGCTGGCTCGGAAAGCCGTAGCACGTATTCAAAAAGGCGAGAAGTCACAGATTGCGGATATGGTAAATGGCGATCTGGCGCTTGTTACCGGGGCGACCGTTGGCAATGCCGCTATGCAAGGAGACGTACTGGCGCTGGATATTGTCAAAACTGCTGGACGGGTTATTGGGCTTGGCATTGTCAGTCTGTTGCATTTGTTCAATCCGGAAATTGTTGTATTGGGTGGTGGTGTAAGCATCAATTTGCGCGAATTGCTGTTCGATCCCATGCGGCAGGCTATTCGTGAACATTGCATCGACCGCGCTTATTGGGAAAGCCTGCGTATTGAGCCTGCGGCGTTGGGTGAAAATGTCAGCCTTATTGGTGCGGGCGCATTAGTCGCCACGCAGGGTGGTGTGATGGATGTGGCCCGTGTGATCGAAAAACTGAATAGCTAACGATTCATCGTCAGAAATCTGATAGAATCTTCGTAGGTGCTTTATTCGCCAATGGCATCATGATACAATGATGCCATGTTAATGCTCCCCGATTTCCGAGTGC
The DNA here is from genome assembly GCA_019912965.1 of Anaerolineae bacterium. GTDB lineage: Bacteria > Chloroflexota > Anaerolineae > Aggregatilineales > Phototrophicaceae > CFX2. The sequence goes on from JAIOHM010000083.1 coordinate 51,888, forward strand.
GCCAGCGCGATTTCCTGCTCGAAATTTCGCGTGCCATGACTGCCCAGCTTGATCTGGAGGAAGTGTTGCGTCTGGTGCTCAAGGCGTCAATCATCATGTTGGGTGGTGAGGTTGGCTTGGTTGCTTTGCGTGCATCCAATGACCGTTATGCTATTCGTGCGACCATTGGTGTGGATGCCGAACGGGTGCCAGATTTGAACACCCGCCTTGATGAATTGGTGAGTAATGCTGGGCAAAGTATTGACCGCGATTTTCTCAACGTCAAACTTAAACAAATGGCCGTTTCGCTGAATCGCAAACTGCGCCAGTCTTTGTTTCTGCCATTGCTGATTGCTGGTGAGCCTGTTGGTTTGCTCATCATCTTTCGCTCCCAAACGCTGGAAACCACCGAAAACGAATTCCAGATTTTGCAGAGTTTTGCCGATCAGGCTGCAATTGCAGTTCACAACGCACAGTTATATGCACGGATCGATCAGGAACGTCAACGATTAGCTGCGCTTGTTGAGTACAGCGCCGATGGGGTAATGTTTCTGGATTCAAATTTGCGTATTTTAGGTTTCAACCGTGCTTTGGAGCGTATGACTGGGTGGTCAGTGCAGGATGCATTGGGTCAGGATCAGGACACGGTAATTAGCTGGAAAAAGCTGGAGAAAAACGATCTTCGTGCTGCGCTGGATGACGGTTGGCCTTGGCGCTTGCCGTCGGATGCACCTGCTGAAACCTTGTATGTGGAAGGTGATTTGCTCCGTCGTGATGGTCTGACTTTGAGCATAGGCATCACGTATGCACCACTCTTGGGAGAAGATCAAAAACTCGTTAACATCATCGCCAATGTGCGCGATATTACCCACTTCCGCCGTGCTCAGGAGATGCAAAACGTGTTCATCTCCACCATTTCCCACGAACTCAAAACCCCGGTTGCGCTCATCAAAGGGTATGCCGGGACGCTGCGCCGGGACGATGCCGAATGGGATCCACAGGTTATTCGGGATGGGTTGGCCGTTATCGAAGACGAATCAGATCGTCTAACCGGGTTAATCGAAAACCTGCTGGCCGCCAGCAAACTTCGGGCTGAACGGATGCGGTTGGATATAAGCGATGTGTGGTTAGATAAACTGGCTGCACAGGTGGTAGAACGTTTTCAAACCCAGACCCAAAAACATACCCTCCAACTGGATTTCCCTTCAGATTTCCCATTTGTTCAGGGAGACGAAATCCGTTTGCGACAGGTACTGGATAATTTGGTCAGCAATGCGCTTAAATATTCGCCAGAAGGCGGCATAATTACCGTCGGCGGCGAGGTGGATGATAAATCTGTAACCATATTTGTCCATGATTCGGGTGTGGGTATTTCGGAAACCGATCAGGAACACATCTTTGATCGCTTTTTTCGTGTTGATGGTACATTGAGCCGCAAAACGCAAGGAACAGGTCTGGGTTTATATCTTGCTAAAGCTATTATAGAAGCGCATGGCGGCACAATACGTGTCCAGAGCAAACCGGGCACCGGTTCCACTTTCTATTTCACGGTTCCCCTTTAAGCTATTTTCGGAGTTCGAATGTCAAAAGTAATCCAGACCACCATTCAGTGTATACAGTGCCGTCAACCTGTCCGCGCATCTGTGCAGGGGTTGATTGACGCTGCCCAGGATCCGCAGGCGAAAATTGCGATGCTTGCTGGACGCTTGAATGTTACCCCCTGCCCAAACTGTGGTGCGCCCAATACCATCCTGACCCCATTGTTGTTTCATGATGGCAGCAAAGAACTGCTGATTTCTTATGTGCCAATGGAACTCGGCATGAGTAAAGATGCTCAGGAAAAAGCAATGGGTGAGCTGATGCGGGAGTTGACTACCAATTTGCCGCAAGGTGCTTTCAAAGCCTACATGCTTCAGCCTCGTCAGGCATTGACCATGCAGGGTTTGGTTGAGCAGGTGTTGCAGTCTGATGGTGTCACACCAGAAATGATGGAAGCCCAACGTAATCGTGTGCGTTTGGTCGAGACTTTTATTCAGTCCTCACCTGACCAACTTCCAGACCTTGTGAAGCAGAATGATGATAAGATTGATGCTGGCTTTTTCCAGACGATGACCCTCATCATTCAACAGCTTGCGGCGGAAGGTCGTGAAGGTGCAGTGGAACAGATCATCGAGATTCAGAATCGTATTGTCGAACTTTCCACTTTTGGCAAGGAATTGCTGGAAGAAAATCGTCTGCAGGAAGAAATTGTTGCAGCTGTTGCCAGTGATGTGAATGCTTTAGGGCAGGGCGCGACCCGCGAGGATTTCCGCAAACTGGCTGTCAAATATGCCGAGGATGATCAACGGTTGCAGGCTTTGGTTGGCCTGATACGCCCGGTTTTTGACTACACTTTCTTTCAGGATTTCAGCACCTACATTGCACAGGCTCCAGCGGAAGAACGCGACAAGTTAACCGACGTGCGTGAACAATTGCTGGAACTGACGGCGATGATCGATCAGCAGTCCCAGATCGCACTGCAAGAAGCTGCCGGATTCCTGCGTGTGCTGTTGAGCAGCCCCGATCCTGACGCCCTCATCGCTGAGAACCTCCCCGCCATTGATTACACTTTTATGCAGGTGCTTTCTGCCAATGTTCAGGAAGCGCAGCGACGCGGTGACTTGAACGCCAGTGCCAAGCTAAAAGACCTGTATAACCGGGTGGTTTCAGCGTTGCAGGCCAACATGCCGCCTGAACTGCGTTTTATCAATGAACTGCTCTCTGCCCCGTCCAATGATGTTGCCCGCGATATGATTGCCCAACGTGCCAGTGAATTTGGCCCTCCGTTGCTCGATGCAATGGGAGCTGTCGAAGATCAGCTTGCTGGACAAGGTAATCCTGCGCTGCTGGAACGTTTTAATTTTGTGCGTCAGCAGGTCACCCAAATGTTTGGCTAATGCCATCAGGTGTAGCGGTATTTAACAAAACTGCTGCCAAAACATGAGTTGTGTCATGACGTGCCCCATCTTATTCCCCTATGATTGCCCTACGCCTGCCGGGTTCGCTTAGCTGTTGACCCGAACCCGGTGGATGTACCCCTATATTCCATCAGTTGCATTTGGTAAAATTCATATTTTGCAGTAGATTCTGCCGTTTACAAGCGGCTTCGCGCTGTTAATGGACAGATTTCAATAGACATGTAATGAGGTTGAGAGTAATGCAACGAAATTCCCGATCTATTATTGGAATATGCAGCGTAGCTGCACTGGCGTTGTTGCTGTTGGCGCTTTCTTTCCCAACAGGCGGCAGTGTGCTGGCGCAGGGTGTTCCCACGCCCACACCCAATGACCCCATTTGGCGCGGCTTTTCCGCAGTGCGCGATGCCATAGAGGAAGCCCGCTCGGTTGATTTGACCATTGTCCGTTCCTACGACTGGGAACAGAGCGAATGGAAGGGTGGCATTGATAGTTGCGTTGATTTGGAGGATATTACTCAAGCGCGCGAACTATACTTTGGCTGGACATACACAATTACCAGTCTGCGCGGCGAGGTTTTTCAGGCGCGTATCAGTTTTGACCTGAAGGAACTCGCTGTCTGTGATCGCTTGGATACAGTTGCTGCGACTCCTGTCCCCGGCACGCCAAATCCCAACCTGCCGACGCCTGTTGCGGGTAGTGCCGCTGTTGGTACATTTGAATTGGGTGGTCAGGTCTTGGATGCCAGTTTGAATACCTTCGGTTATATGAGCCGTGCGGGTATGAAGTGGATTAAGCAGCAGGTTTCCTATAGCCTCGGTGATGACCCCAGTAAAGTTACAACAATAATCAATGTGGCGCATTCCAATGGCTACAAAATTCTGTTGAGTGTCTTGGGTGCTAAAGATCAACTCGCTGCCAGTTTTGACAGCTATGTCAATACCTATGCCCAATTCCTGGCGGGTGCGGCGGGTCTTGGCGCAGATGCTATTGAAGTCTGGAACGAGCCAAACATTGACCGTGAATGGCCTGCTGGTCAAATCAATGGTGGCAACTATACCAAAATGCTGGCTGCCGCTTTTAATGCCATCAAAGCTAAGAACGCCAATACCATCGTTATCAGTGCTGCACCTGCTCCGACAGGTTTCTTTGGTGCAGCGGGTTGCACCGATCAAGGCTGCAATGACGATACTTTCATGACGCAGATGGCGCAGGCAGGCGCGGCCAATTACATGGATTGTGTCGGGTTGCATTACAACGAAGGGGTTATTCCGCCGTCGCAGAATAGCAACGATCCTCGCGGTTCTTATCCTACCTACTTCTTTAGCTCGATGTTGAACCGGGGATATTCTCCCTTTGGTGGTAAGCAGGTCTGCTGGACGGAACTCGGCTACCTCTCTGGTGAAGGCTACTCGACAGCTATTCCGGCGGGTTTTGCTTGGGCGCAGAACACGACTGTTGCCCAGCACGCTGCTTGGTTAGCGGAAGCCGCTACGCTCTCTGCTCAGAGTGGCAAAGTGCGGTTGATGATTGTGTTCAATGTGGATTTCCCATACTATACCGCCACTGATCCTCAGGGTGGTTATGCAATGGTTCGTCCCGGCGGTGCGTGCCCCGCCTGTGACTCGCTCGGCGCGGTGATGAAGAAGTAATAGAGCAGACTTCGTAGGGACACGATAATCCGTGTCTGATGTAAGAACTTTGTAGGGCGGGTTTTGTTGGCCCGCCCTTATCATTTCACCAGTTCGATTCGTGCCCCATGTAAGATCGTCAGATCGAGCGACCGATTCTCCCCGCTTTTGAGCCAGATTGTGTTCAGTTTGTCGTTATCCAATGCGGGATTTAAGCGTAACTTTAAGCCAAATCCTGTGCCTGCAAATTCGGCTTGAGCATCATCTTGCGAATCGGGTTCGCGCCCCAATATACATTGATAATAAGCTATTCCAGCCTTCAAGTCAGGGATTTCTATTTCGATGTTGGCTATGCCTGTTACGGCATTAGGTTGCAGTGTTTTTGCTGCTTCATTAGGGACTCGCAATTGGCGAGGTGTATCATCCTGAATGAAAAATGGCGTCATGGTGTTGCCGATCATCGCGCTCCGCCAGCGGAGTTCTTGTCCATCTGGGCGTAAACGTCCGCCGGGTGGTCGCATCTGGATGTTCAAACCCCGTGCTTGCATCGCCTTTGTCTCTGCTTCCAAATCATCCGCAAGCAGGGCATAACCCCCGAATCCTTCGCCCTGTGCGAACATAAACAGGAAGTTGCTGCGGTCAGCCATATCGACAGTTTCGATGAATTTGGGATTGGTCGGGGCGAGCAATTCCAGATAAGTACCATCGTGAAAAACAATCAGGGCATTATGTGTTTTGCCATCTGCGTGTTCACCACCAAAAAACGGATTAAAGCCTGCTGTGCGGTAATCAGCTATTGCTGCCTCTAAATCGCGAACCAGAATCACCGCATGATCAAACCGTAGCCCCATCTTCCACTTCCCTTTTGACGATCACACTAATCCCCTGGCACGGCGCTCGGTTGTGCTTCTAATCCATACTCCCGCAGGCGTGTATAATATTTTTGTAGCACTGGATGACCGTGATCGTCAAAATGGCCTTTAACATGGCTGTCATCCAGCTTTGCAGATGAATGTGGTTTTTGCATATCTTGGGCGAAGCGCTGTAGTTTCCGGCGATATTCCCAGTTCTCTAGCCAGTCACCCAATTGACCGCCGAGAATGGATTCGGCCATCCATTTCAAGCCGTTCCAGAACCAGCCTGTTTGCTGCTCAATTTCTTTATAAAATGCATCTGTGGCATTTGGCAGTTGTTCCCCAACCCACAGGTTCGCCGCTCGAAAGCGTTCGTAAAGCCTGTGACCATAAAGCGGCACCATCTGTACCACCTCATGAGCCATGAAAATATCATGTCGTTCCTGTGATAAGGCGCTTTCCGCCAGCACATAATTGGGGCAGACTTCCACACCCTGCACTCGCGCCAGTCGTACCAACGCAATAGCGAATCCGCGCGCCAGCCATACCCGCCCCGGTGCAGTCACGAGGATATAATCCAGATCATCGTCGTCCGCCGCTGCATTACGCATTGCCAGTGCCCCGGTTAAGGCTACCATCCGTACAAATGGCAGCCGCGCCAGCCATCGACCATACCGCATGGCGACAGGCCACAAATGTTCCGACGCAGTTTCGCGTATCTGGCGAACAGCAATAATATCCGTGCGTTCACCGTATACTACATAGCCCTCAACCTGATTGAGCACTGTTTTTAATGCTGTTGAAGTTGCCAGTGTGTTGCACACGGACTCTAGGCTAACCGGCTCATCATGGATCAGGAAGTGATGAATTTCTTTAGCAGTCATCGGAAAATTAAAAACATCTGCGTACAGCACCGTGCGTAATATCGCTGCCTCAATGCCTTCCATTAAAACAACCCCTTATGATTATTTTGGGTAGTATACGCTTGATGCTGGGTAGCCGGATTGATTTTTTAACCTAATTCCACCGCCATACCCAGGTTTCTGTGAATTGACAGGAGGTGCTGATGGGTTCAAAGTTGACGACTGCGTTGCCGACTGCACCTTCAACGGTCGGGCCGCTGCTGCTCCCGATATAGCGACCATCTACATAATAGATGATGTTTTCACCGCGCGCGATCACAACCAGTTGATGACGATTTTGCGTCGAGGGCAGGGTTTCCCCAAATATGCCCGGCAGAAAGGTGTCATCATCGCGTTGCGAGACGCCGTAACCACCATTGCCGTCCACATAGGCCAGCATATAGTTGGTGTCATCAACCCCCCGGAATACCAGCCCACAGCCTGTCACGCCGCTCGATGCAGATTCCCAGGCTACAGTTGCCCCCATCGCGAAGTTTTCGTAGGTTGCGCCGCGTCCCAGCATCAGCCGTTCCACACCCGGTCTCCGTGATTCAACAAAACTCTCGTTGACGGTCAGTGCCATTTCGCCGCCTGATGGAATCACCAAACGCCGTTGAAGTTCCTGCGCCATATTGTTGGGTGTGCTGACGATCAACTGCTCCGGTAGGACGGATTGGTCATCAAGAATGAGGGGTTCGGTTATAGTCAGATCATCAAATCGTGCTTCCACACGGCTGGTGAGTGAAGATGGCGTTTCGATTCCTAGTCCGATTGTTCCCAGCTCGGTTAAAGTGCTGTCTGTTGCCCGTCCAAAAAACTGTCCATCATAGAAAAAATCGAACCCGATTCCATTGACCAGCATCCCTAGCGTGAAAGTAGCTCCGCCCGGAATAATCGCTGGATGGGGTGTCCAGTCTCGCACAATTTGGCTGCTGCCATTTGATCGGAGGGAGAACCGCCACTGCCCCTGATTATTGATGTTGAGCACATAATAGGTCTCATCATTTTGTTGCCGCGCCGTCATGCTGACGATCCAGCCACTTTCCCCGCTGACATTTACATTCACCTGAGCATAGTAGGTGTTCGGTGTTTGTATGTCCGTGTGTAAGGCAATGCCCGTTTGTTCAGGTTCGGCTAATGCCAGCACCAGTTGTCCATCTTCAGATTGAATTTCAAGGGGTTCTGGGGCTTCCCATTCCAGATTGCCATTGAAATTCTCGCTCTGCGCCAACTGGGTGAAACCGGGTGTCATCGTCAGTGTATAATCGCCTGAAGTGCCATCAAAGCCTGTGACAGTTAGGGTATACGTGTCAAGTCGCGGAAAGGTAATGGCTTCCAGCAGTGCGTCATTTGTATCTGGATAATCATAATCATCATTGCCAATCAACGCGGTTCCTGCGCTGTTGCTGATGGTGAACGCCGGATCGAGATCGCCCGTTTCTGCCTGAATATGGAACGAAAAAACGGCTCCATCTGCCGCGTTGAACGTCCAGGATTGGGTGCCGCCGCTTTCGATCTGTCCTGTAACGGGGGATAATGGCTCAAGTGTATTGTTTTGTGCCAGTGTGGGTATGAAACCGATTAGCAGTCCGGCACAAGTCAGGATTACTTTTACGGCAGCCATTGCGGAAATTGTCCATTCAATTGCTGAATGTATGCCTGAAAATCCTCATAAGTCATTTCCGCTCCATCCGTCCAGCGATGGGTCTCTGCGACCCGTAACCGTCGCTGTTCACCCGCCACCCGCAGCGAATCCTGTTTTACGTTGCTGGCCGTTTTCTCGCTCATAAGGTCGGTAAATCGTGTGATTTTATGTAGGGTTTCGGCTTGTTCCGGTGATGCGAAAGTGTAAACCGCCAGATAAAGATCATTCTGTTCCAGCGCGCAGGCCACCATGTACCAACCCTTTGGTACACGGGTGCGCCGCGTAATTTTGAAACGCCATAACATCGCGCTCACAGCGTCATTAGAACGAACGACCGTCTCCACCTTGTCACGCAGCATCAGCCGGACGCCTTCAGCATCGACATGCACAGCGCGACCACTCGGCCACCTTGCTTTCAATGTGGGTTCGATCAAGCGACTGCCTAAAGCAGCCACCGCAAAAGCAATAATCCCCGCGATGATGTTGAAGCCCGCGCTGGAAATGATGGCGTTGGCAATCACGAAAGCAATCACCCATAACCCGGCGAACAACAGGACGAGACTAAGGCGCAGCGCACCGTGTTCGCGGTCTACAGGAATCGACAGACTGGTTTCAGATGCAGTGTTTATCATATCTTAGTTAGAGGATGGTTTTTCGGCGACAAAAATGACTCGCGGCGCGCGTGACGAGCCGTGATCGTAGGATTCGAGATTGCTGTTGAGGATGGTGCGTAGGGTAAACCCGCTGCGTTGGAGTAGGGAGGCAATGGCTTGTACAGGGAATGCCCGCAGGATGCGTTTGGCCTCGCTGCGTTCCCAACCATTGCCTGCGCGTTGGAAGATGAAATACTGTGTGGTTTGCATCTGCCGTTCGTAATCGTAGTCGGTAGTGCTAAACACGGTCAGATTTTGTGGATCATTGTGCAGCAGTCGATCACCGGATTCACCATCTTGTGTCAAACCCTGTACCGTCAGCATGTCGAACAAAAACAGCTTGCCCGGTTCAAGGCTGCGTTGCACATTGCCGAAAACGGTTTCCAGATCGCGCAGACTGTTGAGTTCGTTCATCACATTCAGCGCCAGTGCCAGATCAACCGACCCGATTTGGGTGCCCAACTCCCGGATGTCTGCTTGCAGCCACTTGAGGCTCAATCCGGGGTCGTTCATCTTACGTCGCGCGGCATCCAGCATTTCCGCCGAGTTATCAACCCCAATCAGGTTGTACGGGTATTGGGACAAATACTCGATGCTGCTACCTGTCCCGCAACCCAGTACTGCAATCCGCCGTCCCAGCCAGTCAATCCGCTGAGCATAATCAATCAGGCGCGGTGTAATCCGCTGCCCAAATTCGGCCATGCCAATAGCATCATAAATAGGGGCTAGGACTGCGTAATCTCCGGGCATGAGTGTTGATTTCCCTGTCGGTCAGGCATCTCGATTCCTGACAGCTAGGGTAGCATAAAGTTACCGAATCAGCCAATGCTTTAAACCGGCATTCGGTAGCCTTGTCCCGGCACGGTCACGATGTAGGTAGGGTGACGCGGATTTTGCTCCACCTTCTGCCGCAGCCGCGAGATATTGACGCGCAGTACCGAATAATCGCCTTCGTACTGTTCGCCCCATACTACCCGCAGCAGATCATCATGTGTTACCAACTGTCCTGCGTTCCGCATCATCGTCACCAGCAACCCGTACTCAATTGGTGTTAGATGCAGTCGTTGACCACGAATCATCGCCTGCCGCCGGGGAATATCCAGCTCAAGCTGCCGAACCACCAATTTGGTTTCAGGTTGTGGTGTCCAGTCAATGCGGCGCAGCAGTGCTCCTACCCGTGCCACTAATTCTTCAGGTGAGAACGGCTTGGCGAGGTAATCATCCGCCCCGGCTTCCAGCGCTGTTACCTTATCCCGTTCCCGGCTGAACCCGCTCAACACGATCATCGGCAAAAACGAATGTGTGCGTACTTGTCGCAGCACATCCAGCCCGTTGATGTCTGGCAGGTTAATGTCCAACAACACCAGGTCGGGCGGCCTGGAAGCGATATTGTATAAAGCCTCTTCCCCCCGGTCGACTGTAAAAGCGTTGTATCCGGCCTCGCTTAACAGCGTACTGACCACTTCGGCGGTGTCTTCGTCGTCTTCCACAATCAGGATGTCACGGTTATCCCGTAGCGTCACCATAGGTTATGTCCTGGGGGATAATCCCTTTTATACGGTTTTCAAACCAATATGTAACATGGTTTGCCTAAATATAGCCTATATCGGGGTGTCATAGCAATAAACCTTTATTTAGTTTTTGCAACTTGGTCTGCAAGGTTGAGGGTAAACAAAAACGCATACCTATGTTAGTATGCGTTTATATATTTGGGCACACTAGGACTTGAACCTAGAACCCTTTGCGTGTAAAGCAAATGCTCTGCCAATTGAGCTATGCGCCCATTCCCGATATCTTACATCAACCATTCAGGTTTATCAATCCCTGCATATTCCTGAATTGCACCAAATACATGCTGAACGAGCTGTGTTTTTGCAACATTGACTTTGCAAACGCCATAAGGAAGCTTTCTGCCTTTTTGCTGGCTACTTCTTGGTTGTGCATTGCTTATGGTTTTTCTCAAACAACTTGGGGGGAGGGAAAGTTGATTGAGCCAATATTGTTCGATAGTGGATACATCTAGTTCTGCGTTTAGATAACAATTAATGTGAAGCGTGATTTCTTCGTCTTCAACTTGCAAAGAGTCTCGCAGGAAACGAACGTAGAATTTCAACATATCTGAGTCCGAATTTGTCAATACAAGCGCATTTTTGCTTTTTGTTCCCTCTGCCCAATACAGCATACATCCAGCCAAATGCAGTGGATCCATTTCGCGCGCTTTTTGACGGCCTTCTTCTTGATATTGCTGCCGTAATGCGCGATGTTTTCGGGCGACTGCCTCGCTGCCCTTGTGTTGTCCATGATAGATCGGATTGCGCCGTTTCAGGGCGAGGATTTGTTCATCAGTCAGCGGAATATCCCGCACCCACACACTAACTGAAGATTTGGCGACACCTAACTCCCGGCATATTTCTTTGACCGAATGACCTGCTCGCCGGAGTTCCCTTGCTTGTTCACGTGTTTCTTTTCGCATAAAAAGAACCTCTATCCACATATTCACTAGAATATTGAATAAGGGTTCAGATTGTCAAGTTTGTGTCTTGTAATGGCTACAATTTCGGCGGAGTGACCCCTGTCTGTCCCTGATACTTCCCTTTCTTATCCGCATACGAGACTTCGCATTCCTCGTCTGCCTCAAAGAAAATCACCTGCGCGATTCCCTCATTCGCATAAATCTTCGCGGGCAGGGGAGTCGTATTGCTGATTTCCAGCGTCACGAATCCTTCCCACCCCGGCTCGAACGGCGTAATGTTGGTTATGATACCACAATTTTTGACGAAAACCCCCGCTTCTAAGGCAAAGTTTCCAGCTTCGGGGACAGTCAAGCAGTAAACGTCGTGATCTCCGGGTAGTACACGAACAGCCGATACTTTGTGATTTTTCTGCTTTTGTTGTGTTCCCTTGAAGGCATGGATGATCTCTGGAAAACGTCGAAAAACAGCTCGATCACAGTTGAGCAGTCGTGAAGCCCCGCGAATTGAACCTGTTTCATCTAATGCTGCTCGTACAATATCTGCCGTAATTTCTTCACGAATACGCATTCTTCGTGCAATTTCGCGTTGATTTTCTCGTCTTGTTCCATCATCATTAGCCCACGCTTGACGTGACAGTTCCCCTTTTAGCAGGCGATTGACTGGATTTTCGTAATATTCACGCATTTGCGCGCTTTTAATGGCTCGTCGCTCATCCGTCCATGCTGCAAAATACTTTTCGATGTGCTTTATGCGTTGTTCCGCATACTTATCATCATGCCAGTAGCTAATCATTTTTTCACGCTGTGATGCAGAAAATGCTTCTCGCCATTCAGCATCCTCCTGCCACAACCGCTGGATAGCTTCGCTGATAGCTTTACCGTGTGTATCAGGGTCAAAATCTGCACCATACGTCTCGCCATTATGATGACGTATATGTTCGCTCGCATCCATTCGGGTAATATTCCATGGATTGTTGTTGCGCCGTAGGTGGTCAATGTGGTGGCGATGTGTATTAGGCGTGTCTGGATAAATGTTGTGGCGGATATTCCATTCATCTGCCAATCGATGTGTAGGATGGAGTTGCCCGTTGAGGGGTTGGTAAAGCATTTCATATCCCCGCAACACTTGGCGATAAAGGGGCATCAATGAATCATTTGGCCGTAAATCTCCCGCCGTTACCAAACGACCGTCACGCATAACAAATTCGTGATCGGGTGTGCAGTAGATGGGCTCATTATTGTCAAGCGTAACTTCGATTAGGGAATCTCGACCAACATAACGTGGAGCTTCAAGCAGCGTAACCATAATTCGTCCAAATGGGCCGATGCTGTATCCCCAAAACATCTCACCTGTTTCTGCCCGTTTTGCCATTTCTTCCAAAGTAGGGGCAGTGCCATCCACGAGAGCGACTCGTGTATCCCCTCGGAAGCAACGCGCATACGTCGATTTTCCGACCGTCAGGGTCAGCACCTTGCGCGGAATGCGAAAGTACTCCACCGAACGCGCCAGCGCAAACGAGTTCGGCGGGATGATGCACACATCCGCTTTGATGTCTACAAATGATTCGGGCGAAAACAGTTTTGGGTCTACCACTGCACTGTACACATTAGTAAACACTTTGAACTCATCCGCCACCCGCATATCATAGCCATAGCTGCTCACGCCGTAGCTGATGACACCCTCGCGTACCTGCTTCTCCACAAACGGCTCGATCATGCCGTGTTCTAACGACATCTTCCGTATCCAATGGTCAGGCTTCAATCCCATGCTTTATCCTTTTCCCCATCTGCATAAAGTGAAATTCCTGGATGTGTGGTCGAATTTCACTCATTATTCGTTACTCGCTACTTTTCATTACATCCGTTCCGGCGCGCTCATCCCCATCAGCGTCAATACCCGCTTAAACACCACCTGTGCTGCCCGGTAAAATCGTAGCCGCGCTTTCGCCACATCCGCCGGAATATCACTGTGCAGCGCCCGCACCTCATCATAAATCGGGTGGAACGTTGCCGCCAGTTCATGAGCGTAGAACGCGATTTTATGCGGCTCTAAACCCCGTGCCGAAAGCTCAATGATTTCGCCCAATTCCAGCGCCTTTCGGATGAACCGTGTTTCCGCCGCACCTAACAGGCTCACATCGGCGCCTTCATCGCTTAAGCCTCTTGCTGCCGCCTCGCGGAAGATTCCCGCGCACCGCACATAAGCATTCTGGATATAGTAAACCGGATTTTCATTGCTCTGCTTGATCGCCAGATCGAGATCAAAATTTAGGTGTGAATCGGGACTGCGCGCCAGCAGGATATACCGCACCACATCCGGGCTGGTCTGGTCGATTAGATCATCCAGCGTGTCATAATCGCCGCGTCGGGTACTCATCTTCACTTCTTGACCATCCCGAATCATCTTTACCAGTTGGATGATAATCACATTGATGATCGAAGGGTCGTAGCCCAGCGCTTTCACCCCCTGCTGCACAACCTTATACTGTGCCCCATGATCCGCGCCGAGGATGTTCACCAGCAGATCGAATCCGCGCTCAATTTTGTTCACGTGATACGCAATATCCGGCAGGGTATAGGTCGGATTGCCATCGCTTTTGACCAGCACCCGGTCTTTTGAATCGCCTAAACTGGTGCTGCGGAACCATGCCGCTTTGCCCTTGCCCGCATTTTCTTCGTCATGGTCGCCCGCTTTCGCATCGCCGGGATTTTCAGATCGTTCCGCGCGGTAAACATAGCCATTTTGGTCGAGCCGTTGCAGCGTTTTTTCAACTAAACCGTCGTCGTACAAGCTGTTCTCGTTGAAGTACACATCATGGACAATGTTGACCCGTTTCAGCGTTGCCCGGATTTGCTCGAACATTTTCCGTTCAGCGTATTCCTTGAACGGTCGCCAATCCGCCTCAACCAGCTTATTGCCTTGTTCCGCCGCCAATTCTTGCGCGAACGTTTTCAGGTAATCGCCCTGATAAAATGTTGTGTCATTTTCCGCCGGAATCTCGACGGGCAGGCCGAGTGCTTCCAAATACCGAACCCGCAGGCTGTTGCCCAGATTCGTCATCTGCACACCTGCGTTATTGAAATAATACTCACGCTCGACCGTATAACCTGCCGCCTCCAGAATCCGCGCGATGCTGTCGCCCACAATCGCCCCTCGGCTGCGTCCAACATGCAGTGGCCCGGTTGGGTTCGCGCTCACGAATTCTACCTGTGCCCGTTTCCCAGTGCCGATGTCCAGCGTGAACAGCTTCTCGTCTTCTGCGATGATCTGTTCGGCCTGTGCCTTAAGCCAATCTTCACTCAAACGGAAGTTAATGAACCCCGGCTTCACCACCTCAATCCCGCCCACAAAATCGCTTTTCGGCAGATGCTTGGCGATCTTTTCCGCGATTTCAAACGGATTCATCCCCGTCGGTTTCGCCAGTTGCATCGCCATAGCACAGGCATAATCGCCTTGTTCAGCCTTCTTCGGTGGGCGGATTTCGATAGCGGGAATTTCAAATGCAGGCAAATCCCCAGCGGTCTGTGCATTTTGCAGGGCTTGTCTAACCAGTTGGGCGTGTTCGTTTGGCAGCGGTTTCAAGATGTTTCAATCCTTGTCGATATACGTAGGGGAGAGTCAAAGACCCTCCCCTGTGGTTCGCATTCTAGCAAATTTGCTTGTCTTTTCAATATAGGGGGAATAACTCAATCACCCCATCATTTCCCACTTTTGCCCGTTTTCCACAGCTTTCGCATAGCCATAAACGAGCATCCTGTTTTTTCATAAACCCCTGTTTGCAGTGTGGGCAGCGCAAAACCTCATCCAACCCCTTTACCCCTACAGGCTGCGACTCGCCTTTTTTCCGTCCCCACACTTTGCGGTAATCCACCTGCCAGATTTGCGCCTTGCTTTCACCAATTCCGACAGATTCCAATTGCTCGATCACTTGTCCCGCCGTCCATGTTTTCCCCGGCATAAACTTGGTATTGATGCGTTGTGTGATGAGCAGCAAACCGCCGGGGCGCAGCACCCGCACCAATTCATGCAGCACCGCTTTTGGGCTGGTCATGAATTCCAGCGCTTCCAAACACGTCACCACATCAAAACTGTTGTCGGGGAAGGGCAGGGTTTCTGCTGGACACCAGATAAAAGTCGCTGTTTTTTCATAAGGGAAAATGGTCTGGGTGGCAAAGTGCAGCATTCTGCGGCTCAGATCGACCCCAATTGTATGCCCCTCAAATGTCTCGTTCCGCGCCAGTGCCAGCGGCAGTCGTCCTGTCCCGGTTGCTACATCCAGCACCAGTGGATTGGTTTGTGGGGTAATTGCCTGCATAATCGGCTTGGCAAGGTACAACTCTTCGTATTCGCGGAAGTAATTCTTGACCCCTTCATAGCGATGCGCGTACACATCGTACAGCCAAATTACCACCCGCCGTCCCAGATACACACCCTCGCTGGCGATCAATAGCCACCAACCCAACGCCCCAATGGCTGCGATTAGTGTGCCGATGAAGACCAGTTGCAACAGATCGCTCATGCCAATAAGCCGATTTCCCGCAGCCATTGCGCTGAACGCTCAATCCCGGTTGCCAAATCAACTTGGGGTTCCCAACCAAGCAGGGTTTTTGCTTTTGTCACTTTGTACGTCTTTTGCGATTGCAAGAATCCGATCAGTGTCCATAAATCTTGGGGTTCGCCGCGCAGTGTCATGATGAGATCAATCAGCGGAGCAAATGGATACACCAGCAACGGCGGTATCCCCAACCAGCTTTGATGTCCCGCCAATCGTGAATAACTGCCAATGAATTCGCGCCAGCTTGGTGCGGGGTCAGGCGAGCAGTTAAATGCCTCATTCACCGCTGCGGGATGCGTGGCCAGCAGAATCGTCAAATCCACCACATCATCTACATAAATCGGATGCGCTGCCCCACGTCCGTCGCCTAGCCACGGTGTAGGCTTCCGCCGTCCAAGTTTGAACATCGAGGTTGTCCAACCATTGCTGCGCGGCCCATAAATCATGCCCGGTCGGATGATGCTGTAGGGTAAATTGTATTCTGCCCCCACCTCACGAACAACGTTTTCGGCTTCCGATTTGGAAAGGTTGTAAGGAACTGAACCCGGCTTTTGGGGTTTGTCTTCGCTCACATCACCCCGCGCGCTGTAGCCATAAACTGCAATGCTGCTGACATGTACCACCCGTTCAACATTGGCTGATGCTGCCGCCAGCATCACCCGTCGTGTGCCGTCTACATTGGCTTTCCGCTGCTTAACGAGCGATCCGCCAAGCGCCGCCGCGACATGAAACACCACCGAACAGTTCTCAACAGCTTTTCGCATCTGCCCCGCATCAGTGATGTCGCCTTGAACAATCTCAATATTGGAATGTTGGAGAAATTGCCCTTTTTCGGGTCGTCTTGCCAATGCCTTGACCTTGACTCCATCGTTTGCGAGGCGGAGGGCAACTGCGCCGCCCAGAAAACCGGTTGCACCTGTGACCAGCACGGTCTGGTTTGCGAGTGATGACATGGATTCCTTCAATATGTTGTGCGGCAAAATGCGCCAGATTCATGATGATAACCCGCCGCCTGTTAAAAGTCACCGGAACTTTTTGCGATCAGTTACGCTCTTTATCATTAAGACAACACACGCAGCGAGAGGGGGCTTGCCCATGTTCTTGATTGTATTGCCCGATGTAGTAGCGGATGAAGGCTTGTTGACCCAATTACAGCGCGGCGACCGTCAGGCCGTCGTTCAAGCCTATGAAAGTTATTTCACGCCGCTGTATCAGTATGTTCGTCTCAAAGTTGGAGATCGGGCGTTGGCTCAAGACATCGTGAGCGAAGTGTTTGTCAAATTACTCGAATCTGCCGGGAAACCCAGTGCCCCGCGAGAGAATTTGCGTGCATGGTTGTTCACCGTTGCGCGCAACGCGGTCTACCGGGTTTACGGCCAGTCTCGCCAGTTACCGCTGGCAGATTTGGAGGAATGGATGCCTGCGCCTGCTGAAACTGACCCCGGAGTCTTGATGGACTCCCTGCCGCCAGATCGTATTCGCCATGCTTTGCGGATGCTTGCCGCCGATCATCAGGAAGTGCTGATTTTGCGTTTCGGTCAGCGCATGAGCCTGAAGGAAACCGCCGACCTGATGGGTAAAAGTACCGCTGCCATCAAATCCCTGCAATTCCGCGCGGTCGAAACCCTGCGGATGATTCTCTTACAACCGGAGGCCAATCATGGCTGAAATCGACATTTTTGACGCTTTTGACAATTGCATTGACCGCCTTAACAAAGGCGAAAGTATCGACTCCTGCCTGCGTGATTATCCACAGTATGCCGACCGTCTGCGCGATCTGCTCAAAGCGGGTGATCTCGTTTATCGCGCTCAAATCCCCGCCGACGAAGTAGCGCAGGACAAAGCCATACTTCGCGCTCGTATCACTCCATCTCGTCCGTCTCGTCGTGTATCGCGTTTTCTGCCATTGGCGTTTGCCGCTGTTTTTGCTCTCGCTGCTGGCGGCATAGTTATCTTGTCACTCCTCGGCCCTGCGACCGGGAATATCTTCAGCAATATCGTTTTGAATTTGGTTGTTGATGGCGATCCTGTGGCGGGTCGCTTAGATGAAACCGCCTTGCCGCTAGAACCATCCTCTGTAGCAATAGTGATGACTCCTGCTCCGTCCATGACCTCACGCCCATCCGATTTTGACCCCGTAGCCACCTCAGTTGTGCTTATGACGCCAGTCGCCGCTGGAACCTTGTTACCCCCAACTGTCATGCCTGATGTTGGCCTCCCGCCAATGGCGACTGCGGGTGCGTTTATGGTTACGACTTTCCCATCCGTCCCGCCTACACCCACACCTTTTGCCCAAGAAGTCATCTCAACACCCCTTCAGGTGATACCCCTCAGCGCGGGCGAAATCGACGATAATGCTCGTTGGGATACCTACCTGCAATACCGCCAGAATTACCTCGCGCAGTACCCATCCTCCGTTCATGATGTTGACGTGACTGGACGCCAAATCATCGTTGTCACTGATGCTCAAGGCTTGCCTATAATGGGCGCATTAGTGCAGGTCTATAATGGACAAACCCTCGTCAGTGAATCCCGCACCTATGCCACCGGACAAACTCTCTTTTTCCCCAATGCCCTGCCCGAATCGCGCGGTGTGCAGTCCTATCGGGTAGTCGTCACCAAACGCGGCGTAGCGGTCGAATTTTCGCTCAACCCAAGCGCCGGATTTATCTGGCAGGTGACACTTGCTGATGTCCCCACCGCACCCATCACCCAATTGGATGTCCTGTTTCTGTTGGATGCAACCGGCAGCATGGCCGATGAAATCGCCCAATTGCAGAACAACGTTCTAGCCATCGCAGGGCAGATTGACGCGCTCCCCGGTAATGTCGATGTCCGTTATGGCCTCGTGAGTTATCGGGATCGTGGCGACCAATACATTACCCAGACCACCGATTTTGTTGCCGATGTGGGAACGTTTCAATCCGTCCTGAGTACCGTTCGCGCGGATGGCGGTGGTGATACCCCAGAATCGCTGAATGAAGGTTTGCATCAGGCTGTGCAGGGCGTCAATTGGCGCACGGGCGACACCATCCGCCTTGTGTTCTTGGTCGCGGACGCTGCCCCTCATCTGGACTATCCCCAAGACTACGACTATGCTCAGGAAATGGTTGTTGCAGCGGCGCGGGGCATCAAAATCCACCCACTTGCATCCAGCGGCCTAACCCCCGATGGCGAATTTATCTTGCGTCAGATCGCGCAGTACACAATGGGGCACTTCTTGTTCCTTACCTATCAGCAGGGTGCATCTGGCGCACCCGGCGACTCGCGCCCGGATTTAAGCGTCGGCACACCATCCAACCCGGAGCAGGGGCAGCAGGGTGATTACTCCGTCGAACAGCTAGACGAACTGGTCATGCGCCTCATCACTGACGAAATCAACGCCCTTAAAAATCCGGTTGCGGTGCGCGGTGCGACTATGCCACCTGTCGCAACCACCATCCCCGGCGAACCCCGCACCAGTTTTTCGCCCGTTACTGTGAGCCTAATCCCAACCTATACCCCAACACCTGCTCCAATGGCCTTCACAGAATTATCACCGCCTGTTCAAGCCAGCTTTGTGCCAACCGCGCCTGTTTCGGTATGGGTCTTGGTGTTGATGTCGCTGGCTGTTGTCTGTCTCGTCTGGGGTTACGTGCTCAGCAAAGGGGATAAACCCAAGCGCAAAAACGACGAAATCATCGAGGATGAATAGCTAACTTCGCAGGGGCGAGTCGCCGAACTCGCCCTTACTGTGCCATCAACACTTGAAATCCCGGCTTGGTGGGGTGGTCTTGTACCAGCGGATTACCCCTCACAGTCGTGAGCAGCGCCAGAATCATCATATCGCCTACAGCGCCTGCCAGCATTGCTGCCCCAAATAAAGTGATAACATCGCTCCCACCAGTCAATCCAATGAGGCTTGGAATAACGCCAAGAATGAACCCCGGCAGTGCCACCGCCACCCCATACGCCTGTGCGCGCATTGGTGCTTTACAATGGGCATATGGCATCAGCGCTTTCCACTGAATGCCGAACTTAATGTGTGACCATGCCACGCCGCCCATCCGGTATCCAATGCCATGCAGCCCTTCATGGATAACGAGACTGATGAGGAAGACGATCAAACTGATGAGCAGGGCAGGTAGTGCCCGTTCTCCGGCATATAACTCCAATGGATTTTTGCGCCATATCAGCGTATATAATCCGAGCAGACCTAGCATAATACCGAATGTGATGACTGTCCCAACCAGATTAACAAACTTCGGTGACAGGGTTTTATCGCTAACCGATGGATTCATGCAGGGTGTTCCTTATCGCTTAACTTCCCCAACCGTCGGATTTCCGGCCAGATATATGCCACCAGCGATACCACAATAATCGTGCCGATGCCGCCGCTGACCACCGCGAAAATCGGGCCACCGATTGCTGCCACTGCGCCCGACTCAAACGCGCCTAACTCGTTCGACGCCCCAATGAACACGCTGTTGACAGCGGAAACCCGCCCGCGCATTTCGTCCGGCGTGCGCGTTAGCAGTAGCGTACTGCGGATGACCACACTGATGTTATCCAGCGCACCCAACAAGAACAGCATTGCCAATGACAGCGGAAACGATTTCGATAACCCGAAGACAATAGTCGCTACGCCAAACCCGGCCACTGCCCAAAGTAGTGTACGCCCGGCTTTCTTGAATGGTGGCAGGTATGTGATCGTCAACACCATCAAAATCGCGCCAATCGACGGTGCCGCCCGCATCCATCCCAACCCCTCCGGCCCGACCTGCAAAATATCCTTCGCATAAACCGGCAGCAGCGCCACCGCACCGCCGAACAGCACCGCGAACAAATCCAGCGTGATCGCCGCGAGGATAATTTTGCTCTGCCGGATGAAGCTGAATCCTGCGATCATAGATCGGAATGTAGGTGCTTCGCGCGATTGGGCGATTTTTCGCCCTTTAATCAGCGCCACCAGTGCGACAAAGATCAGACAGGCGATGGTATCCAGCACAAATACGGGTGTGGCACTCTTGAAAAGCCCGATCATCACCCCGCCCAGTCCCGGCCCAAGCACCGCTGCGAACTGCCATGCGCTGCTGCTCCATGTCGCCGCACTGGGGAACACTTCTGGCGGCACAGTTTGTGGTAGCAGGGTAGAGGCCGCCGGATTATTAAATGCGCGCAGTACACCGATTGCAAACAGCACCAGATATACCAGCACTAGCGAACCCTGTGTGAACGACAGCCACGCCAACAGCAAGGTACATACAGCCAGCAGTATCTGAGAGACGAGCACAATCCGTTTCCGGTTATAACGGTCGGCCACATGTCCCGCGACGAACACCAGCAGAATAACGGGTAGCACTTGCACCAAACCCACCAAACCCAGCGCGAATGCCGAGCCAGTGCGTTCATAAAGCTCCCACCCAATCGCCACGCTCACCATTTGTTCGCCCAGCGATGCCGCAAATCGACCAACTGCCAATAACCGGAAATCGCGGAAGCGCAGCGCCGCATAAGGGTCATGTCGTTCTATGGGGGGTGTTTGTTCTATCGTGGTCAATCTCTTTTTCTCTCTGCGTCTGAGCGAAGCCTCCCGCTTGCGGGATGGCGGTTTATTTCATCCCGCCCCGACCAGCGACAAATCCTCCCGGAACTGCATCGAATAAAGCTTGGCATACAACCCATCTTGTGCCATCAGCGCATCGTGAGTGCCGAGTTCGAGGATATTGCCTTTGTCCAGAACGGCGATGCGATGTGCAATCTTGATCGTGCTGAGGCGGTGCGCGATGATAACGGTCGTCCGGTTCTGCATCAGCCGTGCCAACGCTTCTTGAACCAGATGTTCACTTTCGCTGTCGAGGCTGGATGTTGCTTCGTCCAGCAGCAAAATGCGCGGGTCTTTCAAGATCGCCCGTGCAATCGCCACCCGCTGCCGCTGCCCACCGCTGAGTCGGATTCCGCGTTCACCCACCACTGTCTCATATTGGTCAGGCAGTTCCAGAATAAAATCATGTGCGTTGGCCGCTTTTGCCGCCGCAATAATCTCATCTTCGGTTGCGTTCAGCCGTCCATAACGGATGTTTTCGCGGATAGTTCCGCCGAACAGCAGTGTCTCTTGGGGCACAATACCAATCTGCTCTCGCAAACTTGATTGTGTTACAGACTTTAAATCGCGTCCATCAAGGCGGATATATCCACTTGTAGGATCATAAAAACGTGGGATCAGGTTAAAGATTGTGCTTTTCCCTGCGCCGCTTGGCCCAACCAACGCCACAATCTCGCCCGGTTCAATGTCAAGGTTGATGTTATGCAGCACTTCCTGTCGTTCGTCATAGCTGAAGTTCACATCCTCAAAGGTGATGCGTCCCTCAACCCGCCCCAATACTTGAGCATCTTTTACATCCGTCACGCTTGGATTCGTATCCAGGATTTGGAACACTCGCTTGGTCGCCCCCATAGCTTCCTGAATTGAGGTATACAACCCCACCAGTGAACCCAATGCACCCGCCACCGTCAGCCCATAAATCAGGAATTGAATCAACTGCCCGCCGGAGAGTCGCCCATCCAGTACCTCGCGTCCCCCGAACCACAAAATCAGCGCCAAACTGCCGAATCCTAGGAATCCCACCAATGGCCCAAACACTGAACGAATTCGCAGCAGTCGGATAGCTGCCGCCAGTGCTTTATTGATCGCCTCTCCATACCGCCCGATTTCATACGGTTCGCGCACGAAACTTTTCACTTCGCGTATATTTTGCAGCACTTCTTCGGTCACAACCGTTGCACCAGCCAGTTCATCTTGAATTTGGGTGCTGGTTCGTCGCAGCCAGAAACCGAACGCCGCCGCCAGCGCCACGATGACCGGCGTCAAAGCAAGGATGAATAGCGTTAGCCGCCAGTTCAAACTGAGCATCACGATGATCGAACCGATCATGATGAGAGTCTGTTGCAGCAGCACATTCACATTGCTCGTCAGTGCCGACCGCATAATCGTCACATCATTGCTCAACCGTGAAACCAGTTCGCCCACCCGCCGCGCTGCGAAAAAATCCAGCGACAGAATTTGTAGATGGTTATAAACCTGCTGCCGCATGTCCGTCACCATCTTTTCGCCGATATAATTCAAATTGTAGTTTTCGAGCAGTGAGGTAATTGACCGCACCAGAAAGACTAACAATAACCCAATCGTGATCTGGTCGAGTAATCCCGCATTCCCCTCCTTCAGCACCGAATCCACTACACCGCCGATGACCGCCGGGAAGACAAGGCTTAGGGCTGCGCTGGCGATTAGTGCCACCACCGCTACCGCCATCCGTGCGCGATAAGGTCGGAGGTAGCCAATTAATCGCCACCAATTCATAGGGATATTCGGCGTTTCGGCTTCATCTTGGTTATTCCGCCGGGTTTGTCTGCGTCCAAACATGAGGATTTTCTTTCGCTATGATGTTGAGGGAACAGCCCATTATTATCTGCCCGGCGCATAAGAATGCTCTTAGAAGGGCGTAATCGTAGGCCGAACCCTTTCGCCTGTATTTTCCGTCTTAACATGTGTATCTACATTGGAGAAGTTGATTCGTTTCTATGGGTCTATTGCTTGGAGGCTTCGAATGAATTCAAAAGGGCAGGGCACCAAAGAAAATCCTTGGGTGCTAAAAACCCCGCCGGGGACAGCCGAATACACCATTTACCGCGACGAAACCCTCGATCCTCCCGCGCTGGTCTGCAAGGTTGGTACAACCACCTTGCTCTATGACCTGCGCTGTATCGAGGATTTGCACCAGATGTTAAAAGCGCACGGCGATTGGATGGAGTTGGGCAGTGCCGATGAGCAAAAAGAGCCGAAAGCGGGTACAGTCGAGGCGTGGGGACGTTCCCCACAAAACCCGCTTGGCGGTTGGTATGGTCTGAAGAAAGGCTTGCGTGGGCGTTTTGGGATGTATATCCCGCCCGTCCTTGAAGTCCTCGGCTTGGCGGAGGTCGAACACAACCCCAAAAACAACCGTATGAGAGCTTTGTAACCCGCCAATATCTTCAAAACTTTTGCTTCTTTTCCCTCGATTCGGTAGGGGCGTCCGAACCGGACGCCCACTCATTTTCAAACCGTTTTATAATCGACAGATACGAACTCTTGTGCTATGATTATTTGTGGGCGTGTTTTGTATGGTTCCCCTCGCCCTGAGGGAGAGGGGCTGGGGGTGAGGGTATTCCCCCAATATGCAAAATCTGCATAAAACCCTGTGCTGCATTTGTCGCATTTGCCGCATATTTCGTATCTTATCAACCCATAAGGCTCGCCATCAAAACGACTTTCCGCCAATGACATCGCCGCCGCCACCGCCGCCATCACCCTCAGTGGTAATCACCGAACATCCTGTATTTTCTGGAAACGGGCAGCTCGTAACTGGCAACTATACAGCAAGTATTGCAGCGACAGGCCAACCCCGAATCGCCGCAATACATTTGTCCAATAAAATCCGCTATCCACGCGGCGTTCCAACCAACATCCCACCCCGTCCAATAACCCGCCGTCCTATCCGTATTTTTCTGGAAACTGGCAACTCGCAACTGGCGACCCAAAATCGACAAACGACTGTCCCGACATTGACGACTTTGACGACATTTCCCCTCAACCAATTGTCATTTGCGACAAAACCAGTTCGCCGCAATCGCAATCGCCGCAAATCTCGCAAACCGTTCTTGTCTTTTCTGAAAACTGATAACCGTGAACTGATAACTACCGACTTGCTGCTGCCCGCACCACATCCACCGCCAGCTTCGGTCGATAATCCGTATGCCACAACCCGTAATGATGGTCAACGCTGTCCGTGTTGATGCAATCTGGTGCGTAACAAGTCACAGTGAGAGGGAAATCAAACGCCGTCCATACGACCCATCCCGCCAATCGATTGGCTTGAACCGCATCCAGCGCCGCCTGCAAATAATCCCGCTGATTGGTTTCGCTGGTTCCAAATGTGCTGAACCCGAACGCGCTTAACAGAATCGGCTTATCCGTCTCATTCACCACCAGCGCGATCTTCTGCCGCAAATCGTCTATAGTTCCAAAGTGCGTAAAACTCACAAAATCCACTGCTGGAATAGTCGCCTGCGGTTCCCGCGTCCAACTCGCCGTAATCAAATGATTGGGATCAATCCGCCGCATCACAATCGCCGTTTCCACCAACCACTTCAGCACATCCCGGCGGTCAAAGCCATTTTCCAGATAATCCACGTCACCGCCCTCGCGCAAATCCCATGCCAGCAGTGCAGGCTCATCCCGGTATCGACCTGCAAGAAACGCCATCTGTTCCAGCATGATCGGTTGTTGGCTGTAAAGCGATTGCCTATCAGCCAGATCGTTCAGTACCAGAATCACCCGGAAACCGCGTTCCGCCGCCGCTTGAATAATCCCATCCAACCGCAGCAGATTTTCAACCTGTGGAGTAGAGCAGGTGAATAACAGACTGTGTTGGAGTTTCAACCGCAGCGTGTTGAATCCCGCTTCACGTATCAAATCAAGCTCATCGCTAATGAACGAAGGATCAGTTTCAGTCAGGAATCGTCGGTAAGGGGTATCACGCGGATAATAATCTAGGCCATAGATCGGCAGGGGTTGGTTCTCCACTGCCAGCACCGAATAAAGCGTTTTGACGAATTGCCCGCGTGTTGGCGTATAGTCGGGGATAGTCACCGTTTCATCGGGACAAGTTGCTTGTAGGGGAGGGGGAGTATAAACGCCTAAGGCTTCCAGCGCATGGATAACCTCTTCGCCCGCCGGGTTGTACCATAATGCCGATTGATAAGCCTCAATCGCATCCGCTGTTTGTCCGTTTTCTGCTAAGGTCGCGCCATACCCCAGCTGAGCATGATACAACCGCATCAGTGTCGTTTCACTATTTGGGCAGTCAGTTTGTTGTGCGTACAACGCTTCCAGTGCGCGGATAGCCAGTTCCCAATCCTGCTCCCAATTAGCTTCTACCGCCGCACACAACACTTGACTATCGCTCATATCCAGCGTCGGAACAGCCGTCACCGCCTCCAACCCGCTGGTATTTTCCGGCGTCGGCGGTGCTTCACACGCACTTAAAAAGCCACAAACTGCAACAAATCCTAACAGCCTAAAAAACAAACTTCCCAAAAAGATTTTCACTCGTTACTCGTCACTTAGCACCTAGCACTGTGTTACGACCCCGCCACACTAACCACCACCCCTTGCGTATCCACTGTAACCACCCATGTTCGCGCTCGGACTCCGGCGTTTTCAAACGCCACTTCCATCGTGGTAGCGATTTTTTTATGATTATTGTCTGCAAATGCAATCATGGCTGGCCCGTCTCCGCATAGGGTTACCGCCTGTGCGCCCGCCCGCCGTGCCATCTCAGCCACATGGTCATAGCCTGTAACATGCGATTTGACATACGGCATATGCAGTCGATCATCCAAAACTTGCGCCAGTAGTTTCAAATCGCCTGCCCGTAGCGCTTCCACCAATAATGGCGTCCGGCTCAGGTTATACAGTGCATCATAAAGTGGCACACGTTCCGGCTTAACCTTCGTGACATCATAAGCATCGAGTTCTGGCAGTGCCACGATTGCCATAAATCCGGCGGTTGGGAGTGCCCGATAAGTTAAACTGTCTCCATTCATCAAACTGGTCGTCAGCCCACCCAGAATGCTTGTCACCGTTTGTGTCGGCATCCCGCTGACCTGCGCCGTAATTTCCAGAATTTGCGCCCGGTTATACACCGCACCTAGCATATTGTTTGCCCCAATCACACCCGCTACCCAGAAAGCCGCCTCTGCACCCAGCCCGCTGTTAATCGGAATGTGATTGCTGATTTTGACGGTCAACCCCAGCACAGTTCGTTCCTGTTTCTGGAACACACGCATCATCGCCAGTGCCACCGGATGCCGCAATCCCATGCCATAACGTCCGGCCCCTTCGCCCTCGGTTTCCACCACCAGTGCCTCATCATTTCGGCGGCTGATTTCCACGGTCGTATACAAACCCAGTGCCAGCCCCAAGCTATTTAACCCCGGCCCTAGATTGGTCACCGCCGCTGGCAGCGTAATTTTCACCTTATACATACATATTCCCGCCGATGACTATGCTGCTTAGTGGGAGTTTCAAAAACTGTAAACTGATAACACCTTATTTATTGTCTTGCCGCTGGCAGCACAAAAGTGAATGTACTCCCCACGCCTAGATTACTGGATGCCCAAATGTCTCCACCGTGCCGCGTAATAATCGTCCGTGTGATCGTCAGCCCCAGACCACCCCCCGGTAAATCGCGCACCCGCTCATCCCGCGAACGATATAGTCGATCAAAAATCATCTCTAATTCGTCATCCGCGATCCCAATTCCCCGGTCTGCCACGCTGCAATACGCCTCGTGGGTATCACCCCACGCATGAATGGCAACCGTTTGCTCCGGGAACGAATACAGAATTGCGTTGTGCAGCAAATTGTGAATCGCCATCTGAATACGTTCTGGGTCGCCCATTACAGTGGGCATCGGGTCTTGCACCGAAACCGCGATCATAATCTGTCGCTCTAGTGCCAACCCGCCAAGCTGTGTAACCACTCGGTCAATCAGCACAGCCAGATCAATCTGGCGATGTGCCAGCGGCATCCCGGCTTCAATCCACGCGAGGTCTACCAGTGATCCCACTACATCATACAGCTTGGAAGCAGTTTGTCGGATTCGAGTCATGAACTTTTGCTGCTGTGGGTTCAAATCCCCAAACTTCTCGACCAGTTCTGCGAATCCACTCAGCGCCGAAATCGGGTTGCGTAAATCATGTGCCATCGTCGTGATGAGCGCTTCCCGACGGGACTCTAATTCCTGTTTTTCAGTCACATCTTGGAGTAGTACCAACCGTCTGCTGTCGGCCAGTGTCGCTGCCATGCCCACCGCCAGCCGTCTTTTGGGCATCCGTACCTCAAGCGTCTGATCGCCTGAGCGATGGAATAAGTTCAACAGCGCTGGATTCAACGGAAAAGCCATGTCTGGCGTCTTGTCGAGCACTTCTTCCACCGTCACAGCTAGCATGGATGCCGCTGCCGGATTGATCTGCTCAATTACACCGTTGGTATTTGAAATCAGAATGCCGTCCGATGAACTGCGGATAACAAACTCAGACAGGTCTACGGCAGTTTCAGGCATTTTGGTCGATGATCTCCTGCCAATCCTCACCCATTACATCCTTTGTATAACCAGAGGGAAATTCAACCTGTGTGTTCTGATGTGATCGACGTACTGTGACTCCATGCTGGCGGATAGTCACGGGTTCTTCCCATGCGAATCGTCCACCGACCCAGACTTTGGTGCTGGAAATCACCCGAACGCCCATGACCCGCATGAACAAATATAGCGGTGCGATGCCCGCCAGATGACCGCGTTCGCCTAACCCAATTGCCTCATCGCTGTGATAGAACTCGCTGAATCCGCCTTGCCGTAAAAAAACAGCCGTTTGTGTTGTCAGTAGTCGCTGAAGCAAATCAGCAGCACGTTCCATCTCACCAGCTTCAATCAGTGCCTCGCCTATCAGTGTCACCCAGTAAGGCCATACCCCGCCACTGCCCTCGGCGTTGCTGGGGTCAAAGTTGGGATCACTCGCTGCATTCATCGTCACGCCCGATTGCCGCCAGAATCGATCACTCGTTAGGATATCGAGAAGCATCTTTACTCGTGCCGGTTGTGCAATCCCAGCCCATAGGGGTAACAGGCTATGCAAATCCAGCCGTGTAGTATCGACGGTATGCACATCTATCCGGTAAACGCGGCTTAATCCCTCAAACTGTACCCGATCAATCTGGCTGAAAACTTGTTGGCTGGTGTAAACCCCGCGTCCTGTCGCCCAGATAAACTGCTCACTTGTTGCTGTCTCGCTGACGGCTTGCCTATTTGCATCGAGTCCATCCAATTTCAACGTCATGCGCGGAACAAGATTAACTCCGCCTTCCACCCGGACAATCAACCGGTTTGGCGGCAAAATCGGTTCGGCGGGCAGCAGTTCATCCATGCCTTTTGCATCATGGATAATTATTTTGCTAGTGGTTGTCTGATGGCTGTCGCGGTCACGATAAGTGTATCGTCTGAGTTTATCATTCCACAGGTTATCTAGTGTATTTTGCAGTCGTTCAATCTGTGCACTCAGTTTTTGTTCAGCATCGGTTTCGCGCAAAAAATACGCGATTTCCTTCAGACTGCGTGCTTCCGAAAGCAGATAAGCGGCTAAATCGGGTGCTTCAATCAGCCGGATGTCTGCGCCCTGTCCCCAGGCTTGCCATGTTGAAAATGTCGGTGTGAACACATAGCCCGTCTGATTCTCGCTCTGCCACTCCGGTAAACCATCACCATCTTGATCTAGGTCAGATTGCAACCAGCGTTCAAAGAATCGTTGTAATTTAGGGAATGTTTCACGCAAAAATGGTGCATCTTCTGTGTATTGGAAAATACCCCATGCCAGCCGTGCCAGAATGGGTAGGCACAGAACCCCTTGCTTTTGCCCACCTAATCCCGGCTTGCCATCAATCCAGCCATCCGGTCGCTGCACCGCCAGATAATTGCGGATAACGCCCTGCGCCATTACCGGGTTGATTGAGGCTATCCCTAATGCCACTGGGTATGCGAGGGTTGGTGATTGCCCATTCCATCCCCGATCAGCCGTATTGCCATCATGGAAACCGTGCCCGGAACTGCGTGTCGCTACAAATGAGCCGTTAGGCAGGTTGGTCGTCGGCTTCAAAAATGCGCTCACCAGCTCTTGATACGAGAACGCCAGTATCTTATCCAGCGCATCGTCGCCCGTTTCAATATCCGGGATAGTTGCTGCCACCCCCTGAATCTGCGCGAAATATTGATTCCAGTCAGTTTGCAGCCACTTTTGAGCTAAAGCCAGCGATTCATTGATATCTGGTCGTCCGGCATGCACAAAGCGTACTGTAGCTGTTTTGCCGCCTTCAATCGTTAATGTTCGCCCAATTTTTGCACTGGCTGTAGAGGCATCCGCTTCTTTAGTGCTGCCTTCCAGGAGAACAATCGGTTGTAGATTGCCGATAGCACCGAGTGAGAGTGCCTTTCCGCTGTTTTCACCCATCGAAATCAGCCGCACTTTTTGTTCTTTGCCGCTGTTGCCCACGAACCCAACTACATCCAGTCGGATTTCAATTGCCGCAGTATGCGTGTTAGCCAGTGTGAACTGCGTCCCCGTTGCGTGCGAGTCCATTGCCCAATACATGGCTTTCAGCGTTAGGTGTGGGGTAAGGGTGGCTTCAACTTCTGTATATCCCGGCGCGATTGCTGTTACAACTGGTGGCTTTTGGAACGTTTGGGCTTGGTAGATCGAACGTCCATCATGAGTCCACATTGGAACAAGGCTGGCTAACCCCGCCCGTCCTCCATACCGGGTTTGCAATTGCAACGCTGGCGACTCGCCTTTACCCAGAACCAGTTCCCATACTTGGTCATCGCTGTAGTCGGTCTGGCTGACGCGCGCGTCAGCCGCCAGTTTCACCGGGGATTCAATCTGCCAGCGGCGTAAATTGCTCATGCTTGCGTCATCCTCGCCAGGGCTGCGATAGGTTTCTATAGTGAATAATTATAGAGTTGTTTGCTGTGCTCTGCTGCTTACAACCTCGTCAACATTCTATGGCATTTCCCAACTACTGGTAGCTTCGTTGAATCTGAACTTCTCTTGGTACAGGCTGTTCAGGATGTGGTAGCCAATGTAACGACCATCAGCATCAACTTCAGTTGGGTGATACTCATAACTGCTTACATAACCAAATTCCGGCGTGATTCCGAATCCCAATGCTTCGCGTACACCCGGCGCATTCCGCCACAATTTTCCGAACCCGCGTTCAGGCTGAATCATACCCTCCGGTGGTACGATGCTGGGGTCAGTTTCCGGTTCACCTTCTGCAAAGGCATCGGGGTACACACTCCACTGGCCTTTACCCGTTCCATCATCGAACAGCACCCAGATTTGCTGTTGCGGTTGAATCCAGAACATTCGCCCATGCTCAAATACTTGCTCTGCCACCTGAATCTGTCCGACGGTTGGGGTTGCAAAGCTGGGGGTAGGCGATACCGTTGGTGTAGATGCAATTGGGCTGGGTGTTATTGTTGATGCTTGCGGGGTAATTTCGGCTTGCACATCAGCCGTTTGCTCTGGTGTAGCTGTTACCACCAGCACCACCATAGTCGGCGGCGGCCCTTGGCAGGCGGCGGCCAATAGGAGCAGGGTGATAAAGGTCAATAGACGAAATCGCATAATTCACTCCGCTATGTTCGGCGTTCTGTCCCGTTATGAGAGATTATTTGACGAAGGGACAGCCAACCGATTGTATCAGACACACCCACCTCCGCAAGGTCATCGTCGATTTATCAACGGATAAGCGTAGAGTCTTGTGCTAGACTCAAGTTAGGTGGTATCTTCGGGGCATTGGGGCAAAGTACCCCGAAAAATAAGATACAAGAGATAAGCCATGAATGGAATTCGTTTGTTACTCGTCGGATTTGCAATCGGACTATATGTTGGTTGGCGTTGGTTTGGGGAACATACCATCTCTTCAGCCATACCCTCTGTCCCGGCTTCGCCTTCTGCAGCACTGCGATCATCTTCCCGTAAAGATTCTCTCACTGACATTGATGGCATCGGCCCATCTTATGAACGTGCCTTGAATGATGCTGGAGTACATACCTTTGTTCAACTGGCGGCACAGGAAGCTGAAGCGTTAGCGGCGCGGCTTGCCACACGGGTAACTGCTGAACGTATCCGCCGGGATCGCTGGATTGAACAAGCCCAGGCGTTGGCGAAATAATAAGGATTGTCATGCTGAACATCATTCGTCCCAAATCGGTGACGTTAAACAAGAATGAAGGTTTCCTGGAAATCATTTGGAGCGATGACCATAACTGTCGTTACCCGCTTTCTGGACTGCGTGAAGCCTGTCCCTGTGTCGAGTGTCGTGGCGGTCATCAGTTTATGGGGCGCGAATTTGACCCGGACGATATTTTAGTTCTAAAACCCAAGCGCTCCTATGCGATTCAATCGCTTGATCTGGTCGGTAATTATGCTCTGCAACCGTCTTGGGATGACGGGCATCATACAGGCCTCTACACCTGGGAATATTTGCGGCGGCTTTGTCCGGCGGAGGAAACCTAAGACATGCTCGACCATTTCAAGTCGCTCAGCTTGTTTGCGATGGCTGAACTCAACTACCTGCGGATGGAAGCCATGGATTTGTTCGAACGATGTCTGACGGAAGGATCGCCCGATTTCCTGACCGCTTTCATCGAAAAACAAATTACCCACGATCCCCCGCGTCTCGAATTGCTTCACGAAATTGCGGAGGATTTGCACCAGCGACTTCTTTCCTTAAGGGAATATCACTTTGATGTGCGTGACCGTGTAGTGCGGATGCTCCGTACCGATTTCCATATTGATCTGAATCACTTTGCGCCTGTAAGTGCTCTGGAAAATTATCATCACATTGAAATTGACCAACTCCTTGGCTTTGTCAATTCCCATAACCCGCGGCTGACCACGCACGATCTGGCTATGCTCCGTCAGGTATTAGATGCTTCTATGGAAATGGCGGCTCAATTGCATGATGATGTCTCCATGACCAATTTCCTTTTTGCTTATGTGATGGATTGGGCGGATGGTCTAAGCGTTGCTGAAATGCGCCGCTCTTGGCTGAATGAATGGGAACAAAATCGCGTTAGTGTTATCCATTGAGTTGAAATAGAAAATCATATCCCTGTTTTTCCGCCTTTCTTCGGCTTTCGATCTTTTTCGTCACAACTACTTTATGAGAATTTTGGGTTTTCCCCCTGTTTTGCTTGCCGAATCCGCCTGATTTCGGTATCATCATTGCGACATGAAATGAGTGTTAAAGGTTTAAATAGCCATACTTGTTTTGTGTGCCTGAGACACGCAGGCAGTAGATTAAGTTATCCCCTTCTGAGGAAAGGACATTTGTTAGTATGAAACACACCAAGTTTATTGCTTTGATGTTGGTGGTATTGCTGACGCTCAGTGGCATCGCCTCTGTTGCAGCGCAGGATACACTGCCAGCCGTCACTATTACCATCTGGAGTCAGGAAGACCCTGCTCGTGAAGAAGCACTGCAAGAGCTGTTCGCCACTTGGGCGGATACAGTTGCTCCCGGATCGACCCTCGAACTGGTTCACAAAGATACCGAAAACCAGCGTAATGACCTGCTGGCAGCCGGTCTGGCAGGTCAGGGTCTGCCTGATCTGATTTTTGGCCCCAATGACCCCATTGGCGTTTACGTCGATTCTGGTCTGGTACAGCCGCTGGATGAACTGTTTGATACTGCCCTGTTCCCGTACAACATTGGTGCGGCTCAGGTTTCCGGTGAAACCTTCGGCATTCCTACCGACGCAGGAAACCACCTGATGTTCATGTACAACAAGAGCCTCGTGGAAGCGGCCCCGGATACTTGGGAAGAACTGTATGCACTCTCGGCCAGCCTGAAGGAAGCCAACCCTGATCTTCAGCCTTTTGCCTACAATCTGAATGAGCCGTTCTGGTTCCTGCCCTTTGTGCATGGTTTCGGCGGCAGCGTTTTTGATGAAGAAGGCAATTTCACGATGGACACCGAAGCTTGGGTGAATGCCTACCAGTTCGTCCATGATCTGAAATTTGTCCATGAAGTTGTCCCAACCGAATGCGACTATAATTGTGCTGATGGTGGCTTCAAGGAAGGCACCACCGCTATGATTATCAACGGCATTTGGGCGTTGGGTGACTATCGCAATACCGAAACTGCCGTCTCGTTGGGTGACGAAAATCTGGGTCTGGCTCCTTGGCCCGCGCTGCCCAATGGCGAACGTCCGAAACCCTTCACTGCTGGTAAATTCCTCAGCATTCCGGTCACCGTCGAAGGCGACCAGCTTACAGCAGTTGTTTCTTTCGCTACTTGGTTGACCACCGACGAAGAAGCGGTTACGGCCTTCTCACTGGGCACCAATAACCTGCCCGCCATTGAAGCAGTAACAGTTGATCCCGAAACTGACCCGCTGCTGGCAACAGCCGCCGAAATTCTGGAAACCGGTGTGGGTATGCCCGCCGACGCTGACCTGCGTTGCATGTGGGATGCCGTGCGCCCGAATCTGGAAGCGGTCATGAGCGACAGCATGAGCGCCGAAGATGCGGCAGCCGAAGCGCAGTTCGCAGCAGAAGATGCCTGCGCATAACGCCCGTAAGTTGAATTGAAGATTGTTGAACAAGGGGCGCTTAAGCCCCTTGTTCTCAAAATGGCAGAAACCATTACAAATGCCGGGGGTGGGGTAAAAAAACGGCCTCACCCCCATTTTTTAGGAGATTAGCTGTATGGAAGGATTAAGTGGTTTAACAGGCGAAGCCATTACCAGTACACTAGGGCAGGTTGTTCCGGTTCTCATAGGTGTGATTATCGGTATCATTCTGCTGGAAGTCGGCTTGTTTTATTTTCTAACGCGCATCGTAAAAACCAAACATGCGTTGGCCTATACCCTCCTCTCTCCGGCTGCGGTTGGCCTTTTTCTTTTCTTGATTTACCCGCTGGTTTTTAATGTCCTCATCGCCTTTTCCGACCTGAAGCGCGATACCTTCACTTGCTACAGTCCTATCGCACGCGGGAAGGAATGTGAACTCGACCATCTGTATGGGTTGGACTACGCGATCAATAACTTCACACAGGTGTTTTTTCGCGTCCGTGACGGCGAAATCGTTCGTGACGAATCAGGCAATCTCGTCTTTGGACGCCTTTTGCGTACTGCCGATTCAACATTCCCCAATTTGCTTTGGCGGACGGTCGTCTGGACGGCAGTTAATGTCTTCTTTCATCTCTTGGGTGGCCTTGCTTTAGCCATCATCATGAACCAGAAAATCCGCTTCAAAGGCATTTACAGGTCTTTGATCGTCATCCCTTGGGCTATTCCGACCGTAATTGTCGGATTGACTTGGCGACAGGAATTTCACGCTGACTATGGCTTCGTCAACCAGATTTTGACCACGCTTGGTATGCAAAAAGTCAATTGGTTGAGTGACCCAACTGCTGCCTTCATTGCCGTGATTTTCGTCAATGTTTGGCTTGGCATTCCCTTTTATATGGTAATGCTGCTCGGTGGTTTACAAAGTATACCCGGCGATTACTATGAAGCTGCCTCAATGGATGGTGCTAACGCTTGGCAGCGTTTTCGTGCCATCACCATGCCGCTGCTTCGTCCGATTCTCATCCCGGCTATGACTCTGGATGTTATCTGGACATTTAATCAGTTGAATGTGGTCTATCTGGTGACACGCGGCGGCCCTTCAGAAAGCACCAATATTCTGGTTTCCGCGCTTTACAACGCCGCTTTCGGCGAATCCGCCACTCAGGAATTAGGTTTTGCCTCTGCATTCTCCATTGTCATATTCCTGATTCTGTTCATTTTTGCGGTTTTCTGGATTACGACCAGCGGTGGACTGAAAGAGATTTACGATAAGTAAGGGGCTGTTGTAAACAGATAGAAGAGGTAGCTTTCATATGAGTTCTATATCAAATACCAGTACAACCTCAGCCCCATCGCCCAATGGTGTGGCTGGGATGCCAATCTCGTTTTTGCAGATTCGTCAGATCATCGCGGGTGTTTGCATTGTGGGGGGCATCATCCTCACGCTGGCAAACGGCATGAATGTTGGTTGGGCAATCATCGGCCTGTGGCTAGGCTTGCTGTTTTTGAAGCCTTTGCATGGCATCTTGGTGCTCTATTCCATCATCTCCATTTACCCGGTGCTGCGCATTTTCAGTATATCTTTGCGGCCTTCGGATAGCCTGCTCTCGCGTTCGCTCGACATCATTCCAGCCAATGCCAGCTTGGGTAACATTATCTCCTTGTTTACCGAAGAGGAATTTTTGCTCTGGCTGTGGAATAGTTTCATTATCACCGTGAGCGTTTCCGTCATTGGGGTAGCGGTTGCTTCAACTGGAGCGTATGCTTTTAGCCGTTGGCGTTTTCCCGGTCGTCGTCCTGCATTGATTTTTTTGCTCACTACCCAGATGATCCCGGCAGGGATGCTGCTCATTCCGATTTTCGTAATCGTCGCACAGTTGAATCTGACCAACAATGTGATCGGCCTGATGCTCGCCTATACGACAACCGCTGTTCCCTTTAGCATCTGGATTTTGAAAGGCTACTACGACACCATTCCGCCGGATTTGGAAGAAGCCGCGATGGTCGATGGCTGTAACCGGATGGAAGCCTTTTGGCGCGTCGTGCTGCCGTTGTCTACGCCTGCGCTCTCCATCGTTTTCTTGTTCAATTTCTTGGCTGCTTGGTCAGAATATCTGGTTGCCCGCGTCATCTTGCAGGCACAGTCCGTGCAAACCTGGCCTTTAGGTCTTGCTGATCTGATCGCTCAGTTTGACACGGATTGGGGTAAGTATGCTGCCGGATCGGTCTTTGTCACCATTCCGGTGCTCCTGCTTTTTGTCTGGCAGTCCAAGTACCTGATCTCCGGCTTGACCCTCGGCAGCGTCAAAGGCTGATCGAGTGGTCATAATTTCCTGAACCCATAAATCAAGTCTGGGAAAATTATCTTGAACCCCTCTCACTTAAGAGAGGGGTTTTGGGTGAGGCTAGGGTCTACTCAAACGACATCAATTCATCAACGATTGAGGTTCCAGCGACTCGGCAGTCTCCAACTGGCACAATGTACGACTCGCGTGGGGTTGCCATCGGTACATCCGGGTTGAAGTAGTTATAAACCGTCCGCGAAATATCTGTAATAAGCGGGAATGACTCTTCTGCTTCCAACCATGTCGGATTGTGCAATGCCACCACCAGCACATAATCGCCACCCGGTGTGAACACAATTCCGGCATTCCCATGTGTATCGTTAATGTAGCCATGTTTGTGTGCGACTTGAATATTTTGGGGAACACCCGCGCTCATCAGCAGGGGTTCACCCAGATTATTGTCGATCATCACGCCGATCATCTGGCGACACTCGCGTTGGTCAAATGTCCCCGGTAACGCTTGCATCAACCATCCGTCGTTATTAAAGGCACATTGGTAAATACCATCCAGCAGCCACCCCATATTATCCACCGTCATTTGGTTGGAATAGTCTGGTGCTGCGATCTGTTGGTTTGCCTCGGTTGTCGGCGCAATGACCGGGGCAGGGGTAGCGTTTGGCACCAGGAACGGCGCGATCAGATAGGTGTTGTCTAATCCTGCGCTTTCCAGAAATTTCGTAACGACCTGTGCGCCATCTACCGGGTTGCCGTCGCCCATCTCCATCAACAGCGCATTGGAGGCGCCGTTTTCGCTGCATACCATCATATTGGCAATGTCAACAGCCGTTTCAGCGTTGGGCGGAACTTCCATCTCGCTGTACAGGCTTGCGAGGATAGCGATTTTAATCAAGCTCATGCCACTGAATGCGATCTGATTGCCGAATGTAATGGCTTCACCCGTTTGCAAATCCATCACAAATAGTGCTCCTAGTCGGCTGGTTTCCAATTCAAACCCCGCCCCCAGAATCATATTCCATAACTGGTCACCCAACTGTTGGAACGCAGGGCTGAGGGGAACAGCCGTTGCGCCATCCCAAACTGCCGCCTGCACGACGGGTGCGGTTGCTGTCAATGTTGGCAGGTCAAATAGGGTCTGACTGATAGTCGGCACATTGAAAACATTGCCTGCAATATCCAGCAGATCATTTGCTACCCATCCGTACCCATTGGGTGCTGCTGGATAACGAATTTGCAACCAGGGTAACTGCGTATGCCGCCCTGTAATCTCGAAAGACTCGCCTGTTCGTCCCACGCCAATACGCGGATATTCTACTCCCGGCCCAAAGCGAATGTTGATTTCGCCCGTCACAGTTCCCAAAACCCCGGTGCTTGAAATTGGGGTAGCGGTTGCTGCATTTGCGTTTAGGGTTGCTGTCGGCAGTGCCACACCGATGGGGGGCTGGTCAGTTTGTGTAGCGGCTAAAGGGGACTGTGTTGTAACGGAAACTGCCCCATTCAACTGCATCTCATTAAAGGGTACAACATTGATGTTCCCATACACGGTCACCAGATCGGCAAAGACCCATCCAATCGGTTGGAAGGTCGTCGGCTCACCCAGCAGCAGCCAGGGATAAAATTGGCTCCGGCCTATAACCGGGTAACGTGTCCCGCTGGCGATTTGCCCCACGAGTTGGGCATTTACATCGGTCGTTGCCCGTAAATTGGCCTGTCCAACAGCTTCCGCCTGTACTCCGGTATCCTGCCCACTGACGATTATGGGAAACGATGCTGCAACCAGCCCGATGATGACAATCCACAATTTGAGTGATTTCATACAACTCGAAGTTACTATAGAAAATTTAAACGCCTGCACATTATAGCACGCCTCAAAATCAATCAAATTCCGAAAATTCACCGTTGACTAGGTGGCTTTTTTTGCTACGATATACACCATTGATTGCCGAAGTGGCGGAATTGGCAGACGCGCTACGTTCAGGGCGTAGTTCCTTCACCGGAGTGTGGGTTCGACTCCCACCTTCGGCACAAAATAACCCGGTTGTAAAGCCGGGTTTTTCATTTCCCACAAATCCGCTATAGTTGAGATATGACGACTACTCAACCACCCCGTCCTTCACGCCCGGAACGCAAACGCACTGGTCAGCTCTCTGGCCTGCAAATTATGTTTGCTGCCATTCTGGCGATTGGCCTTATCCTCGGTTTAAATTTCACCAGTCTCGTTACGGCGGGTCAGCCTTTGCAACAGTTGTATAGTCAGGTGACTGACGAAATTACGCGTCTACAGGCTGAACAAGGTGAGCTAATTCGTGAACGGGATTATGCCGAAAGTGATGCCTATGTCGAAGATTGGGCGCGGGACGAAGGGAAAATGGTCAAACCGGGCGAAGTCCTTGTTATTCCCGTTCCTTCAGGAACCGTAGCTGAAACGACACCCGAACCTGCGCCGGAAATCGCGGTCGAAACCCGTCCTCCTGAACCCGAAAACTGGCAGCTTTGGTGGGCACTTTTCTTCGATGGCCCTCCGCCGCAGTTCTGACTCGGAATTAGCTAAATGGCTTCGGTTGAGAGAGCTTTACGTTTACCTTTAGCCTTTCACTTCCTGAATGCCTGCCATAGCGACTACTTTTGCCGCCGTGCCTTGTTCACCTGCTGTCAATGTCTGCTCCGGCTCGGCAAAATTCAGTTTCACAAACCCGATCCCAACTCGTTCCCCTTGAGGTGTCTCCACACTGCTTGTCAGTGTTCCCACGAGCTTGCCTTCGGCATAAAGTTGTGCTGGTGCATCAATCATTTGCGCTAATTCCAATCGTACCATCGCTTTTGCCAGTTTGCCCCGGCTCTCCATCCGCGCGATGATTTCTTGTCCCGTATAGCACCCTTTACTGAAACTCACTTCATCCCATAATCCGGCTTCCAGCGGAATGTAATCTTGGCTTAATTCCCGTCCCACACCCGGTCGTCCCGCCCGAATCCGCAGTGTGTTAAACGCCAGCGACCCCGCTGCCCGCAAACCACGCGATTTGCCTGCTTCCATAACGGCGATCCAAATCGCTGCTGCCTGTTCGAGGGGTGCAATAATCGCCCACTGTCCACCGCTTAACCCCTTGCGTTCGGCCAGTGTCACCTTTATCCCTGTGATTTCCGCTTGCACAGACCTGTATTGTCTTTTTGCCCCATCTCCAGTTTGGAGAGAGGTTTTGTCGGTCAGGGTTTCGATGACCTGATCTGCTTCCGGCCCATGTAGCGTGAACAACCGTGTCTCACCTGCGAGATCGTGTAGTCGAAAATCGTCGTTGAAAAATACCTGCCGCTGAAGATAACCGCGCACGGATTCACCCCGTCCGGGTTCGGTAGTGATGAGTGTGTTTTCACCCTGATTGTAAACCATCAGGCGGTCAATCATACGTCCGGTCGCGTTCGTCAGGATAGTCGGGCGGCCTTCATCTGCTTGCATATTCAGCACATCATTGGTCGAAATTCGTTGGAGCAGCGCTAGACGATCACGTCCCTGTGCCATCAACCGCCCCTCATGTGAACGATCCATCAGCACTGCTGTTTCTAATCCGGCTTGGTATTCTGCCTGTAAATCCCCGTAATGTAGCGGAATCCCGTCTCCAGCCAGCGTCGCACCCTGTTCCCGGTGGAATTCATCTAATCGCATAATGGTGTGCCTTTGTCTAAAACATGGGGAAGTTATACCCCCTCTTTACATAACCGTTCACTGGACGACATTTTTAACGCAAAGCCATTTTTCGAGCCGGAATCAGCGGGGTATGGACTCCCCTC
>JAIOHM010000084.1 GCA_019912965.1 Anaerolineae bacterium
CTCAAAATGCGTGGAGTCCGATGGTGATGGATCGCGGCGAAGGGGTCTATTTCTGGGATACCGAGGGCAAGCGGTACCTGGATTGGTCATCCCAGCTTGTGAATGTCAACGTCGGCCACAGCCATCCGCATGTCGTCAAAGCGATTCAAGACCACATTGGCCGCATAAGCTTTGCCTATCCGAGCATCGCCACCGAGGCGCGCGGTCGGCTGGGTGAACTGCTGTCCGAGGTCACGCCGGGCAACCTCAGCAAAGCATTTTTCACCAACGGTGGCACGGACGCGATTGAAAATGCCATCAAGATCGCGCGGCTGTATACCGGGCGTCCCAAAATTCTCACGCGCTACCGTTCGTATCACGGCGCGACCTTTGGCGCGATGACGGCCGGCGGCGACCCGCGCCGGCATGGTCATGGCCCGGGCATCCCCGATATTATTCGCCTGCCCGATCCCTACGCTTACCGCAGCCCGGTGTATAAAGGCCGCACCCAGGAAGAAGGCGACGCCATCCTGGCCGACATGGTGGAAGAAATCGTCCTCATGGAAGGGCCGCAAAGCTGCGCCGCTATTATGATCGAAGGGTACAGCGGCACCAGCGGCATCATTCAACCGAGCGCTGTGTACTGGAATCGCATTGCCGAAATCTGCAAGAAATATAAGATGCTTTTGATCGTCGATGAGGTCATGAGCGGCTTTGGGCGCACCGGCGAATGGTTCGGCGTGGATCATTATCCGAATGTGACGCCGGACATCATTACCATCGCCAAAGGGATCACCAGCGGCTATGTGCCGATGGGCGCAGCTATCGTCAGCGAGGAAATCGGCAAGTATTTCGATGATCATATGCTAAGCATCGGTTTAACCTACAGCTCGCATCCTTTGGCCTGCGCGGCGGGTGTCGCCAATATCGAGGTTTACCGCAGCGAAAACCTCATCGACAACGCCCGCGAAATGGGTAAAGTTCTGCGGCAGGGCTTGGTTGACCTGGCCGAAAAGCACCCGGTCATCGGGGAGATTCGCGGTGCGGGTCTGCATCAGGCGATTGAGCTGGTGAAGAATCGCGAAACGCGTGAACCGCTGACGCCGTTTATTGGCCCTAACAGCGAACCGCTGCAAATTTTCAACCGGACGCTGAAGGACGAAGGCATCAGCACCTTCAGCCGTTGGAGCATCGTCTTTAACTGCCCGCCGCTGGTCATCAACGAGGCGCAGATTAAAGAAGGGCTGGAAGTCATCGATCACGCGCTGAGCAAGGTGGACAGCTACTACGAGGGCTGAGCGACCGCCATTTTTTCCGTCAAGAATTAAGCAATCGGGTGGCGTACTTCAGAAAGGCGCCACCCATTCGGGAAAACATGAGCCAGACACCCATTCTAGAACTGCTGCGCCGCATCCAGGCGAACGACGAGGAAGCACTGGTTGAGCTTCATACCCAGTATGCCAACCTGGTCTACTCGGTCGCCTACCGTGTGCTGAACGACACGATGGCCGCTGAAGAAGTGACGCAGGACACGTTTATGCGGTTGTGGAACAAGTCACACACATTTGATCCGCAAAAAGGAAATTTTGTCGTGTGGCTACTGACGATTACGCGGCGGCTGGCAATCGACACGCTGCGTCAGCGTACACGCCAGGAACCCCGCCCGGATACGCTGTTTATCGATGAAAATCCGCAGTTGTGGGAAAACCTGCTTTCCAGTGGGGGGAATGACCTGCGGCGAACGATGCTGATGGTCATGCAGCAGCTTCCGCCGGAGCAAAGCAGCGTCATCAGCCTGGCCTATTTTCAGGGTATGTCGCACTCCGACATCGCTGCCTATCTCCATCTTCCGCTGGGGACCGTCAAGACGCGCATCCGCCAGGGGATGCAAAAACTGCGCGACGCCTGGTTCAATGAGAAGCCCATAAATCTAAAAATAGACCCATAAGCGTATCTTCAAAAAGGCAAAGAGCGCTGTAAGATGATTGTTTGCAGTGTGAATGGTGACGCTCGACAGCTATGAACAGAGAAACCTTCGAAGAACTGATACCGGCCTATGCGCTGGATGCGCTCGACGCCGA
>JAIOHM010000085.1 GCA_019912965.1 Anaerolineae bacterium
TCGTGTGGGTGGGAAAACGCTGGAACATCAAATTCCTGCATGGCAGGCAGTTCAGGGGTGGCTTCCTGTGCCAGTGCGATTTGGGCAACTAAGGCTAACAGTACGATTGGGAAAAAGATTTTTTTCAACATAGAACCCTCCCGTTTTTTTATTTACCCGTTCAACCGCTGTTTGGTTGATTTTTATCATGCACACTTTAGTTTTTTTTGCTGGACGATCCGGCAGCAGGGATTTGAAGTGTTGAATTTTGGTTCGTAATATTCGTAAGATTACCTGCTCCTGCCTGTTTATCAGGTTGAAAAATCCTGTGCCTACAGCGCACGTTAGCGAAGGGTGCAACCGGAGTAAAGGATTGTGCGTATAACGTAGCAGCATTTATGTGTAAATATGGGGTTTTGCGAGATGACCGATAACGAACTGCGGATTTCCGCATTGGGCGTGATCTGGGGCGCGTACACTGTTATTATGGTGGCGTCATTGGCAGCGGCAGAGACGATTGGCAGCGGGATGATTCTGGTGCTGGCGGTGCTGCTGGCGATGGTGGCGCTGAGTGGGACGCGGATTGCGTGGCGGTACAGTGCGCCGTGGTCGCTTGCCGAAGCCGAGAAGGCCAAACGCCTGAGTAAGGTTGAGCAATTTATGCAGCATCTGAGCGATCAGGAATTGGACGAACTCCGTTCCCGGTTGACGGATGGCGCGGATGGCGAGATGGTTTCACTGGATGAGGTGCTGGCGGAACGCAGGCGGCGATAACCATTGGCTTTAAGACGACCGAATGCGAATCAAATCGGTTGATTTGGGTTATTTAAGGAGCAGATGAAATGCCGGATAATTTAGCGCGGTTGCTGGCGACGGTGTCGATCTGGGCGGCGGCGTTGGGCATTATGATCGCAATGGCAGTGACGGGCCAAGAGATCAACTTCATTATTGTGGCTATTGTGATGGGTACATCGGCGGGCGCGACGGCTACGATCTGGGGTAACACCCACAATGATCGCAGTGCAGAGCGTGAATCCGAGAAATCCAAACGCCGCAGCCGGGTCGAACGAATGCTGGAAAGCATGGACGACCGCGAATTGGAAGAACTGCGGGCGCGGCTGGATGAAAATGTGGACGGCGAGATGGTCACGCTGGATGAGATTTTGGCCGAACGCAGGCGGCGATAACGAGGAAGCAATTTAAACATGGAAAATTTAGCACGGTTATTGGCAACCTGTGTCATCTGGCTGGCGGCAATGGGCACTATCATTGCATTGGCGGTCACGGGTTCAGAGGCGCTTAATAATTTCATCG
This sequence comes from Anaerolineae bacterium, assembly GCA_019912965.1. Classification (GTDB taxonomy): domain Bacteria; phylum Chloroflexota; class Anaerolineae; order Aggregatilineales; family Phototrophicaceae; genus CFX2. Next base: position 1,294 of record JAIOHM010000085.1, read on the forward strand.
TGGTGGCAATTGTGATGGGGGCAGCAGCCGGGGCAACCATCCCAATCTGGACTGCTTCACAAGGCGAAAGTGCTGCCCTGCGTGCATCCGGGAAATCCAAACGCCGCAGCCGGGTCGAACGGGTGCTGGAGAGCATGGACGACCGCGAATTGGAAGAACTGCGGGCGCGGCTGGATGAAAATGTGGACGGCGAGATGGTGACGCTGGATGAGGTTTTGGCCGAGCGGCGGCGCAGATAGGCCTTAAACTATTAGAAAAATATGGCGAGGGAGGGCATATGCGTGGACTGGAGCGCTTGCTGGCGACGGTGACGATCTGGGTGGTGTTTGGATTTATGCTCGACAGCCTGATTGGTCGTTTCACGCGCGTGAGCATGGATTTGTACGGCATCTGGCCGCAGTTTCCCACCTACTTTACGGTACAGGGGCAGACGGAGCCGGATTGGCAGCAGATTCAAGAGATCAGCCAGCAAATTTCAAACGACTCCAACGCAATTGTGCAGCAGCTTACCACCACTATCAGCCAGACCGTCAACGATCAACTTGCGGCCAATATGCCGATTCTGGTAATTCTGGCGCTGGCACTCATCATGGCAGCCACGGTGAGTACTGTTTTCATCTGGCGGAGTGCCATCCTGCCCGATGCGGTGGCAGAGAGCGAGAAAAATAAGCGGCGCAGCAAGGTGGAGCAGTTCGTCAACAAGCTGGATGCACACGAACTGGATGAACTGCGGGCGCGGATTATGGAAAGCGACGATCAGGAAGGCGTTTCATTGGCTGAAATGCTGGCAGTGCGGGAGAAGCGGCGTTAGGCGGCGCGGCTGGTGATCCACACACGATTATTTTCGCGTCCGCTGTCCAGATAAAGTACACGGCGTTTTTGCCGTCGGGCATCTCGTTCACTGAGCCAGAAACTCAGGGCGCGACCACGCCGTGCGGCCAGCGTTTCCAGCGCCGCGATCACATGCGAACAAGCCACACCGCCGTTGATTGCCCAGGCACAGGTGCAGCGGGCATGGATGCTGCCTTCGTTATCGTAGTAGATGGTGACAACGTGATTGGCAGTTGAGCCAGTGGTGCTTTGGACGACGATGGTGTGACGGTCGATAACCTGTGCGTGGAGGCGATGGGCACGGGCTTGCAGCCGTTTGATGTTTTTGGGTTTCATAGGTATTGATCCCCCACGAAAAAACTACCCATATGTTCTACTGTACACCTGAAACATCAGATTTATATCAATAATTGACGGTATTTGATTAGAATCGTTAGACGCCCTTTTCAAACGTTGTATAATGACAGTTATTAATATGCTGCTCATTCAGGAGCGGACACCATGACCTCCCTGCTGCGCCCGGATGCTTCGGAAAAAGCGAAGAATAAAGCCTTGATTGAAGCGGATAACAATCGCCGCTGGATGGAAGCCATCATCGATAATCTGGTGGATGGCATCATCACTTTTGGCGAACAAGGCATCATCGAGATGATTAACCCGGCTGGGGCGTATATCTTCGGCTATGAACGGCAAGAACTGGTGGGCAAGCGGGTAAACCTGCTGCTGCCTAATCTGGAAGACGATGCCGATGATAAAACGCTGGCCGAATTTCTCGATCATGTCAGCAACCTCGGTGATGAAATTGAAGGGCAGCGCAAAGATGGCAGCCGCTTCCCGATGTACTTTGCCGTCAGCACTATTCATCTGGATAACCGCCGCTTGTACAGCGCCATCATTCAGGATTTCACCGAGCGCAAATTCCTCGAATCGCAGTTATGGGATAAACAGCGCCTTAATCTTGAACTGGATAAAGAGCGCGAACTCCGCAACCTGAAAAACCACTTTATTTCGATGATGTCCCACGATCTGAAAACGCCGCTGGCGGCTATCCGGTTGGCGAACAGTATGCTGCGGCAGTATGGCGACCGGGCAACGCCGGAAGAAAAACGTGAATCCTATGATGCCATTGACCAACAGGTGGAATATCTGACTGAACTCGTCAACGATGTGATGACCATCAGCCGGACGGACTTCACCGGGGCGGAACTCAGCCGCGAAGTGGTTGACCTCGAAACCTACTGCCGCGATGTGATTGAAGAAATTCAACTCGGCTATCGGATGCAGTGCTGTCTGGATTTCATCGGCACCGATCAGCGTGTTGAAGTCTGGATTGATAAAAAACTGATGCGCCGTTCTCTCACCAACCTGCTCACCAACGCCATCAAGTATTCACCGCCGAACAGCCCTGTGATGCTGGAAGTGGCTTACACCGCCACCGAAGCATTGATCTACATCCGCGATCAGGGTATTGGTATTCCCGAAGCCGATCTGAAGCGGCTGTTTGAGCCGTTCCAGCGGGCTTCCAACGTTGGCAACATTACCGGGACGGGGTTGGGGTTGGCGATCACCAAACAGGCCATCGACCTGCACGGCGGGACGATCACGGTTGAGAGCAAGCTGAACGAAGGCACAACCTTTACGATTCGGCTGCCCCTGAAGGTTTAAATACATAAAAGTGGGCGCAACACGTTGCGCCCCTACAATATTTTCCAATGTATGACAGGTAGGGGCGTCCGGCCCGGACGCCCCTACATCATTTACGCGGCGGGAATCACACCCAACTGCGTCAAAAAGGCCAGATTGTCGTACATCTCAAACATCTCGACGATTTTGCCGTTTTCATCCAGCCGTCCGAGTAGAATGTTGGAGAGATGCAGCGGTTGGCCTGTCGGCGGCACTTCCATCTCACCCTGCAACAGCGGTTCGGTGAATGTCCCATCCGATACGAAGTGGAACGCGACCCAATTGCCGTCCGCTAGAATAATCGGTGCATCGGCTTGCAAATCTGGCAGTGCGGCGCGCAGCCCCATAATATTCTGTTTGAAGCCTTCCAGATCAAGTTCTTCGGGGTGAGAGCGATAATCGGCGCTCAGGCGTTCATTCAAAATATCCAGATTGCCCAGATTGAAGGCTTCCTCGATCACGACTGCCACATCCTCTTTCGTTCGCTCCATCATTTCCGGCAAGGCTTCACTGATGGTGAAGTCGTAGTCCATCGCTTCCATCGGCGCGGTCATGCCTTCCATCATGGGGATGACGCCCAACTGCATCAGGAATGACAGGTTATCAAATTCTGTCCATGATTCTTGCAGCAGGCCATCAGCATTCACCTGCCAGATATGATGCAACGGAACGGATACCGCGCCATTGTTGCCGGGGACAATTCCGTTGGGCGTAACCAATTGACCTGTGAACGTGCCATTAACCACAAATCGCCCCGCAATCCAATCGCCTTCCGCCAGCAGAATCAGCGCCTCGATCTGCATATCGGGCATGGCCGTCCGCAGATTGCCGATGTAGGCCGTCATGCCAGCTACCCCGGCGGTATCCCCAAACGGTGAATGATCGACAAAATCTGCCGCGTAAATTTCCGGCACAAGCGATAGATCGCCGCCGTTGAGGACTTCGGTCATCAGACGGTTGATGATGGCTTTATGGGCTTCAGCATCCGCCTCGTGTGCCGTAACGGATCCAACGATTCCCAACAACAGAGCCGCTAAAGTGAGCAGTGTAAGCAGCAGTTTTCTGGACATAATCGAACCTCCATTTATTCACCGATACGATAATTCACATGGTAGAGGAGGCTGCTGTTCATAATGCAGATCAAAAACTGCTCATTTATTGCCCAATTCGTTATTGGTAGTTGGTTATTGGTTATTGGACAAGGCCACCCACACCCCCATATTCGCTTCCGGCAGCAATGTAATGGCGTAAAGCGCACCCCCCTGCGGCTGAATGTAGGTGGTGTAGGAGACACGTCCGGCGGGCTGGCGGAAAATATCGACACCCGATTCGCGCGAAGTTGCCCAACCGAGCGCACTGGCTTCACCGCCGAGTTCTGACCAGACGCGCCCGAATCCGCGCAGGGGAATCAGTTTGCCATCGGTGGGGGTGACGGTCACAAGGGGTTCTTCGCGGTCGCCGGATTGGAACAGATCAGGGAATATTTGCACCGTTCCATCGGGCAGCAGCACATAAATCTGGCGCGTATCCGAAAACCACAGCATCAGGCCGTTTTCAAAAGTTTGCCATACACCGGTTATGGAACGCGGCGACTCATCCGGGCAGGGCTGCGAGCCGCTGTACTGCGCCAATGAGGTTTGTGAACAGACAACTTCAATCGTTACATCTTCGGTGGCAACAGCCTCACCATCCACCACTTCCAGACGGTAACGCACGTCCCCGGCATAACGAAAGGTGATGATCGGCGTCTGATAATCCAGCGGGCGTGGTTGGGCATCCGCCGGACGCGAACAGGCGATTTCCGGGTCAGGGTTGCAAGGATAGAAATACACTTCTGTGCCGCGCACCTGCCAGCTAAAGGTCACACCCGCGAAATTCTGCACCCGTTCATCGCTTGCCCGTAAGCTGATGATTTCGGCTTCACCAACTGCCGGATCAGAATCGTGGGTGATGACCGCCTCGAATTGAAGGCCAGCGGGCAGCCAGATCACCGCACCGATGGGCAGGGCGGATGGATTATCCAGACAATTCAGCGCCGCAATTTGGGTGACGCTCAACGACGAATTGGCAGGCAGCAAATCCGCCAGTTGATCGCCGGGACGCACGACATACGGCTGAAATCCGGCCTGATACGGCGCGGAGCAAATCGCGGGGCGCGGGTCATCCGGCGGAATAGACGTGGGTGTCGCCGTCACCAGATTGACCGGGCCAAGCGCCAGCGGCGTGGGCGTCGGTGTTTCAGAAGATTGGGCAGCAGCAAAACCCGCGATTAACAATAAAACCAGAATCAGCGCGGCATATCGGCGCATAAAATCCATCTCCCCTTTACCCTCTGTTTCCCTGAGTTAGGAAAAGCATCAGTCTGTTTCGTCTTCCAACCATTCAGGTTTAGGGTCGTCAAGCCATTCAACGTCCCACCCATTCACCTCAAAATAATTTTCCAATGACACCATATCAGGCATCCACGAATCATATACTATTGTTCCCTCTATTCCATTGCCCTTTTCATCTGCGCCAAACTGTTTGGTGTTTGCTTTGAGTACTAAAAAATGTTCGCTGTTCTTGTAGGTCTGGATGAAAACGTACCAACCATTGAAGCGATCTTCCGCCGTTATTCGACCCACCGTGTGTACTTTAATTTCCATCATTTATCCATTCTGCTTACGAGGAAAGTTGAGCCTCTATTCCCTATGGTGAAACTTTTCACGCTCACTTGGCGTCTTAGTGGAGACACTGCCTGTTTCCAAATCGTAGGGCAGTCGTCAAGAGGAACATCCCCTACCCGTGTGTATCATAAGGGTAGCAGGGAAACCCCCAGATTGAAGGGGTACTAACCGCCGTCGAAACCTGCCTATGATGGAAACATCGTTATTGCGTCTTTATTGTGGACGCAGATTTTATCAGGAGTCATTTATGGAACGGCGTACTTTTGCGGTGTGCGCGGTGCTGGCAGGGCTGGCGATGGGCTTGCTGGGCAACGCGCTGTTTTATGGACGCCCGCTGGGTTTATCGTTTCCGCTGTATATCGCGGTGGGTATCAGTTTGGTGCTGGCGCTGGCGCGTCCGGCTGGGTTAAACATCATGCGGCGGAATTTGTGGCCGCTGATTCCGGCGCTGTTTTTCGCGGGTATGGTAGCGGTGCGGGCGGATTGGATGGTGACGACGCTCAACATCGGCGCGGTGCTGGCGTTGGGCGGATTGGCGCTGTATTACCTGCCGCTCAAGCGCCCGCTGGACGAAGCCTCAATTCAAGAGCATACCCTGAACCTGATCGAAACCGGAATTGTGGTCGTGCCGCAGTCGTTTATCGAAGTGGGGCAGTCATGGGAATGGCTGCGGGAGAAGCGCCATCAACGCGGTGGCGCATTCGTTTCGGCGGCGCGCGGTTTGATGTTCGCCGTTCCGGTAGTAGCCGTGTTCGCTTTTCTGCTCGGTTCGGCGGATGCGGTGTTTGCCAGTTATGTGAATCAAGCATGGGAAGGCGTCCGCCGCGCGTTGGGTTTGGAATTGATGGGCGATACGCTGGGGCATTTGGGCGTCATTCTGGCGCTGGCGTCGGTGGTTACGGGTGCGATTGGTTGGGGCATCCAGCGGCGTGTTACACCCTCACCCCCTGCCCCCTCTCCCTCAGGGCGAGGGGAAGAAGATGAAGATGGCGCGGATGAGGCAACTGCCCAAGACGAAAAGCGCAAGCCCGCCTTCAAACTCGGTATCATCGAAAGTGGCATTGTGATGGGCAGTGTGGTCGCCTTGTTCGCGGCTTTCGTCGCCATCCAATTCGCCTACTTTTTCGGCGGACAATCGGTTATCGAAGTGCAGGGTTTGACCTATGCCCAATACGCGCGGCGCGGCTTTTTTGAATTGGTGGCTGTTTCGGTGCTGACATTGGGCATGGCCTTGTGGCTTGACCGGGTGACGATGCGACAGGGCAAAAATGAAAACCGGGCATTTTTAGGATTGGCATTAGCCATCGCCGGGTTGACGGGTGTGATGCTGGTTTCGGCTTTCCAGCGTATGTGGCTGTACGAGGAAGAATACGGCTTCACCCAACTGCGCGTGTATACCCATGTGTTCATGATCTGGTTGGGTGTGATGTTCGGTGTGTACGGGCTGGCACTGTTCCGCGTTCGCAAAAATATTTTCTCGCTGGGGATGCTGCTGTCGATCATCGGTTATCTGATGACGCTCAACCTGATGAACGTGGATGCCTACATCGCCGAACGCAACATCGCCCGCTACCGTGCCGGACATGATCTGGACATCGCCTTTTTAGATATCCTTTCGCCAGATGCCACCGCGCCGATTCTGGCGTTGTATCAGGAGTCGGCGGGTGATCCGATAGTCAGCGATTGGGCAGGGCAGTGGTTAGCCCGCAGTTGGACGCGCTTGGGGGTGGAGCAGGCCGAACGCAGTCTGTTCAGCGCCAATATGGGCAAGGATTCCGCTTGGGCGCAATTAGAATCCGCCGCTGGAACGCTGCCCGCTTATGATCCTTCGCGGTATTGGGGTTCGTACTGGTCGTCGTATGGCGAAAACTACAGCGACTACGGTTCTGGCTGGGATACGGTGGTCACGCCGGGGCGCTAACTGATTTACAGCCTGACCGCCGATAATGTCAGTGGTCAGGCTGTCATTTGTATGGAAGGGCGCTATTCCCACTTGATATGAATGACGGTTTTCTCACCACCCTCATCACGCTGCACAACATGTTCATCAAAGTAGGCGGTGATGTGCGTTCCTTTAGGCAAAAGACGGCGGGCAAAACCGTAAGCAATCCCATACCACAGATGATCGGGAAGCGGTGTGATGTAGGTCATGATGATGGAGTGGTCATTGACAACATTACAGGTCAGACCACCGATATTGCTGCCGCGATTATTCATCTTGTAGATGACATCGGCCATTTGAAAAATCTCCACTGCTGGTATGGATTCAATGTCAGGCGGCAGAACCATATTCTCGATAACATTCATGCCAACACTGATGAAATCGAACATCGCGCCGCCGCGTGCATTCAAGTCATTAAAAACATCCAACAGGGTTTGCAGTGGATACCATGTGTCAGGATCAGGGTGGGCGAGGCCATGCTTGGCAAAATATTCGTGGATTTCTTCACCTCTGACAGCATGTTTGTAATCGGCAATGCTGACCCCGATCATCTCATGATCCGGGTGAAAAACGGTATAACGCAGCATTGGAATAGCTCCTTAAAGCTTTATTGCGTTTATTACAGTATAGATCGGTTAGGGGGATGAAGCATTGACACCGAGTCATATTTACGTGGTTTTCACATTTTAAAGGATAAAATTATACGGAAGAACACAAAATTCTTAACGCAGAAGGTGCATCATGTCCGGTTCGATTGAGGAAAGAAACCGCCGTCTGGAACGCCTGGATGAACGCGTGGCGCAGCTAATTGCGTTTTATGCTGATCTGCCGAATCCAGATGCGATGGTTTACGAACTCTGGACGGCCAAAGATGTTCTCGCACACCTGACATTCTGGCACGAGAGTTTTGCCCGCAATGTGCGCGATCTGGCGAATGACGTAAAGCCGACGCCCCTCAAAGGCAAACTGGGCGACCTCAATCAAGTGGGCGTGGATGAAATGAGACCCTGCACGCTGGAAACCGTCATTCAACGCTTCCAAACCGCCCACCGAACAATCCGGGAAAATATTCTGAACCCCAAAATAGGTTTAATCCCCTATCGAAAAGGCTCACTCGATTACACCCCCGAAGAACATCTGCAAGTTGTGCTGGATCACATCACCAAACATCTGGGCGATGTACGCAAAGCGTGCGGATAATGGCTGAATTCTGACTCGTTACCTGCACCAGAAACGCATTGACATCATCCTCGCTTCCGTTTACTATCCGAATACTGTTCGGTTTTTGAATGGATCTGCTCAGAACAACATGGACGAGTCAACACCCCGCCAGCGTCGCAGTGAACGCACCCGCCAATCGATCCTTCAAGTGGCTTTGGAACTCGTCATCGAAAAGGGCTTGAATAAACTCTCTTTACGGGAAATTGCCCGCCGCGCGGATTACAGTCCAGCAGGGTTGTATGAATACTTCGGGGGCAAGAACGAGATTGTAGAAGCCCTCGTCTGTGATGCGAGTGACCGCTTTTTTGCTCATTTAAACCGCATACCCAAAACCCTCCCGGTAGAGGACTATCTGGTTGAATTGGGCATGGCCTACATTGAATTCGCCCATTTGAATCCCGATCACTTTATGCTGATGTTCACCCACTATCAGGCGCTCCCGGTGGTCAGCTTGGATGACTTTGTGCCAGAGGGTGACTCAAATGCTTACGGCCTGCTCATGGACGCCGTACAGCGTGCGATTGACGCCGGATTGTTCCCGGTTCGCCCGGATTATGGCAAGGTGGGCATGACCTACAGTTTATGGTCGCTGGTGCATGGACTGGCGATTCTGCAAGCCACCTACCTGCGCCAGTTCAAGTGGGACTTCCCGACATCAGACCGCCACGCCATTCGGACGTTTATCGATGGCTTAAGTCAGTAACCGATAGAAATCCACGACCCTGCGAACAATGAGATCATTAAACCTCACCTGTTCAGAAACCCATAATCAGTCGTGGATCGTTGAAAACGTATCGGTTCTGACTTACGCCGGGGATAATCTGTTTTTTTGCATTTCACCGAACAATGTTCGGATTTTGTGCAACCATTCGGAAAATGCTGCGTATAAACAGACATATCGGGTTGTTCAGGAGGAAATCATCATGACCGTACCACTTTTCAACGGACGCTATACCGCTCAAATAGAAGGCGATTTTGTGGTTTTTCTGATCGGCGCGCGGGTCAACTCGTGGCGAAAACTGCTCAAGCTGGCGTGGATCGGGCAGGCCAACTCTGCCATGTATCGCGCGCTCGAATCCAATCCGGACTATGGCTATCTCGGCGGAGAGGGTTTTAGCCGCAATATGTTCCGCGAGTCCATCAATATCACCTATTGGCGTTCTTATGAACATCTGGAACGATTCGCACGCAGCAAGGATGATCCTCATCTGGAAGCATGGCGGCGCTTTAACAAAGAGATCGCCAGTGACGGCAGTTTTGGCATCTGGCATGAAACCTATTTGGTCAATGCGGGCAGTTACGAATGCGTTTATGGCAATATGACCCTTTTCGGTTTGGCGAAGGCGACGACTCATCTGCCCATGACCGGACGCAAACAGACTGCGCGTGGTCGCTTAACCGGGGACGAAGCCCCCGCCCCGGCTGATGTCGTGACCTATTAAATGGTCGAAAGGGTTTCTGGAAGCGGACAAATCACGCCCAACAGAGAGATTGAGGACTTCCGCCGCGAGAAAGAGCAGGAAGCCTCTCTCTTCTTGTGTTTGAAAAACTTTGACGACATATACCCTACTCAATCGAACTTATGTTCAGGTAAACTTAAACGAGAGAGAGTGGGGAATGGCTCATGAAATATAAGTTCGTTGCGATCCCTAAAATCCTTCAGGAACATGTCGAGGCAATTACCGTCGCTGAACATAACGGTGAGACGAACTTAGTCACCAACGTCTATATGAATGCCTTACCGGGGATTGTTTTTCAGCACAACAACGGACGCTCTCCGATTGACAATATCACGACCGCATCCGGCTATCGTGCCGATACACCGACCTTGTTTGTCTACGGACAAATGACCGAACCCAGCGTCGTGAGCTACAAAACAGCGCCCTTCACGACGACACAGATTTTCTTAAAGCCGCACGCACTGCAAACCCTGCTGGGTATCAACGCAGCGGCATTGACCAATAATTGGGTCGAGCTTCGCGAGTTTTCAGCAGGTGATCTGAACATGCAGATGCTTGAAGCCAGGAATGAGCAGGTGCGTCTTACCTTACTGACAAACTTTTTAGCGTCAAAACTCAAGAAAGCGACAGCATACGATCCACTAATAGAAGAAAGTCTGCGGATCATCCACAACAATGTGAGCTGCGTGACCGTCAAATATTTGTTTGAATGCTTGAATCTCTCCGAACGCCAATTTGAAAAAAGGTTCAACCAAACCGTTGGGCTGAACCCACAATTTTATATTCGGCTGAAGCGTTTTAACGAAGCAGTACAGCTCATGCAAACGCGACGGTTTGAAAAACTCACCGATCTCGCGCACCACCTAAACTTCTACGATCAGTCACATTTTATTCGGGACATCAAAGCCTTCTCAGGCGTTACACCAAAAAGTCTTTTCAGATGTTACGCCAAAAAGTCTTTTTCGAAAGCTGGATTTCCATCCTGATCAATAGGTCTATGCGTTTTATAAACGCGACGGTTTTTTACAATTTTGAAAAAGACACCTGTTCTATACTGGCTGTAGGGTGACAATTCAACATTACGCTGCATCGCTGCCCTTTTATCCCGTACCTTCATCCAATGGAGCAAACAGTATGAGAAAGATCGTTGTGTCGGAATTCCTGTCGGCGGATGGGGTTATGGAAGCGCCCGATATGTGGCAGTTTCCGTTTCAGACCGAGGAAATGGGCGCGATCACGGAGCGCCAAACCAACGACACCGATGCTTTTTTGCTGGGCAGGGTCACCTATGAAATCTTCGCCGGATTCTGGCCTGCCATGACGAACAATGAATTCGGAGTTGCTGACAAATATAACAGTGTGCCCAAGTACGTCGTTTCAACAACGCTGCAAAAAGCCGATTGGAATAACTCGATACAGATCAAGTCCAACGTAATCGAGGAAATCCGTAAACTGAAGCAGCAACCCGGCGGCAAGATCGGGATTATCGGCAGTGCGACACTCGTTCATTCGCTGCTTGACGCGAACCTGATCGATGAGATTCAGGTGCTGGTACACCCGATTGTCCTCGGCAAAGGCGTCCGCCTGTTTGTTGAAGGCTATCATTCGCCCTTGAAGTTGGCAGACTCGAAGATTCTCGCCAATGGTGTCGTGTATTTGTCGTATCAGATCGAGCACCAAACGTAGGATTTCCCTAACTCAGGTAACGATCCTCTTCACATGTGTTCCTTCCCGGTAATAAGGTGATAGATACATCTCTCGGCGGTAGAACTTGCTATAGATCTGCGGATTAGGGTGATTCAATAGCAGCTTGAGGGCTCCATTCTTGTCTACTGTCGCCAGCATAGAGGTATCGGGAAATCTATATCGATAGCGAGATACCCGTCCGTTTTGACGATCCCACGTATGTCACGGAAGTTCAATATCCGATTGAAAAGCTTAATAAGGAGAAATAATGATGACGGAAATGACACTGGTGGAAAAGACAAGGACACTGGTGGGAAAACCCGGAGTCTATGAGCGCCCTGACGAGCAGTACATGGGAATCAGGGTTCAGACTCCCTTTAAGGGGATGTTCACGGTGATTGATAAACATCTGTTTAAGGAGTTAAGAGCCTGGATGAAACAGGAAGGTGTAGAGCCAGCGGGACAGCCATTTTTTCGCTATTACATCATCAATATGGAAGGCGAGATGGACGTTGAAGTCGGGATTCCGGTTGCCACAGCACTGCCCGGTAATGGGCGGGTGAATCCGGGAGTGCTGCCGGGTGGGCGCTATGCCAGCCTTGTTTACGTTGGAACCGGCTATACTGGCAGTGGTGCCCTGACGAGATGGGCTATGGAGAACGGACATGCCTTTGATGAATGGGGTGTTCCGAATGGCACTGCCTACCGCGCGCGTTACGAGCGCTATCTCACCGACCCGAAAATCCAACCGCTAAAGTCGAAATGGGAGGTCGAGGTAGCAGTCAAACTGGTGGATGAGCAGCCCCGGTAACAGCACTGTGTCCTGTTAGGCGCGTGGCAGCGCCTGAGCTGTTTCGCGCCTAACGGGGCAAACTCTCTGTTGATTTCTGCCTGCCATCGGTACAGTAACATATCGATGATGCGGTGAAAGGCGTCGCAAGATGGATAACCAGCAGCAAATGATGAACGTACAAGAACAAATCGAAAAGTATATTACGAGCCAACCTGAACCCAAACGTAGCGATATGCGAGCGTTGCACCGCATCATTCAGGAAGTAATGCCAGCATGTAAATTATGGTTCATGGATGGTAAAAACAGTGAAAACAGAATCGTTTCTAATCCTAATATAGGATATGGACTTCAAACCATAAAATATGCTGATGGACAAAACAGAGAGTTCTATCAGATTGGTTTGAGCGCAAACAAAACCGGAATCTCTGTCTATATTCTCGGTCTTAAAGATAAGAAATACTTAGCCGGGACATATGGGGAAAAACTTGGTCAGGCAAGTGTAACAGGGTATTGCATCAAGTTCAAAGCGCTGAAAAACATAAACATTGATGTACTCAAAGAGGCAATCCGGGATGGAGTGGCACTCACAATTTAAAAACGGGTTGGATTTAAGATAATCTAAAATATCATCAAGGGATTTACGAGCGTCTTGACAGACAAGTTTGGGTTTAATTGAATGTCACAATATGGGACGTTCCTCAAGGGTAAAACAGTCCGAGAGAAACCTTTTCAGTTACTCCAAATTTTACCCGATCATCCTATCTGGTGTCCCATTGCAATCCTTAGTGGCGGAATTCCTTAACACCGGGATCATTCAGCAGATGTGTCGATAGAGCGGCTTGATTGCTGGGCGATCCCCGCAGCACCATTGTGACGACAATATGATCGTTCACTTTATTACATTTGCTGCTCATTATTTTTAAGCCCTTCTCGTGAGCAAGGGTGAGTAGTTCTTCATACCGTCCCGGCGAATGCGTAGTGACGATTTCGTAACGTTCGGTGCCCCTCATGCTGTCGATCCACTGCTCGATGGGCGGAAATATCCACAGCACGATCATGGCAACGACCCCGCCCACGCCGGAGAGCACATAATTCCCGCTGCCAATTCCCATACCAAGCGCAGCAGCCAGCCAGATCATCGCAGCCATGGTCAGCCCGACGACCCGCCCATGATCGCGCAAAATCGCGCCAGCACCCAAAAAACCAACGCCGCTGACAATCTGGGCGGCAATGCGTCCCGGATCGCTGTTATTGGCAATTTTGATCGAAAACATCGTGAACAGGGTCGAACCAACACAAATAAAAATGATCGTGCGGAATCCTGCCGATTTATCCTGATATTCGCGCTCTGCGCCGATCACGCCGCCAACGATGATGGCAAACACAATTTTGAGCATATCTTCGCCAATAAGTTCCATCACATGTCCTTTTCAAAGGTTTCCAAAAATTGACAATGCAGTCAGTCATTTTACCTTTCTTCTTTTCCTCATACCTCATTACTTTTAACGCTCTTTATCGCTCCTCAAACCTCAGTCTTTTATCTTTACTTTTCACTTCAAACCACCTCAAATTACCCCCTTAAAATGGGGGCTTTCCAGCGAATTTCGTTGATACAAATCGAGCATTTTTGGTGTATAATTAGAACATATGGGCGATGATTTACAGGGAGAAATGCCTACTATGAAACCCAAAAACATCAAGCGGCTTCAGACGCGGGCACATGACCTCAAAGTCAATGTGGTTGACCGTCACACCGTCGTTGTGCAGAGTACAACAGGTTCAACCGCTAACCATGCGGTGACGGTCTACTATGACAACGATGGCTGCATTCATGCTCGCTGCACCTGTGCCTGGGCCATCAACGGCGGCGTTGCTTGTTCGCATGTGATTGCGGCGCTGGAAAAGTTAGCCGCCAAACGTGGACGCGCCCTCAGCTTTTGGCTCAGTGAGCAGGAAGCCCGTCGGCAAAAACGGCGTCTGTTTTATCTGGATAGCGGGCGCGAAAACAACCGCGTGTGGATTACCAGCCGTTCCACATAGGGCAACTGTCTATCAAAATCTGAAGGGGAGGTCGCTCCCCTTCATCCCCTTAACGACTGCCAAAAGTTTAGCGATGACATGACATCCTGCACTGCTGACAACAATGCCTCAAAGATAACATTGAAATATTGAGAACTAGGGATAGATGTTCCTGATGCATGGTGGATGTTGCCCGATAGGGCTATGTTCATTTGAAGGAACATCGATTATGAAAAAAGTTGAAACACGGTCTTTTGCCCCACCTGTACAGCCAGTGCCGATCCACTTGGGGCTGACGTCCCAACTCGTTTTCGTCTGGGTTGCCACACTGCTGGTTTCCAGTTTGCCCCAGATCATCTCACAGGAATTTCAAATCCTCCCCTCATTTCCGATTCTGTGGATGCGGATCGTATTGCTGGTAGCATTCATCGCCCTCGGTTTTGTATGGAAGGTCGCTCAACCCCTGCGCCTGTACTTCCTCATCTTTCTTGCCCTGTATCTGATCGATGCGGTATTCAACTGGCTCGGCACTACAACCCTGTGGAAGGGTTGGTTTGGGGGCGCTGCTTTCAGCACTGATCTGCTCGGCAGTCAGTTGCTCCGGTTTGGGGCAGCGCTCACGATGATTGTTGTGCTTCTGCTGCTTCGCTACCGCCGGAGTGAGTTCTTTCTGACGAAAGGCGAACTCAATGCAACCGCCGAACCCGTTAGTTGGTTGGGCATGAATCGTCCAGCAGGTTGGGGGCGTTTTGGCTTGATACTCACCTTATGTATCACGCTCGGCACACTGGCATTCCTGATTATTTTCAGCCGTTCGTTGGTCACCAGCCTGACGCAGTTTTTACCCCTCATTCCCATTGTGCTGATCGCATCTGCTATGAATGCTTTCAGTGAAGAAATAACCTATCGGGCGGCGCTGCTGGCTCCATTACACGGTGTAGTCGGGAAATCACAAGCCCTGTTGTTGACGGCTGCGCTTTTCGGTTTATGGCACTTCTATGGTGTTCCCTATGGCGTAATTGGGGTGATTATGGCAGGGGTACTGGGCTGGCTGCTGGGCAAAAGTATGCTGGAAACCAAAGGGTTGTTCTGGCCGTGGTTCATTCATTTCTGGCAGGATGTTGCCATCTTCGCTTTTATCGCTGCCGGTTCCATCGTGCCGGGTGGATAAATAAAATAATTAAGGTATTTAACTCTCATCCAAATACAAACCCAATGCTATTGACAAGGAAGGCAAGCGGCGTTATGGTCTAGATAACCGAGGTTCGGAGAGTAGGAGGCCCACTTGGAAGCGATTGAAGACAAGTGTATAGTCAACTACTCCTGCCTCTCGCAGGAGCAAACCCCCTCCTAGGGGTTTAAGGGACTGAAGCCCATATTGTAGAAACCTGCATTCGCGCCGGAAACCCCGGCGCGATTGTCATTTAGATGCAGGTCGCCACATCGGATAAAAGTCGATCTCCCAATTATCCGTCAGGCGGTAGTCACTCTGCTCATCAAACGTCATCAGATACAAATCCCAATTGCGGCTGGGATTGGCGATATAAAGCACCCGTTGACCATCCGGCGACCACAACGGGCGGCGGCTGTCATAGGTTCCATCGGTCAGGCGGACGCGCCCTGTACCATCCGTTTCCATCCGGTAGACTGCCCAGATGCCCCCCTTATTCGACTCGAAAATCAGGCTGCGCCCATCTGGCGACCAATCCGGGCTGGATTCGCGGGCGTTGTCATTGGTCAGGTTTTGCGCTGCCCCGGTCGTCACATCCACCAGATACAAATCGCTCCCGCCCATCCACGAAATCGAGGCGAACAAAATCCGCCCACTGTCTGGCGACCAGAACGGCTGCCATGCGCTGTCCGCCGGGAAATGTTCGGTCAGCCTGCGGGCAACATCATCACAGCCTGCCGGAGAATCGATACAGGCGGCATCCAGCACATACAGATCGAAGCGCGTCCCGGCAAAACCGCCGCTTTCCCGGCTGGACATAAATGCAATCCATTGACCATCCGGCGACCAGAAAGGCCGTATATCCTTCGCATGGTCGTTCGTCAGGCGGGTGATCTGGCCGTCTGCTAACTGGATAACGAATAATTCTTCGGGATTCTGCCCCTCAGCCACCAGACGGCGGCTGTCTGGCGACCACGACAGATTGCGGTAGCCCAGTCCGGTCTGCGTCAGGTTGCGCGGTTGGCTGCCGTCCGCATCCGCCAGATAAATATCCTCGCCGACGTCCCCTCCGCCGACGAACGCCAGCCAGCGACCATCTGGTGACCAGAGTGTGTTGTATTCATAATCGGTGCTGTATCCCAAACGACGCGCCGAACCACCGCTGGCATCTGCAAGATAGGTTTCGAGGATTTGGTCGCTCTGAACATAAGCCACCTGCTCACCATCCGGCGACCAGATCACTGGCAGACCCGGCAGATTATCAGTGCGGCTGTTGAACAAAAGCTGTGAGAGCATCCGGTCAACATCCATCCTGTAAATCGTGGCGTTAATCCCGGTGTTCCAACTGGTCACCGATGAATACACCAGTTCTTCGCCGCGTGGCAGGGCATGACCAACCCGCACCGCCGCCAGCACAATCAACGTGGAAACCACGATCCCGATCATTGACAGGAACATCAGACGCCGCGCGGCCATCTGCTTGCCTCCACATCCCACTTTACGGAAAGCAGTATAACGCGAAACAATCGAAATTGTGGCACTAAATTCCATCCTGAATTATCCTGCTACCTGTATTCCAAAAATGGAATCGAGGGTGCGTGTTGAGCAATAGTGATGAGCAAGCCTTTAGCGCGATGAGCGAACCACACCGCCGTGAACTGCAAGCCCACTGCTACCGCATGATGGGTTCGGTACACGATGCCGAAGATATGGTGCAGGAAACTTTTTTGCGGGCGTGGCGTCGGCGCGAAACCTTCGAGGGGCGGGCGTCGTTCCGCGCATGGCTGTACCGGATTGCCACCAATGTCTGTCTGGACGCGCTGGAAAAACGCCCCAAACGATTCGTCCCCCTCACACGCAGCGAATCCTCCACAATGAACGAACCGATTCCCGCTGATGTAAACGAACCCATCTGGCTCGAACCCTTCCCCGATGAATGGCTGATTCAGGATGACCAGAATCCCGAACGGCAGGTTTCAACGCGGGAAAATATCGCCCTCGCCTTCACAGCGGCACTCCATCTGCTCCCGCCACGCCAGCGGGCAGTGCTGATTTTGCGCGATGTGCTGGAGTGGCAGGCCAGCGAAGTGGCTGATTTACTGGAGGTCAGTGTACCTGCGGTAAAAAGTGCTTTACATCGGGCGCGAATCACGCTGGCGAGTCGCTATCACCCACCCGGAAACGCGCTGGATGAAATCGGGCGCGAACAGCTTGAACGTTATATACAGGCATGGGAATCTGCCGATATTCCCGCGCTGTTAAACTTGCTGACCGAGGATGCTACTTTCAGTATGCCGCCGATTCCATCGTGGTATCAGGGACGTGATACCATCCGCCGCTTGATCGAAGTCACGATTTTCCGGGGTGATGCCAACGGACGCTGGCGGCTGTATCCCACGCGTGCCAACGGGCAGCCTGCGTTCGGCCTGTACCGGAATAACGGCGATCAGTATGAGGGATATGGGGTGCAGGTTTTAACCATCAAAGACGGCTTGATCGCGGACATCATCACCTTCCGCAATCCGTCGCTGTTCAGGATTTTTCAGTTGCCAGCCACTTTACCGATTGAAAAGGAAAAATGATGCATAAACGACTGGTTTTATTACTCGTCTCCGTTCTGTTGTTGGTCACCTTCCCTGTCATGGCACACGAAGGTGAAACGCCAACTGTAGAAGTCGCTGACCAGAATATTCTGGACGGCACGGTGACGGTTGGACGCGTGTACAGCGAAGGTGTCGGCTTCATGGTCATCCACGCCGATGCCGACGGCGCACCCGGCCCGGTAGTCGGCTTCCGCTGGGTGCCGCATGGCTGGGTTGACGATGTGAACATTCGGATTGATCCGGCGTTGGTGACGCGCGTGCTGTACGCCATGCTGCACACCGACGATAACGTCATCGGCACGTATGAATTCGGCACAGTTGACGGAGCAGATGCACCGATTATTATCGACGGCAGTCCGGTTTCGCCCGCCTTCAACGTGCAGATGATTAGCAGCTTCCCGCAGCAATCTGCCAGCACCGGAACGTTTACGGCGGATTTTATCGTCACCGATGCGCCCGCGTGGTTGGTGATTCATGCCGATGAAAACGGCTCATTCGGCGGGGTGTTGGGGCAGACGTTGGTTGAGCCGGGGAACACTGCCGATGTTGCCGTCGCTCTCAGTGGGAATGTCGCCGGACAGGTCTGGCCGATGCTGCACGTCGATACGGGCGAGGCAGGCGTTTATGAATTCGGCACGGTCGAAGGCGCAGATGTTCCGATTATGACGGGCAATAGAATAGCCGCCACGCCGATTTCCATCCAGCCGATCATCTGGGCAAATCCGCAGGTCATTTTGAGCAGTGATGGACAGCCCGCGCCAGAAGCACCGACCTTTTTAGCTAAAGCTGTGCTTTCCGAAACAGCGGGTTGGTTAGTGATTCACAGCGATAACAACGGCACACCCGGCCCGGCGGCGGGGTATGTCGCCGTGACCGAAGGCACAAATCGCCAGGTCAGTGTTCCGCTTGACCCGGCGCTCATCACACCGATTTTGTGGCCGATGCTGCATGTCGATACCGGTGAAGTGGGTGTTTATGAATTCGGCACAGTCGAAGGTGCGGATGCCCCGGCCACTGTGAACGGCAATATCGTCATGCGGGCGGTGCTGGTCTCACCCGCGATTATCACCAGTGAGGAAGTCGGAGTCGTCTTGGAAACCCAGCCGAATGAGCTTTACATTCCGTTGGTGCTGTCGGATACAGCGGGTTGGCTGGTGATTCACAGCAGCGTCGATGGTGCGCCGAACGCGGTTATCGGTCAGGTACAGATTTTGCGCGGCGTGAATATCGGCGTGAAAGTCACGATTGATCCCGCGCTGCTGCCCGGAGAGGCCGAGCCTTATCAGGCATTCCCGATGCTGCACTACGATACCGGGGAAGAAGGCGTCTATGAATTTGGCACAGTGGCCGGGGTAGATTTACCCATCGCCCTGAATGGTCGTGTTATCACCAAGCCGACGCAGACCGGAATTCCACAATAAGCCGCATAAGCGCAGAAGGAAAAACATGATGAGTTTACTAGGCAATATCCTTTGGTTGATTCTGGGCGGAATAGTGACATCTTTAGGTTATGCCATCGGCGGGATTCTGCTGTGCCTGACGATCATCGGCATTCCGTTCGGGCTGGCAGCCTTGCAGATTGCCGGGGCGGCGCTGCTGCCGTTTGGCAAATCCATCAGCACCAAACCCAGCGGTCAAGGCTGTATTCCAATGGGCTTTAACATCCTGTGGCTGGTGTTGTTTGGATGGGAAATCGCGCTGGCGCACATCTTTTCCGGCTTCATCTTCGCCATCACCATTATCGGGCTGCCGTTCGCCAAGCAGCACTTTAAGATGATTCCGGTGGCGTTGTTCCCATTCAGCTACAAACTGGAACGCACCTAAACCCTTTTGCATTCAAACTGGGCAGACTCACACCAAGTCTGCCCGATTTTGATTACTGCTCCGCTTGCAATGCCTCAGCCACCGCGAGGAGATCAGCTTTACACGCAGGTGGAATTTGTGCAGGAGTAGCTGATTCAATCCGGAATATATAATTAGCTAAGTTCATATCAGTTTGAGGAACTGCGAGAGGTGAGTTTCCGTTCTTGGAACACACAGATTGGATAGCTGCCAAGTATTCAAGTGAAACTTCAGGAACGACGATTTGCAATGTGTTGTTTGCCAATGCAGATGTATTTTCCTCCGATATCAACTCAGGGTTTTGATTACTCATAGGTGAAGGAGGATTTACCGTTTCCGGGTTGATACCAATTACCACTACCCCACCATAAGGGCTGTAAGCTATTCTGCCTGTCACTTCGCCCAACACGGAAAAGGTATTTAATATTGAGAGTTTTTCAGCATCCCAAATATACACAGAACCAGATCGGGATACACCTGCCAATCGTGGCATATTCTTGCTCCATGAAATCGCAGACACACTCTCAGAAAGTGGGTCGGAGGTGAGAAGAATATCTCCAGTAATGGAATCTAGGATGTTAAGTGTGTTTACAATTGCAGTGTTAGGGTCAGCATTAGGAACACTGCCTTTTGTACCCGCAGGAACCAAAGTGAAAGCTGCGAATGCGATTTGCGATCCGTCAGGACTCCAAGTATAGGCATTTACAGAGTGAACAGGGAAAAGATATTGTCCTGCAAGCTCTCCACGATTGAAGTCAAAAATGAATATACCATTTGAAACGACCACAAGTATTCGGCTGCTATCAGGGCTTGGTACAGCATACTCGACTTGGATTGGTGACTCTATCGTTTTAATCAAACTCCCATTGTTGGTGTCCCAAATGCGGATTTCTCGTCCACCATTGTCAAGCGTAATGAGTTGTAATCCATCATTTAGCCAGGTATGGATTGGCGACTCATATTCAATAAGTGTTTCAAGCGTGTCTACGCTTAATATACTGTTTCCAACAATTAGTTTTGTCCCATCTAACCCCCAAGCTCCATACGCAAAAAGATGATTTTGCTCCCGATAGCGTAGCAGTTGAAAATCCCGGTCATAAATGAACACACCATTATCTGCAAAGATGGCTAGTTTCGTCCCATCGGGACTCCATGAAAAGCTCTTGGCCGAATCAGGGGTTGGTTCTTGCGCGGCAGCCGAGTAAATGGATACCAGAAGTACAATAAGCATCAGCAGCCGCGGTGAAAAATGATACATGTGTCGGCTATTCATCAAGCTATCCCTACCCATTCCAATCAGGATTCACATAGATTTGAGACGGTGAAAGAGTAACTGCATCCGGCAGATAGAAGAAAAACCAGTCGTGCCTAAAGAAATAAGTTCCGCTAGATCCATCATCGTAAGCAATCGTGCAGTAGAATAGACGCGGTATAGGGCTTTGGATTGAGAATGGATCGATGAAATCTGTAACATCAAGTACGGCATCCCCAACTAGGCATAACCGCGATGGATTTAAAAACCCGTCACTGAACCTCGCAGGCCATGAATCAGTCTGGATACGAGACTAACACACCCGCGCTTTATCCACGCGACGATTGCCCTATGCATTGTCGATAGGAAATGAAAAAGGGGCGCAGTTTGTTGCGCCCCCCAATGCTATTGCTGGTGAGGATACTTACGAAGCGGGCAGGAGTACCGCGTCGATCACATGGATGACACCGTTAGCTGCGTCCACATCGGTAATGACGACGTTCGCGCCGTTGACCGTCAGGGTCAGGCCTTCATCGCCCATCGCGGCCTTGACCACGATTTGCTGGCCTTCGAGTGCAGTATCAACTGCCAGACCGTCTTCGCTCATAACGGCACCCATCATGTCCATATCATTCAGGATGACATACGGGTGAACCGGGCCAGCCACCACATGATATTGCAGAATGCTGGTCAACAGGGCTTGGTCAGCCAGAACGGTTGCCAGTGTATCCGCACCGACGGCTTCAAAAGCCGCATCGGTCGGGGCAAACACGGTCACATCGGCTTCGGGGTCAGACAGCAGTTCCAGCACCGCTGGGTCAGCCGCCGCAACCGCCGCCAGCAGGGTGGTGAATTCCGGTGTTTCTTCCGCAGCAGCCATTTCAGTCACGATTTCGGCAATCGTGCGGCTTTCCGGCACGATCACTGCGTCGATTACATGGATAACGCCGTTGCTGGCTTCGATGTCGGTGGTGACAACGTTCGCGCCGTCAATCGTCACGCCGCCTTCTTCGGTCAGGGCAGCATCAATGTATTGACCATTCAGCGTCGGGACGGACAGTGCGCCGCCCAGCGTTTCCAAACCCGCGATCAATTCCGCAGCCATAATCGGTTCACCGACCACATGGTACAGCAGAATCGAGGTCAACATTTCTGTATCAGCCAGAATTGCGCCGAAGGCTTCTTCGCCCAGAGCTTCCTGCAAAGCAGCAAAAGCAGCATCCGTCGGGGCAAACACGGTCAGCTTGCTTTCCAGTTCGGGGTTCGACAGGGTTTCTAGTACTGAAGGATCAGCCGCGCTCACCGCAGCCAACAACGTGGTAAATTCCGGGGCATCGCCGCTGGCAGATGCGACCACGATTTCGGCAATGGTGGGAAGCATACTGGCTTCCGGGGTTGCATCCTGTGCGAAGGCTGGCACAACCGTAAACAGCGCCAACACGACGAACAGTAATGCAGATAACTTCTTATTCATTAAACGCTCCTTGTATCTCGAGGGTGAAAAAAGGCTATACAAAGCCTGTACACAATCTAGACAACCCAGATGAGTGATTCGTGATAGGAAGTTGAGCCACAGGCAAATACAAGGTGAAAAAGTTATGAGGAGCTTAAAATTGGGCGAACGGGGATGTCCGCCCGAAGGGGTTTAAAGAAAGAAATCGCGCAGCGCGTCCCGCACTTCATCCACCAGTTCTTCCCACGTTATATCCGGGTCGCGGGTGATGCGTAACGTGTGTTCACTGATGGTCAGCGCCCGTAAACCGCGCACGCCGTTGAACAACATCTGGGCGATGGGTGTGCCTTCATCGCCCTCATCAAAACTGGCATAATTTTCTTCGCCCTCCGCCGTCAGTGTCATATTCGTGACCAGTTCCAACACATTCGAGTCATCGGTGGCGAAGGTTTCAACCGTTACATACTCAGACATGAGTTTATTTCAGCACCTTGACCATATCCCCGATACGAATATTGCCGCCTGAGACGACCTTTGCAATCACACCCATCTGGCCTTGAACCATGCTCAACGGGCGATTTTGAATCTTGCTGAATCGTTCGCAGCCCTCGCGCGGTTTAACCACTTCCACCACTGCCGCT
This sequence comes from Anaerolineae bacterium, assembly GCA_019912965.1. Classification (GTDB taxonomy): domain Bacteria; phylum Chloroflexota; class Anaerolineae; order Aggregatilineales; family Phototrophicaceae; genus CFX2. The sequence goes on from JAIOHM010000085.1 coordinate 24,557, forward strand.
TCACCCAATTGCAAACGGGTACCCGGCGCGAGATGGTCAACAGCCAACTGGTGAATCACAATCTGTTCACCCATCTGCCCCGGTTCGGTGTAAAAGCCCTGAGAGCGTAAATTAGTGAGCGTCTCATAGGACATGATATTTAACTGTCGCGTGGGATGCCCGCCTTTCATGTCACCCTCGATGCCATGTCCGGGGATCAGATTGGCTTCTTCCAGATCAACGCGCAAAAATTCGTTCGGGGTTTCGTCCACCCCGGAAGGTTTATAAACAATACTGACAATTTGTGTCATGGGATTTCCTCCTGAGCCTTATTATAGCAGTCTGTTTTGAGGTTTTAGTGAATGGATTTAACCGCATTCTCGTATTAAAACCGGATTATCGTGCTGCGTAAATCTCCATTTTTGCTGATCCCAAAATACCCTACGCTTAAACAACATCTTTTTATACAACACTTGGAGGGGAATATATGAGCAGTCGTTTCGGAGTGTTAATCGTGATTTATATCGCAATCAATCTGCTGACCGTTGGTGTCATCCGGGGTCAGGAAGCCACCGAGATGCCCAGGCCGCCGCATTGGACATATGAAGGCGAAGAAGGCCCGCAACATTGGGGCGACCTCGCCATTGATTTTGCGCTGTGTTCGACCGGACGCGCCCAATCACCCATCGACATCAGCCAGCCGCAGGCCGTCAACCTCGCTGACATCGCGTTTGATTATCAGCCAACGGCGCTCAATATTTTCAACAACGGCCACACCGTTCAGGTTGCCTATGATGCAGGCAGTTCAATGATCTACAACGAAACGCAGTACGATCTGCTGCAATTCCACTTCCACATTCCCAGCGAACATACCCTGAACGGCGAAGCCTTTGCGATGGAACTGCATTTCGTCCACCGCAGCGCCGATGGTGATCTGGCAGTCGTTGGTGTCCTGCTGCGCGAAAGTGATGCCGCTAACAAAGCCTATGCCCCGCTGTTCGATAATCTGCCCGCCGAAAAAGGCGATCCACAGCCCACTGAATTGACGATTGACGCTAACAATCTGCTGCCTGCCGAGCGCCTGTATACCACCTACAGCGGCTCATTAACGACACCACCCTGCACACAGGGAGTGCGCTGGCTGGTCTTGCAAACACCTGTCGAAATCTCGCATGAGCAGGTGGAAGCCTTCGCGCAGATTTTTGAACTGAACGCCCGCCCTGTGCAGGATCAGAACAACCGTGATCTGTTGAGCGACAACGGCTAAACCCTCAGCTTATGGGGCGGTACACAAGCCGCCCTGATTTGTTTTCCGTTTGTCCACCCAACCACCCACCAACCATTGGCGAACATTCTTAACCAACGGCTTCCCTCATTTCCGTTAGTGCCAACCCGCCCTAAAACGAACCAAATGGATTACCAAAGAGTCACCCTTTGCCGCTCAAAATCCCTTATCCTGAACATAGGTGCTGCTGCTGATCGGTTTTATAGTCATTTGCACCCAAACCCATTTCCGCAATCGCCGCAACTGCCCTGTAATTTTGGGGTATCCGGCAGTGAACATACTGCCAGTGATGATACAATACAGACAAATCAGTAACGGGAAATGACTATGCAGGATACAACCGTAGAGACCGTTTTTGATGTCATAACTGACTTTTTGGCATCCGGGCCAACCCCTGAAGCACTGCTTGCCTACCACTTGCCAGATGATCTACAGACGCGGGTTGACGAACTTGTAGAACGCAACGGCGAAGGGCAGTTGACTTTCGATGAGCAGCAGGAGTTATACGACTTTATGCGCGCTGATGAAATGATGGCGCTGCTCAAAGCAAAGACTAAACTCCGGTTGCGAAACAATTCATGACCATTACTGCCGAACAGCGACAGATCATCCATGCATTAGCCAACAAATGCTGTGAATACTGCCGAGTTGCCCAAGATGATCGCCTATCAAAATTCCAGATTGACCACATTATCCCGGTCAAACACGGCGGTACGGATGCAACCGAAAATCTCTGTCTTGCCTGTTTAAAGTGCAACAGTTTTAAAGGGCCGAATGTTGCCGCACTTGACCCGGCAACAGGTGAAGCAACCAAGCTCTACAATCCACGTCAGCAGTCATGGGAAGAACATTTCCAGATCAATCCCGATGCATCACTCATCGGGATCAGCCCGGAAGGACGCGCGACAATCATTGTGCTTCGAATTAATGAAGGAAGTCGTGTCAAACAACGACGAGTGGCAATGAATCTGGGTGAATATCCCTGCACAAAAGCCTAGTTCATCAGCGGGATGCTGTAGGCGTTGCTGTCGCAAACAAACAGCTACCCGGAACAGTCTCGCAGTCTTCAACAAATGCACTGAAACTATCAATAGACAGAAAATATCTTGAGACTGCGCTTTCAGTACCCATTTCTAGATAGAAAAATTCACTTTGGATCGTCTCTACAGAAGTTAAGAAAGACATTCGATATTCTGTATAAACGATTCTTAGACTTAGTTTATCCTCTAAAATCACAGCATAAGGCGAACCGTACTCCTGTAAAATCATTGATGAGGGAATGATTACCGGGATTTGAATCATTCCCGCAATTCCATCCACAAAATGAACTGCCACAAAACCGCGGGAATTTACAAAGGGTATAGCTGTGACAGTGAAATTGTAAATTCCATTTTCTTCCCCAGTTCCAACAGGCGGAAAGCTAGTCGGATTAACGGTGTATGGAATACCCAAGCCAGCCAAGATATCCCGTACTTGCTGTTGTGTAGTAATACCGGGTTCAATCCCCAACCAGCACGAGACCGCACACGAAGGTGGATTAAATATCGACCGCAGGGTGACGGTTGGGGTAGTAGGAGATGTGGGTATAGAAATGACCTCCAAAATACCATCATCAACACCACCATAAGCCAGTTTATTGCCGTCTGGACTCCAAGCAAGTGAATTTACGCGGCCTGATTGCTGAACAGCTTCCACAATTCGCCCTGTTGCAATGTCAAGGATTTGCATAGTGTTTCCATCAGCGATAGCCAATTGATTCCCAACAGGACTCCAGGCAATATCAACTACATGACCACCTGTGTAAGTAGCCAATAGTTCGCCTGATGCGCTGTTCCAAATCTGGATTTCACTTTGAGAAGGATAACCGTCAACGGAAGCCGTAGCGACTTGGCTGCTATCTGGGCTCCATGTCACAGCCGTTATTAGACCTTCAAATGGTTCTAGTGTGATCAAAGGTGTGCTGGTGGCTACGTCCCAAATGATAGCGGTGGTATCAGCACTTCCGCTGATGATGCGGCTGCCATCTGGACTCCACGATAGAGTTGATATCAAATCGATGTGACCTGGAAGGACGGATAAAGTTTCTCCAGTTATCGCATCCCAAATCAGCACAACATGAAGGGGAAAGGCAGGGGATGTACGCCTGACAGCACCCGCTAATTTCGTTCCATCAGGACTCCATGAAATTGAGTCAACAAGCTCTCCAGAGTCGGGGAAGATCCATCCTTCTGGGGTGGTGATATTGATAATCCCGACGACGCCATAACCTGAAGCGATGGCTAATACATTCGGATCGGTTGGATGCCATGCAACATCGTTTACCACCATATTGGAAATCTCGAATGATTCAATGATTTGGCTGGTTTCAGTATCAACTATTTCTACTGTTTTATCGTCACGACCAACCGCTAAGAGCTTGCCATCTGGACTCCAATCCAGTGTTCGTATCCCATTTATGTCGTTTTGTAGAAGCATAGCTTTGCTTGATGACGCTGCAAAGAGGATCATCAGAAAGCTAACAGAGATAATTTGGATCAGTGTGTGATAGGTGAGTTTAATCATCGTGTTATCGCTCAAATCGCTTAACGTGGGAAGTAGCCTACGCGCGGTCAAAAACGTAAATAATTTGTGACCAATCTGCTGTATGGAAAATACTACTCTACCCTATTTCCTAACCATCATCGAACTGGACAAAATCAGAACTCTTGTGCTATACTGGTAACAACAAAGGCAGCATCACGCCCTGCCCCCCAAAGCTGATTCGCAAGATTCGCAAAGCCCCATTTTGAAATTGATGAATCTGACGAACTTTGCCAATCTTCCCCGTACTTTCTGGCAACTGGCATCTCGCCTATCTGTATTGGCTGAAAGCTGATCGCTGACTGCTGGAAGCTATTCTCGCAATCGCCGCAAATCCGACGAGGAACTCAGAACTTGGAACTCGGAACTTTTAACCTAGCACCTAGCACTTTGCACCTAGCACCACCAGACAGCGCCAACCTCCCGCACAGCCGCTGCACAATGACAATCCCGCCAACGCGGCGGCATCCTCCCTTATAGCCGTTGTACACTACGGCGCTCCTCATGCCAACCGCCGACAATGACATTTGCGACATGCCTGCTTCCCGCGTTCCCACCGACAACGCCTACGGCAATTTTGCACTTTTATGTCTTTTACTCATACCTCATTACTCGTCCCTACCCCTGAGTGCTACAATATCGCCTGATCTCAATACACCAAATTAAGACTGTTTCAGGAGAAAAATGTTATGCAAGGCTTGATGATGGATTATCCGCTGACGCTGCGGACGGTGCTGGATCGGGCGAATCGCCTGTTCCCCCGGCGGAAGCTCTCCACCAAAATCGGCGCGTCCATGCACCGCTACACCTATGCCGATTTTTACGACCGCGTTTCCAAGCTGGCGAATGCGCTGGCTCGCCTCGGCGTCCAACCCGGAGACCGCGTAGCCACCCTCGCTTGGAACAGCTACCGCCATCTCGAACTCTACTTCGGGATTCCCTGCATGGGCGCGGTCTGCCACACCCTGAACCTCCGCCTCCCGCCTGACCAACTGATTTACATCATCAACCATGCCGAAGATAAAGCCATCTGCGTCGATCAAAGCCTTTTACCCCTGCTGGAAAAAATCAGCGACCATCTGAAAACCGTCGAAACCATCATTGTGATGGCTGATGCACCCCTGCAAACCACCCTGACCAACGCTATCAGCTACGAAGAACTGATCACGGGCGAACAAGCGGATTTTGCGTGGCCGGAACTGGACGAACGCAGCGCAGCCGCCATGTGTTACACCTCCGGCACGACCGGCAATCCCAAAGGCGTCGTCTATTCGCACCGTTCATCGTACCTCCACGCCGTCGGCGCATGTATGACCGACAGCCTCGGCCTCTCCCAGAACGATATTGTGATGCCCGTCGTGCCTATGTTTCATGTCATGGCGTGGGGTATCCCCTATGCCGCTACCTTTTTGGGCAGTGAACAGGTTTTCCCCGGCCCACATTTACAGCCGCGTGATCTCGCCGATTTGATCCAGAACGAACGGGTTTCGCTGACGGCGGGTGTGCCGACTCTCTGGCTCGGCTTATTTGGATTGCTGGAACAGGAACGCTTCGACATGAGCAGCTTGCGCGTGATGATCGTCGGGGGTTCAGCCGCCCCGCGCTCGATGATCGAAAATTATCAGAAGAAACTTGGCCTGCGGATTTGCCATGCATGGGGTATGACCGAAACCAGTCCGTTAGGCACGGTGGGCAACCTCAAGCGCGAAGTGCTGGAAATGCCGGAAGATCAGCAGTATGCCGTCCGTGCCAAGCAGGGCATACCCGCGCCCGGTATCGAAGTCCGCGCGGTGGATGAAAACGGCGCGGAAGTCGCGTGGGATGGCAAAACGATGGGTGAGTTGCAGGTGCGTGGCCCCTGGGTCGCCTCGTCATATTACAACGACCCGCGCAGTAGTGCCTCATTTGTGGATGGCTGGTTCCGCACAGGCGATGTGGTGTCGTTCGATGAAGACGGTTATATGCAGATTGTTGACCGCACCAAAGACCTTGTGAAAAGCGGCGGTGAATGGATTTCAACCGTCGAATTGGAGTCGGTCATCATGGGGCATCCGGGGGTTTTGGAAGCCGCCGTGATCGCTGTCCCCCACGCCAAATGGCAGGAACGTCCATTAGCGTTGGTCGTCGCGCGGGATAAAGTTGCCCCACCGACTAAAGAAGCGATTTATGACCACCTCGCGCCGCACTTCGCCAAATGGCAACTTCCCGACGAAATCCTGTTTGTCGAAGCTATCCCCAAAACCAGCGTCGGCAAGTTCGATAAAAAAGTCGTCCGCGAACAGTACAAAGACTACACCCTGCCAGAATAAAACCGTAGGGGCGTTCCGCCGGAACGCCCCAAAACCCAACTCTCTGCGAAAACTCTGCGCTCTTTGCGCCTCTGCGGTTAATCTTCTCTTTTGGGGCGGTTACACATTCGCCTTCAGCACCACACCCAAGCGGCGGATGCCTTCCACGATCATTTCCGGGCGAGCGTTGCTGTAATTCAGCCGGAAGGTATTGCGCCCCGTATCCCCAATATAGAAGCCATCACCCGGTACGAAGGCCACGTCCTGCGCCAACGCCTGCTTCAAAATCTCGGTCGCATCCAAATGCGGCGGCATCGTCACCATCAGGAACAGACCTCCTTCAGGCCGCGTCCATGTAACCTCGTGTGGAAAATGTTCCTCAATCGTTTGCAGCATCAAATCGCGCCGCTGACGATAAACATCCCGCAGCATAGCGATATGCCCATCAAGAAACGCCTCATCCCGCGCCACTTCATAAGTGATGAATTGGGTAAGCGTGCTGGTGTGCAAATCCGTTGCCTGCTTGACTTGCACCAGCTTATCGATCACCGGGAACGCCGCCGCGACCCACCCGATTCGCAAACCCGGCGTCAGCGTTTTGGAGAACGTGCCGCAGTACATCACGCAGCCTTCCGGCGTGGTCGAGCCGCGCAGATCGGCTTCGAATTGCAAAATGCTCGGCACAGAATCGCCGCTGTATCGCAGTGCGCTGTAAGGATCATCTTCCACAAATGGCAGGTTATGGTTCACCAGAATTTCCGCCAGCTTTTGTCGTCGCTCCCGGCTCAGGGTTGTCCCCTGCGGATTCTGGAACGTCGGCACGGAATACATCACCTTATGTGGCGCATTGTTTAAGAGAATTTCGAGGTCATCCACACACATGCCGTTCGCATCCGTCGGCACAGCGGAAAACTGGAGATCAAACGGTTTCCACGAGGTCAACATGCCCACATAGGTCGGATTTTCCACTGCTACCTGATCATGTTCATCCAGCAAAACCCGCGCGATCATATCCAGCGCCTGCTGCGACCCACTGGTAATCAGGATATTGTCGGCGTTAACCTGGAACTTGCCGGAGGATAGTCGCTTGGCGATCAAACCGCGTAGTTCGGGCATTCCTTCGCTGGTGCTGTACTGCATCACCTCGCGCCCCCGTTCCGAAAGCACGGTATCCGTTGCCTGCTGAATGCGCTCCATCGGGAACAATTCCGGCGCGGGCAGGCCGCCAGCAAATGAAATTACTTCCGGGCGTGCCGTCAGCTTCAGGATTTCGCGGACGGTCGAACGTTTCATGTGTTTGGTGCGGGCGGCAAACAGCGAATCCCAGTTCATAAAGGGCCTTTCTGCGGCATATAACTGCTTTTCAGAAGAGTATATGCGGGGCTGTTGACATCGCAATGGTCGAGGGAGTCCAATTCAGAATCAGACCGGGGATGTGAGCATTTGTTGGGCAGTTCGCAAACCGCCCTTATGTATCCTGAATTACCGCAGCAAAAAGCGCAGCGCATCCGGCAGGCGGCGCGCCCAGGCAGCTTCGTTGTGCTCGGCGTCTTCCACCACCACATAGTGCAGGTTTTCGCCGGGTGTATAACCTTTCTCAACCAGCGTGGCGTTGAGCTTGCGGGCGCTGTTTTCGCGGGTGCCGTTATCCAGATAAATCTTGCCGGGATTGAAGGGGCGTGAATGCAGATAATGATAGATCGCGCCGCTGCCGAACCAGATCGAGGGACTCATCACCCCGGCAAAGCCGAACACATCCGGGCGATGAAAAAAGCCGTAAATGCTGATGAGGCCGCCCATCGATGATCCCATAATGCCTGTGTGGGTGCGGTCGGGATGCGTGCGGAAATCACGGTCAATCAGGGGTTTGACGGTATTGGTAATGAAAGACAGATAGGCTTCCCCACGTCCCTCACGGATATTGTGGAACGGATTGTACTCGTAAATGCGATCTGCACCTGTGTTGGGGAGGCCAACGATGATGGCTTCCAACCCTTCGGCGCTTAACCGCTGTACGGTTTCGTCCACTTCCCATTCCTGTCCGGCGAATCCGGTAGTGCGGTCAAACAGATTTTGCCCATCGTGCATATACAGCACCGGGTAGCGCCGTTCACCTTGCTGATACGAGGGCGGCAGATGCACCAACACATCGCGCGTGTTATGCAGTTGGGGACTCCAAAAATCTGGTAGCACCTGCAGTTCGCCCATGACCGTGTTAAAACCACCGGTTCGCATGTGGTAATCCAGCCAGGTGGTATACGTATAATCCATGCAGAATGACTCCATACAATTCCAGGCTTAGGTACTGGCCTGTTTGAGTTCAATACCTTCCCAAAATCGGGCAGGGTTATTGACTAACCATGAACTCAGTATACGGCTGCCATCCCGATTTGTTCTTTACACTTCATAAAATTCATGCGATTTTAATGCGCTGCCAAAACCAGATTCAAACTGTACAACTTAGAAAATTTGTACTACAATAGAATTTACGTTCTTAACATCGAGGAGAGATGCGTGATTGCATTAGCCTTACGCACGCCGGATGATGCCGATCAAATCCACTTGGAAGCGCGTTTTGGAGCCGTTCTGGAACAGCACTTTCGGGCGCTGCGCGAACGTATCCCTGCTGTGATCGAATGCGAGGGGGTGTTGCCCGTCACATTCTGGTTACACGAACGCGATGTGCTGGCGGGAGGTCTGCTGCCGCATTACAGCGATGCGCTGCGGCTTGGTTTAGAGCGAGAACTCTGCCGTCCACGCTTCCCGGCGCTGGAAATGCTGGTCAACCTGAACGGGCGGTTATGGGAATCGGCGCTGCATCTGGCGCGCGACCTGGCGCAGAGCATCACGCTGGCGGCGGCGGAATGTGCCGAACATCACCTGAGGCCTGCGGATGATCTGCCCCCATCGCTGGATGAATTGCGCCACGCGCTGCGGATTGGGCCGCTCAGTGATGCCCGCGCACTGCGCTGTGCTGCCCACCAATCCGCCCGTGCACTGTCCACCGGAGCGCTGCTTGCAGCCCGCGCTTTACCCCAATCTGACGATTTGGTTAGTGTAAACCAACCCGTTCGCTTGTGCATTTATTAAATGTATGCGAATATTCTGTTTACGCTCGCGTAGAGTGTGCTAGAATGATCACACGGCACGCGAGAACTCTCACGAGGCCGATGCTCAAGCATCAGAAGGAGAATTCAAATGGCTGTTGAATTTTATGATGTGAAGACCCGCAAGAAGGTGAAGATCGACGACAAGAGCGTCGAGAAAGTCAAATTCACCACCAAGAACGGCCAGGTGCGCTACGGCTTACGCGGCAAGACTGAAGATGGCCGCAACCTGACCAAGTTCGTGAGCCAGAAGGACTGGGACGCGTCCAAGTTCAAAGAAGGCAAGTAAGGGTACGTAAACACAACGGGGGTGGCTTAACCACCCCCACAGAAACCCGCGCCGTGATGTGCGGGTTTTTGATTGTAATCGTTTCTGGTTTAGCCCTTGTTGAATTTCCCCGCGCCGCCGAAGATGTTCGCCCCCAGCTTGAAGCCGTGTTCCTTGATCTGATCCTCGAAGTTGGGACGGAAGCCTGTCGCTTCCAACGCGCCGCCACCCGCATGAGAATATCCCGACCCGGTTTGCCCCGGTGTCTTGTAAATAAAGATGTCCTGAAGCGTAACGCTCGACCCTTCCATACCCTGCACTTCGGTAATTTGCACAACTTTACGGCTGCCATCTTTCAGGCGCGCCTGCTGCACAAACAAATTGACCGCGGCTGCAATCTGTTGCCGGATCACCAGCACAGGCAGATCCATACCCGCCATCAAGCACAGCGTTTCCAGACGGGCTACCGCATCGCGCGGGCTGTTGGAGTGAACGGTGGTCAGTGAACCATCATGGCCTGTGTTCATGGCCTGAAGCATATCCAGTGCCTCGCCACCACGACACTCACCAACCACAATCCGGTCAGGGCGCATACGCAGCGAACCTTTCACCAGATCACGGATCGTCAGGCGGCCTTCGATGCCATCCCGACCGGGAAGCGGTGGTGCGGTTTCAAGGCTGACGACATGCCGCTGCGTCAACTGTAATTCGGCAGCATCTTCAATTGTCAGGATACGTTCGTCTTCCGGGATAAACGAACTCAGCACATTGAGCAGGGTAGTTTTACCCGAACCTGTACCGCCGGAAACCACAATGTTTAGGCGAGAGACGATACAGGCTTCCAAAAATTGAGAGACTTCACGCGGGAATGAGCCGAAACGGATCAGATCATCTACCGTGAGGGGTTTTTCAGGAAATTTACGGATGGTGATGGTTGTACCCTTCAGTGCTGAAGGGGGCATGACCAGATGCACGCGTGAGCCGTCCGGCAAACGGGCATCGACCATTGGGTTGGCGCGATCCAGAGTACGCTGCAACGGGCGGACGATGCGCTGTGCCGTCCATTGAATGTGCTCCTCATCATCAAAAACAATTTCGCTCTCGCGCAGTTTGCCTTTCATTTCCGCGAAGATCATGTCGTAGCCCGTAACCATGACTTCGGAAACAGCCTTGCTTTTGACCAGCGGATCAATTGCGCCAAAGCCGAGCAAATCGTTGAGCAATGCCTCTTTAAGTTCTTCAAACTCCGGGCCAGATAACTGGACACCCGCTTTTTGAAGTATCGTTTTCAAACGCCCGATTAAAAGGGTTTCTTTTTCCATATCGCCCCGCTTCCACTGGTCGGCCTCATCAATGGTCGCCAGCAGTTTGGTGCGGAATTGTTTACGCAGTTGGGCAACTTTCGGCGTGGTTCGCAGCTTGGGTGGAATCTGGTGTCCACTTAAAGTCGTTTCGACCTTTGGTTCTGCTTTTACAGGGGCAGCAGGCATGGCGGGCGGCGGGGCAGCAGGGGCATCATCTTCCACAAAACCTGCCTGCGCGGCTTCGGCAGCAGCACGATCTTCCGCATCGCGTTTGGCCTGTTCACTGAGTCGTTTCTGCAAAAAGGACATAAAATACCCCTTTACTGGCATTTACGGACTGCACATTCTCAGTGTACGAGAAAATGTGCGAGTCAGCAAAAAAGATTCGGTGAGTCTTTTTTAACGTATTTCAATTACGGTGAATGGGGTGGGGGCGGGAAATCCAGCGGATCAGGCAGGGTGTTCACCGCCTCCGCGTTCATCCGCACACCGTCAATGCTTAAGCTGCCCAGCAGGTGTGGCAGTGACACCCGGATGCTGTCGGCTTTGTTAGAAGGCGAACTGACGTTACAGATCACCAGTTTTCCATCCGTGTGCAGCGTTATCGCCATGAGGATAGTTACGTTACCGTTGCCATTGTTGAGCAGGTAATAAGCCGCATCGTGACCATCCCATGTGAAACCATAGGGTTCGCTGACCGAAGATTTGCCGATGTACTTGGGCATTTCGATAATCTGTTTGAGCACCACCCAGGCGATATTATGTTCTTCACCCTCCGCTATTTCAAATTCATTCAAAGCGCGGACGAAGAAATATGCCTGCACACCCAGCAGCGTACTGCCCCATTCCATCGAGGGGATGCGTTCTGCGACTAATAGCCCTTCATCCGTCTTGCGCCATTCCCAGCCAGCGGGCACCTCAACGGATACCTCTACACCGTTCAGGGTGGACTCGATTGTTGTGGGTTCTGCGCTGCGGGTCGGGCCGGGTGTTAAAGTCGGCGCGAGGATGGGGGTTTCACTCGCGGTCGGCGGGGACTGGCAGGCAGCGGTTATCGCCATGCACAGGAGCATGAGCAGCATCAGGGTTGTCTGTTTGAACACCGCGCACCATCTTCAAAAACTGCATTTGTATCACTAAACACATTCCATAATACCCCGTTGCGCTGCTTGTAATGTGAATAGACTCTAAAGACTTGCTCAGAAATAAAGGATTGTATTCAGCTTTTTACAAAAGTTGCGGAGCACCCATTTCCAAAATCACGGCTGATCTCTACTTTCGAAGCCGCCGGGCCACCATTCCGCCCATCCAGCGCAGTTCCTCCAGCCGGAGCAAATAGGCTAGTCCCAGAAAAACTGCCGCGCTGATGCCGCCGCTGAAAGCCACCAGCAGGATTTCATGCAGCAGAGTCGCGCTGCCCAACCAGCGTCCAACCAATTCCAGTGTAACGAAGGCTACCGCACCCATTGCTCCAGCCGCCAATCCAGCTTTGCCAATAGTCGCTAGCAGGCGCTGACCGCCGAGGCCATTCATCCGCCGCGCCAGCAAGTAGGCCGAAGTGAGTGCGTGCATAATGTGTTTGATGCTGTCGGCAATCATCAGACTGAATAAGCCAACACGCGGGAAGAATGCGATAGCCGTCACCATGTAGATCACCAGACTGACAACGCCGATTAATGCCGGGGTGAGCGTATCCTGTTGGGCGTAAAAAGCATAAACCAGCAGTAAATCCAGCGCGGCGAACGGCAGGCCAATCAGATACAGCCGCAGTGCCAGCGCAGTCATGGCAGTGTCATGGGCGTTGAAGGCACCATGCTGGAAAAGCAGGGCTACAATCGGCGCGGCCAGTACGAATAAGCCAACTGCTGCCGGGAGAATCAAAGTGACCGCCAGCCGCAAACCTAATCCGAGCGTATCTTTAAATGCCTGACTGCCTTCAACGGCAATCAGCGCTGCCTGCCGTGCCAGTGTGGGCAAAATGGCGATGCTGATGGCGGTTGCCACCAGACCCTGCGGGAATTGAATCAGGGTCGTTGCCCATGTCATGTAACCGATGCTGCCTTCGCCTGTTTGACTGGCGAGGTTGTAGCTGAAAGTGCGGATGACCAGTGTATCCATGACCAGCGAGAACATCACCGGGGCATATAGTCGGGCAATCTGCCGCAGCGCCGGATGATTCCAGCGCAGAGTCAGATGCAAACGCGCGCCTTTCATGCCGGGGAACTGCAAGGCCATTTGTGCCAGCGCCCCCACCAGCCAGCCAATCGCCACCACCACAATCCCCTCAACCGGGCGGGCGGCGCGCAGGCCAATCATGCCATTATTCAGGAAGACAGGGTTTACCTGTACAGGTGGAGCGAAGACCAGCGCGATAACCACAATGCTGCCATTAAACACCGTTACGGCGAAAGCTGGCCATGTGAATTCGCGCAGTGCATAGAGTGTTCCACTCAGGACAGCGAACAAACCGAGAAAAATGAGGGCAGGGGCGGTCAATTGAAGTAAATTAGTCGCCAGCGCCAGCGTAGATTGGTCAAATCCGCTGCCCACCACCAGCACCACTTGCGGAGCCATTACCACCAGCGCCAGCACAATCAAAGCCAGCACCGCCGTCACCAGACTGCACAGCACCGAAACCAGCCGCCAGAGCGCATCACGCCCTTCTTTAGCGGCGACTTCGCTCAGAACCGGGATGAGTGCGCTGTTGACGTGTCCGCCGATCAGCAAATCAAAAATGGCTTTGGGCACGATGATGGCGACGTTGAAAGCATCCACCGCCCGCGATGCGCCAAACAGATTGGTCATCACGATTTCGCGCGCCAAACCCAATACCCGGCTGGTAATGTTGCCCAGCGCAACAACGCCCGTTGCGCGGGCTACACCTGCGTTGGTTTCTTCTTGGGTTTCGGGGGGAACAGCTTCGGATGGCAAATCAGTTGATAGGCTGGACATAGCGCCTCATTGGACTCAACAGCGCCCAAGCATAGCATAAGCCTGTCAGGTTGCCAGATGAAACCCCACCCGGAAGTCTACTGTCGAACTACGCCTGTTTTGACATACAATCAGAAAGAGTAGTTATTTTTTCGCTGAACGCTTATTCGCAAAGGAGTCGCAGAATGCGAAAATGCCTTCTCTGCTTGATTGGACTTATTGCTTTAGCCATAACGGCTTGCGGGACGGGTGGGGAAACCATTCCCGGTGCCAGTGCCCCCGGCAACCTGATCGAATGGGATCGTAACCCAAATACCATCGTTTTTCGTGCCGATGTAACCGGTGGCAGCAGCACAGACCCATTCCTCGCAGCCAGTGAAATTCCCGCCTGCACCATTTACGGTGACAACCACGTGGTCTGGACGAACGAACTGGGTGCCTTCAATACACAAGTGTTGGAAGATCGCCTGACGGATGACCAGATGCGGACGTTCGTTAATTTTCTGGTGCTCAATCGCCAGATTTATAACTATAAAGCCCGCACCGATGTTGCCCCCGCCAGTTCCACCGCCCCGGTGGTCGAAACGCTGCTGCTGTTCGTCAATAATGTGCCGCACGAAACCGATGCTTTCTCAGGATGGGATGGACAGTATTATCAGGAGGTGGTGCAGTCCTGCCGTTCCATCAGCACAGCTCCCGCGCTGTATGTGCCCGCCGCTGCCTGGATCACGGCCAGAGTGGTGGAATACGACCCAAGCGCGACCGCCCTGCTGTGGGATGCAGCCGCCAACGGACTCGATCTGGCAGCATTGGCCGCAGAAGGCAATCCACGCTGGATAACTGACCGCAATGTGGCCGTGATCTGGAATATTTTGCGAACATCGCCCCCGAACATCCAATTCAATCAGGATAACCTCCAGTATTGGGTTTCGGTGCAAGCGCCGAACATTACCCGCGAGTCGCCGCCTGCGCCCTCCGGGAGTTAATACCATTGACCTGAACCCCGTCTGCGAAATGCGGGCGAGTTTGGAAATGATTGTTATCATTGGGTACATTCAGGGAGGGTCACAAGCCCTCCCTTGTTTATACAAATCAGGAGAGCAATTATGCCGCGCACCTTTGTTATTGACACCGATACAGCTTCAGATGACGCGGTGGCGTTGATTATGGCGCTGCGCTGGCCGGAGGTTGAAGTTAAAGGGATTACGGTCGTCGCAGGAAATGTCAACCTCGATCAGGCGGTACGCAACGCGCTTTATACAGTGGAATTATGTGGCGCGGATGTACCCGTTTACCGGGGCGCAGAAAAGCCGCTGCTGCGCCACCATCAACATGCCGAATGGTTTCATGGCAAAGATGGCTTGGGTGATCAGGGGTATCCTCCGCCCAAACATGCGCCCGAAAAGCAGCACGCGGTCGATGCTTTGATCGAAATCATCCGTGCCAATCCGGGCATTGTGCTAGTGACGCTTGGGCCGCTGACCAATGTGGCCTTAGCCGTCAGCCAAGCACCGGATATTGCAGCCAATGTCAGCCGCTGCGTGGTGATGGGCGGGGCAGCCTGCACGGTCGGCAACGTGACCCCTGCTGCGGAATACAACATCTGGGTTGACCCGGAAGCCGCGCGGATCGTCTTCCATTCAGGACTGCCGATTGAGATGGTCGGTTGGGAACTCTGCCGGGGTGATGCTAACATTCGTCACCACGAGATTGACGAAATCAAACACATGGATACCCCGCTGGCGCACTTCGCCGTCGATTGTAATTCGACCGCGATTCAAGCCAATTTCAACCAATCCGGCGAACGCGGCATAGCGCTGCCTGACCCGGTAGCGATGGCGGTAGCACTCGACCCGGTGACGGTGGTCAATCGGATGAGCAAACATTATGTCGAGGTGGAGACGGTCAGCGAACTGACGCGCGGCATGACCATTGTCGATGAACTTGGCGTGGTGAACGATGCCCGTAACGAGGTGATCTGGCACTCGGTCGTCAACCGTCCGCCGAATGTGAATGTGTGCTGGGAAATCAACATTCCGCGTTGGAAGGAAATGCTGTACAGCGTGTTGAAGTAGGGGTTTATGGAGCGAATCGGTGCGTTTGAACCGCTGGCGCAGATTGGTGAAGGCCACATCGCCACGATTTACCGCGCACGAGATACCCGTAACCATCAGCTTGTGGCGCTCAAAGTTCTGCACCCGGATTCGCACGTGCCAGAAGCCCGAACCTATTTTGAAAACGAAATCACTATGCTTGCCATGCTCGATCATCCGCGCATTCCGAACCTGTTTGAGCATGGTGACTCCCCGCAGCCTTACATGGCGATGACCCTGATTGAGGGTAAAGACAGCGAAACACTGCTGGCTGAACTTCCAGCCAGTAATTTTTTGCCATCTGAACAGCTTATCCGCTGGGGGATTCAAATATGTGGAGCTTTGTCCCATGTGCACACTCATCAACCGCCGATTGCTTTCTGCGATTTGAAAGCCGCCCATCTGATGATTGATTCCGGCGGAGATGCGTGGTTGGTGGACTTCAATCTCGCTCAAATCCTGCCGCCAGAAGGCGTTATAACGCAAAATGAACCGATGGGAACTGAGGGGTTCGCCGCGCCGGAACATCATCAGGGCAAGGTTAGCCCGCTGGTGGATGTGTACGGATTGGGCGCGACACTGCATTATCTGAGTACGCGGGTTGATCCCCGTCAAGAACGATTGTTTACTTATGCGCCGCCGCGCGCCATCAATCCTGCGCTTTCAAAAGCCTTCGCGGGTGTTATCATGAAGGCGCTGGCTTACGAATTGGAAGATCGTTTCGAGTCAATTGACGCGATGAAAATGGCATTGGTAGATTGTTTGTAGTTGGGGGATGCATTGGAATCAATAGCTGTTCCGGTCATCATTCTATTGTTGGTCGCCTTCATGGGCTTTATCGCGTGGCGGAAGATTGTCCGCAATGAGCAAGCCTTCAGCCAGATTTACCGCGCGGTGGAAGGCGATTTGCCGGAGGATGAAGACGATTTGGGCGGGGTGATTGCCTTCGCAGGTGAACATGAATTTGAGACGGCGCGTTTTCGGCTGGAAGCGGGCGAGTACCGTTTGCGCTACTGGTTTCCTGAGCATGTAATGGTGAAGGTAGAATTATTCACTGCGGCGGGTGATGACCATGAAATCATCGCGTTGAAAAAGGGCGAGGGCGAAACAGCCTTCACGGTCGAGGCAGCGGGGCGCTACTTCTGCTCGATTGAACCTGCCGAGGATGGCGAATGGGAAATCGAAATCAGTAAATTGGGTTTGCCTTCCGGCTACCGTCCTTCGTACTAGCGGGTATACCTTGACATCATAGTGCCGCCTCGTTCGATAAAACCGACGCGCTTGTAGAAATCAATGGCTTTGCGGTTTCCGGGCATCACTTCCAGATGTACAGCCTGTACACCCTGTTCACGGCACTGCATGACTACATACTCGATGGCCTGCCCCCCGATACCTTTCCCGCGATATGGCTCGTGCAGGAATAACTCGTCGATGAAACAATCGCGTCCTCCAAATTCCAGACTGTAGCCAAAGCAAATGACGATATAGCCCGCCAGTTCACCATCGGCCTCGATCAACCATGCCAGCCCAAAGGCCGGATTGGAAAGTAGTTGGCTCAAGGCGTAACTGGCTTTTGTTTCCTGAAAATCATGTCCATCATAAATGTAATACATCTGCATCAAGGTCAGCAGATTATCCAAATCAGATGGAACAGCCAGTCTGAATTCGAGGTTCATGGCTTTTATCCTGAACTACGGGCAAGCCGAAAACCGATGTTGCTGCCGCGTGAACCCGGTAGATAACGGGCACGGTTAGCGGGGTTGGATTCGTTGATGGCATCAAACCACGAACCGCCCCGGATGAGACGAGCATGGCTGCCATCCAGATGTTCACGTCCATCACCAGCGTTATAGGGATAGCGATATTCCATCGTCTGCCAGTTGCGTCCCCAGCGGGTGCTGCACCATTCCCACACATTCCCACACATATCCGCCGCGCCGCACCACGAGAGATTGCCAACTTCGGTTACTGCCCAGGGACGCGCGATACGGCGTTCGATGGTGTTGTAATTGCGGGGGCGGGGTGCTTCACCTTCTTCCCCACGTGCAGCAGCTTCCCATTCGGCTTCGCTGGGCAAACGCCAGGGGATTCCTTCGTGTTCCGCCAGCCAGCGGGTATATGCATCGGCTTCGTACCAACTAACCCCAACAATCGGTTGGTCAGGCATATTGAAATGAGGATCATTCAGAAAAGCCGGATAATTTTCGGTTTTGCCATCCAGCCAGCGCCAACCCATCTCACTCCAATAGCGTTCAGTGGCATAACCGCCTGCGGCGATGAAGGCCAGAAATTCGACGTTGGTGACAGTGGTTTTGGCGATGCTGAAGGTTTTCAGTTCGACCGTATGCGGTGGGCGGCTGTACGAGAGTCGTGGGTCACCGATGGGGTATGTTCCGGCAGGAATTTCGCAAAGTGTTATGGTCATAGTTATTGGTTTCCAAAACCTGAACTTCAGGCTACGAACTGGCTACCGCGACGGCAGAGGCGTAATCATCAGTATGAGTCAGGCTGATGTCCCACTGGGTCAGCCCCATTTCAGCCGCGAGTTTAGCCGCCGCGCCATGCAGATGCAGCACCGGGCGACCGCGTTCCCCACAGCGGATTTCGATCTCCTGCCAGCTTACATCGCCAATGCCTGTACCGAGGGCTTTGGCAACCGCTTCTTTCCCGGCAAAACGGGCGGCGAGTCGTTGGGGTTTATCGTCACAGTCGGCGCGTTCCCCCGGCGTGAAGAATCGGTTCAGGAAGCGTTCACCCAGACGGGCGATGCCATCCACTACCCGCTGATTTTCGATCATGTCTATGCCACAGCGAATCATCTCCGTCTCCTGTTGTGAACCATATGCTATTTTATCAGTCGAGGCAGGAATCAAGAAAGAGTGTCTACTTACACAAGTAAACACTCTTGCAGATTGGAAGATGAAACTAGAAGGGGAGATTATTCAGAATGGTTTCCAGTTCGACGAATGACGGACTCGAAACTGTGTAAATCCAGTTGCCATGTCCCCAAGTGAAGGTGTAGGTGGCGGCTGTTGAACTGAAGAAGTAATCAACTGCGCCTAAGCCGATGGCATAATTGCCTGTCATGCCCTGATGGCGCGCCGTCTCGAACAGGTTACGAACCGCTTCCTGAGCATCTGGCTGGCTGGCGAACATGCTTGCCACAATCTGGGCAGTTTGGGCATTGGTGTGAAGATAATTGCCGCCTGCAACATATTGCATGTTCGTTAAACCGCAAGCTTCATTGGTTAAATTGGCTCCAGCATTGACGATACACTGCGCCACCGGTGAAACCGCGGCGAAATTAGGTGTGGTTGGTACAATTTCATATGCAACAGGGTCAACCACAGGAACTGGTGTCATCTGGATTGTGTCGGTCTGAAGCGCGTATTCACCCATCTGAACAGGCAGATTGATGACTGTGCCGGGTGCTGTTATCAGACGTTCTTCCATGTTGTATGGTGCACGGAGCGCATCCAGCAAGAATGGCCCGCTGTTGGCACGGATAGTTTGAACACCCAACTGCATCAGGGAGATCACAATCCAGAGCAAGATGACTACTGCCACACCGCTGACAATCATCCAACGGGTGCGGTGACTTAAGCTCAAGAATGAGCTTTGCAATTTAGCGGGATTCAGCGCATCCAACAGATCGTAGACAGGCTGTAAATCACTTTGCCGTTGACGCTGCTTTGAACGTAACTGAGCCATGATTAACACCCCTTTGCACGGTCAATACTGCCATCACCGCTGTTGTTTTGATTTTGTTGCTCATCATCAATCAAAACGATTGGGCCATTGATGGTGCTTGTACCAACCTGGTCGCTACCTGCTTTGGTTGTGACGGTGATCGCGCCAAATTGATAGTTGCCATCCAATGTGATGCTGATGACCCGTACATTAGCTGCGGTTTGCATAAGAACACTTCTGAATGCGCCAGCAGGCAGAACTTTACCCTTACCATTCCCATTCCCGCCGTTGTTCGGTTTACCACCATTGGGATTTCCGCCACCGTTGGGATTTCCACCACCATTATCAGGGTTACCACCGCCATCTCCACCTTCGTAACCGGTGTCAAATTTCATCCCAATGGCACCCGTAGCCGGGTCACTGTCTGTCCATGACCACTGTTCACTGACTTGAAGAACGTGATCAGCAACTTCTTTGGGAACACCCAATACCCAATGGCTGATCGAGGGCTGACCGCCAGAAGTCACAGTGAAAGCGATTGTGGTGCGATCTGTCTTGGGATCATAGGATGAGCCAGAAGCTTCAATGTTATGGTTGAAAATATCAGCTTCGTTGTTGATGACTTCGGCAGGTTTGCAGTAACCATCCAGACCATTGGCGGTCTTTAGGAAAGATGTATTAACAAAGTCCACCAGAACGGCTGCGCCAATCATGACAGCCACCGCTGCGGGAATGGTCGGCCAATATTCGACCAACGCCTGACCACGCTGTAATTGTTTCCATCGGGGTTCTTGTGTTTGCATTATGCTGCTCCATCTGTTCCAGCACTACGATGACAATAGGCTAGAAGTACAATTGACTTCGGATAAATACTTAATTCTAGGTTAATTCCGTGTGGCCTGTAATTTCCGTAATAGAATGTGAAAAATGTGTAAATTCTTAGATTTTATTGGATTCGTATTTACTGAAATCTGATGATGTTTTGGCGCAGCCGCTTGAAAAAGGAGAATATGATCATTATTGAAAATGAGGAATTCGCATGATTGGGATGGAGAAATCTGGCATTCAATTCGCAGGGAAAGAGGCAAAAAACCTGAACGGGGTAACAGCAGAACAATTCGGGCAGCCTGTTCTTGTATCAGCCGGGACGCAACAAGGCTACCCATTTGAGATTGTACTCTAAATGTCCGAATCCGTTCGATACAGAGTTCTTATACAAACTCTGTTCGATATTTACTCCGCCTCACGCCTTAACTGGTGAGCCGTCCATCGCTCGGATTCACCTGTACCACCGCTGCCCACGGCAAATAATGTGTGTAAATCGTATCCGTGCGGATTTCATTCCCCGCCGTATCCAGAATCCGCCGCGTAAACGTCACATCCGCGCCGTCCTTCGCCCAATCCACATACATTTCCTGACCCGGTTGCAGTTCCGGGTTTGGCTCATAAATTGTCGAAAGCGCCGGAACCGTATCGCGGATGGTTGGCCCTTCGAGGATCACCTGCCGCCCCGGATTGGTGCTGTACAACCGGAATTGAATCGACTGATCCTGTGGGAAAATCGAGGTTTCGATCAGCATGTAATAATCAGTATCGTTGACGAACTTGAAATCCGCTGTCGGCTGGAAGATCGCTGCATCCAACCCCGGCGGGTCGCCGTTCAGTTCATAGAAGCCTACCCGGTAGCCGTGCGAATTGCGCTCAGTGATCGGGAAGCCGCCTTTCAGTGCTGCCCGGAACAGGGTTGTGCTGACCTGACAGACTCCGCCGCCCACGCCCTCCACCGTCCGCCCGCCGAAGATAATCTTGCCCTGTACGAACCCATCTTCCGGGTTAATATCGCCCAGATAAGTGTTGAACGACACTTCCTCACCCGGCGCGATAATCAGACCGTTGAAGCGTTCCATTGCCTCGATAATGTTGGTGACGCGGCTCTGGGTCGAACCGGAATAATAGGTGGTGGATTCCGCGATCAATTGGGTAATGCCCAACTCGGTTGCCGTGATGTTGCTGCTGTAACGCGGCAGATTGTAATTAAAAGCCAGCGCCACAATCCGGTTGCCGAGGTTAAAAATCGCCTCTTCCATTTTAGCCAGCGTCCCGTCCACATCCAGTTCGCGCCCGTTCACGCTGTCTTTAATCATCTCCAACTGGCGCGTATCATCGTTGAACAGAAAGCGTCCATCGCGCGGCTGGGAAATCAGTCCCGGCGCGAGCCCTTCCAAATATGACCGGAACGGCTCAACATCCACTTCTACATCATAACGCTGTGTGCCATCGGGGTTCGGAATGAGTGTCAGCTTCAGCACTGACCGAATCTGGTCTACACTGGCTGTCCACGGGCCAAGCGTGCCGCCCTGTTGGTTATCCGTCACCAGCGTCACCGGGGCGGAAAGTGCCGTCTGGATTTTGGTCGCCGCTTCCGAAGCATCGGTAATAAACGGCAGTGACTCGCTCACAATAAGCGGGATTTCCGCACCCGTATTCAGTTGAAGGAGGGCTTCACCCAACTGGCTTAAGGTGGTGGGAATGTCCAGCGCCAGACCGGTTTGCGCGGGCGTGGTAGTCACCACCGGGATCGTCTGCGGGACAATATCCCCAATCGTGATGGTCGCGTCCACTGCTGGACGGTTGAGTTCCGCCGCGATGGTCGATAGTTTTTGAATGGTGACGGCCTGATCGTAACGCACCTGTGGCGCAATGCTCCGCCCATTCAGCCAGATGCTGGCCTGTGAACCTAAATCGTTGAGCAGATTACCACTGTGTCCGGCGCTGAATGCTTGTGCCACCGTCCCCTGCACATCGAATGTGATGCCCAATTCTCCGGCGGTCATCTGCCAGAAGCGGTCGCCGTAGCGGAAGGTAAACACCGCGTTATCGTCATAAGTGAAGGCATCATTCAGGGCTTGCTCGGCCTGCATCTGCGTCAGCCCGCCCAGCGCTACACCGTAAGCCGAAACCCCCGGCATAATCTTGTCGCCGTACTGCACCTGCACGAAGGCCACCATCGCCACCAATGTCCCTACCAGCAGCACCAGTCCGCTGACGAACAGAATCGGCAAGCGCACAACCCAGGGATTAATTGTCGGTTCGCGTCGGGGCGCTGGAACATAATAATCAGCCATCATCTACCACCTAACAATACACATCAAAATCCATCTGATTGTAGCAAAAACAGGCTATTTGTTGAGTTCTTCTTCAATAATGCGGCGTATTTCGTCTGAGGAGATGTCGGTTTGTTCAGATTTAGCGTAAATAGTTATGAGAAATAACTGCTCTGTTGTTTGAACATAATAAACTACCCGATAGCCAGCACGTTTACCATGTTGTGTATCTGTACTGGCTATGCGGACTTTATACACGGTATATCCTACACTCCTGATCTGATCCCCCGGTGTTTCTCCTTCGGATAATTGTTCAACGAGATGATCAACATCTGCCCGAACACTTCGATACTCTTTAGCGAGCCGTTTCAGATCACGTATAAAACGCGGAAATGCGCGGACATTAATCTTTGGCATCGTTCTCAATCATGTCCCAAACTTGCTCATAAGGATATGAGAGTCCTTGACGTAATTCCCGCAACCCTTCGCGGAGACCTATACGTGGGTCAGGTTCATCCTCATCATCCAGTTCTTGCGAATATTCCTCAACAACTGAAATCAAGTATGCTTCCACCGAGTCAAAACCCAACCGTTCAGCAAGTTCTTCGATTTTCGTTTCCAGTTCAGGGCTAATTTTGAAGGTCATGATTTCACCTCTCGGCAACCAACATCTAAACCGATTATACCAAAAAGCGAAGGCGTCCCGCCGGACGCCCCCTCACTTTGCTTACCCACCGCTTTCGTATTTTTCCACGAGAGCCAGTGCTTTTTTGTACTCGTCGGAACCCTCTGCTGCGCTATCCAGCACTTTGGAGGCTTCCAGATATTGTTCGAGCGTGATCTTCTGGTCTTTAGTGCGTTCTTTTTCATAACGCTCTGCTTCCAGTTTGGTGCGCTCGTCGTCGCTCATCGCCCCGGTTGCGGCGATGGCCTTGTTGATGTCGTCCTCGCTCAGGTTGCCCTGTTTCGCCAGTTGTTCTTTGAGCTTGTCAAAGGTCTCAGACATGTTCGCAATGCCTCCGGTGGAAAGGGTTGTTTCAGACTGAAAAGATACCCCATTTTAGCATCGCATAGCAACGAACGAATGAATTTCGCCTACACCAGCAATCTGGGTAACAAACGGCGCAGTTTCATCAGCAGCAGCGCTACCCGCATCGTGAACGGGTCAAGTTGGGTTAGCTTCGGCTTGTCCATTAACTGGTTATCAATCACCAGCGATTGCGATTTGACGAAACGCAGCAAGCCCTCTGGCCCGTTGCGCCGTCCCAATCCGCTGTTCTTGACGCCGCCCATCGGCAGTGAGGGCATCCCAAAAATCCACTGGGTACAGTTGATGTGCATATCCCCGCTTTGAACACGGGTGGCTAAGGCTTCGCCGCGCTTCAAGTCGTGGGTATAAATCGCGCCGGAAAGTCCATATTCACTGTCGTTTGCCAGCCGGATAGCTTCGTCCGCATCCTTCACCCGCATTACGGGGATGACCGGGCCGAAGGTTTCTTCGCGCATCACCTTCATATCATGGTTGACATCGGTCAGCACGGTTGGTTCATAAAACAGCGGGCCAATATCCGGGCGGCGCTTCCCACCTGTAACCAATTTCGCGCCTTTTTGAACCGCCTCCGCAACCTGATCTTCGACCTTCAGCAGTTCACGTTCATTGGTCATGCTGCCCATGTGGACATCGAACATGCCGTCGCCTGTGCCGATGTTCATCTGCTGAACGTAATATTTCAATTTCTCGACATACTGGTCATAAACCGGGTCTTCAACATAAACCCGTTCGGTGCTGATGCAAATCTGCCCCGCGTTATCCAAACCGCCGACAACCGTGCCGCTGGCTGCCAGATCAAGATTGGCGTCCTTCAGCACAATCAGCGGGTCTTTGCCGCCCAATTCCAGACTGCACGGAATCAGCCGTTCGGCGCAGCGCATGGCGATCTTGCGTCCGGTGGCTGTGCTGCCTGTGAACGCTACATAATCCACTACATCCACCAGTGCTGCCCCGGTTGTGCCCGCCCCGGTGATGATCTGAATCACATCTTTGGGAATGCCAACTTTGTGCATCAGTTCCACTGCATAAATCGAGGTTAATGGTGTGACTTCGCTGGGTTTATGCAGCACTGTGTTGCCAGCGAACAAAGCCGGAATCAGGTCTTGCAGCGCGTTGAGCATCGGATAATTCCAGGGTGTGATAAATCCACAGATGCCGTGCGGCTTGTAATAAACTTTTGCTTTTTGTTTGCCGATCACCAGTGGACGGCGGCTTTGTGGACGCAGGATGCCGGGGGCGCGATAGTGATAGTAGTTTACGGTACTGGCGATCACGATGACTTCTTCCCATGCACCCATCCGGTTTTTGCCCGTCTCTGACCGGATGATGCGGATAGCGTTTTCCAGATCGGCGATGAGCGCATCTGACCACTTCAGTAGCAGTTTTGCCCGTTCCTTGACGCCGAGCGCTTCCCAAGCGGGCTGTGCGGCGCGGGCACGTTGTGCGGCTGCCTGCACTTCATCGCGCGTCATGACCGGAATGCTGCCGATGGTCGCGCCCGTCACGGGATTTTTGACCGGAATCGCCTCTTGCCCTGCGGATTTTACGTCGGATTTCTCCATCACAGCCATGAGAATCGCTCCTTTTAATAATGGTCATACTGTCTATTTTCGGGCGATTGTACCAGACCGGAGGTGGTTTATCATCCGCAGGGGAACACGTCATCCGTTATCAGCAAATGTATTCACGGTTACCTGTTACGGGTTTCCAGTTTCCAGAAAAATACAGGGAAAGTGGCGGCGGCGGCGGCGGCGCGGTGGCGAAAAAGGGTTTGGCCGCCACTGTAGTTATCGGTTGCCAGTTACGAGTTTCCAGTTTCCAGAAAAAAGCAGGTCGTTCCCGGTTTTCAGTTAAACCCATAGGGGATGGTTTGCGGCGATTGCGATTGCGAAAATGGGTTTGCGCGCAATGTCACAGATGTCGTCAATGTCGTCAATGTCGTACACGGATTTTGTGACATTTTATGTCGTCGGTGTCGTCGTCGTCGTCGGGATGGGTTTGTCGGACAAGTATGAGTTGATAAGATTCGCAAATTTCTGCAATTTCTACAAATGCAGCACCGAATTTTGTGCAGATTTTGCAGATTTGGGGATGAAGTGGGCATCCGAGCCGGATGCCCCTACAAGTTATCATAGCACAAGAGTTCGTATCCGTCAATTGTAAAACGGTTTGAAAGTATCGTGACGATTGTCATGATGATGGGCTGGCATTTGTCACCTGACAAGGCACGGATTGGTGGTTAGCGTATGCTCCCAATACCTGATGAAAGGTCGTCTATGATTCCAATCCCCAAATCCCACAGCGATTTGATTGACGGCAATTACAACGTGGCGCTGACCACCATCATGCCAGATGGTCAGCCGCAGACCACCCCGGTCTGGTGCAACCGGGAGGGCGATTATGTCCTCATCAACACCATGCGCGGCTTCCAAAAAGAGAAAAATATGCGGGCGAACGAGCAGGTGACGCTGCTGGCGTATGATCCGCAAAATCCGCTGCACAACCTCGAAATTCGCGGCGTGGTGACCGAGATGACGGAAGATGGCGCACTCGACCATCTCGACCAACTGACGCGCAAATATCTACGTAAAGCCGATGCCACTTTTTTTGGCGACAGCATCCCCGCCGACCTCGCAGGGCAGTACACACCCGTTCGCGTCAAAATTATGCCAATCCGCATCCGGGCAGAAGGTAAAATAGGATGACCGTTCCCATTCCCGATTCACACCGCGATTTGCTCGATCAGGCTGTACATGGGATTTTGACGACGCTGATGCCGGATGGTCAGCCGCAGTCCAGCATCGTCTGGGCGGATTACGACGGCACGTATGTGTTGATTAACACGACGCTGCAACGGCAAAAAGGGCGCAATATGCGGGATAATCACAAAGCCACGCTGTTGATTATCGACCCCAAAAACAGCAGTCGTTGGATTGAAATACGCGGCACGGTGGCGGCTATCGTGGCCGAAGGGGCATCCGCCCACGCCGATAAACTGACGCAGCTTTACACAGACAAACAACGATTTTACGGCGATATTTATCCGGTTGAGCAGCAGTACAAGGAAACACGGGTGATCGTCAAAATCGAGCCGCACAAAATCTGTCTGGATGCGATTTTTAAAGAGCCGACGCATAGTGCGGTTTGAGCGCCCTTACCCTTTGAGTTGGGCTTCGGCTTCGGCAATCCAGCGCAGCATTAAATCGGCATCCTCGATGTGATCCATCTGGCGGAAGTAGATTTCAGCTTCGCGCCAGCAAGCGATGGTCGCGGGCAAGTAATCTAATTTCTCATAGGCGATGCCGAGGTTGCGCTGAGTCATAGCAAAATCTAGGGGAGCGGCGGATGGGGTGTAGTATTCCAGCGCGACTTGATAGCACTCGATGGCATGGCGCAGATTGGCATCTCGGTCTTCGACTGCTGCCAGTTTGCGGTAGGCAGCCCCCAAATTGTTCTGTGTTAAGGCAAAATCTAGGGGAGCGGCGGACGGGGTATAGTATTCCAGCGCGACTTGATAGCAGGCGATGGCACGGTGAAGGTTGTTGATAGGATCTTCAAGGGCTGCCAGATCACTGTAGGCAAGTCCCAGATTGTTCTGTGTTAAGGCAAAACCTAGGGGAGCGGCGGATGGGGTGTAGTATTCCAGCGCGACTTGAAAAGCGTCAATAGCGCAGCGCAAGTTAGCGATGTGATCTTCGATGGTGGCCAGATCAGCGTAGGCATTCCCCAAATTGTTTTGGGTCATAGCATATTTCAGCGGGACGGCGGATGGGGTGTAGTATTCCAGCACAGCTTGATAGCAGGCGATGGCACGGCGCAAGTTAGCGATGTGATCTTCGATGGCCGCCAAATCAGTGTAGACAGCCCCCAGATTATTCTGGGTCATGGCATATCTCAGTGGGGCGACAGTGGGGGTATAGTATTCCAGCGCGACTTGAAAAGCGTCAATAGCGCGGTGCAGGTTAGCGGTGTGATCTTCGATGGCTGCTAACCCTTTGTATGCAACTCCCAGATTGTTTTGGGTTCCAGCATAATCCAGCGGGGCGGCGGATGGGGTATTGTATTCTAGCGCGGATTGATAGCAGGCGATGGCACGGCGCAGATTTTCGCGACGGTTGCCAATAGGAAGACTCTCATAATCGCTGCCGAGGCTGTTTTGTGCATTTGCCCAGAGCATTTTATCGGGATGATTTGCTAATTTATCAGTCAAACGCTGTGACCAATTGAGAATTTGAGCAAAGCGTCCTCGGTTGTAGAGAAAATTACTGATATTATTCGTCAGCCAAAGCGCATCCTCGCCATCGCCTGAGCCTAATGCCCACTCAAAAGCGGCCTCCAGATTGGCGGATTCGGGGTCAAGGCCGAGGTAATCTTGTTTATCATCGTGGTGTTGAGCCAGTGTATGGTAATAATCGAAGTGGGTGCGGCGAGCGTTTAGGTCTTCGCCGACGGCGGCGATGACGAGGGGGTCGATAGTGTAGCGCCCCTGTTCGAGGGCAACGAGTCCCCATTGGACGAGGCGGGCGAGGAAATCGACCCTCACCCCCTGCCCCTCTCCCTCAGGGCGAGGGGAGTCAGAAGTCGAGTCGGTGGGTTTCATAATGGCGAGGGAGGCGGAGAAGGTGAAACCACCGCGACCGACGGCGAGACGGCGCAGGGCAGCGATAGTTTCTTCACCATCCGTTTGCTGGCGCACCTGTTCAACCGTTTTCAGCACCATTTCGTTTAAGGCTTCGTCGGCGTCCGCGCCTTTAAGGGAATGCAGGGTCGAAAGCACATAATCCGGCGGGTAGGTATTCAGCCAGCGAACGGCGTACTGCATCAAACGCGGATGACGGCGGGCGGCTTCGGCCAATGCGGTTTCGTGACCATTCAGCGAAAAATTGGGCGGTTCAAGAGCGGACATGGCTTTCAAAATGGCGACGGCTGAGTCCAGATCAGGGGCCCGGAGGTCAAGGGGTTTGACGTGGCGCAGTTCTCGCCATGCGGCGCGGCTGGTGACGAGGACGCGGGCATGGTCAAGCACGTTCAGGCGGGCGGCATAAGCGGCGGGTTGGGCGCAGTCTTCGGCATTATCCAGCACGATCAGCATTTGGCTTTGGCTGGCTTTTGCCCAAATTGCGTCGTCTTCGGCAGTTTGGGGCAGACGGAGATGGTCACGAATGGTCAAGGTTAGCTGGCTAATGGTGGACTGCGGCGTGATGGTGTGCCAAACGACGCCTGCGGGAAAATCGGCACGGGCGGCAACCTCGACGGCTAAACGGGTTTTGCCCACGCCGCCTAAGCCCAGTACGGCGACAATGCGCTGATCGGATTTCAGCGCGTCCTGCACAGTTTTCAATTCGGCGTCACGGCCAATCAGAGGTAAATCCAGATGCCAGCGCGGGAATGAACCGCTGATAGGCGCTGCTTGTGCCACAGCGGGTGCATCGGGGTTCAGGTCGGTGTTGTTGGCGATGGCTTTGCGTAAAGCATCCAGACCGCCCGCCCAATCTTTGGCCAGATCAGCATATTGAATCGTCCCCAAACGCAGCGGAATATCTTTCAGCGGGACGGATTCGATCATGGCGATGTAGAGCCGTTTGCCGAGCGCCAAGACGCGATTCCATTCGGCTTCGCAATAGGCGGATTGCGCCGAGGCAGGCGAAAGGATGAATAATCCGGCGGCGCAGTCGTGGGCGGCCTGTTGAATTTCGCGCGCCCAATTATCGCCCGGTTCAAGGCCATCAACATGATCGACCCATGTTTCGATTCCGGCGGCTTCCAGTTCGTTATGTAAACGGGTGACGGTAGGGTCATCGGCGGTGGCGTGGCTGACGAAAATGTGGGGCATGGGGCTGCTCCGGCAATCTGTGCGCGGCGTTATGATGATATATTAGCACAGAAGGGGGATTTGAGGGACGAGGAAGGCCCCGTCCCGGATGGCGTTATGAAGCGGGCAACCCTGCGCCGCCCAATGGCGTGAACTCAAAACCTTCGGACATATCCGCAATCAGGGGGCGCGCAACCGCAATCACGGCTTTGACGGCCTCCAGCGAGAGCGATGCATCATGATCGGCCTTGTTTGCCCAGACTTCCGTAATCCAGATGGCGTCCGGGTCGTCGGGCAGGGTGCCGATCAGATAGATATAACAGCCTTTGACATCGCGCATGTTTTCGGCAGATTTGAGCATATGACCGAGCAAAACATCCCGCTGCCCCGGATGCGCCTTCATCTTTCCACACAATCCGTACATGGTTTTCCTTTATCCTGCGCGGGCTACCAAATCCAATCCTTTATGTTGGGGGGCAGCGGTTTGTTCATCGTACGCAGGTAAATGCTGGCCTTGCCGAAGAAGATCAGCAGCGCCTGTAGATAAACATCCAACTGTAGATCAAGCGGCATCGCATTGCCACCACCGCGGTCAACCTGCTTTTGCGAATCGGCATCGGATATGGCATTCAGCGCGGCTAATAGATCGTCATCCAGCTTTTGATACCATGCCTTCAGTTTGGCGACGCTGGTTTCGATCCCGGCTTCGGCGTTTTTAACCGACCAATCCTGATTGAAGGTTTTGAAGGATTGGGCGTAGCTGTATTCGATGTCGCCCATCTCGCGGCAGAGCGCGCCGAGCGTCATGGTGGTGCCGCCGGGGGTGAATGCCAGATCAGCATCGGTCAGGCTGTCCATCAATTCGGTTCGCATCGCATGACTGCCCTCGACCCATGACCATTTCATTTCCAGCGACTGGATCATTTGCTGCCTCCTTGTGTAGAACTTATGAGCAATATCATAGTTAAAAAGCGGAAAATCGTATTGTAAAAACGCGACAGCGGCGAATGTTTGTGCTATGCTGAGGGTCTTCAGATGAGAAGGATTTTGCGATGGTGGAACCTGCCAAAATATGGGGTTCGCGGGGCATCCTGAACCCGATAACAGGTGAGAAAAAATTCCGGGTGATGCGTTATTTACCCGCGCCGGATTTGCGTTTCTGGGTTGAACGCTTTTGGGCGGTCGAGTGGGATGTAGCCGAGCCTTACCTGCAAGAAAATCTGCCGTATCCGTGCATTGATCTGGCAATTGAGCACAGCCAATCGGGTGTGTTTGGTGTGGCGACCGGCAAATTTACCCGTCTGCTGCAAGGCCGGGGGCGGGCGTTCGGCATCAAGTTCAAACCGGGCGGGTTTTATCCGTTTGTGGGGATGTCGATTTCGCAGTTCACCGATAAAACGATACCGCTGTTTGGTCTGTTCGGCGCGGCGGGTCAATGCCTTCAGGACACCATTCTAGGTTTGGAAAACGATGGCGAGGCCATTGAAATCGCCGAAAAATTCCTGCGTGACTGTTCGCCCGAAGAGGATACGACTGTCATGCTGATTAACGCCATCGTGGACTGCATCATCAGCAACCGGGCGATCACCAAAGTGGACGACATCGTGAGTTTGATGGGCATCAACAAGCGCACCTTGCAGCGGATGTTCAGCCAGTATGTGGGTGTCAGTCCCAAGCTGGTCATCAAACGCTTTCGGCTGCAAGAGGCGGCGGAACATCTGGCGCAGGTCGAGCATGTGAACTGGTCAACGCTGGCGCTGGAACTCGGCTATTTCGATCAGGCGCATTTCATCAAGGATTTTAAGGCCATGATCGGGCAAACGCCCACCGAATATGCGCGGCAGCTTGGCGAGGCATAGTAACCGTCCGCGCTATTCATTCGCCTGATAAGTTGCTACCAGCCGTTTCGGTGCATAGGCGCACCATGCCTGTTCAAACAAATCGCGCAGTTCGTCACGATCAACCTGCGACAGCCGAATCAGCACTGAGCCGAAGCTGGCATAATGTTTGGGGGCGTAAAAGATTTCCGGTTGGCTGCTGACCAGAAATTCGCGCTGCAATTGATCGGGCAGCTTCAGCACCAGCGCATCCGCGTCGATCTTGGCGCTGGAGGCCAGAAACCGTTTGCCAACCCGGAAGGTCGGCCCGCCGAATACCAGATGCTCCTCCACGCCCGGAAACGACAATGCAATCTGACGGACATCATCGAAATTCATGCGCGATCCCTCAGATAGAATTTTTGTTTCACACAGGGTAACACAAATCCGGCGCGGATGTAAAGCTCAGCAGGGTTTAAGTGCGAGTGGGGCGGGATTTTACAGCGGAACAGCTTTACAGACTGATCCCGAACACACGCGGCCCGGTTGGCCCATTCGGATCAGGGCTGCCGCCTTCCGGCTCAATCGATACCCCAAATCCGTCATAATCCAGCGCGGGTTTTTCCAGCGGCAGCACAATGTAATACGTGGAGTCGGGACTCGGCAGTTTCAATAAACCGCCGCTGCGTGCGCCGCTTTCATCCACCAGCCACAGTTGGAAGGTTTGGTCATTGTTAATGCTGGGCAGCGATTTCACCTGAATCACCGCCTTCGCCCCATCTGCCGTGATCACCAGTTCACCGCTGGCACCAAAACCCTCGCTGGTCGTAATGGGAATGCGTCGCGCATCCGCTTGCGCCACAATTTGGGCATACAATGCTTCGGCGGGGTCGGTCGGTCTGAGCAGCAGCAGCGCCCCGACAATCACCACCAGCGCCGCAGCCAGTCCCGCGACCAGTGGCCACATACTCCGCCGCCGCACGACCTTGATCTCTGCCGGTTTCCCCTCGTCCTGACGGAGATGGGTTGGCGGTGCGGTTTTCGTTTCCGCTTCATATTGGGTCAAAGGCTGCGGGATGACTTTCTCAGCTTGGGAAACAGGTTTCGCGCCTGCCAGCCGACGCCTTAAATCATCCTGCAAGTGCGCGGGTGCGCGGCGTGCCGGGGTTGTCAATGTTAAATGGTCAGCGATGGCCTGATATTCCGCCAGCAGATTCCGGGCTTCCGCGTCGGTATCCAAAAGGGTATCCAGGGCAGCGCGTTCCTCCGGGTCAAGCGCCCCCAGTGCATAAGCAGGAATCAGGTCAATCAGGGTCTGTCTATCCATTGAAACTACACATTCACTCACATACTACAGCAAGCGGCTCAGCAAACCGCTTAATCATAACGAAGCATAGACATTGCAGTCTAAAGATTATTACGCTTAATGCTCTTCAATTGGATTTACGTTATCGCCCCACGCCAGCCGCAGCTTTTGCATTCCCAGCCGGATGCGCGTCTTGACCGTGCCCAATGGCAAATCCAGCGTTTCGGCCAGATCACTGTGCGACATCCCGTAAAAATACACCAGTTCGATCAATTCACGCTGCTCAACGGGCAGTTCATTCAGCACCGAACGCAGCGTCCGCCGCAGGTCAGCACTGCCATCCACCGTCAGGATATTTTCCCACAAGCCGGGGTCTTCATCCATAAAGAGCATCCCGCTTTTCGGTTCGCGTCGTTGGCGCTGCCGCAGCAGATCAATCGCCAATCGCCGGGTCACCGTTAGCAGCCAGGTTGTAAAACGTCCCTTCTCCGGGTCAAAGGTATAGGACTTATTCCACAAACGCATGAAGGTATCCTGGGTAACTTCCTCAGCGCTCATCGGGTCATTCAGGACGCGATAAGCCACCGAATATACCAGATTGGCATATCGGCTGTGTAATTCCAGCAGAGCATCTTCGCTGCCGTCTTGAATTTGCGCTAATAGGTGAAGTTCAGTTGTTTGGCTCATAAGCACGTTTGGCATTTCGGGTCTGTCGCCACCAGTAGTATAGCATTTCCTATCGACGGGCACATGCTCAGTGTGCGGCAAAACCGGAACGACCGTCCAGATCAAAAATTGTTCACTTTTTAGCCACTTTTGGGATTATTCGCGGTCGGCCATCTCGCGGATGAGGTCAGTGGCTTCATCCACCACCATCCCGAACAACTCTTCCATGAGTGCGTCATCCACCTGATACGGGCCGCCAAAACTGCCATCACCCAGCAGCTCACGCGCCGACATTTTATCATCGGGGTCATCCAGCGAAACCGTTTCTTTAATTTCCGAAGGTGACTCGGCTACCCGGTTGAAGGGGAAATTTTCCCCCCAGTTGGCGTGATTCAAAAGCAGGTTATGTTTGGCCTCAAAGGCTTTGACCGCATCCGACCGCCACCAGTTGTACCAAACCACCCGGATTTCATCTTCCTGCATGAAGTCTTGCAACCGTACCGGCACCTGATTGCCACCGTGTCCATTCAGGATCAGGAAGCGACGAAAGCCCTGATGCAAAAGGCTTTCCACAATTTCCAGCACCACCAGATCAAAGGTGTGCTGTGTCAGCGTAATGGTGCCGGGGAATTCCGCGAAATAGCGGCTGTTGCCAAAGTTGAGTGGGGGCGCAATCAGCACATTTTCCCGTTCCGCAACCGCCAGCGCTAGCCGTGATGGAACGATAATATCGGTCAGCAGGCTCAAATAGGCGTGCTGTTCGGTTGCCCCTGTGATGAGAATAATGCGGGTGTCGCGTTCCAGGTAACGTTCTACGTCCATCCAGTTCATATCTTCAAGCCGCATATAATTTCCCCTCAGACTGCCGGATGCAGATCTTCTTTTAATATAGCACGGTGAGGAAAGTTAAGCGACCGGGTGACACAATAAGGTTAGAAAAGTAAAGATTTGCTCAAATTTGCGTTAGAATTGTCTTTAGACCTATAGCCAAAAGCAAAAAACGGCTGTATGCTTCTAGCATTGACATTAGCTCCCGAAGGGGCTACAATGCCTCTCAACTTATTAAGGGCCTATAGCTCAGTTGGGAGAGCGCTTCAATGGCATTGAAGAGGTCAAGGGTTCGAGTCCCTTTAGGTCCATAAAGCGCCAGGCATGTGCCCAATCTACAACCGCATACCAGCCGTTGTCTCCCCTTCGCCCCTGATGTCACCCGCAAGGGGATTTTGTTTTATGTTTGATGTGGCGAAAGGGAATAGTTGTGGCGAAGCAAAAGCGTAATCCATTACAGAACATCGGCAGCCGCCTTCGTGAAATCCTCGAAGACATGGAACGACTTCTGAATCCCCAACCGCCCAAACGTGTTCCTGTGCCAGTTCCAGTACGTGTTCCGCGTTCCCGCAGTCCCTACGGGCGTTAATTTGCTCTCACTTCCTATAACACCCTATCCAGCCTGACGTTACGAACGCGGTGGTCAGTTTTGTGCTGCCCCGCGTTTTTTGATTCTTCAGCCTGTTATCCCCGTGTAACAACTTGCCCCCATCATCAAAATATCTGCTGGACGTTCAACGGAGATTTTGATGAAACGCTTCATTTGGGGATTGGCGACGCTGGCTGCCGCAGGGTGTTCTCTCGTCTATACGGCTGCCCCCGCTGTAACCCAACTCACCGTCCCCGTACTCCCAACGAGTGTGCCCACTGTTGAAGCGACCCTTGCGCCGCCAGCAGTATCGAATGCTGAAATTTCCCCTTCGCCTGTTCCACCAACGGAGGCTGTTTTTGTGGCTGGTTTACCGGATTGGGGTGCTGCCCCGGAACTGACCAACACCGTCTGGCTGAATACCGACCAACCACTGCGGCTGGCTGATCTGGGCGGCAAGGTCGTCCTGCTGGATATGTGGACATTTGGCTGCATCAACTGTATCAATGTGATTCCGTCTTTGCGCGAATGGCATCAGACCTATGCCGATCAAGGGCTGGTCATCATCGGCAATCATTACCCCGAATTCAGTTACGAACACGATCTCAATAACCTCCGCGATGCGCTGGTGCGGCTGGATGTTCCCTATGTGGTTGCTCAGGATAACGATGGCGCGACGTGGCGGGCGTATAACAACCGCTACTGGCCGACGCTGATTTTGATCGACAAACGCGGGCATATCCGTTACCGCCACATTGGCGAGGGCGCGTATGATGTCACCGAGCAGGCCATTCAGGATTTGCTGGCGGAATCGGCTTGACTGCTCTCACTTTTGAGAATACAATCAACTTTAGTTCTCAGAAATGAGAATGGTTATTCTCAAAGGAGATATGCTCGTGAAAAAGCTAGGGATGCTGCTGGCACTACTGCTGGTCTTGACGATGGGTACTGCCGCAGCGCAGGACGCCGGGGAAATCACGCTTGTTCCAATCAATGACTCCGGTTATGGAATCAGTACACTCGTGCCGGAAGGCTGGACGCAGGCCGCGCTGGGTGTTTATGCACGGGCCAGCGAACCGGGTGACTCAACCCTGCTGGCGCAGCAGGCCGCACCGATAGATGCCGCCCAAACCATGACGGCGTTGCTGCCTCAATTGGGGCTGACGGAAGCGCCGGAAAGCATCGGCACGCAGGAAACTGCCGCTTTGAACTGGACACTCTACAAAATTGATGTCCCATCGGATGCGTTTCCCGTAACAATTGATCTGGCGATGAGCGAATCCGAGGGTAAGACTTACGTTATCCTGCTGGCTGCGCCAACCGCCGAATACGAAACGCTGCACGAGGCCATATTCCTGCCCGTGCTGGCGGCCTTCGCGCCGCTGACGTTGGAAACCGATACCTCGGCGATTAAGCCCTATACCGAAGAAGCAGTCACTTTCCCGAACGGCGAGATTACGCTGGCAGGCACTTTATCGCTGCCAGAGAGCGAAGGCTTGCATCCGGCGGTGGTGCTGATTTCGGGTAGCGGGCCGCAAGATCGTGACGAATCGTTGGCACCAGTTGCGGGCATCAAACCCTTCGCCCTGATTGCCGACGCCCTGACGCGGGCGGGTATCGCCGTGCTGCGTTATGATGATCGCGGCGTGGGCGAATCAACAGGGGATTTTGCCAGCGCCACCAGTGCGGATTTTATGACTGATGCCGCCGCTGCGATTGATTATCTGCGGGGTCGTGCAGACATCAACCTTGACCAGATTGGCGTGCTGGGGCACAGCGAAGGTGGCCTGATTGCCGCCATGTTGGGCGCGAATAACCCGAATGTGGCCTTCATTGTGTCGATGGCTGGAACTGCCGTCACCGGGCGCGAGATTCTGGTGCTGCAAACCGAGTTGATTTCCCGCGCGAACGGAACGCCAGAAGAACAGATTATCGATCAGGTTAGGCTTCTACAGGATTTGACGGACGCTGTTACAGCGGATGAACTGGAAAACGCGGAAGAAATTATCTATCAGGCAGCGGTGGAGCAGATTGCAGTCTTGCCGGAAGCGCAGCGCGCCTCAATTGGCGATGTCGAAACCTATGCGCGTAATCTGGCGCAGCAGCAGCTTGCCCAGTACACCAGCCCGTGGTTCTCGTTCTTTCTGACTTACGATCCGGCGGAAGATTGGGCAAAGACCACTGTTCCAGTGCTGGCGGTTTTCGGTGCTTTGGATATGCAGGTGCCGGATGAGCAGAACGCGCCGCCCTTCGAGGCCGCCATGCAAGCCGCTGGCAATACCGATTACACGGTTGTCATTCTGCCGGATGCCAATCATCTGATGCAGGCCGCTGTCACCGGTGGCAGCAACGAATATGCCACTTTGGAGCAGGAATTCACCGCCGACTTTTTGCCGACCGTCACCGCCTGGATTCTCGAACGGGTGGATGCTCAGGCTGCATCATAACCCGGCTGACTTGGCGATCTAAAACAGCAGGGGAGAGTCCAAGACTCTCCCCTGATATAATCGATTTTTGATAGTCGATTAGCTGCGTCCAAATGCCCGTTTCACATCTGGTGTGTTCAGATAATAAAGAATCAACGCGGCGATGGCGACACTGATGAGGATACCCCCGATGGTTTGATACCCGGTGAGCACCAGAATAACCGACACCGCAATTCCCAGAATGTAAATCGCAATGCCCAGCGTCCAACCCCAGGGCTTCAACGTCCATGCGCCGTAAGCGAAAGCCAGCGCCAGAACAGCCTGTACCAGCGAAACCAGAGCGAGCAGGGTGATGATGATGCCACCAACGGCACCAAGCGCAAACAGGCCGGGTACAGCCAGCAGTCCCAGGACGCCGCCGATGGCAGCCAGCACGGCCAGAATAGTGATACCAGTTGGGCGTTGCATGAGCAGTTCTCCTTAAAATTAGAAACAAAAGTAAGTAGCAGTGGATTACAAAATGTTTCCACCCCCTGTTACGGATTATAAGCGATTTTTTATTTCCGCAATCACGCCTGAATTAAGCCTTTAGTCCCGTTTTCAAACCCTTTTAGTGTTGACGCATACGAACTTGTGTGCTATCATGATCTGTAGGGGTGTTCTGCTTGGACGCCCGCTTTGCCCCCAACATGCGAAATCTGCACAAAACCCTGTGCTGCATTTGCCGCTTTTTTCGCATATTATCAATTGATAATGGTCGCCGCCGCCACTTCCGCCACTTCTCATGGTCGTAATAACCTTGTGCGACGACGACAATCCCCAAAGATTCGCAGGATTCAAAAAATCGGTGTGCGAATCTGACGAATTTGAAGAATCTTGCGAAATTTGCGAATCATTGCGCGCAAAGCCCTTTCGCAATCGCAATCGCCGCAATCGCCGCAAACTATCCTTTATGGATTTAACTGAAAAATGTGAACTGATAACTACAGTGGCGGCGAAACTCTCTTTCGCCACGCCGCCGCCGCCGCCACTTTCCCTGTATTTTTCTGGAAACTGGAAACCTGTAACGGGTAACCATAAATGCATTTGCTGACGGCTGAAAGCGGTTCTGTGTGGTGGTATATTTATCCTGAGCAAAAAGGATGTGAATTGACGACTATGCCCGAAACACTCTACGATTTAGCGGGGGGCGCAGAAGGGATGCAGCGTCTTGCTG
The DNA here is from genome assembly GCA_019912965.1 of Anaerolineae bacterium. GTDB lineage: Bacteria > Chloroflexota > Anaerolineae > Aggregatilineales > Phototrophicaceae > CFX2. The sequence goes on from JAIOHM010000085.1 coordinate 62,897, forward strand.
CCGCATTTTATGGCTATGTTTTTGATGATCCGCTCATGCTGCCCTTGTTCCACGATCTGAATGAAGATCATGTTGGGCGAATGGCGCTGTGGCTGGGTGAATTCTTCGGCGGCCCATTTGAGCACACCAAACAGCGCGGCGGTTTTCGCACGGTGGTTGCCGTACACGAACCCCTCAGCATCAGTGACGCACAGCGAGATCGCTGGATCAACTACATGATGGCCGCCTGTGAGGATGCCAATATGCCTGAAGAAGTCGTTGCTTTCTTCACACCGTTCATTTATTCCGGTGCATTGGCTGCTCAACGGAATTCGCGCCGCTAGATGAATCAATCAGCGGGAAAGGATTTCGCAATTGCCGCAACCCTTTCCCGCCCTTTCTGAAAACGGATAACCGATAACGGTAAGCTACTTACGGAATCACCCGGTCATTCAGCATCGCATTCACTGCCTTCACCAGACGCCGCAGTTCGGCCTCCAAATCCTCGGTGATGCCGTCCTGAATAGCCGCCTCGCGGAACAAATCGCGTGCCTCGCGTAGTTCGGACTGTCCCCGCCGCAGCCGTGTTACACCTGCCCGCATCTGAGTACGCGCATCCCGGCTGGCTGGACTGGTATAAAAACTGGGGAAGTCCCACCCGTGCAGCGTGGCGACCTGCTGTAAGCTGGCGATGAACTCGTCAATCGACTCAATCTGCACCGCTGCCCCCCGGTTGAGCAGTTCTTTCAGCGCAGAACTGAGCGAAGGCTCAACGCCGAAGTCCAGCGCGGTGATGTCCCGGTAGCGGGATTCAGCCTCAGTAATATTGCCGGGTTGCGGACGCAGTGCACTCTTTTGTGGGGAAAGTCCGGTGAAGATTGGGTACAAAATCCCCACGCACAGGTTATGAATATCCAGCCGGAAGAATTGGCTGGAAGCCGCCGGACTGCCATCCAGCAGGCGCGAACTGTTCAGATCAATAATCCGTAACTGGGAGCCGTCCCAATAAACATGCTCCAGCTTATGATCCATGTAGACGATGTTTTTCTGGTGGGCATAGCGCATCACTTCCGCGAATTGCAGTGCCAGCGCTAACCCTTCCTCGCTCGGCAAACGCCAGCGCGCCCCGGCCTGGTTGGGCTTCATTAAATACAACAGGTTATGGGCACGGGGCAGGTTTTGCAGTGCCAGATAAGGCCGCCAGCCGCGCGCCGCGAATTCCGACAGCGACTGAATGAAGCCCAGCACATCCAGATGGAACGAGACGATCTCGCCACCGTGCGGAACTTCCCCCGGCGCTTCCAGATAACCGCAGTCCACCAGATCAACCACATGTGGGCTGCCGGAAAGTTTCATCAGCAAATCGGCCTCGTTGGCGAACGCTTTGTATTCCCAACGCATCTCGCCGTCCGCCGTGAGATGTTCCGGGCGCAGCACCTTGAAGGCAACCATATGCCCGGTTCGGCGTTCAAGCGCATCCATCACGCGGGCATAATGCCCCAGCGCGAAAGTGTCGTTAAAATTATCAATGCGGTAAAGTTCGTCTAAAGTTGGCATGGTCATCATCCAGGGCAATAATATATCCCAAATTTCCGGCTGAATTTGGGATATAGGCCAAATGTACCACGTTCCGCCCGTATCGCACAGGGTCTAAAGCCACTAAAAAACGGGTCGTTACTCATCGCTTCGGCAGGCTATGACCAAAAGCGTAACAAAATTCTTGCTTGCATCCCGTTTTGCAGTTCGTAGAATTAGCATATAATGGGGAAAATCACATTCTCAGGAGTCCGGCGATGCCAAATCCTGAACAGGGAATCCGCCTCCGCAGCAGCGCACGCACCAGCGTTGGGCAGGTGCGGGAAAACAACGAAGATAACATCCACCTGTGGACACGCGATGACTTTGTTTTAGCCATCGTGGCGGACGGTATGGGTGGCGCAGCAGCCGGCGAAGAAGCCAGTCGCATCGCTGTCGAATCGATCAAGCTGGGTTTCAACATCCGCGAAAACCGGGGAGGCGATTCGTATGAAGACGCGACCCTGACCGAAAAACTGCGGGATGCTATTCAAAGCGCCAACAGCCGCATTGTGGAAAAAGCCGCCGTCTCGCCGGAAATGCGCGGGATGGGTACAACCGTCACAATGGCTTTTGTGCGTGGAACCTATGCTATTGTGGCGCATGTAGGCGACAGCCGTGCTTATCTGGTCGATGGCGAAGACCGCACCATTACCCAGATTACGTCTGACCACAGTTTTGTCGAGGCGCTGCTGGCTGCGGGGCACATCACGCAGGAACAGGCCGAAGACCATCCCATGCGTAATGTGCTGTATCGCGCATTAGGACAGGCCGAAGACATCGATGTGGATATGTATTACAAGCGGCTGCATGTGGGCGACCGGATGGTGTTGTGTTCCGATGGTCTGACGCGGCATGTCAAGCCGGATGAAATTGCTAAACTCGCGCTTTCCGACCCGAACCCGGATGTCGCCAGCCAGAAAATGATTGATCTGGCGAATGAACGCGGGGGTGAAGATAACGTCAGCGTGATCGTGATTTCGGTCGAAGAAAACACCAACGGAACACCGCCTGAATCAGAAGAGGCGTTAACTGAAGACGAAGATGAAACCCTGATTTTGAAGGGGCGCGCCCGTCCGGGACTGACTGATCTGGATGATTTGCTGCCCAAACTGGAAACGGATACGGTTCAGGTTCATAAAGTGCCGCCCGCGCCGCCCGTTTCCAATGGGGAAGTCGCGTTGGATGACGCCAAAATGACGGCAGAGCGCCTAAAAGACAGCGGTGAAGTTATCGAAGAAGATGTTACCGAAGATTCAAGTCCAGTGCAGTCTGACGAGCCGATTGATCAGGTTATTGCTCGCCGTCCGCCCACCTTGCCCGATCCACTTCCTCCCCCGATGCCGATGATTGAAGAACGTGAAAGTCAGGGGGAAGGGCGTGATACCATGATGCCTGACCAATGACTTCTCCGCTTCCTCCTAACCCCATTGATAGAACGCACCTGCCCGCCGGTCAGTTTGACTGGGTGCTGGCATTGGTGAAGGGTTATACCGCAGCGCTGGAAGCCCTTTCAGATCAGGAACGGCAGCTTTATACCCAAATATGGAATCATCTGGCGCGTTATGGCTCCCCGGCTACTGTACGCCAGTTCCCCAACATCCACAAACATATATTTGTGGTGGAGCAAATGATCGCCAGCTTGAGCGACCGCAACCTGCTGTGGTTCGACAACGATCTACACGGCATTTTGCAATGCGCCCCCTTCTCGGTACTGCTTACCCCGCATCAGATCAAGGTGTTTGGCTGGGAACGGGTGTATGCCACCAGTTTCATTGATATTCCACAAACCTTACTGGTGTATGGGCCTAATGTGTGGCTGGATATCCAAACCACCTGCCCCCGCAGCGGGGAACTTTTGAGCTTTCGTATGCAGATGCGGGATGACACCACCCTGCAACTGGACACCCCGAAGGGCGCGGAAGACTGGCGCATCTGGTTACCGCTTCCTTCTACCCCCGCCCCCAATACCTACACTGAATTCTGCGGCCTGCGAAGCAAGATCAACGCTTTCAACAGCCTGAGCGATCTGGAAACCCATCGTCAGTACCAGATCGGCGCGACGGGCGCGATTTATACATTGGAGGAAGCCATTTATCTGGGTGGCTGCCTCCTCCGCTCCAGTTTTCAGATGCTCAAGGCAGAATAACTTACCGAATCGTAACCCGCAGCAGGTTTGTGGTTCCCTTCGCCAGCAGCTTGCCCTTCGCATTATACAAATGGCATTCAGCATGGGTGACGGACGCCCCCTGCCGGACGATTTTGGTGGTGGCTGTGACCGTTTCACCCTCTTTGGCGCTGGCGAGATAATCTACCGACAGGTTGATGGAGGTAAAAAACGAGTCCATCCCATTCAGGACATGGATGGTCATACCGATCAAATCATCCATGATCGCCGCGATCATCCCGCCATGCAGAATGCCAACCGGGTTGGTCATCTCCGGGCGAACCGTAAAATCTGCTGTAATGGTACCCGGCTCAATACTCCGTAAAACACCACGCAGCCAACGTCCCACCGGGGAAGGGCCTTCAGACATTTCTTGCCCCACTAACGATTGTAATTCGGTGATAGTCGGCAGTGTCATCGAAGATTCCTCACAGACTCCATGTTTTGCGTCCAAGTGGAAATATGTGGTTTGCGGCGTGGCACGAACAAGCGGCGTAAGACCGTCCGAAAAACCGAATCGGACAGACGATTATGGACTGCCAGTTCGTCCAACAGTTGTTTCTGATAACCCAACAGAAGTTTACCCCGAATAGGGTCTTGCGGATGAAACATATCTCCCCCTTTGACGTGGGTAGATCAGCTACCCAATTTGAGCGTTCAGCACGGCCTGCTGCATGTCGTTCCAGTGAAGGGTGTTGTGATACAGCGTAAAAAAGAGTGTTTCGCGCACGGTAATCAGGCCGATAGCGGGATGCGGCAGTTGATAAATATCCAAATCCGCTTCAGCCCAATTCTGTAACGCCCCTAACAATCGTCGATTGCTTTCGTCCCAGGTTTCAGCCAGATAGACTTGCACATCCTGGACGCCTTCGGGAAAACGGTAAAAATCCGGGGTTACGCGGTCATAGTCTTCCGCCCGAACACCCTCCGCTAACCGTGTCTTGTATATCCCCACAATTTCGTCATAGGTTTTTGAGCCGCTTTCGGATTGACCAAACATGGTTTGTAACTGCTCTTGCGGAAAATTGATGGCTTTTGCAACGGGTTTGACGCTGAGAATCAGATGTTTGAGATAACCCGCAGCCGACCACGATTCGCTTGTACCCTTGTCAAACTGATCGGCGGGTGTATTTTGAATGAATTGCTTCACACCCTCATGAACATGGGTAAGCTGTTCAAGAATGTCTTTTTTGCTTTTCGGATCGTTCATCATGAAATCCTTTCAATAATTCAGATTCAGACCAATCGGTCGGTTCTGGACACAAAAAAAGGGATCAGGCGCGCAGATGCATTTCGGTATGCTCACGCAGATGGTCAAGCACCCGCTGCAAATAACGCGAGTCATTGTAAAGTTTGCTGAGCATTACACCGCCTTCAAGCGAAGAAACAAACATAGCAGCGATGGTTTGGGCGTCGGTTTCTGGTTTAATTTCGCCGCGTGCAATACCTTTTTCCACGATACGCTGCACCATATCCAACTGTGCGGTCATGGCTTCTCGTACCCGGTTCACCAGCGGATGACCGGGATGCGCATCTGCCTCAATCGCGGTATTCATGACCGGGCAGCCACCGGGCAGTACACGATCATCCAGCAGTTCTTTAAACACTTCACCAAAGGCGATCAAACGGTCGGCGGCATGACGCACCGTTTTAAAAACCTCGCCCATACGGTTGCTGCTGACGGAGAAAGCATAGTCAAAGGCCGCCAGCGCCAGTTCGTCTTTACCGCTGCGAAAGTGGTTGTAAATACCACCTTTTTCCAGTCCGGTTTCGCGCATGATGTCCGCCATCGATGTGCCAAAATAACCAAAGCGGTTAAAAACCGCTGCGGCCTCGCGGATAATCATTTCACGGGTTTCTTCGCCTTTGGACATTGTTGCTCATCAATAACAGACTGATCGGTCTGTTTCAGAATAACCGAATTTGGAAAAACTGTCAAGAAAGGCAAAACCTTCTAGAGCCTTTCCTTAATGCTGCACTATCTATTCGATTTGTTTGCTCGTTTCGTAACAAAATTCAAAAGTGTGTATAATCTGATTTGTGTGAATCTTCAAACGGAAACTCATTATTACTGAAGGATAAGAGGGGCGTTATGGCTGACCGCCCGAATAATAACCCGACCCCGAATGAGCCGCAATATACAGGCGGTTGGCACGCGCCCAGTGGCAATGCCCGCCGTACCCCTGTGCGTGCTTCTCAACCACCCTCGCAAAGTGGCTGGAAAGTGGTGAATAAGCTGCCGGAAAATCTGGCGGCTGCACCTACCACCGCTGGCGGCTGGCACTTGCCCAGCCCGAACGATACAACGGTTGAGCCAGACGAGAAAATGAAACTTGACCCGGAACGTATCCAGGCGGCGGAGTCCTTCCGACCGGAAGATATGCTTTTCCTGTCGGATACTGAGACGGCTGATTCTGTGGATGCGGTTCGTCCAGAAGAAGCGCTGTCTGCTGCGATTGGATTGGTGGATAGCGAAGCAGATACCCGTATTGAGCCAATGATGGCGGATACTGAATCGGCCAACGCCATCCCGCTGCCTTTGCTGGAATTTGAGAAAGCTGAAGAATTAACTTCTGACTCCAGCGATTTGCTGAATTTGGAAGATAAAGAATCTGACCTGCCTGCTGTGGCCGATGCAGATGATGAGTCAGCCTTTAGCATGAGCGAACTCATTGCGCTGCAAAGTCTGGTGGAACAAGCGCCACCTGCTTCGGTCGTACCGACCAGCCCCAGCGCTACAGGCCGCGATGCTGCTTCCGGTACGGGGGCACAGCCCGCTGTGGAAGCCACAGGCGCACAGCCTGCTGCCGATGACGCGGCGGCGTTTGCAAAACAGAAGCTACAAGAATTAGGTCTTTCTGGCACAGGCGCGGCAGCTCCCGTTTCTCCGGCAGTTTCATCGACGGCTGCCGATGATCCGGCGGCGGTTGCACGGCAGAAACTAGAGGAATTAGGACTTTCTGGTACTGGCGCAGCGGCTCCCGTTTCCTCAACTGCCGCACAGCCCGCTATGTCCCAAGACCTGGCGACTCGTTTCCGCACTACTGAAGCCAGTGTTCGTGCCTTGCGCGATGCTCACCGTAATGGACAGATGAGCCGTGAGCAGCTTCAGGAAGAACTGCGTAAGCTCATGATCCTGGACGAACAGAACGTCTGGTGGATGATGGGTGTGGAAACGGATACATGGTATCGCTTCGAGAATAATGAATGGATTGTGGCTACTCCGCCTTATGGAGACATCGGGCAGCCAGCACGCGGTGCGCCGCCTACTGTCACTTCCGGTCTAGACCCGAATGAGGTGGTTGGAGGTTCACTGCCCTACTTCCCAACGGGTGAATCACCCGCACAGGCAAGCGTTTTCAACCAATCAAGTGTGGAATTTGGAGCGCCTCTCGAAACGGGCGGCTTCAGCCCCACTGAACAGATGGATTTGCCACGTTCGGATACCCCTGTCCAAGACCCCGACCAGACGATGGTGGGGGCGGCAGGGGCATATCTTGACCCCTACCGCCGCGATCAAGCGCCTACCATTCAAAATCTACGTTACACCCCGGAAACACTGGTCAACCCGGCGGTGGCTGATCCGTATGGCGATTACCCCGCAACGCCCGCACCCATTCAGGGAGATGCGTATGTAACCGCGCCCGCTTACGATCTGGACTCGGCAGAATCCCCGATTTACGCAGGTGCATCCGCTCGTGAACGGGAACGCACTATCAGCACTGTGCTGCGGCTGGCACTGGTGGGCATCGGCGCGGTAGTGCTGCTGGCGGCCTGTGGATTGGGCTTCGTACTCACCCAATATAACAGCCTCGCTTCGGAATATCTGGACGATGTAGCAGCACTGGCGAATTACAAACCGGGATTCCAGACCGCTAAAATTCTGGATGTGAATGGTGATCTCATCGCTGAACTGAACAGCCAGGATGGCGGCGCCCGCACTACTGTACCGCTTGACCGGATTTCACCGTTTATGGTTCACGCGGTTGTTTCATTGGAAAATGAACGTTTCTTCGACGATCCGGGTTGGGACTGGATTGCGATTGGCCGCGCGGTCGTTCAGAACACGGCTGCCGGACAGGTTGAATCCGGGGCAAGCACCATCACCCAGCAAATCGCTGAACAGTTGGTGCTACGCCAGAGCACGACCACGCCGGATTTGAAACTGCGTGAGATCGTGATCGCCGCCGAAATCGCCAAGCAGTACAGCAAAGAATTCATCCTTCAGCTTTACCTCAACGAAATTTTCTTCGGCAACCAATCCTACGGGGTGGAAGCTGCCGCACAGTTCTACTTTGGCGTCAGCGCCAATGACCTGAACCTGCCACAGTCAGCCCTGCTCGCCGGGATGATCGCCGCACCTGCTACCTACAATCCGGTACAGGCGGGCGACGAAGATTTGGCGACCTATAACCAGCGGCGCGATGCAGTTTTCCAGCGTATGGAAGTCGTGATGGCGCGGATGCAAGAGGTAGGCTGTTTGCCGATTCCCGGCCAGCCAACAGGCGGGTTCTGCGTGGATGCCAATGTTGTCCGTCAGGCGGCTATCGATCAGGCACGGGTGAAAGCCGCCAAATACGAACCGCGCGATGTGGAATTCAAGTACCCGCATTTTGTTCAGTTTGTGTCGGCACAGGTCGAGCGTCTGTTTGGCACGGGTGAGATGTTCCGGCGCGGGTTCGTCATTCGCACCACCCTTAACCCGGCTGTTCAGGATGCGGCTGAAAGCGCACTTGATCAAACGATGGCCGCGCTGATTGCTACAGGTGTCAACACCGGTTCGGTGATGGCTGTTGATCCTCGCACCGGTGCGATACGCGGGATGGTCGGCAGCCCAGACTTCAACAATGTGGGGATTAACGGACAGGTAAATGGGGCGCTGACCTTCCAGCAGCCCGGTTCAGCTATCAAACCGATTGTCTATACTGGAGCGCTCGAAGGCGCGGATGCCAATGGTGATGGCATTCTGGATTATCTGACGCCTGCCAGCATCTTGTGGGATGTACCAACCACATTCCCGAATACCAATCCACCGTATGCACCTGTGAACTTCGACCGCCAGTTCCATGGCCCACAGGCGGTACGTTATGCCTTGCAAAACAGCTACAACATCCCGGCGATCAAAACCTACCAGTTCATCGGCGAAACCAAATTCCGCGATGTAGCAGGGCGATTGGGTCTGAGCTTCCCGGAAAATGCTGTGTTTGGACTGCCAACAGGCATCGGCGCAACCGAAGTTACGCTCTACAGCATGATGCAAGCCTTCGGCACGCTGGCGAACAATGGTGTGCGTGCGCCTCTGTATGCTATCGAGAGCGTCACGGATGCTAATGGAACCCCGGCGCAACTGCCAGAGCGTCCGACTTCGCAAGCCATTCAACCGCAGATCGCTTATGTGATTTCCAATATTCTGAGCGACGATCCGGCACGCGGGTTAGCCTTCCCAACCAACGGCTGGCTGACGATCAACGGCCTGCCGACCAGCAATGTGGTAGCAGCCAAGACCGGCACCACCGATGGCGCACGCGATTTGTGGACGATGGGTTACACCCGTAATGCTGTGGTTGGTGTATGGCTGGGACGCCCGGATAACAATACGACGCTGGTGCAGGATGGTGGCTACGGCAGTGCCGCACCGCTATGGAATCGGGTGATGAGCACCATGCTGGGTACGATGCCGCGACCGGAAGGCTTCGCTAATCCCGGCGGCGTGGTACAGGCGCAAATCTGTGCGACGACGGGTACACTGCCTGCGGCCAACTGCCCCAGCCTGCGGACGGAATTGTTCCTGCAAAGCCAACCGCCTCCCGGCGCTGACCAATCGTTCGTTCGGAATATCGAAGTCGATACCTGGACAGGCTTGCTGGCGAATGAATACTGCCCGGATAACCGGGAGAGCGCGACGATTATCAACATCACTGATGCTTCAGCGGTTGCCTGGTTGAATTCACCAGCCGGAGCATCGACAGCGGCACAGTTGGGCATCACCAGTGCAACCATTGCTAACCCGCCAACGGCCACTTGTGACCTGAACACCGAAGTGCCGATTGCCCGCATCATCTCGCCGACCGATGGACAACCCATCAGCGGCACGGTACAGATCACCGGGGCGGCAACAGCGGGTACGTTTAACCGCTTCCAACTGGATTATGCCCCAAGCTGCACCTCGGCTGCTGGAACGCCCATCACCGGGGCGATCACCACACCGCAGACCAGCGGTATTTTGGGGACATGGAACACCATTGGTGTGGCGAACGGAACCTATGCGCTGCGGTTGCAGATGTTCTCCAACAACAGCTATGGCGGTAATTTACAGCGGTGTGTGACAATAGCGGTGAACAACATCGTACAACCGACGCCGCCACCAGTGGTCGTGCCGACCAACAACCCATTTGTGCAGCCGACTTTCCCATTCGTCGAAATCACGCCGACGCAGTTGCCCTTCGACGAAGTAACGCCGGGGCCATAGCCTCCGGCTGGGTTCTCATCCTTTACGGCTGGTGAGTAAAGCGTGAGAAATCCAAACCATTTCAGTCCTCAAAAATGCCGTTCCCGGGGAGGGTGTAAAGCCCTCCCCAATCCATTTCCCCAGCGTGAATTAACCGTTTGAAGCGTTCGAATCCGCTAACTCTGCGGCGGGTTTTATGGTTTTGTAAGGCTTCCCCATCAGGCTTATAGCTATCGACCGCTCATCTAAACCCATGACTTGAGTAGTATTTTACTCATAACATGAACTGGTTTAGAATGTAACAAAATTTTTACATCTCTCATTTTCGGGCGATGAGAGACGGGGTATTGTCTTCTATGCCGCGTTCAAAACTCGGTTTTATTCAAATGTCCAGCCGCCGATTGCTCCTTACACTGCTCATCATCACACTTCTATTCTTCAACCAATCGGCGATTACACCTGTACAGGCTGCCTGCACCATTCAGGGGCGGGCTTACGTTGATTACAACGAAAACGGTGTACAGGATGGTCGTGAACCCGGTCAGGGCGGGATTGTGGTGACGGCTTATTTCGACGCGAATGGTGATGGAATCAGCGAGGCTGTGGACACCACCATGACGCTCAACTCGGCTGATCCGCTAATCATCGGCACTTATACGCTGCCGGTCACCGCGCCGGATGGGCAGGTACGGCTGGAATTCACCGAACTGCCAACGGCATTGTTTTCCGGGCGATACGGGGGCGGCGGAAATTCTACGACTACGGTTTCGTTTGTGGACTGTGCGGGTGGTAATGCTGTGCCGGGTATCAATCTGGCGGTCAGCAGCCCTGGTCAATACTGCCATACCGATAACCCAGACCTGAGTACAAGCTGTTATGTGGTTGGAGATCAGTTCAGCGCAGCGGTAGCTAACCAGCCAACGGTGATTCTGTTCCCATATAACGCTGGAGCCGTTACAGGCACAATACCATTTGGGGCAAATGGCCCCTATGACCAACCGCCGCACCCGGCAATTGCTTTAGCGCCGGAAACAGGTTCAGTCTTCGGTATCGCTTACCAATCTACCAGCGACAGTTTTTTCGCGTCAGCTTTTGTCAAACGGCATACCGGACTTGGCCCCGGCGCGGGCGGTCAACCTTCCACAGGGGGCATTTACCAAGTGACGCGAACGGGGGTGGTCAGTCTGCTGGTTGACCTGAATGCTATCGGGCTGAATACGGGTGCGAATCCACACCCACCAACGGGTGCGCCTAATATCGACTGGTTGATTGACCCCAATGCATTCGACGCAGTAGGCAAATCCAGTTTGGGTGATTTGGACATTACAGAAGATGACAACACCCTGTATGCGATCAATTTGAATTTGGGGACGCTGATCCGTATTCCGATAGACAACCCGGCAGCGGCAGTCAACATCGGGTTGCCGAACCCCGGCTGCACCAATGGGCAGGCACGACCTTTCGGGTTGGGCATCCGGCACGGGTTGGTGTATATCGGTGGGGTGTGTGATGCATCGGCAGGCACGGCGGCTGATCTGGATGCCTATGTGCTTTCGTACAATCCGGTCAACGGTGCGTTAGCAGTGGTTTTCCGCTTTGATCTGGATTATCCCCGGCGCTGCGCGGATGCTGCCCCGGCCTGCGGTGGGGGTGGTTACCGTTCGGCGGATTGGCATCCATGGGTGCCGACGTGGCAGCAGCCTCCCGGCGGGAATGTCATCGTGTATCCACAGCCGATTTTTGGAGACA
>JAIOHM010000086.1 GCA_019912965.1 Anaerolineae bacterium
CCCTCCGCCTGATCCGGCTGCCTGAAATGTGCCAGTTCCGTGACACTGACCGTATCCGCGCTGCGCCAATCATCGGTTTTGATTTTGAAGGGAGACGAGCGCCATGACACTTCCACCGCTGCGGCTGTATAACCCAGCGGCGTGCCATCCAGATCAGATGTCGGAAGCGCCTGGACATCGATCAGGCTGGCAGTTTTATAGCCGGGTCGCCCACTCAGGTACGGGAGACGCTGACGCTGCGCTTCCAACCGCTCCGCAGTTTCCAGCGCTGCCTGCCATTTTTCGGTTTGAGTTGAAGGGGTATGTTCCCGAACATCAGGCAGTTCAGAGACATCTGGTTCAGATGCAGGTGTGGCAGCAGGCAGTCCCATCCGCTGCCGCAGATCAGTCTCAAACTCACTTAATGACCAATAGCCATGAGCAGCAGGGGCAGTCATTGAAACCGCCTCTGTTGGCAGTGCGGCAGGGGCTTCAGGTTCATGATCAGGGGTATAGCTGGTCGGCAGAGGGTTTAACTCCGCCTCGCGATCTCGCTGCCTGCCAAAAGAAACCTTGCGGGCAGCTTTGCCTTCGGCGACAGCAAAGACATAGCCCGCTTCTGTTCCGGTGAGTGTGCCGCTTTTGCGGTGGGTAAACCCATTATCAATGAAGAACGCTGCGCCGTTCTCTTCATCCAAAGCGCGGATCATGGTCTGATCGCGCTGGGTGAAGCGGTTGCCCTTCTCTTTATAGTTGTAGGGGACTTTGCGAATCTGCCCGCCGGGAACACCGCCATTGCGCGGCGCATCGCCCGCCGTCCAGACGACCACATTTTCATAGCCAATGGCCTCGGCAGTCGCAGCTACCCGCGCATCAACTCCCTGTTCGTTGTCGCCAACATGAATCTGCGCTCCAATCTCAGCCGCCCGCACCACGAGATCAGAAGCATAATTCAACTGTGCGGGATTGGCATTCATGCTGCCTGCAACCAAGACCTGTGCCGGATGCTCAGGGATGGCACGAGTCGGACGCGGTGAATGGTAGTCTTTCGGCGGCGCTTTAGGTTCGGGGTGTTTCGACCAGCTTTCAGCCCGTTCCCGCCAGTTGGTGTCACTGTGCGGCGGCAGGGCTGGCAGGTCAGACTGACGGGTAATGCGGTACAGTTCGCGTGCGCCCTCTTCCTGCTGGCGTTCATAATCGAATTCGCCCGGCTCGAGGTGTCCAACATCCACCCCTCGGTGTGAGAGGGAACGTGCCAGCCAGCGGGTACGATGGCAGGTGCAGGTGTCGGCACAGGCACATAGAAGCGCAATGCGTTCGCCTTTCGCAGCCGCATCTGCCATGCCATCCAGCATCCGCTTCGCATCCGTGCGGGTATTCATGATACGGTAGTCTGCCTGCCCCGCTGCGGTATATTCGCCTTCCTGACGCGGTTTACCTGACAGCGCCGGACGTGCGGCAAAGCGCATCGACTTGCCATCCACGCCCTGCCGCTCTTTTGCTGCCTGCGTGAGTTGGTCATAGCTGTACCTGCCGCGATAATCGCTGTTCCGGGTGTCTACCAGAATGGTGACACCCTCTG
>JAIOHM010000087.1 GCA_019912965.1 Anaerolineae bacterium
GTACTAAGTACCCAGTACTCAGTACTCCGATTCCCGCAGCCACCCACTGCGCCACCCCCAAATTAAGCTGATGTTCCAGCCCGTTCAGCGCCCCGGCATCCGCGCGTGGGGAATGTGCCAGCAGGTGATTGAGCGGCACAAAAAAGCGTCGGTAATCCAGTTCAGAAACCCCCGCGAACCCGGTCAGATTATTCAGGTGCGCTGCGTTCCCCTCTCTTACCACCGGTAGCCAGAAATACGCCGCCAAACCAACCCCAACACCCACTGCCAGCAGCCCAAACAACCCCTTCCGAAAATGCTGATTGTTAGCTGTTAGCGCTTGGCTCTTAGCTTTTAACTGGAAACTGATAACTGACAACTGATAACTAACCACCCATGCTGCCAACAAACCCGTCAGCACCAGTGCCATCAAGTTATGGGTGATAATCAAGGCTCCCAACCCGACCGCCGAAAGCGTAAACGCCTTTATCCCACCGCGCCGAAGCAAACGGCTAAAACTCCACATCACCAGCGGGAATAACGCGAACGCCATCATCTCTGGGTATGCCCCGCGTGAATACGGCTCGGTGTACAGGATGTATGGGCTGTAGGCATAACACAGCGCCGCGATCACCCCGCCAGCTTTACCTGCATAAGCCCGCGTAAAGCCATACATCCCCGCCGCACCCATCCATGTGCCCAGAGCAATCAGCGCCCGCATCCCGTTCACGGCATCCAATCCCAGCCGCGCCAGAATGCTCGTCAGGTAATAGGTCAGGCTGGCATAATAATGAAAAACAGGCGCGCCGTATCCGGTATAAAACGTCTCCGCCCAGCGCGGCATCAGGACGCCATGCGCCCATGTGCGATCCATCTCCGACGCCCGAAAAACGTGGTACAGCACATCATCACCATTCGGCAAACCGGGGCGATACAGCAAAGGCCACAGCGCGAACGAACACAGCGCCAGCGTAATCAGTAATCCGGGGTCAAGTTGTTTGAGTAGTTTTTGGGTCATGGGGCGCGATTCTAACAGAAACCCACCACGCTTCCAGAGCATCATCTGTACGATTGTCCTACAATGCCCTAAAAAAGGATTTATACAATGGATGAACCCAACGCCCATTTTGCCCCCGGCCTGCCTCTCGCGGAAGTCATCACCATTGCAGACCGTCACACGCTGGCGGTGCAAAGCTGGCTGGCATCCCGTTCGCCGGATGCCGCCCGCTGGCAGGGCATCGGCATCCGCGCCAGTTCGACCGGAATCGGTGTCCCACTGCTCAACCTCGCTCTCGGTTTCAACTTCCCATCAAATACGCCGGACGAAGCAATTGACACCGAAATCGAAAGCCTGAAAATCTTCTTCGCGGGGCGCGGCGTCCCATGGTATTGGTGGATGAGTTATCAGCCGCAGCCCGTTGATGTTCGCACCCGATTGGAAAAACACGGTTTTATTTATGATCGCCCACCTTTACCCGCGATGGTCGCCCCCTTACCCGCCCAATTCCAGCCGTATAATTCGGCTATTCAAGTTTGGCAGGCTACAACCCGCACTGATCTGGAAGCTGCCAGCACCATCCGCCGAATAGCTTTCCGCTTTCCACCCAATATTGCGCTGGATTATTTTGAAGCCATGAGCGACTCGTGGCTGAGTGGTGATCCAGCAAAGTTATATCTCGCCCGTTCAGGCGACGAACCACCCGCCGCGATTGGCGCATTGATAATGGGTGAAGGTATCCCCGGTGTGTACGTGATGGCGACTCTGCCGGATTATGGACGGCGCGGACTCGGCAAAGCCATCCTCACCCGCATCCTGATCGACGCAGCCGCCGACGGTCATCGCCTCATTGTGCTGACCGCTTCGCGCTTCGGCTTCCCCTTGTACGCCCAATTCGGTTTTAAACACATTTTCGATTTCGATTTTTTCCGCCTGCCAGATTGACGGATTTCTTAGGGCATTCTCATCCCAAAACTATACACGCTGTCTATAATTGGGGCATCGATTCACGTTTTAAAGGAAGCTCATCATGCTCAACATCGGTCAAACCGCCCCGGATTTTGAACTGCTCAATCAGAACGGCGAGAAAGTAACCTTAAGTCAGCTTCGCGGTCAGAAGGTTGTGATCTTCGCTTTCCCCAAAGCCAATACGGCGGGCTGTAACGCTCAAGCCTGTTCCTTCCGCGATGAATTCCCGCGCATTCAATCGTCGAACGCGGTTGTTTTTGGGATCAGCACTGATACACCCGAAGCCCTTAAAAAGTGGAAACAGGACAAGAAACTGCCTTACGATCTGCTCTCCGACCCCAACTCAGCCATGTTGGAAGCATGGGGCGCGAAAAGCGGCATGACCCTACTGACACTGGTAGGCATCCCACCGACGACCCGTTCCTATTGGGTGGTGGATGAAAAGGGTGTTTTGATCGCTCAAAAAGTTGGCATCGGCCCGAATGACAGTGTCATCAAGGCGCTTCAAGCGGTTGAAGGGCTGGCAGTAACCGGGTAGACTTACCGGTTATTCACTTCGCAGGGTGGTAGGTTCATCTGCCCTGCGAAAACCCTTCAGGTTGGGAGATACCTATGCCCCAGATTGGCGAAACCGCCCCGGATTTTGAACTGCTCAATCAGGAGGGCCAACCCGTAAAACTCAGCGATTATCGGGGAAAAAAGATCATCCTCTTCGCCTTTCCGCAGGCCTACACCGCCAACTGTAATGCACAGGCCTGCGGCTTCCGCGACAGTTTCCCCAAGATTGAAGCCAAAGGCGCGGTTGTCCTCGGCGTCAGCCCGGATAAACCGGAAACCCTCAAGAAGTGGAAGCAGGATAAAAACCTGCAATATGATCTGCTCTCCGACCCCAATCACGGCGTATTGGATGCATGGAATGCTTGGGGACGCTCGCTGCTCGGCCTTGTCACCATTCCGCGCACCAACCGTTCCTTCTGGGTGATTGACGAAAACGGTCTGGTCATTGATGCCCAACTTGGCATCGCGCCGTCAGCCAGCGTCGAACGCGCCCTCAAAGCCCTTAGCAGTTAAATGTAGCATATTTAGGAGATGAAACATGCCCCAAGTAGGCGAACAAGCACCGAATTTTGAACTGTTGAATCAGGATGGCAAAAGCGTAAAACTCAGCGATTATCGGGGTAAAAAGGTGATTCTGTTCGCCTTCCCACGCGCCGATACCCCCGGCTGCACGACACAGGCCTGCGGATTCCGCGATCACTTTCCCAGGATTGAGGCACAGGGCGCGGTCGTGCTGGGCATCAGTGATGACCCGCCCGCCGATTTGCTGAAGTGGAAGATCAAGCAGAATTTACCTTATGATCTGCTTTCCGACCCTGACCATGCGGTGCTGGAAGCATGGAGCGCATGGGGCGAAAAATCCATGTACGGCAAGAAATTCTTTGGGACGATTCGTTCTCATTGGGTGATTGATGAAAACGGCGTATTGATCGACGAACAGTTGAAGGTCAGCCCGGAAAAGAGCATCGAACTCGGCGTTAAAAAAGTCGGCGCGTAACCAACTGACCATAGGGGCGAACGGCTGGTTCGCCCCCATAATCCTCGGCTGATCGCTGGCTAATCGCTCCAATCATGGTTATCCTTAAAATAAAAAGGATTTTTTACCATGACTGACCCTGAATCCATCTCCCCGGAAGAACTTGAACTGGCACTGGAAAAAGCCTACCGACGCGGCTTCCAACATGCTATCACCCTGCTGGCAACCTGCTATCCGACGGGTGTCACCAATCGCGATTTAATCCGGCTGGCGAATGAACATCTGCAATGGCGGCGTGAGCTTGGCCCATCACGCATTGTAGACAGTGCCCCACCCCGTTTCGCGGATACCCTCTCGCCTTTGGAGCAGCACTGCAGGGGAAAATAATCCTCAGCCGCCAAAGCGCCCTAAAACCCGGTAAATGGCATCTGTGCCGAAGGGCAGTGCGTCTGCCGGGATGCGTTCATCTGCCGCATGAATGGCCGAAGTGAAGTTAAAACTTTCGCCCAACTGCATCGGCAAAAACCCGTAGGTCTGGATGCCCAACTGTGCGAAGAAGCGCCCATCCGTCACCCCACCCAACAGCAGAGGGATTGCCTTTGCATCGGGATCGGCTTCCTGCAAAACCCCTTCCAGCAGATTGAACAGGCTCATATCAGGGTCGCCGGGGCCGGGGTCAAAATTAAGGATTTCAATCTCCGGCTCGTCACCAATCACCGCTTGCAGTTCGGTCAGCATTTCCTCAACTGTGAAACCGGGGACTAAACGCGCGTCCATATCCACCGTGATGGTCGCCGGAATCACGTTGACCGCCTCGCCACCCCGGATAACCGTTGGCGCAACCGTGTTCCGCAACAGCGCACCCGTTGACCACTTCAAATCGCCCATCATCTCCAAAACGTTATCGGCCTGCGCGGGGTCGAGCAGGCCGCGAATCACCATGTCCATCGGGGCATCCACACCGCTGGCAATCGCCTCGAACATATTCCGCGCGGCTTGGGTGATGTGAATCGGCAAACGATTCTGGTCAAGTGCCGTCAGCATCCGCGCCAGTTTAGCCGTCGCTCCACCTCGAATCGGTGCGGAAGCATGACCGGCTGGCCCGCGCAGAGTCGCCCGCAACCATAAACACTGCTTTTCCGCGACTTGGATGGTATAAAATTTCTTCCCGCCGAAGTACAACGTAAAGCCGCCGAACTCCCCGATGGCATACTTCACACCTGCAAATAAATCGGGATGTTCTTCGACTAAAAAGCGTGCCCCGGCGAGGCCGCCAACTTCTTCATCCGGCACAATGCACAGGATGACATCCCCCGGCAGCGATAAATTCTCGGCCTTCGCCCGCATGAAGGCCGCCAGCATCATGGCTACGCCGCCCTTCATATCCAGCGCGCCGCGTCCCCAGATGTAACCGTCGATCAATTCGCCGCCGAAGGGGGGATGCGTCCAATTCTGTCCGGCTGTCGGCACGACATCCACATGTCCATACAGGAGTAATGGCGGTGCGTTCCCTGTCCCTTTCAAGCGGGCGATCAAATTAGGACGCCCCGGATATTTTTCCAGCAGCATCGTCTCAATGCCCAAACTTTGGAGCAGGCTGTCAATGTAGTTGATGCAAGCCACTTCATTTCCCGGTGGATTGGTAGTATCGAAGCGAATCAGATGTTGTAAAAGTTCGGCTGGACGCTGGTAAATCGTGGTTGCTTGGGTCATGGTCATGTCCTCAAATAGGATGCGCCGTTCACATCCACTACTGCACCCGTCAAAAATTCTGCCCCCGGTGAGGCGAGGAACAGCACCGTGTAAGCCACTTCATCCGGCGTGGCGATGCGGTTCAGCGGACTTTGGGCATAAATTTCGTCCCGGCGGACGGCCAGATGATCGGTCGCCATATCGGTTTCGACCCATCCAGGCGCGACGGTGGTCACATAGATTTTATGCGAACCCAGTGCTTTCGCCAGCGATTGCCCCATCGCGTTCATCCCGGCTTTGCTCGCCCCATAATCCGGCGCTTCCGGTTCGCCCCGGAACGCCCCGCGCGAGGACACATTCACGATACGCCCGCCGCCGTGTTTCATCATGTGCTGCGCCGCGCAGAAAGCCGCATTCGCCGCGCCCATCAGGTTAGTTTCCAGCGTCCGCTTCCAGATCGCCTGCCAATCCTCATAACTGATTTCGCCAATCGCGTTTTTCTCATAGACTCCTGCATTATTGACCAGCACATGTAAACCACCCATCTGCTCGATGACGGTATCCACCATGCGCTTGACGGCTGATGGATCGGCAATATCGGCCTGCACGGTGATATGTCCCTGACCGGGTAGCGAGGCTAAGGTTTCCGCCGCCGCCGCCGCGTTGCTGTTGTAATGCACGGCTACCCGCGCCCCATGTTCCGCGAACTGTCGGGCGCAGGCGCGTCCAATCCCGCGCGATGCCCCGGTAATCAACACAACCTGATTGGTGAAGTTCATGGCAATCCCCCTGATTTAGCTTGAGATTTTGGGTTGGGTGTGATCGAGAATGCCGAACGCAAACTCGCCGCCTGCGTATTGTTTTAGCAAGTCGAGCAAATCGTTGACGGCGGATTCGACCGTTTTGCGCCCGCCTTTATGCTGGGCTTCGACGGTAATCACTGCATCGGTGGTGGTATCACAGGCGGCGCTTTCGTCGCTCTGCCGCCAGCACCAACGCCGCGCAACCACTAACTTGTTTTCATCGCTGAAAACCACTTCGCCCACTTCAGGATGTTCAACGGTTGATTCGCCTAATGGGGTAAATCGTTCGCTTCCTGATGCGAAATGCACGGTGATCGCGCCTTGTAAGTGTGCCACATCAAACACCGCGACGGGCAGCCCATATCGGATGCTCACCAGATTGCCGATGTCCACCAGCGTATTGATGCTCGGAATATCGCCCTTTTTGGTCAGGCGGCGCAGCAAACTTTCGGCGGCGCTGCGGTACTGGGTCGGATCAACTCCGAAAGCACGGAAAGCCGCGCGCCATCCAGCCAGCGTGGGAAGTTCGCTTAATTGTCGGGTGCCGATGCGGGCAATCGTCGCGGTTTGCTCGGCAGTACAGGTTGAACGTAAAGCATCTGGCGAGGGTGCATTCCGCAAACCACGCCCTAAAATCACGCCGCCTGTCAGATCGGGGAAACGCTCCAGAATATCCGGGTGATACTGGAAAGTGAGTGCCATCAGCCCATACTCCACATCACATAAATGATGCTGGATTATTGGGCATCTGAACTTTAATCGCTAGTGCCACCGAACAGTTCTTGATCGCGGTCTTCGAGAAAGTAGATATACATGCGGAGCTGGCCGAGCCGGATTTCATCGGCATTGTGGATGGCCGTCAGGATGCGGGGTTTCACCGGGTCGCCATTGAGATATGTGCCGTTCACACTGTCCCGGTCTTCAATGAAAAATTTACCGTCGCGGAAGTGCAGCAGCATATGCAGCCGGGAAACGCCCGCGTTGGCCGCCTCATAACGCGATAAATCAACATGGAATTTGAGGCTGCCAGTGCTGGCCGTCCGTCCGAATGAAACTGGCTGCTGAACGTTCAGCACAACCGGAGCATCAGCATAGCCCGCCACGAATAACACCGCCGAATTCTGACGGCTCTCCGGCGGAACAGCCGTCAGGGGTGCTGTACCAACCAGATGTTTGGTGTACATGGCTGCATTACCACCCTCATGATGGGCAATAAGCGATGAAACCACGTGACGCAGTTCACGGGCGCTGATCGGCTTTTCCAGAAAAATATCAGCCCCGGTCTGCATGGTTTCAGTTACATCAACCATATCATCGCCCGTGTGAATCACCACAAGTGGCATGGCATTTTTAACCACATCCCGCCGCACATAACGGCAAAATTCCAGCCCACTCATGTCCGGCAGGAACGGGTCTACGATGATGGCGCTGGGGCGGCGCTGGTTATAAGTGCGGATTGCACCCACCACTTCATAATTCACTTTGGTGGTATAGCCTGCGCGCTCCATCACCGAGGCAATCACCCCGGAAACTTCGGCATCTTTCTGAACGATCAGAACCAATTGGCCTTTGCCGGGCTGCATCTGATCCTGAAGTTGCAGGCTGGGCTGTTTATGCACATCGCCCCCGTAGGCTGGGGAGAGGATAACCGCAACTTCCAGCCGCAAACGCCCCAACATCAATTGGTCGCCATGTGCGAGGCGGTAGGGTTCATTGGCTTTCAAACGATTACCGTTGATAAACGAACCGTTATTACTTTCAAGGTCTTTGATTACCAGTCGGTCAGCTTCCGGGAAAATCTCGACATGCTGGCGAGAAACACCTAAAGCCTCCGCTCCGATGGTGCTCAGATCAACATCTGGACGTTTGGACTCCCCCGGCACAGCCCGTCCGATGGTGATTTTATCTTCAATTCGCAGCTTGAGGGGCATTGAAATTTGCGGGTTGCGAAGTTCGATGACCCATATGGTGGCTGATGTATCTGTCATACAATCCCTAATTGGCGTCACTATAAAAAAGGGTTTGTGATTAATTGTACTTCAAACTTACGATTATGGTACTTAAGGCGATAGTACTTGTACAGCCAACATGTGATAGAAGTACCATCGACCAAGCCGGTGCCATTATCAGGAGGATGCACCCAAATTGCAAATGACCTATACTAAAGGTAATATCTGTTCACAAACCAACACCACGAACGGGAATGATGACCATGAACGGGAACACGCCCACCAAACTATTGAGCCAACTGCTATCACTAACCCTGCTGCTGGCATTTTTCTTCATGATTGCTGCGCCTGCCTTCACTGTAGAGGCGCAGTCCGGTTCGGCAGCGGCAGTGAATACGGGCAAACTGAACGTGCGTACCGGGCCGGGGGTTATCTTCGCCATCATTACCAGCGTTCCCTATAACACCACTGTCACGCTCGTAGGACGTGCCAGCACAGGCACATGGGTACAGGTTCGGCTGGCAAATGGCACAATCGGATGGGTCAACTCGATTCACCTGCGGAGTTATGCTGATTATTCCCTGCTGCCCATCACTTACGATACCTCGGTAGTTGTGCCACCGGAAACTGTCCCTCCTCCCGGCAATGTTCCGGGTGGTGGCCCTGGTGTTTATACGGTGCGGGCAGGCGATACGTTGCAGATCATCGCGGCCCGTTACGGAACAACCTGGCAGGCCATCGCAGCCGCCAATAATTTGCCCAACGCCAACTACATCTACACCGGACAGCGGTTGGTTATTCCAACCGGGGGTACATCGCCATCACCGCAACCACAGCCCAACCCCGGCGTTTATGTGGTTCAGGCAGGCGATACGCTGGCGGTGATCGCCGGTCGTTATGGCACAACCGTAGCCGCGATTGTTTCAGCCAATAATCTGCCCAACGCCAACTACATCTACACTGGACAGCGCTTGGTTATTCCGTCTGCTCCAGCCGCCCCACGTTATTACACGGTTCAGGCAGGTGATAATCTGTTCCGCATCGCACTGCGTTATGGTGTTAGTGTTGCGGCTATCCAAGCGGCCAATAACATCTTCAACCCCAACGCCATTTATGCAGGGCAGACGCTCCTGATACCATGAAATCGTAAGGGCGACCGAGCTGGTCACCTCTGAAAACAAGGTAACGACCAAAGGGCATGTCATCCAAAACATGCCCTTTTTCATTAGAAGGGATCAAGCGTCAGATTGGCGCTGATGTCGGCACAATCGCCGTTAAGCTGAACGGTGCTGTCAGCCGGAATCCATTGCAGGCGATACCTGCCAACGCCCGATGCACCTGCGCCGGGATCAATCGCGTACCAGCCATTGGCCGAGCCGTACCAATTGATAGGCGTTTGCCCGACAACAACCGCTGAAGCACCTGCCCCCAATGTACCAACTGATCCAACGTCGAAAGTCGTCTGCGGATAAATCGGCACATTCGATATGTTGACAGGTGTGATCATGCACAGCCCAGCCGTTGGATTAAAGTTCAGGTTGATGGTGGGCAGCGTACCGCAGCGTGCGCCACTCAAGGTAATCCGGGCAGTCGTCTGTATCCATCGCAGACGATAAATACCAACGTTCGGGGCCTGGGCCACACTGGGATCAATGGCATACCAGCCATCATTAGTGCGCCCAACCACATTGACATAACTACCATAGGCCACACTACCCCATACTGCCTGACTGGTGCTGGGTTGTGGATAGATGGAAACCACATCGCTAACCCCGATCACGGACAGGGCGCACCAATCGGCAGGCGGTGGATAGGTCGGCGTAGGCCCAATCGGCGTGAAAGTCGGGATTGGCGTTGTGACCGAGGTGCAGTTATTCGGGCCGCAGACACACGGCTGTTGTAAAACGACGACGGTGCTGGAAACCCAATCGCCATCCACAGGTGTACCGGGCAGACTGAGCTGATACCAGCCGCCGGAATCAATCCGGGTTGGGCGTATCCAGTTTCCGGCGGGCAAAACACCCTGTACTGGAAAATTCGTGCCGGGGCCACTGCGGATGTTCGCGGCGGCGACATTGGGAACAAGGCCACACACCGGAGCAGGCACGGATTGGAAAACGTTATAAACCGGGGTCGCGGGTGGGCGCGATGTGCTGGTCGGTAAAGGGGTGCTGGTCGGGTTGGATGTTGATGTTGGCTGTGGTGTGCTGGTTGATTGCTGGATAAATTCAGTGGGCTGCGGCGTGGGGGTGTTGTTAGGCACAGCACTCAGGTTGCAGGCGGCCAATGTCAACAGCAGAGCACCCAAACCGCATTTCAAGGCACGACGGATGGTAAGCATGATGAAACTCCGATTCGATCAAATCCCGCCGCTTATTATTGCATAAAGTATAACACAGTGTTCTGTACGATTGCCCTACGCCGTGAAACGCTGAGTGAGGACGAACATCACCCTCCAACCCATACAGCGCGTCAAGTTGACGAACGATGTAGGGAATTACAATGCATGTAAGGCAAGTAACATGGGGGACAAGGAATATGCAACACAATACCCCGATGCATTTACCAACCAGTCCTATCAACCGTCATTCGCTGCATTCCTTGATGCGTGACGTGGTGATCGTGCCGGGAATCGTCACTGTTTTGATGTTCATCGGTCGTGGAACGGTGAATTGGTTGTGGGGATGGGTATTTGCTGGTTTATACATACTCGCAGCGCTGACTTCTGATCTGGTTGTACTGCGTCTGAACCCTGATTTGTTATCGACGCGGGGCGAACGCGATCCGCATATGCAACGCTGGGATTTGGTCTTGGTGCTGATTTTCTTCCTGGCACTCATCACAACCCCCTTTACGGCTGGGCTGGATGTGCGTTATGAGTGGTCGGCAAGCGTTTCCCCGATTGTACGCGGCATTGGGGTGGGGCTGATGCTGGTGGCCTACATCGTGGGGACAGGCGCGATGATCGTCAATCCACATTTCGAGCCAAGCGTCCGCATTCAGGAACGTCATCAGGTCATCAGTAGCGG
This sequence comes from Anaerolineae bacterium, assembly GCA_019912965.1. Taxonomy (GTDB): domain Bacteria; phylum Chloroflexota; class Anaerolineae; order Aggregatilineales; family Phototrophicaceae; genus CFX2. Next base: position 10,953 of record JAIOHM010000087.1, read on the forward strand.
CATCTACCGTTATATCCGGCATCCGGGCTACACCAGCGGAATTCTGATGTTGTTAGCCATACCACTGATCTTGGGCACATGGACTGCTTATCTCCCGGCCAGTGTTGGGACAGTGGCATTCATCATCCGTACTGAATTGGAAGATAGAACCCTGCAACGGGAATTACCGGGTTATCTCCCCTATACCCGGCAAACGCGGTTTCGATTACTGCCGGGAATATGGTAGCGCGTTATTGTGAATGAACACCATTGAGGAAGAAAGCGACTTCAAGGGGTAAGTGAAGCCTAAAGGTTGTGCCTACACCTTCACGGCTGGTGCAGTCGATTGTGCCTCCGTGCGCCACAACACTTTCCCTGACGATGGCTAAGCCCAAACCAGTCCCTTTGATTTTGCGAGCATTGTGTGCCCGGAAGAATGGCTCAAACAGGTGCGGTTGCTCGCTTTCCGGGATGCCCATACCCTGATCGGTCACTTCAATCAGCACCGATTCGGCTTCCCGCGAAAGTTTAATTTCGATATATGTCCCCGGCGGCGAATATTTGGCAGCATTGGTCAGCAGATTAATCAGGATATGCTGGAGCAACTGAGGATCAGCGCTGACATTTGAAAGATCACCACGGGAGCTAAAAATAAATTCATGCTGGTCTTTATCGATGGCTTGAACCTGACCGACCATTTCCTTGCAAAAGGTCATTAAGTCCATAGGTTCTGGCGCGAATGCCAGTTTACCAGCCCGTGCCTTGCCAATGGTTAGGACATCATCCAACAGATGATTGATGTAATGCACCTGCTGATCAATATTGTGCAGATGTTCCAGGCGGCGGTCAGGCGTCAGGCGGTCATGATACCAGTGTAAGGATTCTTTGGCTGAGAGGATGATGGCAAGCGGGGTGCGGAAATCGTGGGAAAGCGTGGAGATGAAATTTTCTTTCATCTCCACAACTTCGCGTTCTTTGACCAATTCCAGACGCAGCCGTTCGGCTTCAATCTGAGCCTGTTCAGCTTGTTTTCGATCATTGGTATCCGATGCGATGATGGTCGCACCGACGATCTGGTCGCCATCCCACAAAGGCGCGATATGATCCGTATACCACGCCGCGCCCCCGGTTACATTGATAACCTGTAATTCCAGCGAACCGGAGTCCCCGGTCTGCAAAACATGGTCGATTTCTTTTCGCAGGGTATCGCGCCAATCCGGCTGGACGAATTCATAAATGCTTTGCCCGATATGCTGATTGGGATCACCGTATATGGAACGGCTTAAAAAGGTAATGCAGTGATTTCGATCAATGGTGAGAATCGAGCTGGGGGCGGTTTGCACCACAGAACGGTATTTGGACTCGCTCTGTTGGAGTGCGCGTTCATTTTGTTCAGCACGGCGCAGGGCAGCATTCAGGGCGCGTATGGCAAAGGTGAGCAAAACCGCCGAAAGAATGAAGGTTATCGCATAGTTGAAAAACGTTTCTGAAGCGGACATCAGTCCGACCTCATTCGGATAGATACCCCCTTCGGAAGCCGCCACAAAATACAGACCTGAGAGCAGACTCAAGCCTGTGAACACAATCGTGGCGCGCGAACCAATAAGCAGTGCAGCCATGACAATAGTGACATTATAAAAAGCAAATAACGAATTAAACATGCCGTTGATGGTGTAAGCGGAAACCGTTACGCCTGCCCAACAAAAAGCACACAACAAAAAGGCTGCTGCTTTTACCCTTCCCCCATGATTGAGCATCCAGGCGGCAATTTGTAACAACAGAATGGCAGCATTTAGCGTGCTCCACCACAGCGGCTGCCCCAAAACAAGGAGGTCAGTCGCCATAGAAACAAGGTTAGCAAGCACAGTAACAAGTAGAATGTAGTGGAGTAGTTTGGCTGTGCGTGCCCGGTCGGCATCCGGGAAAACTGGTGGCTTGGGCAACCAGTGTAGAACTTTCATAAGGCATGAACCCGCGATTAATGGCTCTATCATTGTACATGATTATTAACCCCATCAAACTTAATATTTAATGTATGTTTGTTACATTCAAAGGGAAAGCAGCAAGCGAGGGCATAACTAAAACGCTATGCCCTCGATGATGGGAGAGAATAATTAGCTAGGCGGGTTCAGCCTGTGGGATGGTGGTGAAGGTCAGTTGGTCACCCTCCAGCGCCACATCAACGATGATGTGATCGCCTTCCTGTACACGGCCTTCCAGAATATGCATTGCCAGCGAATCACCCAGATCACGCTGGATGGCGCGCTTGAGCGGACGTGCCCCGAACACCGGATCGTAACCGCGTTCGGCAAGGAAGTGACGTGCGTCGGCGGTGATTTCCAGCGTCAGGCGGCGGTTCGCCATCAGCTTTACCAGATGTGAAAGCTGAATATCCACAATCCGCAGAATGTGTTCCTGATTCAGGCTATGGAACAGGATGACCTCATCCAGACGGTTGAGAAATTCCGGACGGAACACGGTATCCAGTTCGCGCATAATGACCTCGCGCAGTTGGCGCGGATCGGCCTGCGCCCCCATCTGTTTGATGATGTGGCTGCCAACGTTGCTGGTCATGATGATGACCGCGTTGGTGAAATCCACCACCCGCCCCTGTCCATCGGTCAGGCGACCATCATCAAAGACCTGCAAGAAGATGTTGAAAACTTCGGGATGGGCTTTTTCGATTTCGTCAAACAGCACCACCGCATACGGGCGACGGCGCACGGCTTCGGTAAGCTGACCACCCTCGTCATAACCGACATATCCGGGCGGCGCACCGATCAGACGGGCGACAGAATGCCGTTCACCGTATTCGCTCATGTCGATGCGAACCATCGCATCCTGATCGTCAAACAGGAATTCGGCCAGTGAACGCGCCAGTTCGGTCTTACCCACACCCGTCGGCCCTAAGAACAAGAATGTTCCAACCGGGCGATTGGGGTCTTGCAGCCCTGCACGGCTGCGGCGCACGGCGGAAGCCACAGCGTGGACAGCATCTTCCTGCCCGATAACCCGCTCATGCAGGCGTTCTTCCATCTTCAGCAGTTTTTCCAGTTCGCCTTCCAGCAAGCGCGAAACCGGAACGCCCGTCCAGCGGGAAACCACACCCGCGATTTCGTCGGCATCCACTTCTTCCTTGAGCATCACACCGTTGGATTGGACTTCAGCCAGATTGGCTTCGCGCTCGGCGAGCTGTTTTTCCAGATCACGGAGTGTGCCATAACGCAGGCGGGCAGCCGCTTCCAGATCGGAACGGCGTTCGGCCTGCTCCAACTGGATTTTGGCATCATCCATCCGGGTTTTAATATCGCGGATCGACTGAATAGCATCGCGTTCGGTTTGCCAGCGGGCAGTTAAGCCGCTGAGTTCTTCGCGCAGATTCGCCAGTTCTTCTTCGAGCGTTTCGAGCCGTTGATGCGAAGCCTTATCGCGTTCTTTCTTCAGGGCTTCACGCTCGATTTCCAACTGCATCATTTGGCGTTCGACCGTTTCCAACGCCAGCGGTTTGGAGTCGATTTCCATCTTGAGGCGGGCCGCCGATTCGTCGATCAGGTCAATGGCTTTATCGGGAAGCTGACGGTCAGGGATATAGCGAGCGCTCAGAGTTGCAGCCGCGATCACGGCGCTGTCCTGAATGCGGACGCCGTGATGCACTTCGTAGCGTTCCTTCAGACCGCGTAAAATGCTGATGGTATCTTCGATGCTGGGTTCATCCACAAACACGGGCTGGAAGCGGCGTTCCAGCGCGGCATCTTTTTCGATGTACTTGCGGTATTCATCCAGTGTGGTCGCGCCGACGCAGTGCAATTCTCCACGCGCCAGCATGGGCTTGAGCATATTGCCCGCGTCCATCGCACCTTCGGCAGCGCCCGCACCGACGATGGTATGCAATTCATCCAGAAACAGGATGATGCGGCCATCACTTTCGGATACTTCCTTGAGCGCGGCCTTGAGGCGTTCCTCAAATTCACCGCGATATTTTGCCCCGGCGACCAACGCGCCCATATCAAGGGCAACAATCTGTTTATCGCGCAGACCTTCCGGCACATCGCCATTCACGATGCGCTGCGCCAGCCCTTCCACGATGGCCGTTTTACCGACGCCCGCTTCACCGATCAGCACCGGATTATTTTTGGTGCGGCGGCTGATGACCTGTACCACGCGGCGAATTTCTTCATCACGCCCGATTACCGGGTCGAGCTTGCCCTGCCGCGCAAAAGCGGTTAGATCACGCCCATATTTTTCGAGGCTTTTATAAGTGCCTTCGGGGTCTTGCGAGGTGACGCGCTGCCCACCGCGAATACTGGTCAAGGCTGTGAGAATGGCGTTATAGGTGACGCCGTGCCGTTCGAGCAGATCGCGCACACTGGATTCTTCGGTCAACGCCAGCAGAATGTGTTCGGTGCTGGTGTAATCATCTTTCATTTTGGCGGCTTCTTTTTCGGCGCGGGTCAGCACATTGACTCCGGCACGGCTGAGGCCGACCTGCACATTGGAGCCGGAAACACGCGGGCGGGAATCCAGCATATTTTCGAGTTCAGTGAGCAGGTTTGCCGGACGTGCGCCAATTTTAGCGACGACCTCCGGCACGACACCCTCGCTCTGGCTCATCAGTGCGATGAGGATATGGAGGGGGTCTACCTGCGAATGTCCATACTCAGTAACGAGGTTTTGTGCGCCGAGCAGCGCCTCCTGCGCCCGGTTGGTGTAGCGTTTTAAGTCCATAAAATCTTCTCCCCAAATGTAGCCATTAGCGGTTAGCTATTAGCATTTGAAGTAAATTCTACGGCGCGGGTGTCAGAGGGGCATCAGAAAAGCATCAGAGGAGTATCAGCGAGAGGAAGGACGCGGGAGAAGTACTGAGGTATGAGGTAAAAGAGAGTACAAAGTATTGAGTACCGGGTACTGAGTAAAGAAGGGATGAGAGATGAGTAAAAGACATAAAAGTGCAAAAGATTCGCAAAATGCAGAATTGCCGTAGGGGTTGTCGGCGGGTGTGAGGGAGGGAGGCATGTCGCAAATGTCATTGTCGGCGGTTGGGACGGGGGGCGCCGTAGTGTGCAGCGGCTACAGGGGAGTGTGCCGCCGCGTTGGCGGTATTGTCATTGTGCAGCGGCTATGCGGGACGTTGGCGCTGACAATGAGATTTGAGCCGCCAAGAAAGAAGAAAAGAATCTACCACAGAGGCGCAGAGAGCGCAGAGATTTCACAGAGGGTAAAGATAAATAGGGAAGGAGAAGGATAAACGTATTCATAAAGACAGTGTAGCAGGTTTTGAGGGGGAAAGGGTGACCAAATGGTACGTTTTTCAGGGTGAAGTTACTAACGGTTTTGAGGGGCAGGGATTGTTAAAACGGTAGCAAAATGGTTTGCACATGGTATGGCACAATTTTTGGCTGTGAAATTTGGGGAGGTGTGGTATCCTCGCCCACATGATGAAATGGCTATTCTCGAAGCGGGCAGCGCTGGCGTTTTTACTGGTGCTGCTCGTACTTATCCCCCTCTATCTGACGACGCTGCAAACCATTCCCAACGGCGCAGAACATTATTACATGATTGACGTGGGCGAAACGCAGATTGTGCTGAACACGTGGGGCACGCTGCACGCCACCGGGTATCCGCTGTATGTGATTCTGGGCAATCTGATTGTGACGGTTTTGCGCGTGGTGGGTGTAAGCGCGGCGACTGCACCGGGATTGGTTTCGCTGCTGTGGACGGTGCTGGCGTTGGGTGGGATATTTTTAGTTCTCAGTCGTCAGTTTTCGGTTTCCAGTTTCCAGTTTCCAGTTTCCAGCGGAAAACCATCAGCAGTTAGCGGTCAGCAATCAGCCTCACGGATTTCTGCGGTGCTGATAAGTGTGGGCGTGGTGATTCTCTTTGGATTGACGCGGACGGTATGGATTCATGCGGCGATTGCCGAGATTTACAGCTTCGGGCTGCTGATTCTGGTGATTTTGTTGGGGCTGGCGTTATGGCCACAAGAACCCCCTCCCAACCTCCCCCGCACGCAGGGGAGGCGCAATCGCCTTTACTGGCTGGCGCTGATCGGCGGCATCGGCGTGTTTCATCACCGGGCAATTTTGATGGCCGCCCCCGCGCTGGTGTATGCGGTTTGGGGAGAATTTTTTAGTTCTCAGTTGGATGCTAAAAACCATCAGCTATTTGAAACAGTTGATCACCAAAAACCAAAAATCAAAAACTTAGTACTTAGTACTCAGTACTCAATCCTTATCAAACGTATTCTCATCTGCCTGTTGATTGGGCTGGTGGGATTTTTGCCGTATCTGTATCTGCCAGCACGGGCGGAGGCGGCATGGGTGTATGGTGAGCCGGGGACATGGGACGGATTCTGGGATCAGTTTCTGGGGCGAGAAGCCTCGCGGTTTATTGGCGCGCCAACGACCAGCGAAGGATTAACAGCCAATTTCAATCTAGTGAATACTGTGCTAGTGACGGATTTGACCGCGCCGGGGATTATCGCTGGATTGGCAGGGTTGCTGCTGGCGCTGCGAAAGCATCGGCGGGCGGCGATTATGCTGTTGTTGAGCGGCGGTGTGGCCTATATTTTCCATGTGCTGCTGTATACCGATGTGCTTTCGGCGCTGATATTGCCGATTACGCTGTCGCTGGCGTTTGGGTGGGGTTTTTTGGCAGAAGTGGTTATCGGTTATCGGTTTACAGTTATCAGTTATCAGTCCTCGATATTTAGATTACCAATCAAAGCTATAGCCGTATTGGGATTAATGGGTGTTTTTGGGGTGGTACTAATCGGGCAGAATTATGGATTTATTCGGGAATTGACGAACGATCAGACGGGGTTGGAGACGATTACGCTGGCAGAAGGCGCACCGCCGGGTTCGACGCTGATGCTGGATTGGGGGCCGCGCCATTTCGCGGTAGGGTTCGCGCGGGATGTGCTGGGTGAACTGCCGAACATCCGGTTGGTTTCCCATAAAGCAGACTTCAAAAATCTGGTGACACAAGGCGCACTGGTCACACCGGAATACACCTTCTACAATCGTCCAGTAAGCTGGTGGGAAGCACAGATTGGCGCGACGATCTATTTGCACGCGACCGCACCGCGTTTGGTGCAAATCACCACTGAGCGAGAAATAGCCGGTAATCCACCCGAAACCGGAATAGTGGCGCTGGAACAATCTGTATTGTGTACGCCGGAAGCTATTGACCTGTATGTATCGTGGGTGGCGGCGGAACAACCTGCACAAAATCTGAGTGTGTTCGTGCATCTGCTGGACGCAAACGGCGGTTTAATCGGTCAGGGGGATCAATCCGCGCCGGTTTACGGCTGGCGTCCGGTGACAAGTTGGCAAGCAGGCGAGATCGTGCGGGATGTATATCCGCTGCCGAGGACGGCGGGCGCGGCTCAAATCAGCTTTGGGCTTTACCGCGCTTTAGACGGCGGCGGATTCGAGAATGTATATACGTTTGAGACGGCGGTGAATTGCGATGGGTAGTTCTCAGTTCTCAGTTCTCAGTTCTCAGTTAAAAGCGGTCAGCGGTCAGCGGTCAGCTTTTAGATTACTTTTGGTCGTTATGGTGATGATCGCCGGGTGTGGAGCGACGGGGACGCCGACGCCGGAAGCACTCGTTCCAGCGGTGATGCCCAAAGTGCTGGCGACGGTTTATATTTCCCCGACGCCGGATGCTGCCCAACAGGAAGCCACCCGCGCGGCTGTACCCTCCACCGCCACCCAACCGCCCGCTGTCCCAACCACTGTTCCAACGGCTTATGTGGGCGTGTTTTTGGGCGAAGCCGATGTCGCTGAAGCTGGCCCGGCGATGGTGCCGGAAATGTTCAATCCGCCTACTGAAGCGCCGCCGATCACGATTGCGCCCACCTGTCCGGCACAGGCTGACCCAATCTTTGGTACACGCTGGGCAGGCGAAGCGGCACTGGTGCAAGCCTTAGGCTGTCCGGTCGAACTGGTTTCAGCCTATGATGGCAATGTGCAGGTGTTTGAACGCGGGGTCATGTATGCGCGACCGGGCGGCGAAATCTGGGCGATTTCCCCATCTGCCGAAACCTACTGGTATGTTCCGGTCGCGCTGCCGCCGCCGCCCAATACGGTTGTCCCGCCATCAGGGTTACTCGCACCATCAGCAGGATTCTTGTCCGTGTGGCAGGCCGCACAGGGATTGAGCGATGCGCTCGGCTTCGCGCGGTTGGAAGAACAAACCTCGGCGATCTCGACCCAGCGTTTTCAGGGCGGCGTGCTGCTGGCGGATGGGAGCAGCGGGCAGGTGTTTCTGCTGCTGGCGAACGGGACGGCGCATGGGCCGTATTAAGTTGTTGGTTATCAGTTTTCAGTTATTGGTTTTTTGATGATTGCTATTGGGACTCTACAACCAGCACAGCCGTATAATTTTGCGCTGCTGCTGGATATTCTGTCGCGGTTTGCGTATCCGACGCTGGATTATGCGCGGGACGGGGCGTACTGGCGCGTTCTGCGGGTTGGGGGAACATTGGTGCTGGTTCGCGTCACAGCGGGCGAGAATGGCGACTTAAATATTCATAGTGTCGGTGCTGATACACAAAACAAAACCCCTGTCATTGATGCTTTGACGCGGGTGCTGCCGCTGGACATCAATCGCGCAGGGTTTGAGCAGACAGCACGAGCGGATGCACAATTATGGAGCGTGGTTGAGCCGCTGATCGGTTTGCCGGAATGGCGAACGGCATCCCTCTGGGAAGGTTTGGCGCAGGCCATCATTGAGCAGCAGATTGCATGGGTCGCAGCCCAAAAAGCGCAGCACTGGCTGGTGGAATGGGCGGGGAACTGCATTGAGCATGAGGGACATCGGTATTATGCCTTCCCGACTCCGGCACAAATTGCGGCGGCGACCGTCGAGGATTTGAAGCCACTCAAAATCACGTTCAAGCGGATGGCGCTGTTGATTGAAGTGGCGCAGCAGGTTGAAAATGGTGTGCTCGATCTGGAATCGCTGCGAGATGTAGAAGCTGATACGGCCTATCAACGGCTACTGTCGATTAAGGGTATCGGGCATTGGACGGCAGCGGTAGCATTAGGGCGCGCATTTGGTCATGGGTATGTGACGCATAACGATGTAGCGTTGCAAGCCGCCGTAAATCGCTACTTTTATGGTGGAACCGGGCGGATTCCGGCGGAGCAACTGATTGCCACATTTGCACCGTATGGCGAACATGCTGCCACCGCCGCCCATTACACGCTGATGCGCTGGGTGCTGGATATGTATCCGCGCGTGGAAAATCGCTAATCTATGGTTTGTATGAGGCGTTTAGGTGCGGTCATCCGGTAGCTGTCCTCGATCAGATCAACCACAAAACTCCAGTCCAGTTCCATATCCAGCCAGATGCCAATCCAGCCATGATGGCCGACATAGGGCGGAACGAAAAACCGTTCCGAGTCGGTGGCAATCAGGACTTCCTGTGAACCGCGCGGCGCTTTGCACCACATGGAGGGGCGGCCATCTACCGGGTGCTGCATGGCGAAGATTTTATCGCGCACACGGAAGGTAGGGCGTCCCACACCTTCGCCCTCGGTGGCTTCGGGCAAGGCAAGGCAGATGCTTCGCAGTTGATCGAGCGCGTTCGCACACATGGGCATCCTCCAGTGGTAATCTCGAACCCCAATAATAGCACATAAATTCTATGTAAGTCAACTCACATATTTCTATACGTTATCCCGCTGATCGGGTTGCGGCTCTGGAATATCTGCCCGATACCTGCTAAAAACAGGAGGGTTTCAAGTAAGGAGTCAACATGGCAGAACAATGGCTGCAATGGGCACAGCGGTTACAGGCAATCGCCCAAACCGGATTGACTTTCGCCCTGAATGAATTCGACCGCGAACGCTATCTCCAGATTCAGACCATCGCGGCTGAGATGCTGGCGGCTGGCACGGGTACAACAGTAGAAACAATTGAAGGGCTGTACGCTGCACAGGCGGGATATGCCACGCCGAAAATTGATGTGCGCGGGGTGGTGTTCCATGAGGAAAAAATCCTGATGGTGCGCGAAAAAATGGACGGCGGACGCTGGACGCTGCCGGGCGGATGGGCAGATGTGGGTGAGCCTCCGGGATTGGCGACCGAACGCGAAGTCTGGGAAGAAGCGGGTTATAAAGCCAAAGCGGTGAAACTGCTGGCGTTTTATGACCGCGCCAAACATGGACACACGCCGTCGATCTTCTATATTTACAAGGCATTTTTCCGGTGCGACCTGCTGGACACGAAACAAAATCTGCTGGCAAACGCAGAAACCGAAGAAACCGGATGGTTCAGCGAGGCGGAACTCAAGGATTTGGAACTCTCGACCGGGCGGGTGACGCTGCCGCAGTTGCACCGATTCTTTGAGCATTCGCGCAATCCCGACTGGCCGACGGAGTTTGACTAACTGAAAGGTTTGTAGGCTAAGTTGCCGATAAGCGGCGTGAAATGCTTCAGATTATGGGTGTAAAGCGGAATTTGCAGACGATGGCTTACAGAAGCAATCAAGCAATCCATCATGCCAACACCATGACTGAGTTCATACTGCATCTGTGCCTGCATAGCCCAATTCAAATCGGCCTCAGTCAGGTAAGCCATCGAAAACTGCTGGAGCAAACGAGCCGAGCGTAATCGTTCAGCTTTATTCAATCCACCGCTCAACACTTCCATCCAGATAATGGGCGTTATGCCTAAAGTGGGTTGTGTTTGGGTTTGATACCAAGTCACTGCCGGTGCGTGATTGCGCAGCAGATCAACAATGATGCTGGTTTCAACGACAGCTGTTACCAAGATCGCTGCTCCCGTTGTTTACGGCGCAGTTCCTCAACAAAGGCCACAGGGTCGGTAATGCCTTTGTGTTCCCACCCGCCAATGAGTCCGGCAGCAACCACATCTGCTCCACTGGTCGGGGTAAATGTCAACAGATGTTTAATCTCTTCATCCGTGAAGGATTCGTCGGCTTCTGGAATTTGCAAAGTAATTTCTACATCGCCCGGCGGCAAATTCTGGGGTGGCTCGAACTGCAATTGACCGTCGGCTGTAATCCGTCCTTTGATATGAATTGTGACCATCCAGCAACCTTTCATAGCATGATGACATGATCGATTATAGCATTTGGGCAGCAATAAAATGGAGCTTTCTATATGCGAATTGCGCTAATTTCCGATATTCACGGCAACGGGGTTGGGCTGGAAGCAGTGCTGGATGACATCCGCAAAGCGCGGATTGACCGCATGATTTGTTTGGGCGATGTGGCGACGCTTGGGCCACAGCCGCATGAGGTGACCAAACGGCTGCGCGAACTGAACTGCCCCGGCATCACCGGCAATCATGAAACGGATTTATTCACGCCGGAACGCAGCCAAAAATCCGTGTGGGCGGAGACGTTCGCGTGGTGTCGGGAACAGCTTACGGATGAGGATAAAGCGTATCTGCAATCGTTTCAGCCGATGATTGAGATTCCACTCGGCGATGACAAGCGCCTGTTATGCTTTCACGGCTCACCCAAAGCCAATACCGATTTCATCCTGCCAACAACGCCGGATGATGAACTGAACGCTATGCTGACAGGGCAAAATGCGATTGTGATGGCAGGTGGTCACACCCATGTACAGATGATGCGCCGCCACCATCGAACGATGATTATCAATACGGGCAGCGTGGGCATCCCCTTTCACCGTTATTTCCCGACTTTTACAGAGACCCGTTTTTTGCCGCACGCGGAATATGCCATTGTCGATTCGGTTGGCGCGATAAACATCGAGTTTCGCCGTGTGCCGATTGATTTTGCCACATTGGAGCAGGCATCGGCGGGGAGCAGCAATCCGTTTAACTGGATGCCCTACTGGTTCAGGCCAGATGAACAATCGGCACCGTAAATCCGCCCAATAAATTGCATGGTTCACAAAATCCACACTACACTTGCCGGAAAATAATCGACGAGAGGCATTGACTTTCCTCACAGTCATGGGTAGCAATAAGGCATAGTTTCAAGCCTGTGTACGGAATATAAGGAGCAATTATGCGTTCGGATATTGATGGGTTGATGGCGAAGCGGGAACTACAGGCGGTGATCATCAGCGGGGGTGAGCACCCAAACACGATCCGGCGGTATCTTTCCAACGGGATTGATATTCACGGCGGGTTGGTGGTGAAAAAATTAGGTGAAGCGCCAGCGCTGATCGTTGGGATTATGGAGATTGAGGAAGCCCAGAAAACCGGACTCACTGTGCTTACCCACAATGATTTTGAATATGCACAGATTTTGAAGGCGGCGGAAGGCGACGCGAACAAAGCCACCATTATCTTTTGGGGAAAGATTCTGGAAAAGTTCGCTATCCCGGCGGGGAAAATCGGCCTGTATGGGACGGGCGATTTGCACATCATTATCGAACGGGTCAAGCAGTTGGCAGCGATGTATCCGCAATATGAATTCGTGGGCGAGACGGGGATGACGCTGTTTGACGAGGCATTCGTGACCAAAGATGCCGACGAAATCCGTATCATCCGCGAAGTGGCACAGAAAACCAGCGATGTGCTGCAAGCGACATGGGATTTCATCGGGAGTCACAGTGCTGACGGCGAGACAGTGGTCAAAGCAGATGGTTCGGCGCTGACGATTGGCGATGTCAAACGGTTTGTGCGGCGGGCGCTGCTGGATGTGGAACTGGAAGATACCGATATGATCTTCGCACAGGGGCGGGACGGCGGATTCCCGCACAGCCGGGGTGAGAGCAAAGATGGGCTGAAACTCGGTCAGCCGATTGTGTTCGATTTGTTCCCGCGCCAGTTGGGCGGCGGTTACTTTCATGATGTGACGCGGACGTGGTGTATTGGTCACGCGCCGGAAAAGGTGCAGAAGATTTATGACACGGTGATGCAAGCGTTCAAAATCGCGGTCGATAGTTATGAAGAACCGGGTCAGCCGACCAAAACGATGCAGGAAGCGGTGATGACCTATTTTGAGGAACAGGGGCATCCGACCGGACGCAGCCAACCGGGAACGACCGTCGGTTATGTACACAGTCTGGGGCACGGAGTCGGGCTGAATATTCATGAACGTCCCTCCATCAGTCATCTGGCGAAAGAGGATGTTTTCCAAAAGGGGAATTTCATCACCATTGAGCCGGGATTGTATTACCCGGAAGAAGGCATCGGAATGCGCGTAGAGGACTCGTTCATTATTGACGAAAACGGGGCGCTGGTTTCGATTACGCCGTTCCGTAAGGATTTGGTGCTGCCGCTGCGGGGAGCGCAATGATTGCCGGAGTGTTGGGGCGCATCAGCCGGGGACTGCAAGCGACACAACCGCGCCGCCCGATTGGAATCAGCACGGCGGTGCGGCGGTTTCATCAGTGGCTGCCGCATTATGAAGGGGTTATCCGGCTGGAAGATGACCTGAAAATCGCAGTGGATACCCGAATTCCGTATGAACGCAATGTGTTCTGGGTGGGAGATGCTCAACGTGGATTGACGTATACGCTGCGGCAGCATACGCCAGCGGGCGCGTACTGTCTGGATGTGGGGGCAAACGTTGGGTTTTACGCACTGAAACTGGCACGGTGGGCAGGGGCGAACGGGCGGGTGGCGTCGTTTGAACCCGACCCGAATGCACAAAAACGCTTGCGCCATAATCTGATTCTGAATCCTGATTTGCAGATGACGGTCATCCCAAAGGCGGTATATGCACAGGCGGGAAAACTGGAATTCCATGTGGCGGAATCCGGGCTTTCGTCAGTTGAGCAGATTGCAGGGGCGGTTGAAAATATCACGGTTGAAGCGACGACGATAGATGATTTTATGCGCGAGGCGGGTTGGACGCGGTTGGATGTGATTAAGATCGACATCGAAGGCAGCGACCACAGCGCATTGGTAGGGGCGCGGGAAACGCTGACACGCTTCCGACCCTTTTTGGTGTTTGAAGGCGGGGCGGAATCTGAGCATACCGAAGCGGCTTTCGCGCTGCTGGCAGAATTGGGCTACACCCTGCGGGCGCTCATCAAGCGGAGCGGGACAGAAGCACCGTTCGACCAGAGCATCACCCGCGCGTATGATGTGATTGCTTACCCCCCAATATAGGGATTTTCGTCCTGATTTCAGGATTATATAGCATCTGCGAAAGAGCCATTGTGTTATACTAACACTTGTGAATTCAGGCACAACAACAAGCGAGGTATCCAGAAAACCGTTTATGTCTCTGGGAACGCAGTCTAATCCCCTGCGGGTGGCAATCGTTGGTTCGGGGCCGTCCGGCTTTTACGCGGCTGACCATTTGCTGAAGCATTCGGAATTAGCCGTAGAAGTGGATATGTTCGACCGCCTGCCGACGCCTTACGGTCTGGTTCGCGGCGGCGTCGCGCCCGATCATCAAAAGATCAAGTCGGTGACGAAGGCTTACGACCGCATCGCCAGCAATCCCAACTTCCGGTTTTATGGACATGTCGAATTCGGGACGGACATCACCCGCGAAGATATGGCAAAGTACTATCATGCGGTCATTTATGCGGTTGGCGCACAGACCGACCGCCGCATGGATATTCCCGGCGAGGATTTGAAGGGCAGTCACGCAGCCACCGAGTTTGTAGCATGGTACAACGCCCACCCGGACTTTGCCGACCGTGAGTTCGACCTGTCACAGGAAAATGTGGCCGTGATCGGTTTGGGCAATGTGGCGATGGATGTCATTCGCATTCTGGCGCAGACGGCGGACGAACTAGCCGAAACCGACATCGCGGATTATGCCCTTTCGGCGCTGCGGCACAGCAATGTGAAAAATATCTATGTGTTGGGGCGGCGTGGCCCAGCACAGGCGGCGTTCACCAATCCTGAAATCAAAGAATTGGGCGAACTGGCGGATGCCGATGTCATCGTCGCACCCGATGAAGTGCAGATTGACCCGCACAGTCATGCGTTTCTTGATTCGGGCGAAGATAAAGTCGCGGTCAAGAATGTGGATATTCTGAAGGCGTATTCAGCAGCAGGCGATACTGGCAAGGCGCGTAAGATCGTCATGCGGTTCTGTGTTTCTCCGGTCGAGATCATCGGCACGGACAAGGTAGAAGCCATCAAGATCGTCAAAAACGCGCTGGTGGCAGACGACAAAGGTAATCTAAAGGCGAAGGCTACTGACCAGTTCGAGACGATTCCGGTTGGTCTGGTGTTCCGGTCGGTGGGTTATCATGGTGTGGCGCTGCCGGGCGTGCCCTTTGACGAAAAAGGGGGCGTTATCCCCAATGATAAAGGCCGCGTGCTGACGGCTAAAGGTGGCGAACAGGTGATTGGCGATTACGTCAGCGGCTGGATTAAGCGTGGGCCAAGCGGCATCATCGGGACGAACAAACCGGACTCGGTCGAGACGGTCGAAATGCTGCTGGAAGATTTGGGGGCGGGCAAACTGATGACTCCCGAACAGCCCAAACGTGAGGCCGTAGAACAACTGTTGAGCAAGGTTCACTTTGTGACCTATGCCGACTGGCAAATTCTGGATGAAATTGAACAGGAAAATGGTTTGATGCGCGGCGCACCCCGGTTAAAGTTCAGCCGGGTAGCAGACATGCTGGACGCCATCAACGAGCATAAACATGCAACGGTGATCCTCGACCCGGAGCCATCGCCGGGGGATTAGCGGTGAGTAACCAGTAATGAGGTATGGGTGAATTCATGCTCATACCTCATTAAAGGATCACTGTCACCACAAATCAAAAATTCACAATCTATATACTCATAAGTCCAAGCATCACAGTTTAAAATAAAAATAATTTAGGGTGGTATCTGCCCGCTTTCTGATGAGACGGATGGTATTTTATGTTCAGGTTACTTCGTTTTTTCTCGATCAGCAGTTTTGTCGCCTTCATCATTGTCACCATTCTGCTTGCAATTTTGTATCGGCAGGCAGCGATCAGCGATTTACTGCTTCAGGGTGAGAGCAAAAATGTGGCGTTGACGCAGGTTTTTTCCAACACACTGTGGCCGGAATTCAGCACCTTTGTGAATACGGTAGCCACCCTGAGCGCCGACGAAATCCGTGCCCGCCCGGAGACAGCCACCCTGCGGGAAAAAGTGCTTGAACAGATGCAAGGGCTGACGGTCGTAAAGGTCAAGATTTACAATCTGGACGGGCTGACGGTATTTTCCACACAGGACAGCCAGATCGGTGAAGACAAAAGCAGCAATGCTGGTTTCCTGGCAGCGCGGGGCGGCGAAGTGGCAAATGAGCTTTCGCACCGGGATACCTTCAGCGCATTTGAAGAGACAATTACTGACCGTGATCTGATCTCCAGTTATGTGCCTGTGCGGATAGGCGGCGGCGAACAACCTATCGAAGGTGTGTTTGAAGTTTATGATGATGTGACTCCCCTGCTCCGCCAGATTGAGCAAACCCAACGGAATATCATACTGGGTGTAGTGGCGATTTTAGCGGCGCTGTATGCTGGCTTATTCCTGATTGTGCGATATGCCGACCGTATCTTGCATCGGCAGCATCACGAACGTGAGGCGATGGATATGGCGCGGAGCCAGAGCGAGGCTCACTTACGCAGCATCCTCAAAAGCGCACCTGTAATGCTGTGGGCAGTTGACCGCGAAGGCAGGCTGACACTGTTGGAAGGGCGCAACTTCGACCTGCTGGGCATCGAACCGGAACAGGTGATGGGCAAACCCATAGCCGATGTTTACCAAAGTATGCCGTTGATTGTGGAAGGCATGCAGCGGGCGCTGACGGGCAAGGAATTCGGCTCACTGGTGCAGATTAAGGATTTCACCTTCGATACCCGTTACATTCCCATCCTTGATGCCGATAAAAACGTCAGCGGAGCGGTGGGTGTGGCAACCAACATCACCGAACGGATCATGGCGGAAGAGGCCTTAGGGTTAACGGAATCCAATCTGGAAAACCAGAATATGCGCTTGAAACGGATGCATGAATTCATCCGGTCAAACCTCGAACAATTTTCGTTGACCATTCAGCGCGGCGCACCGCGTTCCGAACTGCTGGGTTACGTGCGGAAAGTAGAAACAGAGTTCGGCGAACTGCGATAGGCACGGATGGTGCGAACCATTCTATAGATACAAAGCCGCCACGTTGTAGTGATCCCTCCCGACAGTTGCTGTCGGTAGCAGTTTTAAGTCTGCCGGGAGGGGATAAAATCCTTAACTATTTTCCGATGAAATACCCCCATTGGTTCCAGCACCCCATACAGACCCGGAAACATGACAAAGACCACGCTGGACGATTTCGAACCATTCTGTGATTCCCATCAGTGCCGCTTATTTTGTTTGTCGGCTGTTTTAAATCACAGGATTACCCGGTCTTTACGCAAGTCGGAGGACATTCCCCAACCCCGGTATACTGATGTAGGGTTTTGGGCATAAATCTGACATGACATCACGGCATCTAAGAACCATCGACCTCGCCAGAGCAGTGGGGGTGCATAACAACACCATCCGGCTGTATGAACGGTTGGGATTCCTGCCGGATGTGCCGCGCGGGAAAAACGGTTATCGGCTGTACAGCACCCTGCATCTTGAGCAAACCAAATTGATTAGCCTCGCGCTGCGTTGGCCGTACCTGAACGATAAACCGCAGTTGATCGAAATGGTCAAATATGCGGCAGGCAGTGACCTCGGCATGGCGATGGAACTGGCCTACAAACATCTGGCGCATGTACGGATGGAAAGAACTTTGGCCGAAGCCGCCATCGAATTTCTGGAACGCTGGGCGGCAGGATACCTGATGGAAGCGCCGCGCCAGCCCGTTCATATCAGCGAAGCCGCGCAGCACCTGAACGTCACAATCGATATGCTGCGGAACTGGGAACGCAATGGCCTGATCGAAATCCCGCGCGACCCGGCTAACCAGTATCGCCTGTACGGTACAACGGAATTCGGACGCCTGCGAGTGATTCGGATGCTGGTACAATCCGGTTACAGTTTGATGGCAATCCTGCGAATGCTGCGGCAATTCGATGCGGGCAAAACCCATGACCTGCGTGCTGCCCTGAATCTTCCGCTTGAAGAAAGCTCCAATGAGCTGATTGAAGTCATCGCGGATCGGTGGCTTGCCAGCCTGATTGAACTGGAAGAACGGGCGCAGGCCATCATCCGGCAAATTGGACACATGATCGAGATGGCACATTCCCGTTAAACAGCCTCAAACCCTCCATGTACACACCAACCCCTTATAATAAAATTTGGATGCAATTTAATCCCCAAAGGAGGCTAATTTGGCAAATGAAATCACCATTCCGATTCTGCCATGCCGTTCGATCAATGAGGTGTTGACCTTCTATCGTGCGTTGGGCTTCGAGGTAACTTACCAGCAGGAGAAACCCAACAATTATGCCTGTGTGCAGCGCGGGAGCATTGACCTCCATTTCTTTTCAATGAAGGAGTATGACCCGGCGCAATCCTACAGCAGTTGTATTGTGCTCGTGCCGGATGTAGAGGCGCTGCGGCAAACCTTTGTGGACGGCTTGCGACAGTATTATGGGAAACTGCCCGCTGCCGGAATTCCGCGCATTACCCCCCTGCGCGATAAATCCGATGGTGGACGGGGTTTCAATGTTATCGATCCCGGCGGGAACTGGATACGAATCAGCCAAAAAGTCGAGGCGCTGAAAACCGAATCCGAAGCCCCGAAAACATCAACCCGGCTGGCGAAGGTCATCGAGGCAGCCGAACTGCTGGCCGATTCAAAAGGCGATTACGCCGCCGCCGCCAAATTACTGGATACGGCGCTGACCCGTAACGAAGCAGTGCCCCCTGTCCAGCGTGTGCAGGCCATCATCGCCCGCGCTGCACTGGCGATTACGATGGGCGACCGGACGCTTGCCGCCAACCTGCTGAACGAAGTCCGACAAATTCCACTTGAGACTGACGACCACCGTGCGCTCTCCGCCGAATGGGAACGCGCAAATGATCTGGAGCAAATGCTCCACTAGTCCACGATCCTGTGCAGATTTTGCACCTATCCATTTCCAATAGCTGACCCTGCATCGCCACAGGTTCATTATCCCCAAAACGGAGGCACACCCTTGCAGGGATGTTTCCGGTCGTCAATGGTGCTGTCTTAATTAGGGCTTCTTCTGTCCTAATCAGGTCTGATAATAAGGTATAGATGGGCTTATCGAGGAGGAACTGCAAATGCAAATGATCCATACACGCGGGCTAACCCGTCACTTCCGGGTCAAGGGCGAAACGGTCGAGGCTGTGCGCGGCATCGATATTGATGTCGAGGCGGGCGAACTGGTGGCTTTCCTCGGCCCGAATGGTGCGGGTAAATCGACCAGCCTGCGTATGTTGACCACTTTGCTGCCGCCTACATCCGGCACAGCGATGGTCGCCGGATGCGATGTGCTGAAAGACCCGATAGGCGTCCGGCAGCGCATTGGTTATGTCGGTCAGGGTAACGGCACAGGCGCAGGCCATCGCGTCCGTGACGAATTGGTAACACAGGGGCTTTGTTACGGGTTGCCCAAAGCCGAGTCGCAAAAGCGCGCAGATGAACTGTTGGTTTCGCTCGATCTGCAACCGCTGGCAAACCGTGCCGGGATGACGCTTTCCGGTGGGCAACGCCGCCGTCTGGATGTGGCGCTGGGGTTGGTGCATCAACCGGAACTGCTGTTTCTGGACGAACCTTCCACCGGACTCGACCCGCAAAACCGCGCCAATCTTTGGGAACACATTATCCGGCTGCGGCGGGAACATGGCACAACGATTTTCCTGACGACTCACTATCTGGACGAAGCCGACTCGATGGCTGAACGGGTGCTGGTGATCGATCACGGGCGGGTGATCGCCGACGATACCCCCGCCAAATTGAAAGACGATCTGGCGGGCGACCGTTTGACAATCAGCACCCGGAATGAGAACGATGCCCCACGCGCCCTCGAAATTGCCGAACGGATCACAACCCTCCACGAAACCAGCGTTGAAGGAACAGTCGTGAACATGCGTGCCCGCCGGGGGAATGCCCTGCTGCCGGAATTCCTCCGGGCGTTGGATGCCAGCGGAATTACGGTGCTGACCGCCGAAGTCAAGCGCCCGACTCTGGATGATGTTTTCCTCGCGCTGACGGGTCGCAGCCTGCGCGAAAGTGAACTTGTGGAAGAAACCGAAACTGTTGCAAGGAGCGCCTGAGATGAAATTGATCCGTGATACCACCATTGTTGCTGTCCGTGAACTGCGTCTCGTCGTTCGTGATCCGTTCGCCCTGATTTTTAGCCTGATACAGCCCTTGTTCTTTCTGGCGCTGTACGGCCCGCTGTTGGGCGGCTCAGTCTCCGGCGTAGGGGAAACCTCTCCGTGGCAGTGGTTTGTGCCGGGAATTCTGGTCATGATCGGCCTGTTTGGTACGTCCATGTCCGGCTCGAATCTGCTGTACGAAATGCAAACCGGTTCGCACGAGCGTTTGCTGGTTACACCCTTAGATCGCTCCGCGCTGCTGATCGGGCGGGCGCTGAAAGAAATTGTGCCGCTGGTGCTTCAGGCCATTCTGATTGTGGTGGTGATGCTGCCCTTCGGCTTCCGGTTGTATCCGTTGGGGATGATCGTTGGGTTGCTCATTCTGGCGGCCTTTGGTGTCGGGTTGGGTGCGCTGTCGTATGCGCTGGCGATTGCCGTAAAACGTCAGGAATGGATGTTTTACGCCGTACAGCAAACCCTGTTATTCCCGGTATTGATTCTTTCCGGGATGCTACTGCCCATCGATGCTGGCCCAGCCTGGATGCAGGTGTTGTCGCGCTTTAACCCGCTGACCTATATTGTGGAAGCCCAACGCGCATTATTCTCCGGCAACTTTGCCCAATCATCTGTACTCTTGGGCGCAGTCGCAGCACTGGCGCTGGCAGTGGTCGGGCTAACCATCGGGACGCGCGCCATGCGTCGTGCTTCCTTATAACGGGTAGCTATTTAGCCGGGGCGGATTTCTGGAATCCGCCCCACCCATCACGATTAAAATCGTCTCTGGTAAGATAAACCGATCTTTTGAAGGCGATTGTAGAAAGTGATGCCACATGACCGACGGACGCAGCCGCAAGGATATACGCCCCGGAATTGAAGTCTCGATTGTGCTGAAGCAGGATCAGCGTACCGGCAAACTCACCAGAGGCATTGTCAAGGATATTCTGACCAAATCCGGCACCCATCCACATGGTATAAAAGTGCGGCTGGTTGATGGTCAGGTGGGTCGTGTACAGCGCATTGAGGAATAACTCAGGCTAAAATAGACCCATCGCTATCGTAAGTGCACGAGGCTGAAACCCGATGAACGATGTTGACACTTGGATTCGGCAGTTAGTCAGCGAAGATGTCGCAGTGCGCGAGGCGGCTCAAACGGCGCTGCGGGCGCTGGATGAGGATGCCATTGATCCACTCATCAATGCGTTTTATGCCGGTGTAAACGAGTCGCAGGGGGTCGCCGTGCTGGAACTGGTTGGGGAAATCGGCGGCCCGGATGCCCTGACGCTGCTGCGGAATGTAATCTACGACCCAACCGTGCGCGGCATATGGCAGGCGGCAGCCCGGCGCGGCTTGCTGCTCAACCGGGATAACCTGAGTCCCGCAGAGGTAGAAACCCTGCTTGAAAGCGATTCGGAATAGCTGCTATGAGGATTTTCCCGCCCTTCATTTGGAAAGGCGGTACTGATTGCCGGGAAGTTGTGTGACCTAATCATTCCGCCGCGCACTTAACAGCAAGAAAAGTGGGATGCGCAGTCTACGATTATAGAGTTCATTATCTGTAATGAATTCAAGTTGTGGATGTGGCTCACGAAGCTGCTCTATCGTGAAATTCGCCCTCTGAAGTCCGACAAAGTAATCCTGAATAGTCCGGTGAAACTTGCTTACCTGACTACCCATCCATCGAACATCCCGTTGTCCTGTGACAAAATAGTTATCTACGATCCAGTTGTACCGAATCCCTGTCTCTGTTGCAGCACTGTTGTCTGAAGTAATCACGGGATGCTCAACCGAAACGAGAAATTTGCCGCCCGGTTTAAGCGCATGGTGAACCAGGGTGAATATACCGTTGATATCTTCCACATAATGGAGCGCAAGACGTGAAATGACGAGGTCAAAAGTGGCTTGAGGATAAGCCCAGTTTTCAATAGAAGCATGATGGAGAACGCCACCCACAGGGGTAAGCTGTTCCTGAGCCAGGTTGACCATTCGTTTAGATGCTTCCACACCGGTATAAGACTGACATCCTTTGGATAGCAGTTCTGCCCCAAATCGACCATCACCACAGCCTAAATCCAGGATTGCTGTATTGTGAAAGTCACCGAGTAACTCCATGAATACAGGCTTTTCGATTGTATCGTTTGGATTATCGGGACGCTGACGGCGCTGTATATATCTGGTGAATGCCTCTTGTTCGTCATAGAAGTCGGGGCCACTCGTCATCTGTATATCCCTTTTGAGTTCATTTCATCCACCCAATATCAACATCAGTATAAGGAGAAATCGCATGAGCGAAAATAGTCACCCAAACCTATCTTTAAGATTGGCGCACCATTCAAGCCGGAAAGCAGGGTGTAGCTGGGGATAATGAACAGGTTCGGGCCATTTTGAAGCGCACTGACCCCGAAATCGCCAATGCCACCATCCGTGAAGTGACCACCGAAGATGGGCAGAAAGTCGTCGAGTTCCTGTCGCAGCCCGGACGCAAAGGGTTAGCGATACAGGCTTGACGGTTGAAAGCCTGCGGGACTGACTGGCAGGTCTGTCCCTATTCTCGGATGCACCCTTTGGAAACTCGAACTTGACTCATAGCCCTTTTGTTCTATAATGAGAATCGCTGTAGGGTCAGAAATTCTGACCATTGCACCCTTGCACAGCATCCCACCTGTGCAAATCCTCGTTTTTGTTGTGCTAAAAGCGGATAGCCTATTGGCGGTCAAACCCTTCCGCCATTGCGCGCAAACCGCTTCTGAATTTCTCTGGAAACTGATAACTCGTAACTGGAAACTATGAACGACAAACAATTGCACAATGTCAGCGCCAATCTCCCTTGTTCCCGCTGCACAATGACAATACCGCCAACGCGGCGGCAGGCTCCCCCACAGCCGCTGCACACTACGGCGCTCCCCGTCTCAACCGCCGACATTGACATTTGCGACATGCCTGCTTCCCGCACTCCCGCCGACAACACCTACGGCAATTTTGCATTTTGCGAATCTTTTGCACTTTTACTGTCATAACGCATTTCTGAGATTGCTTTTCGTTTTGTGCTTTTTTACTCGTTACTCGCAACTCGTCACTTCTTTACTCAGTACCCAGTACTTTGTGCTCTCTTTTACCTCGGAACTCAGCACTCATCCCCATTACTCCCGCCCTACCTCCTCCAAACTCCGCCCCACCAATTCCGGCCTCACCGTATTCGTCTTCGGCGTACTCACCCGCTGGGTGCTGTAAATCCCCCGGTGGCCGGAAGCCAGATACGCCACAAAACACGCCACCGCTAAATAAATCGCCGCCCCACCGCCGAACAACTCAATCCCCATCACCGTACACGCCAGCGGGGTATTGCTCGCCCCCGCGAACACCGCCACAAACCCCACCATCGCCAGAAATGCCGGATCAACCCCCAGCACCACACCCAGCGTATAACCCAATGTTGAGCCGATCACGAACAACGGAGTCACTTCCCCGCCCAAAAACCCTGTCCCCAACGTTACCGCCGTGAACACAATCTTCAGCAGGAACGCCAGCGTTATGACGCCTACCCCATCCACACTCGCCCGGATTAAGGGCAGGCTCAAACCCAAATAATCCTGCGTATTCAAAACCAGCGTCAGCCCGATCACCACTAAGCCGCCCACCACTGGTGCAAGCGGAGGATACTTGATGTACCGCTTCACCAACCGCCGGATTCCCTCGGTCATCTCCACGAATAACAAGCTGGCGAGGCCGAACGCAATCCCGGCCAGTGTCATCTGAAGCAGTAAACCCGCCTGAATGCCCGTCTCAGCCATATGCGAATAATGGGTATGCCCCACGCCCCACGCCCGCGTCACCAGATCGCCTACCAGCGCCGCAGTCATACATGGAATCAGCCCGTCATAACGAATGCGCCCGACCTTCTGCACCTCCATCCCGAACACGAATCCCGCCAATGGTGTCCCGAATACCGAGGCAAACCCGCCGCTGATTCCGGCAATAATCATCATCCGTCGATCTTCGGGTTTCAGTTTCAAACGCCGCGTCAGTCCATCCGCCAGACTGCTCCCCATCTGAATCGCTGTGCCTTCGCGCCCTGCCGAACCGCCGAACAGGTGCGTGACCACCGTGCCGATCAAAATCAGCGGAGCCATCCGGCGTGGAATATACCCTTGATTCAGGTTCACTTCCTCGATCACCAGATTGTTGCCCCGCCGTGCCAAGCCCCCATAATGCAGGTAAATCCACCCGATGACGAATCCTGCTCCCGGCAGCAGAAATAACAATCCGGGATTAGCGACCCGCACCGCCGTCGCCCAATCCAGCGCTACCAGAAACAACGCCGAAGCTGTCCCCGCCAGCACCCCAACCGCCCCGCCCAAAACCACCCACTTCACCAGCATCCCCAAAAACGCCCGGTGTTCTGTCCAATCAATCCGCATCCCTGCCTCCGAATAACAAAAAATGGCCTCTACCCGTTATAGGTAGAAGCCATCAGCATTTCCAGCGTAACGCGAGCCTCATCGCGGGCCGCCTGCGCGACCGGGGAAAACTATACCCCTCGACTAGGGCATCGTCAAGCACATTTTTAAGACTCGAATCAGCGTTTCGCCCTGTCCCGGTAAAACGGTGCGCGGATCAAAAAGCGCCCGCCCGCCTGCGATTCGCGCGATCACCGGTGAATCAGCCCGCCGTAAACGCGCCGCGAATTCATCCGCATGTTCCACATCCAGCGCCAGCAAAGCCGTCGGTAAAGTCTCCCCCGGCAAACTCCCACCCCCAACTGCCGACTCGCCCTCAATCACCGTACCACCCACCTGTGCCGCCCATGCTTCCGCCTCAGCCCGAATATCTGCCAGCGGACGCGAAATCATTCGCCACACCGGGATTTTGGTCAGCGCCTCGCCTTTTCGGTAATGATCCAGTGTGGCCGAAAGCGCCGCTAAACACAGCTTGTCCGCCCGCAGCGCCCGTGCTAACGGATGCCCTTTGAGCGTATCAATCAGCGCCTTTTTGCCGACAATCAAACCCGCCTGTGGCCCGCCCAGCAGCTTATCCCCGCTGAACGCCACCAGATCAGCACCCGCCGCAATGCTCTCCTGTGCCGTCGGCTCATGCTCCAACCCAAACGGTACGGTATCCAATAATGCCCCGCTGCCTAAATCATCCACCAACAGCAGATGATGTCGATGCGCGATTTCCGCCATTTCTTCCAGCGATACCGTTTCCGTGAACCCAATCTGCTTGAAGTTGGATGCGTGCGCCCGCATCAGCATGGCCGTCTGTTCAGTGATCGCCCGTTCATAATCGGTTGGGCGGGTGCGGTTGGTCGCACCGACTTCGGCCAGTTTCGCGCCGCTTTGTTCCATCACCTCCGGCACACGGAAACCGCCCCCGATTTCCACCAACTGCCCACGTGAAATCACCACCTCACGCCCGCGTGCCAGCGCCGTCAGCAACAGCACCAGCGCCGCCGCGTTGTTATTGACCACCAATCCGGCTTCCGCGCCCGTCACCTGCGCCAATAAATCGCTGGCATGGCGCAAACGGCTGCCCCGTTTCCCGCTTTCCAGATCGAATTCCAACGTCCCATATTGAGCCGCCGCGTCCAGAACTGCCCGCTGCGCTGCTTCAGAAAGTGGTGCACGCCCCAGATTGGTATGAACAATAACGCCTGTCGCATTGATAACCGGGCGCAAACTGGGCTGAAATAATAATCGGAGATCATCGGCTGCCGCGTCCAACAACGCAGCCTGTTCAATAGAGGCATCCTCACCTTTACGCAGCCGTTCGCGGGTGATGGTCAGCGTCCGGCGTAGCGCATCTACTGCCGCCTCACGTCCGTATTCTGCGGCTAGTGCTTGCCCGCCCGAACTGCTGATAAGCGCATCTACCGCTGGCAAACCCCGCAGCGCGTTCACATCCACCACTTAAATCTGCATCTCCAAAATCAACCGTATTTTGCCTTTTACCTCGGTACTCATCACTCTGTTCGCTCATTCCGTATTTCGCGACTTCGTAAAAAGGCTTCAATCACTACAAACACCAGACCGAGGAAGAAAGCAATCGGCAGGTTCAGGACGCGCGGAATCTGTAACCATGCACACAGCACCACAAATAACCCGATCCAAATACTCTGCCGGACGATAACCCCGCCCGGTGGCAAATCCGAAGTCACAGGCGTAAACCGCACATTCAGGTAACGTACGAACGGCAATACTGTCCCGGTGATCGCCACTTGCAGCAGCAAAAAGAACATCCACCGCTGCCCCACAAATGGCCTTGTGACCGTAACCAAATTGTATAGCCCAGCCCAGCCCGCCAGCATAAACACCGCCCCGGCAATCAATACACCAATATGATCAGGCGGCATCTTCTCGCTGTTGGGGTCCAGGATTTGGGATACATCATCGTCTTCAAATAATGAATCGTCCATATTGCCAGTATAACAGACCTACGGAAAAAGCGTCCAAAATTTTAAGGGTGAATTAAGTCAAATTAAGACTATCGAAAGACTTGGTCAAACTTTACAACAGTGTTGTTGTGTATCGTCAAAGTCCGTTAGAATAAGTGGGCACTTATCTGGCCGCGAGGAAATTCAATTTATGGCCGCGACCCGCACGATCAGCCGACGCCGACGCATTCTGATGCAAAATCTGACAGCCTATGCCTTTCTGCTCCCGGCAGGACTGTTGATTTTCACCTTCGGCCTGTTCCCCGTAACCTTTGCTTTTTTCGTCAGCCTGCATCGCTGGCGTCGCTTCCCGGATGAATACGCCGGACTGACCAATTACCATCAGGCGATGGGTGATTTCGCCTTCGTGCTGTTCTTCTGGGCTGCGGCAGCCGCGCTCATTTTGGGCGGAGTACTGCTCTGGCGTGTGCTGCGACAAACCTTGAGTACTGAACGTTCCGGCATCCTTTATCTGCTGCCCGGTGCGATCAATGCTTTAGCGGCTCTGCTGTTTGTACGCTGGTTTGCCCTGCTGCTGCCCGTTGTGCTGGATGTACCCCGCCGTTTACGCGGGCAGGCACAGACCGAAAACCTGTTTGTGCGCGAACTGTTCGCCAGTTTCCAGTTCCCGGAAGTAGCTGATGCTGCGAGCCTGATGATGCTTGGCTTGCTGGCTGCACTGGTTATCAGCTTTGGAATATCCCGTCTGCTTCGTTCACAGGACAACAGCCTGCTCTGGCGGGCAACCGGAGGCACACTGGCGCTGGGCGTGGGTGCATTGGTGATGCAGTTGACGCTGGAAACCATCAACCTTGCTGTCGAAACTGCCCGCGCCGAAGGAACCGAACTGCCCATCTGGTCACAAATCATCCTCATCAGTTTAGGGGTAGCCCTGCTGGTTGGCGCATTTATCGTTTGGAATCGGGCGGTTAATGCGCTCGGTGAACGGAATTTCCTGATTACAGGGTTAGCCGCTATTTTGCTGGCGCTCGGTGGTTATCTATTGATAGCCGAACTGCCGCGAATCCTCGTCAGCGCCGATGCCAATATGCTCAGCGGCTTCAGCGTCACCATCATGTACGCTGCAATCGCTGTTCCGATTCAATTAGCCATCGGGTTGGGTTTGGCCTACCTGCTGTATCAGAACATTCAGGGAAAAACCCTGTTCCGCATGATCTTTTTCCTGCCGTATATCATGCCCTTTATTGCCACCTCGATTGTTTTCACCCTGCTTTTTTCCCATCGTCAGGATTCGATCATCAATCACATCGTCGGTTTCTTCGGCGTACCGCCACAAAAATGGCTGCTCGAACCCGTCGGCGTCGGGCGGTTAATTTTCGGCCCAGAGACTCCACAAGCCCTCTCCGGCCCCAGTCTGGCACTGGTAGTGGTCATCATTTACTCCATCTGGACGTATTCCGGGTATGCCACTGTCGTCTTTCTGGCAGGCTTGGGCAACATTCCCGGCGAGCTTTACGAAGCAGCGCGCATCGACGGTGCATCCGGCTGGCAGGTATTCCGCCGCCTGACGCTCCCGCTGCTTTCACCCACCACTTTTTTCCTGTCGCTGGTCGCCATCATCGGCACGTTTCAGGCGTTCACCCAGTTGTGGATTATGCGAACACCCGCTGTTGGTCGCACGATGGATACGGTGAGCATCTATATCTTCAAACAAATTACGGATGCCAGTCCCAATTATGGTTATGGTTCGGCATTGGCTTTTGTGCTGTTCGCGGTCATTCTGCTGCTAACGATTTTACAAAATCGCTTCGCTGGACGGAGGGTGTTCTATGGCTGATCTCGTTCGTCCGCTGGAAGGCGCAAAACCTGCCACCATCCGCGAATCCAGAACCTTTAACTGGAGCAAGTTATTCACCTACGTCACCCTGATATTTGGGGCGGTTCTGGCATTAGGGCCATTCTTCTGGATGGTGAGTTCATCGCTGATGACCAGCGGCGAAATCGCTGCCGGACGCCTGTTCCCAGCCGTGCCTATGTTCCAGAATTATCCCTTAGCGTGGGACATGGCGAGCCTTTCAACCTTTATGTGGAACAGCGTTCGCATCACGGCTATCACGGTCATTGGAGAATTGTTGATCTGTATCCCGGCGGCCTATGCCTTCGCCCGCATGAACTTCTACGGGCGCAATGTGCTGTTCAGCGTCATGATTGCAACCATCATGATTCCGTCCATCGCTACCCTCATCCCCAATTATCTTACCGTCGTCTGGTTCAGCCGCCTCAGCGAATCCTTGTTTGGTGAAGCGGGCAAATGGCTGGATAGCTGGCCGTCCCTGACTATTCCGTTCATGGCTTCGGCGTTTAGCATCTTTTTGCTCCGGCAGTTTTTCCTGCAAATCCCGATTGAATTGTGGGAAGCCGCGCATATTGATGGCGCGGGGCATCTGCGGTTTTTATGGTCGGTGATGCTGCCTCTTTCCCGTGCACCCATTATGACCGTCGCCATGTTCGGCTTCATCGCCTCGTGGAATTCGCTCATGTGGCCGCTGCTGGTGGTGCAAACCGATACATGGCGACCCATCGCTTTTGGGCTGCAAAAGTTCGTCAATGCCGATTCGCCCAACGAACTCCACCTGCAAATGGCGGCTGCCGTTATCATGATTATCCCGATTTTGGCGCTCTATTTCTTCACTCAGCGCCAATTTACAGCCGGCATTTCTTCAACCGGTTTAAAAGGTTAAAGCAGATTTCGTCTCTGGATAACCTTATGCTAACAACCAACTGCTAACCTCCGACCCCTCCACTGCGTTTATCTGCGCGGTGTTTGTTAGATTGATCTGGCCTGCGGCGGGAGGGACTACACGCCGGGGCACTGCATAAAATGACAGGAGAGAAAAATCGTATGCGTAAACTTATGTTACTGGTTATGATGATGTTGGTGCTGGTTGGTGGCGTACTCAACGTCGCCGCGCAGGAAGCAACCGCTACTGCTGCCGAACCGACACTCACACCCACACCGCTGCCTCCGGTTGAATTTGGTGCCCAGGCAGGCACATATGAAGGTGAATCGGATAACCTCGCGGGGGTTGATCCCACCGGCGTCACCATTGACTACTGGCACCAGTACAACAATCCGTTCCAGTTGTCGATCATCACAGGTATTGTGAATGCCTTCAATGCCACTAATCCTTATGGCATCACCGTGAACCCGATTGCACAGGGCAACTACGGCGACATTCGCACACTGGTGAACAACGCCATCGTCTCTGGTGATCTGCCAGACATCGCCGCTGGCTATCCCAACGATGCCCTCAGCTATGCGTTGGATGATGTCGTGGTTGACCTGACGCCATACCTCAGCGACGCAAAATGGGGTTACAGCGAAGAAGGTCTGGCTGATCTGACACAGGTTGCACTGGATGCCTGGGTCTTTGAGGAAGGCCGTCTCGGTTGGCCAAATCAACTTTCCGGTCTGGTGATGTTTAGCAACGCAGCTATGATGCAGGAACTAGGCTTCTCAGCGGATTCACCCATTACACTGGATGAATTCGCCGCTGCCGCCTGCGCCGCTTCCCAAAGTGGCATGACAGGTGCGGATGGTGCAGCAGTTCAGGGCTTCCCGATTGTTGCCGACGCTTCACAGTTTGAATCGCTGGTCGCAGGTAGCGGTGGCAGCATCTGGATTGATGGTCAATGGAACTTCACCAGTGAACAATCCATTCGCGTGCTGACCATGCTCAAAGACCTGTATTCACAGGGCTGCGCCTACATCCCGGCGGAACGCTTCGGCAATACGGCTGACTGGGCACGCGCCATCAATCCGTTTGCCTTCAGCAGCAGCGCTGGCATCGGCCCAACGCTGAACACCGTCCGCGATGCAGGCAACCTCGTCACTGACTGGAAGGTATTGGCCGCACCCTCAAATGCCGCTGGCGAAAAACCCATTCTCCAACTGTTCACCCCCGGAATCATCTCCTTCGTAGGCACACCGGAAGAACAACTGGCTTCGTGGCTGTTCATCCGTTACTTCTCTACACCAGAAGTTCAGGCACAGTGGTCGCAACTGCTGTCGCTGTTCCCATTGAGCAAATCCGCTGCCACCCTGATGGATACCAGCAGCATGGTACCGGAGTTTGTTGAGATGATAAATAAGCTGGCGAATGATGAAGTCAGCGTGTATGTCTCGCCGCAAAATCTATCCTACAGCGCCGTGCGTGACATTCTGTCAACCGGCATCGCAGATGTGACTTCCAGTGGGCTGGATGTAGCTGAAGTCGCTCAACGGATGACCGACGAAGCCAACGCCATACTCGCGGGTGGCTAAATAGTGAATAAAGGATGTAAATCCTTTACTCAACAGGTTTGAATCAAAAGGGCGAGGGTTTAACACCTCGCCCCTACCACATTTTTGCTGATTTGACAAGTTTTTCTGCTAAATCGCCGCTTCAATCAGCTTGAGCAGTTCGCGGCTCTCGCGGGATGGCCCAATGTTCAACTGCTTCTTGAGCATCTGAGTCAGGTGTTCATATTGTGCACGGGCGTCCAACGCACGACCTTGCCGCAAATAGATGCTCATAACCTCGCGGTGTATGTCCTCACGTTCCGGCGTTTCTTTAATCGCCCGCAGGAAAAAGCCCAACGCGCGCTCATCATCACCACGCCGCTTATTCAACCGTCCCAAGCCAATTAACGCTTGAGCATGCATCTGACGCAAGGCTTCACGGCGTTCCCGCATCCAGGGCATTTCGCTGTCCTGTAAAAACGGCGCTTTATACAGTTCTACCGCGCTTGTCAATAGCCGTTCTTCCTCGCGCTCATCGTTGACCACAATCGAGCGTTCCACGGCTGCCTGAAAATCGCCAACATCATAATGCCGCACAACCTTGTCGCTTGGCATATAAAAACCGCCGCTGTACTGCGTCAGTTCGTAGCTGTTTTCCAGATCAACTTTCATGCTGATGCGTTCGGTGATTTTCCGCTTGGTGACATGATAAACATTCGTGGCTTCTTTTACGGGCAAATCCGGCCAGAAAGTTTTGAAAATCTCTTTACGGGTAACTAGATTGCGATCCATAAAGTAGAAGAACAAATTGCGGGGAAGGGCACCATCCCAGTTGGTGATATGCTGCCCATTTACAATCGCGTAGCCCCTGCCGAAGGCATATACCTCTAGCTGAGGACGCGGATTCTCCTGCACGGTGAACATCACATCATCTTTGCGATACTCCGTGCCCAATACCAGCGCTTCGCCCCGTGCCACCATATCGTACCAGGGTTGGTAAGTCAACAGGCGGGAATTGAAAGCGACCTGAGCATGATCCGGCAGTGACCCCACCAGCGCCCGCGCAAACCGCTGAAAATCCGCATCAAACGGAACGCGGTCGAGTTCGTCTACATAAAGGATGACACCTTCGCGGCGGTGTGCTCCAAGATCAGCGGCCAGCGCCTCGCCCAGTTTTTCCGCATCGCCACCTTTTTTCAAGGCGCTACGAATGTTCTTTCCAAATTTTCCCAGCACCTGTTCAAATTCTTCAGCCATTGCTGTTAACCATGTTGACAGGGTGGATTGACCATCCGAAATACGGTAGTATAAAAGACCTGGAGAATCGCCAGCCATGAAATGGGCTAGAAAAAGCGTTCTGTAGTTCGTCCAGGGGTAAAGCAAAATTACTTTTTTACCCGCTGAACGTTCCCGGAACATTTCCAGCGTGACCCTTGTTACGGTTTCATAAATCTTCATGGATAACCTTGCCGATTCGTAACGGCCATACTAAGACTGTTTTTTCGCTTAACGCGTCTGATTATAAACAATCATTACAATTCTGACAAGATTATATCACCTTATTGTTGGTCTGGCAAATGACATTAATAATATAGTGAGTGGATTCAATCCGCATGACACAAACCCAACAGCCCTCCGTTCTCACCGCAGTTGCCCGCGCTGTTCTCTGGCTCGAACCCATTTTGCTATTTATCATGCTGGTGGCATTCTGGCAGCCTTCGCCCGGCAGAGATAATTGGCTATTTCTGCTTCTGGGTCTGCCAATTGTCTTTGGGGCCAGAATAATCGTCTACAAAAGATTGTGGAGTCATTTTGCACTGGACTGGCTGCTGCTTCTGTTCATTATTGTGTCGATACTGAATATCCTCGCCTCTGGTATGACCGTTCCACCGTTCCGCCGGATGCTGAATATGCAGCTCTCATGGTCAGTGCTGATGGGGCGGGTTCTTCTTGGGATGGCAATGTGTGTTTATGCAGTCGAATATGTGCGCGTCAACCGTCGTCTCAATGGCTTGCTG
>JAIOHM010000088.1 GCA_019912965.1 Anaerolineae bacterium
TCGCCTTGTAGTGGCATTGGCGAGAGTGATTTCATTGCAGGCCAATTACAATGCCTTGCGTTCCCAGAGCGCACTTACAGATGTCTCCATAAATGGGCTGGAATTAGATCATCTGTTGGAAATTGAACATCCCAATACGACTGTAACTATGGTATTGATTGACCGACAGGGTGATATCCTCTTTAGTAAAGGCGATAGCCCTCAAATAGGACACGATATTCTGTTATGGCCTGGGGTTTCACAGGCGATCACAGGGGAAAGCGGAGTAGTCTTTGAACCAGAAACAGGAGAAGGTGACGTTATTGCCTATGCTCCGGTCCCCAACACTGATTGGGTGCTGGTTATCCGCGAACCCTGGCATTCTTTGACCGTACCTCTGCTGCGGTTTGAGCAGTCAACACCGCTGATTTTGTTAACAGCTATTGTGATTTCCTTATTGATTCTCTTTTTTGGCATTCGCTTTGTGGTGCAGCCCTTACAAAAATTGGGGGTGCAAGCGAGCCAGATTGGGCAGGGAGACTTCGAGGCTGCCACAATGCCTGTTGGGGGAGTTAAGGAAATCGAAGATCTGCGCCAGACCATCGATCAAATGGCTCGTCAGTTGCAGCGTTATCAGGCTGCTCTGCAAGATTATCTGCGCGCAATTACAGAAACTCAAGAAGAGGAACGGGCACGATTGGGGCGTGAATTACATGACGAAACCATCCAAACACTTATTGCGCTGAGTCATAAAGCCCAGATGGTACAACGCACCCTTGAACACAATTCGGCACAAACACCCGGACGTGTCGTTGAACTGCGCCAAATGATCGATAGTGCTATTGAAGAGGTGCGCCGGTTTAGTCGCGCATTACGCCCCCTCTACCTTGAAGAATTGGGACTGGAAACTGCGCTGGAAATGTTGGCTCGCGAAACGGGAGCGGCTTTCCAGATTATGGGTTCGGCCCGTCGTCTTAAAGCAGATAAAGAACTGGCTCTATTCCGTATCGCCCAAGAATCACTCAACAATGCGCGACGCCACGCGAATGCCCAAAATCTCTCATTAGAACTCAAATATGCCGAAACCGAAGTCATCCTCCGCATTTGTGATGATGGGAATGGATTCGAGTTACCATCCACCTTTAACGAACTAACACGAACTGGTCACTTCGGGCTAATGGGAATGCGTGAACGGGTACAGATCGTTGGAGGTCAACTGAAAATTGCCACATCTCCGTCTCATGGAACAGTAGTCAGTGTAAAAGTCACAATATAAGATATACAGCTAACAATGAAGTGCTAGTTTATGACTTGAGGGATTGTGTCTCTACCCAATTCGCTCTGAGGCTGAAATTCACCGGAAATAATCTCTACAATTGTCCCTTCATCCGCCCACTCAAAAAGAAGTTGCGCGTTATTATTCTCTGACATCACACAACCGAGAGTGTAAGGTGCGCCAACATTGCCACCACCGAGGTAAGCACCATTGGGCAGCAATACTGCACCATGAAAGCCATTTACCAAACCCGGTGTGACTTCATAAATACCCATAAACCATTGCATTTCCCATTGACCGCATCCGGTATCGCCGCATAACGTGTAACTGCTGCCGTATGCAACCGCTTCATGGCTCAGTATCTGGAAAATACCAGGCGAAGTTGGCGCTTGTTCAATCCCCGACGAAATTGACCAACTGAACACCTGTTGTCCATTTTCGTAGGCAACCAGATACTGCGTGTCCAAATTGACGATAATTCGCTTGTTGTTTAGAGGCGGCAACGGCACCGTCACATCGCGCGAAGGCAACTGCAGGGTATCTTCCGGAGATAAAATACTTAAATCAAATCCCGGATTTGCCGCTTGAATCAAATAGAAAGGAATACCGGTTTTACGAGCAATGCGATAGCCGGTGTCACCTGTCGTAACCGTATATATAGTTGGATGATAACGGATACGCACCGCTACAGAGTGCTGGTTCTGTGCAATGGCCTGACGCAGGCTCTCAGCCGTTTCGATGGGATCAAGGAAACGATTGGCTTCAGCCGCGTGTAAAGCTGCATTCTGTGCCTCGACAAAGGGCGTGATCGCGTCTTCGCGTAGATTCAATCCTGTACTGCTAACCTCCAACCAGGAGGTTGCAACTTCACGAGTGGTTGTCCAGGTAATCGATTCATCTCTGAAGGGATCGTATCCATTTAGAGCAAAGGGTTGGCTGGTCAGTTGGCGTGCTTGTTCGAGGTACGGCGTCGGGTCTGCCACCTGGGGAGGAACTGGTGATGTGACGAGATCAAGTTGCTGCAAGACGACAACATCCGTTGGCGATTGCATAAGATTACTCAGCGTCCGATTAATATCCAGATCGTACCCTGCGCGACCCGGAACTCCAATGAGCTGATCGCCTCGCCACTCAAATCCGGCATTGTATGGTTTGACGTTGATCTGATTTACAAGGCTTATTAGATAAGCTTCAGCCTTAACTTCATCGGCGCTGACCACTGGCTCGACATTGTAGCCAAATGGAATACCAGCCATCCCGACACTGCGAGCACGCTCCGCCGTTGCTCTGGCATCCAGTTGCAAACCGATGTCATCGGGCGAAACCCACCACACCCGGTCTCCATCTATCAATTGCATCTGAACCTGACTGTCCCAGATTTCGAGCAGTCTTGCCTCGGCTGCATCAATGGACATATCCCCAATCGACATTCCTAATATCCAGACATTTGGGAAAATATGCCCAGCAAGGAGATGGGTAGCGGCAAACAGACTTATCAATACAGCAAGAGCTGTACCGGCGATCTTTACAGCAGTCAACTGATCTGCAATGGTCTTTCGTCTGATTTCAATCCATTTGGCTTTATAGCCCGAAACGTGAGGTGAAGTGTATTTGTCAAAGCTGTCGGTAGGTGGCAATGCCATCTGCTTTTGCAGCCGCATGAGATGGCGTTTGCGGGCACGACCGATGTGTGCTGATTCTGCTTTACCTGTTTCCATACCTATCCGCTCCCGAAGGAATCTCTTGGTTGCATAGTACGGGTGTCTGCCTTATTTGCACTTACACAGTAGCATAAGTCGGAGTGTTTGCCGCCCGTTGTTCGGCGGGGGCATGAGAGAGCCATTTGGCGGATGAGTTTACGCGGCTAGATTTCTATACTGAGTGTAAGACGAGGTAGGAGAAAGCCTATGTCCACGCTAATTGGAGTAATGAAACCGATTCTGAGTAGGGCGGCTTACCGCGCCCTTGTCGACAGAAGTCGATCAACAAAGCAACCTGAAACAGCCAGGTTTACTCGCGCCGACGTGAACCGCATTCTCAACCAAGTTTGGCGCAACTTCGACCAACTTGCTCCTAGCATTCCACAAGAACGGACATTAGGCGCGAGGATGAATGTGACGCTCGCAGGTATGACGGTGGCATTCTACAGTGCGCTTTTAGCGGAAGGGGTAGAGCCAAAAGATTCTATACAACTCACTAATGATACGGCTTGGGTCATTTATAAGCGGTGGGGAATTCTTCCCCGTCTCCTTTCGTTAGTTCTTGCCCGAACATCCACAGACCGCCTTCGTGTATGTACTGACCTTTTCCGGCGGTTTCCATTCAATCCTCCTAGTTACATCATGGAGGATCTTCTCGATAAAACTGTTATTTCGTTCAACGTGACCCGTTGCCCCGTAGCTGAATACTTTCGCTCACAGAGGTTACGAGAACTTTGCGTTGGGAGTTGGTGTAATCAGGACTATGCCCTTGCTGAAATGTGGGGCGGCAAACTCGAACGTAAGCACACGCTTGCGGCGGGTGACGAATACTGCGATTTTCGATGGACTACTGCTAACAGTGGAATAGATAATGACGGGCATGGTGACTAAACAGAACTGGAGCGTAAAAGCCATCGAGATATCTGACGAATTGCTGGTTTGTGTTACGGCTATTTCAATAGCCCAAGAGGAAATTTATGAATTTACCGCAGACACAGTCCCTTCAAATTCGTCGTCGATTACGAATCATCCGTGTAACTCGTTACATGTTCCGGCATTGGTTGGCAATCGTCGTTGTTTTATTAGGAATCTTAAATGCGCTGCCGTTTCTCGCTCCCGTAGCTATGCGCTTTGGTTGGACAGCCGGTGGAGACGCAATCTATTTACTCTACTCTCCTCTTTGTCATCAGATGGCTCAACGATCCTTTTTCATATTTGGGCCGAAGGCCATGTATAGCCTCGATGAGTTACCGCTCAATTTCAACGGAAACAATATTACGGATCTGCTGCTCCTCAAAGCATTTCAGGGCAACTCGGACTTGGGCTGGAAAGTTGCTTGGTCAGACCGAATGGTAGCAATGTACGGCGGCATCTGGATTGCTAGCATTGTCTACGGTCTCTTAAGGCGAAAAAGCAACTTTAATTCTATTTCGATATGGATAGCCCTTCTCCTCACACTGCCAATAACCATAGATGGAATCACCCACATGGTCAGTGATTTGAATGGACTAACAGCAGGATTTCGCTTTAACAACGAGTGGCTTGCTAAGCTCACGACTCACTCATTGCCGGACAGTTTTTATCAGGGTGACGCCTTTGGTTCTTTCAATTCTTGGATGCGCCTCGCTTCCGGTGTACTGTTCGGCATAGGAATCGCCGCGTTTGGGTTGCCACTTGTCAATGCGGAAAGCCGCTCTATTGTGAGAACGTTGAGCGAGAAACTTGCGCGATATGATGAACGGATCGACTACTCTTCGAACGATCATACGCCAAATGGCGCATGAGTCAGACCGCGAAACGGCGCATAGGAAAGCCAACAATACAGTTTAAGGTATATACGTGATCCATTACTGTATACGAAAGGACACTGATGTGATAAACATCAAATCATTTAACCCGACTGTGAGGCTAACGTTCATCACTGGGCTGAGTTTACTGCTTTTTACATGGGCGCTGTTAATGACAACTCCGCTACCAGTTTCAGCCGCTGGCGACGCAATCCAGGGAACAATCTGGGTCGCCGATGAGTTTGGGAACAGTCTCACTGTAATCAATGCTAACACGAACGAGGTGATTACGACCCTCACCGGTATCGAAGGTCCGCACAATATTCAGGTTTCTCCTGACGGTGCAAGTGTATGGGCAGTCAGTGGGCATGACTCTACCGCCGTGTTGATCGATGCTCTGACTTATGAACTGATCGGTACTGTGCCTACAGGTGAACATCCTGCCCACATTATCCTGTCCCCAGATGGAAAAACTGCTTATGTCACAAACAGCGGCGATAACACCGTAACAGCCATTGATGTCACTAGCCTGACAGCAGTTGCGACGATACCTGTCGGCGAATATCCCCACGGGCTTCGCTCCAGCCCGGATGGACGCTGGATTTACGTGGCGAATACCAATGGCACGACCTTGAGTGTGATCGATACCGCTACAAACACCCGCGTTGCCGATATTGAGGTCGGTCAGCGTCCAGTACAGGTTGCTTTTTCACCAGATGGTGCATTGGTCTATGTCTCACTGAATGCAGAAAATGCTGTCGCCAAAGTGGATGTAGCATCTCAAACGCTCATTGACACTATCGAGGTCGGGGTTGGCCCTGTTCAGGTATTTGTGACACCTGATGACAGCATCTTGCTCGTCGCAAATCAAGGGACGGAAGACAATCCCAGCACAACCGTATCCATTATCGACACAGCTTCGTTTTCGGTGGTGAACACGATTGAAACTGGGGTTGGCGCGCATGGCGTGGTCGTTGAGCCGTCAGGGCAGTACGCCTATATCACTAATCTCTATGAAAACAGCGTATCTGTCCTGGATTTAGCCAACCAGGAGGTTATTGCCAGCGTTCAAACTGGCTCAGGGCCTAATGGGATTAGCTTCTCACAGCTTCCGGCATCGCCCGCGCTAAGTATTGAGATCGCTCTGGTGGCGAATACAGAATCTTCAGAACCCACAGCTGACGAACATACAGAGCACCACCCAGAGACAGAGGTCACACCCACCCCTCAACCCGATACAAATGCAGATTCGGGAATGGGTATGGGGGAAATAGGTGGCACGGATATGATGTCGATGATGGATGCGATGATGGGCATAGAAATGTCCGATGAGATGCGCGTCCAAATGGAACAGATGCGCGGCATGATGGACACGATGATGTCCGGCGAGATGATGCCGGGCATGGATATGATGTCCATGATGGGGCAGATGAGTGAAATCTTGGATGCGATGATGGGCATAGAAATGTCCGACGAAATGCGTGTCCAAATGGAACAGATGCGCGGCATGATGGACATGATGATGTCCGGCGAGATGATGCCGGGCATGGTCACCACCCCAGATGCGACGAGTGGTATGGAGATGGAAACTGAGTATTCTGTTGATAATCTCGCGCCGCTGGCATTGGCCTACTACGAAGGTGGGAAAGTCTACTTTATTCATCCCGAGGCATCTGATGAGGGAGTAGCTGAAATTCTGACCAACATGATGGGAACGGATGTGCTGGTTGTTCCTAGCCTGGCAGAAGTCCCAGAAGAACTTCTCAGCAAAGTTTATGTATTCACTAATGGGGTAGAGGCTATGGGGCCGCTTGGCTACCAACCTGATGTGTTTGACAGCGTGCCCGGTGACGAAGCATACACACCACTGCGCTCCATCAACCTCGTAACATGGCAAGAGAATGCAGAAGCACGCGAACTGACCAGTATTCGTGAAATCTTGGAAGCCGAAGAAAATGGCGAAGTCATAATTGAACATCCTGGTGTAGTCGTCAATATGCCTATCCTAGTCTGGCCTAATGGACAACGCTAGTTTTCTCCGTCAATAAGGGAGAGGAATATCCTCTTCCTTATTGGTAGTTAAGGTAAGGAGAAAATATAGGTGGGTCGAAGATAATAGTTATGGTGAGCTGCATTTCAGTTAATCTGTAGAAGCTTGATTATTGGTTAGAGATAGGTTTGTCGTATGGAGTTCCGAAATCCACATTTCTATGAGTTTTTCCACATCTTCATTAGGTAGTTCTTGAAGTAATACTGCGATGCGTGCCAAGAGTTCTACTCTCCGAGAAGTTAAACGTTCGTTCGTGCCGTCTTGTAACGCAGACAATTCTTAACCAGCCTTTCTATAAAGTGGGTTAAGGAAGTATAAATTTAAGACATGCGCTTTCCCTCTCTCTTATGGGAGATTGTTGATTTCTCTCTAAAGATAGAGAAAATATCCAGAGTTAATCGGGCAGCAATCCCAATTTACGTGCTTGAATGACTGCCTGTGTACGATTCTTGGCTTGTAATTTGCTTAAGATGTTTTTGACGTGGGTTTTAACCGTTCCCGTACCAACGACCAATTGCATAGCGATAGCAGAGTTAGGCAACCCCTGAGCCAGCAGGACGAGTACATCTCGTTCCCGCTCCGTTAAAGATTCAACCAATTCGCCCTCCTCTAATACGGAGTATAGCTGTTCATCCGATACCAATTCGGTGTTGATGGCTTCGAGTAGTTCTGAAATATACACGGATGTATGATGCTGATTCAGACGCTTCAAGATCGGTGTTATTTTGAGCTGATTGTCAGCAAACACACGAATGTAGCCTTCGGGTTCGGCCAATCTGAGGGCTTGATCCAGTAGGGTTTCGGATTGCCGAGTATTTTCTAGTACTTCATAGGCAATCGCTTGCAAAGTCAAAATTTCAATTTCGGCATATTGTTTTTGTTGCTTTCGCGCATTCAATAGCAATGCTTCCAATATGAAAAGTGCCTCATTGATGCGTTTCACGGCGATTAAAACTTGAACTTGCGTCAGGCGTTCGAAGTCAACTTGTGGATGGGTTTCACTTTGTCGCAACCACCGTACTGCGGCACTCACGTTGCCTCGCCTGAGTTCTAGACGTGTCACAAACGCCTTCAGTTGATTAAGCATAGGCGTGAGATGAACACGACGTATTAAAAGTTCAGCTTGATTGAGGGCAGTCGTGACTTTGGCATAATTCCCTTGAGCATGTCCGATCTTGGCTAACGTAAAATAACCGGGCAGCAAGTTGCGCACATACAGCCAGGGCTTACTCAACTCAAGTCCTTGAAGTAAATGCAACTCTGCCCCGTCAAGGTCATTCCATTCATAGGCTAATTCGCCTAATGAGATTTCGACAATTCCTATCACTGGCAGCCAATCGGGGGTTTGTTCAAGAATGGCGGTCTTGGTTTGTAAGAGTAAATCCCAAGCACGGTGAAGTTGTCCTTGTTCGGCATAGAACCAGGCTCGATTGACAACCGTGACCGATGTTAGCAGGGTATTTTGCTCATTGGGATGGCGATAGTGATTTTCGGAGAAGATATTGAGGGCTTTTTCGACATCCCCAGAAGCGGCGTAGTTAAAACTCAAATTCATCAACATCAGCCCACGCATCAAGAGGTTATCCGCAGGAAGTAAGTTTATAGAGGTTTGTGCGAGATGGATGGAACCGAGGTAATCACCTCGGAGACGCGCACTCTCAGCGCGGATCGCAACAATCTCTCCGTGTAAGGCTAAAAATTGCTGAAGGACTTGATCGGATTCGTCCTGTCCATTCAGATGGTTTTCAGCGATCTCCAAATAGCCCTCAATAAGGTCTAATTGTCCATCAAATAAGAGTGCCCATGCATACAAGATCGTTAAACGCGGATTTGATCGCAGATAATCCGTAGGCAGGGTATCCAGCCACATACGCAGTTGTACCATCTCACCTCGCATCATCAAGGCAGGAGTATTCTCAACAATCATTTGTGTGCTGAGTGCATAGTCGTCCAAAGCCAGTGAATGCTGAATCGCCTCAATGATGAGATGGTTATCCATACACCACCTACTGGCTCGTAGGTGAAGTCCTGACTCGATAGTCGGCTGTGTCTGGCGGAGAACAGTTAGCAACATCTCGGCAAATAATCGATGATACCGATAACAGTGTGGACGGATGTCATCACGAAAAAGGAACACATTGTTATGTTCCAGATTTTGAAGGATTACCTCACCGTCTTCTATGCCGGTGACTACGGTACAAAGCGCTGGATAGAGGCAGCGCAGAACAGAGGTTTGCAGCAAGAAATCGCGTGTGCGTTTAGGCAGATTTTGAAAAACTTCCTCCATGAGATAGTCGATGATATACGGATGACCACCAGAGAAAGATTTCAGAAAAGTCTCGCGTTGGTCGGTGCGTTCCAGGGCGCGGGCAGCGATTTGTAAACCCGTAGGCCAACCCTCTGTTCGGTCATGCAGCAATTTCGTTTCTTCCTCTTGTAGATTGAGTCTCAACACCTTCTGAATAAATTGACTGGTCTCATCCGTGCTGAACTTTAAATCATCTGTGCGAATTTCCAGAAGCATTCCGTTAGCTCGCATCCGAGCCAGATTGAAGGGGGGATTGGTGCGTGTGATAATCACCAGATGGAATATGGATGGCAAATGCTCAATGAGCCTGAAAACTGTGTCGTGAATTGTTTGATTCTCGACGACGTGATAATCGTCTAGTATCAGTACCTCATGGTCAGAGAGTTGCTCAATATCCATTATTAGGGCGGTAAACCAAGCCTCAGTTGTTGGTTGAGTATGCAACAATCTCAGCGCTTCGAGTCCAACCTGTGGATACTTGGAGTGAAGGACACTAATGAAATAGTTCCAAAAA
Source organism: Anaerolineae bacterium (assembly GCA_019912965.1). Classification (GTDB taxonomy): domain Bacteria; phylum Chloroflexota; class Anaerolineae; order Aggregatilineales; family Phototrophicaceae; genus CFX2. Next base: position 9,615 of record JAIOHM010000088.1, read on the forward strand.
CGTGTAAAGTCATTATCGTTTTCATCAAGCGTTAGCCAACAACCAGGCGTGGGTCGATCTATCGCAAATTCTGCGACCAGGCGGGTTTTCCCAAATCCTGCGGCGGCGGAAACCAGACAGAACTTGTAATGAGAAACATCAATTAGTCTTCCTTCCAACTCCTGGTGTTTAACATATTCACCATACATCTGAGGGATATTCATTTTGGTGGGAATAAGTGCATAACGGTGTATAGTACGTTTATCTATCCCGTACCAAGACTTAGCCATGCAAAGACTCCTTTACGATACACATCATTACAGTGATCACTTGATAGGACAATAAACCTCTTTTATGCAAAATGACGACGGAAAATGATATAGGAATTATGGGTTAAAAATCGGATATTGTGATGAAAGGAATCAATCATTTTGCTACTGAGCCAGTTGAGCATTGTCTACACAGCGTCACCAGGCTCATTGAGTTATCGAAGTTGTCGAGGGGAACAGCATTGAGGAAATTATCAGCCGGGATTTTCAGTGCGTTCGTGCATGGTTAGCGCCATATTTTGAAGCATTTGCAGTACAAATTCGAGACGATCTTCTGGAAACATACTCAGGACAGCGAGCGCCCGCTCCTGCGGATTAACGTCTTCATCGATATAGAAATACATAATTGGTTTATTCAGAGTTTCCGCCCACATGGGTAGATCCGGGGCATCAATCGTGGAGACACCCGTTTCCACATTTGAGATGACACCCTGACTAATTCCCAGCTTATCCGCTAAGTCTCCCTGTGTTAGGTTTGCATCCCGTCGCGCTTTACGAATGCGTTCGCCCAGTCGTTTTTTGCGATCATCCGTCATCTTTCTTACTCCGATCATTAGATTCGTAGATAGATTATCGAAAAAGGCAGTCTTTGACAATGACATTGTGCTAGTAGTTTTGATTTTTTACCCAACAATCTAATAATCAATGTGGCAGATTAGAAAATCAGGTGATATATTAGATTTTTGGGATTTTAATCAGCTTTACAGGAGTTGACATGAAGAGACGACAGGTCAAAACCCTCATGATGATGCTCATTGAGCGCGAGCAAGGTAAAAGCATCGAACAACTCATGCTGGAATCGTTTAGACAACACGGTACCGAACGCGGTGCCGCCGATGCGATGGGCATTACCCAGCAGTCTTTCAACGTCTGGAAGTACCGTCTTAACTTGGCTGATGAGATCGAAGCGATTCGGCAATTATTGTTGGAGCAGGCGTTGTAAAGATGAACGACAAACCTACACCGGAACATTTCCTGGCACGCATCCTTCAGGTTGCTCAACTGCTGCTTTATACGGAATCATCACCTAGTAGCGAAAAACCTTTACGACGATCAGCCAAACCCGATGCCCCTTCTATTATAGTCAGTAAAGATCATTCAGGAGGAAATTTAGAGAAAAAACCATTCGAGCAAGAGAAGTTGTAAAGTAAAGATCTATCCAGCGACATTCCATTTTGAATTAGACTATGACACGGAAGATCAAACGTATCCAACCGCAGTCCGGCTTTGTGACTTACCTTCGCACCAGTGATGAGGAAGTCCAGGCACCTGAGCGTTCGCAGGCAGCCCAGCGCCGCGATATTCAGCAGCGACTTATTGCTTTCCACCAGATAGCCCAGGTGGGTGAGTATGTAGACAATTTCACCGGGACATCGGCTGACCGAAAAAATTACCAGAGCCTGTTAAATGATGCTCGGCGTGGAAAGTTTTCGCACGTCTTTACCTCGACACCTGATCGTTTTGGGCGCGACGATGTAGAAGCGCTGCGTGCCATTGATGAAATGACCCGACTAGGAATATGTGTGCGTTTTGCCTCGCATCCTGATCTTAATCCTGCCGACCCTGATGATCGTCTTTATCTCAATATTCTCTTTGGGATGGCAAAACGGGAGTCGGCCATTACTGGCAAGCGCACCACTGGCGGGATGCTCTCCAAGCTGCTCAAGGGCGAATGGCCGTGGCGTGCGCCGGACGGTTATGTCAACAAAGAAGTCAAGATTGGTGAACTGGATCGAGAAGAGCAACTTCAACATGCACGTTACAAGCGTTGGGTCGAAATCGACCTTGAGCAGTCGCAGGTCTGGCGTTATGCCTGGGATTTGCTGCTGCAAGATCGTCCAACCCTCGAAGATATATGTGAAGCGTTATTCGCACGCGGCTATCGATTACGAGATGGACGCCCATTTATTCGGATCAATAAAAGTGGCAAGCGCGTTCCCAATAAACAGGCCTTGTCTCGTGTTTTCCATAACTGGTTTTATGCCGGTTGGGTCGTTGCCGAAAATGACTGGGCAAATATACCGCCTAAAACTTTACGCGGTACCTGGACACCCATCGTTTCAACTGAGGAATTTGAGTTAGGGATCGCTATCCTCTCTCAGCGTAACCGCAAGCCCGTACCTCAAAAAAAGAACTTTTATCTCCTACAAGGGCTGATTTATCTGCAAATGCCCGGTGCTGAGTTAGTTAAGCTAACCTGCTCCAAACCCAATGCCAAACGCACTCAGGCAGGGGCAGCTTACTATTGCATCCCGAGCAGTCCAATTAATTTCCCCTGCCAATCCGTAGATGAACAGATCGCTCAATTCCTGCAAAACATCCAGGTCAGCCCCGAGATTATTCCACAGATTCGACGCACTTATCTCTCAGACATCAACAATTACTCCTTTGCCCGCAACTCGGAACAGCCCTCACTTGAACAAGCTTTGGAGCGAGCGAAGGAAAAGGAACTCAACCTGTGGCGTGCATTCACCGAACATGGAATGCGTGCCGAGACCTTTGAAAAGCTCGCCCACGAGTATCAGGATGAACAAGATCGGATCAAATTTGCATTAAAAGCGATTCAACAGGAAAATAGGGAAACTATCGCAAATCTTGATGCAGCACTGTCAATCATTGCTCAGATTGGGGAGCGATACAGTCGGCAGGATAGTACGCGACAGCGCGATATCTTGCGGCAAGTCGTCGATAGAGTTGTTATTGATCTTCATGGTCATGTGCTGAGATTAGAACTGAAATCACCGTTCATCTACCTGCATCAACTGGCAGGCGGCGATGGCGGTCAGAAGCAAGAGAAGCGCAAAAACAAGCGCGGGGCTGGAAAACAAACATCCAGCCCCAATGGAACTGGATGTTCACTTCACGTCGACTTTTGTGACCCCGGTAGGATTCGAACCTACGACCCAGTGCTTAAAAGGCACCTGCGCTACCACTGCGCTACGGGGCCAAGTTGACCCATTGGTGGTCGGCTATACGATGTATATAACCTTCCCCATGTCAGGATGGGAAAATTATACATGAAGTAAGGGGGTTTTCAACCCGTAAATTGACGCGCTAAAAATGGGCTTTGCTGCGTCTCATACAGGAAAGGACAGGTAACTACCGAGGTCGATTGCGCCTTGAACAGGTTACGATAATGTTAGGCTGGGGTATGAGTTCTGTGGCAAATGTGGGTAAACGTAAATCTTTTTGCCCGATTTGGGGAATGCGACTAAACTGTAAAGTAATAGCTAAAGATATTTTTGACCCGGAGGACACCGCCCATGAGCACTAAAATCACTTGGCTCGGACATTCGGCCTTCGCACTGGAAATTGACGGACATCCCGTTTTGATCGACCCTTTTTTGACCGGAAACCCATTAGCGGCTGCAAACCCCAAACATCTGGATGCGGAAATCATTTTCCTTTCCCACGCACACGGCGACCATCTGGGTGACACAGTAGACATCGCCCAACGCACCGGGGCGAAAGTGGTCACGAATTGGGAAATTCAGGCATGGCTGAATAATCAGGGTGTCGGTAATACCCATGCCCAAAATACAGGTGGCGGATTCGATCATGGGTTGGTTCACTGCCGCTTCACGGTGGCGCACCACAGTTCATCATTTCCTGATGGGACTTACGGTGGCAATCCGCAAGGATTCGTCATCACCACCCAAAACGCGCGAATTTATTATGCTGGCGATACTGATCTGTTCAGCGATATGCAGTTGATTGGTGATCTGGGGATTGATCTGGCGTTTTTGCCGATAGGTGACAACTTCACGATGGGGCCAGCCGATTCACTGCGGGCGATTCAATTTATTCGTCCACGCTTCGTCATCCCAATGCATTACAAAACCTTCCCGGTCATCGATCAGGACGCGGGAACATGGGCGAACCACGTCAGCAATGAGACGGGCGCAACGCCGATTGTGCTTGACCCCGGCGCATCGTATGACCTGAACTAAAACCTCGAACCGTTGCAGGGGGTTAGCACAAAAACCCCCTTCTGTACTGCAAAACCCATTTAAATAAAACGTATGGATGGTTCTAATGCTGGATAAAGTGCCCGCCGGGGATTTCCCTGCTAATCCTCTGGAAAAACCGGGGTATCGGCTTGAATTTCATGATGAGTTCGACGGCGAAACGTTAGACCTGAACAAGTGGGTTCCGTTTTATCTGCCACATTGGAGTTCACGGGAACAATCGAGGCCGCGTTACGTCCTGCGGGATAGCAATTTGGTGCTGCAAATCACGAAAGATCAGCCGCCGTGGTGCCCCGAATTTGATGGCGAAGTGCGGTGTTCGTCGATTCAGACAGGGTCATTCGCAGGTGCGGTGGGGAGCGAGATCGGTCAACTGCGTTTTAGCAAGGAATGCCGCGTCCGGGAAGCACAAGAAAATATCCGGCTGTATACGCCGCAGTATGGGTATTTTGAGATGCGGGCGCAAGGGCTTCGTACCAGCGCCAACCATGCGGCGTTGTGGATGATCGGCTATGAAGATTCACCGGAGAAATCTGGCGAAATCGCGGTATTTGAGCTATTGGGCGCGCAGGCAGGTACAACGTCATCAGGCGTCCGTTACGGCATTCATGCGTGGGCTGATCCCAACCTGCAAGAAGAATTTTACGAAGACTTCTTCCCGATTGATACAGCGCAGTATCACCTCTACGCGGTGGAGTGGACGCCAACACATGTGGATTTTTACCTCGATAACGTCAACATCCGCACGGTTCAGCAGTCGCCCAATTATCCGATGCAGTTCATGTTAAGCCTGTATGAGCATCCTTTTGAGGGGGCGTGGTCGGGGGTCTATGATCCTGATGCGCCGTATCCCAAAGAATTCGCCATTGATTACTTCAGAGCCTATCAACCGGAGGGCGGTTATCGGTAGTGGCAGTGAATGGCAGTTCGCCGCCTGTCGATGGCAGTTTGTGAACCCTTACACTGGTATCCATCTATCGGGATATCGTGAGGTGGTGAAGCATGTCATTTCAATTCTGGCGGCGATGGTTGATGGTCGTTACTGGCGGGGTGATGGTTTACAGCGCGGCGCTGATTCTGCTGCCGACGACCATGCAACAGCTTTTTGATACGCTGTTTTTCGCATCCCCTGATCTGGCAACCCAGTTTGGCGCTGAAGCGAACGCCTACATCCGATTTGTGTATGGAGTATTGGGGGCGGTCATCATTGGTTGGATGGTGACGTTCATGTCGTTGTTGATTGGCGCATTTCAGTATCCGCAGCGCAGCACATGGCGAACCCTTACCTTATCTATTGTGGTGTGGTTTGTGGTGGACAGCGGTTTTTCGGTGTCAATTGGGATTGTGCCTCATGCGATCTTCAATATCGGTTTCCTGATTCTGTTCGCCATTCCACTGGCGGCAACTTACCGACAACTGAGGGATGGCTTGTGATGTAAGCGGACATGATACATCATGCGCCTACGACAAACGGGCAGGGCTTTTTATTCCTCGTTACAATAGAGCATCTTCATTTTTAGGGTTTTCGCTCATAACCCTAACCCTCCGCATCCGCGTCATGGCGAGGGGAACAAAACAGAAATGGTGGAGACGAGCGAAAGTTCTGACTTTAATAAAACACAGCCTCTGAAGGAGCATGTATGCAGCGGTACAGTTTGTCTGCCAACTGGCAGTTGAAGCAGCGCGATTCGGCACGGCCTATCCTCAGCGATTTTGAAAGTGGCGAGTGGATTCCCGCCAGCGTGCCGGGGACGGTTCAGCAGGATTTGCTGGCTGCGGGGCGCATCCCTGACCCATTTGTGGGGCTGAACGAAAATGATGTGCAGTGGGTGGGCGATGCGGATTGGCTGTACCGCTGTACGTTTCAGGTATCGGAAAGCGATTTGCAAGCGACGAATCTTGATTTGTGCTTCGACGGGTTGGACACGTTTGCGACGGTGTGGCTGAACGAGGAACGGATTCTGGAAAGCGACAATATGTTCGTTCCGGCGCGGGTCGAGGTGAAGGATAAGCTGAAGGCTGGGGCGAATACGCTTTACCTCCAGTTTGAATCAGCGATGAGGCGTGGGCGGGAACGGGAAGCCCAACATGGTAAGCTGCATTTGTGGAATGGCGATTCGAGCCGTTTGTACGTCCGTAAAGCGCAGTATCACTACGGTTGGGATTGGGGGCCAGTGGTGATGACGGCTGGCGCCTGGAAGGAAATCCGGCTGGAAGTTTACAATGCGCGAATTGAAGATGTGCATATTCTGGCGGAAGTTAGCGCCGATTTGGGCGAGGCGGTTCTGCCTATACAGGTATCGCTGGCGGGTGCGGTTGATGGACAAACGGTGCATATCACGCTGTTTAATCCGGCAGGACAGCCGATTGCGGAAGGCGAGACACAGGTAAAAGATAACGCGGCGTCGTACCAGATTGAAATCAATAGACCGGAATTATGGTATCCGCGCGGGTATGGTCAACAGCTGCGTTATCGGGTGGTCGTGGGGCTGATGGATGGCGATCAGATGCTTGACAGCCATGAAGTGAAAATCGGTTTGCGGCGGTTGAAACTGGCACAAGATACACTGCCGAGCGAGGCGGGGACATCGTTCTGTTTTGAGATCAACAATGTGCCAATCTTCTGCGGCGGGGCGAATTGGATTCCGGCAGATAACCTGCTCAACCGCATCAGTGATGCCCAATACCGCGCGTGGCTGGAAATGGCGGCTGAGGGCAATATGGTGATGCTGCGAATCTGGGGCGGCGGCATCTATGAAGCCGATATTTTTTATGACATCTGCGACGAGTTGGGGTTATTGGTCTGGCAGGATTTCATGTTCGCCTGCGGGCAGTATCCGGCGCTGGATTGGTTTCAGGCCAGCGTCCATGCAGAGGCTGAAGCGGCTTTGCGACGTTTGCGGCATCATGCCAGCATCGTGATCTGGTGCGGCAACAATGAGGATTATGCACTGGCGCAGTCGATTGGGGCGTATGACCGGGATTTCACGGGCGACTTTACGACGACGCGGTTTCCGGCACGGGCGATTTATGAACAACTGCTGCCAGAAGTTTGCGCGGCGCTTGATCCAATGCGCCCGTATTGGCCGGGGAGTCCATACGGCGGGAAGGATGCTCAAGATCAGACGGTGGGTGATCGGCATACATGGGAAATCTGGCACGGGCCGATGGCGGATTACCGGGATTATCCGCGCTTTGGCAGCCGCTTCATCAGCGAATTCGGGATGCAGGCGATGCCGGACATCAGCACGGTTGAAAAGTTCACCGAATATGAAGACCGCTATGCCGAAAGCAAAGTGATTGAGCATCACAACAAGGCGACGGATGGCCCGAAGCGCATCGCGTGGTATCTGGCGGGCAACCTGCGGGCGACGACTGATTTTGAGGAATATATCTATAACACGCAGTTCATCCAGTCGGAAGCGATTGCTTCGGCTATCGACGGCTGGCGGCGGCGTTGGGGGACAGCGGGCGACCGCCGAACCGCCGGGGCGTTGGTGTGGCAGTTGAACGACTGTTGGCCTGTGACCAGTTGGGCATTGGCCGATTATTATCTGCGCCCGAAGCCGGCTTACTACCGAATGCGCCGGGCGATGGCTCCGGTCAGTTTAGGGATAGATGCGACCGAGTATTGGGCGGTGAATGGATCACTGGCGACGATTGAAAGTGTGTTGGACATTCAGGTCTGGACGCTGGATGGTGAGCATTTGAAAACGGAGCAAATTGCTGTTCAGCTATCGCCCAATGCAGTAACGCCTATTACGCTGCCCATACTTTCCGTTCCAGCAGAGGCAGTGGTCAGTGCGCGACTTGTGCAAGGTGAAACGGTGCTGGCACGAGCGGTGCGCTGGCCTGATCCGCCCAAATATGTGATTTATCCCGATCCCGGCCTGAAGGTGACACGACTGGATGATGAACGTTTGTTAGTAGAGGCTGACCGTCCGGCACGAGGCGTTGTAGTCAGTGTGCGCGAAGCCGTTAAGTGGAGTGACAACATGCTGGATGTGATTCCCGGCGATCCACAGGCTATCACTGCGACCGGACTGGACGGAAGCATCAGCGTGCGCTGTCTGTATCACGGTTTCGTCGAGCAGTCGGAAAACTGAGTGCTTTATAACACGGAATGTTCTTTCTCTCCGGTGATACCCCACACCAATTGCTGGAATGGGTCGGGCGTGGTTTTGCGGAAATCAACCCATGTCATGCCGGAGAGAAAATAGGGAAGCTGCGGCGGCTGTTTGCAATTGGGCAAAACAATCGGGATGACCGGGCATTCGCGCTGGACAAATTGGCGGATGAAAGCGGCCTGTTCCATATCCTGCCAGGGGCCAACACCGTTTTCACCCACAAACACCGCCGCCGCTTTGACATTCTCAATCTGGTGTTCCAATATTTTCTGCCAGGGCATACCGGGGCGCAGTTCCCATTCATCCAGCCAGGGCAATATGCCATGTTCGCGCAGCTTTGCCCCCACCCGTTTCACCAGCGCCTTATCCTTGTTGTTGTGGCATAGAAATACATCGTAGCTGCCGAGGGCAATTTTGCCCTTGAGGGTGGAAATAGCTTCGGCCTTATCGCGTTGCTGGTTGGCAACCCGGTTCATCTTGGTAATCCAGGCGGGTTTGGCAGGCACGGTTTCATCTTTAGGGCCGATCAGCGAAATGCGATTGCCACATACCGGGCAATCTACCCATTCAAAAAAGCGCTCCTTCCGCATCTCCACCACCTGATCGGGTACTACATACTGGCATCCAGAACAGATGACAAAATAGGAATGAGCGATGGTATTCGGCAGCGCCCGCCGCCGCAGATGCGAATGAATATAATGCTCAAACTGGTAGCGGACGTATTCGCTGGTGTTCTCGTCATAGAATAAAATCAGTTCCGCCGCGCTCTCGCTCAACTCTTGCAGCAGCAAACCGCAAACTGCCCCGTTGGCAACAGCGCTGTAGGCCACGGCGTTTTTCCACATATCGCGAACGCGGAACAAACCACTCTGCGCCAGCCGCACCACCATTGTGGCGTAAATATTGAGTATCGCGCCTTCAAAACGAATCTTCATGGCTTTGCCACTGGGGGCGGGCAAATCCGGGTTTTCGCGCGTGAGCTGCGAAGGGAACACCAGAAACGAGGAATCATCGGCTTCTACTCGCAGGGCAATTTCATGCCGCAGCAGTTTTTGAATGGTGGCGATCAGCAGCAGTTTTTCCTGTCCGAGGCTGCTGAGGCGTTCACTGGCGGGCATGGGGAATTTGCCTGTTTGGGCGTCCTCTTCGCGGATGTAGCCCAGTCCATCTGGCTCAGTACGGGCAGCGTTGACCATCGCAGAAGCATAGGCATCCAGAATTTCCGGCTGGAGCAAAATCAAATCGCCGAAGCTAAAACGTTCAATCAACCCACGCGAGGCCAATAATCCGATGCAGGTATCAAACTGCTTGCGAAGTTCGTCGGCAGGTGTAAAGCGATTCATCTGCAAAAAGGTCGCGTACAGGCTATCGCGGTTTTCCAACACCAACCCATTGGCTTTGGTATCAACAATGAAGCTTTTGATTCGCGTGAAAAATTCGGTTGAACTCACGCGCGGCAGGTGTCCCCAATCGATAGCAGTCTGAACTGCTGCCCGTAGTTCTGGAATGCCCCAGTTCTCTTTGGCGCTGGTTTCAAAATGACCGTCAATGTCAAGCGTTTCCATCAACTGTGCGATGCGTTTACGGCTAACCCCGACGTTCCCCCGATCGGTACGCGCGGCTACCAGAAAAATCTTCAGCACTTGTGACGAATTCATCCGCTGTGCCTGCCGCAGCGCGCGCACCCAATGGTACACCCCGGAAAACGGATCGAGTTCGTTGCGTGAATCGTAGACCACCAATGCAACCGCAATATCGCTCAAATGCAGTTGGTGAATCAGGCGGTAACCGGGCTGCCCCGCTAAATCCCAGAGCAGCGTCTCGCGGATTTCCTGTGCACCATCGGGTGTCTGGAACTCCTGCAACTCGAACACATGTACCCGGCGATTATGGGTGGATTCGGTTTCATGGAACGCTTGCCCCAGCAGCACCAGACTCAGGCCGGATTTGCCGACTCCTGTATCCCCGACCAGCACCACTTTAGCATTGGTGTAGTGGGTGGTGAGCATGATCGACTTGCTCCCGGTCAGTTTGGGCAGGTTGAGTTCCCATAGGCGAATAACCGTATCGTTCTCGCCCAATGTCGCCAGCATTAAATCTTTGGGATGAAAACCAAGCGCCGCCAGATGTGGGCCGGAAGGGCTGCGCGGTTCGCTCAGGGTAGCCACTGCATCCCAGGTATCACAGCGCCACAGCCGAACGGTGCCATCACCGGATTTTGAAGCCAGAAGCTGTCCATCCGGGCTGAACTGCGCGGCTGTGATATACCCGGTATGACCTTCGACGGTGATAGCTGCATACCCACTTTCCATATCCCAGATGCGAATGGTTTTATCGACCGAAGTAGAAATCAGTTGGCGGCCATCGGGCGACCACGACAGATAAATCACCGTATCGGTGTGGCCTTCCAATACCTGCATCGGATGTATATCTGCAAGAGTCCAGATGCCGATGGTTTTATCCAGTCCGCCAGCCGCCAGCCGTTTGCCATCCGGCGACCACGCCAACCCGTAAATGGATTGCGACTGCCCTTCCAGCGTTTGGGTGATCTCGCCGCTGGCAAGTTCCAATACCTGAATGCCCTTCGCGCTGGAAGTCCATGCCAGCCACTGACCATCCGGCGACCATGCAATACAATAGGCCGATTTATCGTCAGCTTTATGCGCCGAAACAATTTCCCATGTAAGGCTGTTCCAGATATAGATATTTCGATCACGAGAGATCGATGCTAACTGCCGGCCATCTGGCGACCACGACAGGCTGTAAACCCGGTCGGTATGCTGCTGAAGCTGATGCAGCAGCTTGCCTGATACATCCCAAATGCGAATGCTTCCATCTACAGAAGGAGCAGCTAAACGTGTACCATCCGGCGACCACTGAATGCGATAAATTTCGCGTCCGGTTCCACGCAGCGTGTGAACAAGCCGCATTCCATCGGGTGGGGTTTCAGTTGCTATGGCAGCAGGTTGGTTCATCATAAATGATCATTTTTCCGGCGAGAGAGCACACTGACGTACTAACTGTAATTAAACCTTATTTCCACTATAATTAAACCATCGACGCTTGTCGAGTCTGCCAAAAATCATGTAACAACCAATTTGTTGGTTATTTATTGAGTTTATCTCTGGATTTTGTGATGTCACATGTTCTACTAGTTGATGATAGTAGTGAGCTGCTAGACAGCATCGGGTTTGACCTGGAAATGCGCGGTTATCAGGTTACAAAGCTCTATGATGGTGGGCAGGCGCTCCACTTTCTGGAAACAAGCCGGGTTCGCCCGGATATCATTGTCAGCGATATTTCGATGCCGGACATGAACGGCTTTACCCTGCTGGAAAATGTGCAAAGCAATTCCAATTGGCTGGATATTCCATTCATTTTCCTCACAGCGCATGATTCGCAGGCGGACATCCGTTTAGGCAAACAGCTTGGCGTGGATGATTATTTGACAAAGCCGCTGGATGTAGATGATCTGACAATTGCCATTGAAAATAAACTGCGCCGGATTGCCCAGTGGAAGTTGAACAGCAGTCGATCAGAGATGGATCAAATACGCCATGAATTGGCTGCAATCATTCAGAGCCGCCAGAGCAACCTCCTGAGCCTGATTGAAGCCTACAGCGGCAGCGCTTCATTACTGGAAGAACTGGAAGCGATGCCGGACGAGTTTTCGCAGAAGGCGATGCAGGCTGTTCGGAGCATGTCAAATCAGGCCAGCCGCCTGATTAACCAGATTGTGCTGCTGGCAAAGCTCGATCAAGGTGGTATCAATGGCTTGATCCAGAATGAAACACGCTCCAATAATCTGCGCCTCATCATCGAAACAGCTTGCCAACTGCTTGCCCAAGAATTTAGCCAGCCAAACCCTGTATATCAGCTTGAATATCCACCACAAGAATTGTCTGTTATGGGCATATGGGATTTACTCACGCTGCTGGTCAGCGAAGTCATCCGCAACGCCCTGCTGTTTTCAAATGCCCCCGTTCAAATCCGGGTGCTGGCAGAAAATAATGAGGCGGTTATTCAGGTGATTGACCGGGGAATGGGCATTGAACCGGATTATATGCCGCACATATGGGATCGTTTCAGCCAGTTTTGCATCACCGGACGTTCGCAGCAGGGTGTGGGACTTGGTTTATCGGTAGTGGCTGAAATTATTCGCCTGCTGCAAGGTCAGGCTCAATTAGAGAGTAAGACAGGTCGGGGAACGATGGTAACCCTGCGCTTTCCACTGGCAGCCAACCCCTGACAATAAAAGAGGCAGGTTGATTGCCTGCCTCTACATTTATGCTAATCAATTTCAGGCGTCGGGTGTGAAGATTTCCATCTTTTCGCTGATGCTCACATCCGCACGAACACCCACTTCCATCGAACCGCCGACAATATACCAGCGACCATCAACCGCTGCGCCTGCGCCGCCATGCCGATTAATGGTTGGGTTGGCCCATAATTCCCATCTATCGGTTGATGGGTCATAAACCTGATGCGCGGCGACCACACATTCATCCAACAGTTGTTCACCGCCGAAAACGTGAATTTTGTCGTTCAGAACAGCGCCCATGTAACCGCTGGCGCCATAAGGCATATCCGCCCCTGCTGTCCATGTATCGGCAACTGGATCGTAAATGTCGATGGTGGGGGTATTAACATTCTGCCAGCGTCCACCGATCACATAAATTTTGCCATCAATCACGTAAGCTGAAACATGTTCACGGGTTATCGCTAATTTTGCGCGGGGTGAGTCATCCCAGGTATCGGTTACCGGATCATAAATCCAGACGTCCTGTGCGCCTGTGCCTGTCCCGGCGACCACATAAATTTTATCATCCAGCGTAACGATTGCCTGCGCCGCGCGGGGTGCGGGCATATTCGCAATTGGTGTCCAACTGTCGGCGGTCGGGTCATATGCCCATGCGCTGGCAATATCCGGCTCTGCCCGCAGCATCTTGCCGATGTCATCGTATCCGCCAATCAAATACAGTTTGTCACCCAAACCAATCAAGCCTGCATGGTGGATAGGCATAGGGATGGGCGCAAGTGTCGTCCATGCATTGGTTGCTGGATCGAAGACTTCAAAAGCGGTTGTGCCACCATACCCTTTTTCGATGCCTCCAGCCATATAAAATTTACCGTTCAGTTCAGCAGCGGTGGTTTCCGCGCGAATAGTAGGAACGTTCACCCCCATCGTCCATGCCCCGCCAGCAGGAAGATCAGCGGGCAGCGTCATGCATGGCGGCTTGGGTAAAACGCGCCGGAGTACGATAATGCCGATGATAACACCGACAACGATCAGGATGATTCCCGGTAGGATAATGAGTGCTCGTTTCACAGATTGCGTCCTCGTTTGCATTTGGAGTTGGATGTACGACTTAACAAAGTGCCAAAATCTTCCCGGCACAGTCTATCGTATACCATACAAAATCTCCCTCGCAAAAACCTATCATGCACCGGGCTGACCGACAGGTGCGATGCTGGGTGTCCCCGGCAGCGGAGTTGGCCCACCAACAGGCGTGGCCTGAGCACAAATGCCCTGAGCAGTACTTAGCTTGCCGCTGACACCGGGGTCATTCACAAGATTTAGGGCGCTCTGGTACTGAGCCGCTGCCGGACAGTATTCGCCCTGTGCTGCCCATGCATCTCCGTAACCCACATACTGCTGAAACAAAAGCTGCTGTGCATCGCGGTAGATGGGTACTGCGTTATACACCTGTTGGAGCGCGCGGATAGCAGTTGGATAATCAATGCCCACTGTATTTAGAGCATCCAGATACAGTCCGGCGATATAGCTTTCGTAATCCAGTTCGCCAACATCACCAAATTCACGGGCACGGTCGGTCAGACGCATCGCCTCCGCCAAGTCGCCTACATCGCCCGCCCGGAATAAACCCAGCGCCTTTGAGTTGAGAGATTGAAGCATCAAATTCCGCACCGTACCCGACTCAAACGTGCTATCCGCAGCCAGAATCACATCCAGTGTTTCGATGGCGGTGTCCCAATCACTGAGGGAAACGGCGGTTCGTGCCTCGCCCAGCAGGGCGTTCAAATCCAGCGTTTGCCCCGGTGTCACGGCGATTTGAGGTTCGGTGGTAACTGCTATCAGCGGTTGTGCTGTCATCGTAGGCGAAGGCTGTGGGGTGGGGGTGATAGTCGGTTGGCTGACAAAATAAACAGCAGTAGCGGTTTGCATAATATCGCTCAAACCGGGTACACCGGGCGTCAGAGTCGCCAGATAATCAATGCGTGCCTGAAGCAAAACCTGATTGCGACTTTCGACATCGGCAGAAATGCGACTGATCTGTTGGTTAATGGCGGCGTTCTGGGTAGCGGTGGCATTGGTCTGTGCGATGCGCGTCCCGGCTGACCAACCCGCAAACCCGGAGAGCGCGATAATCAAACCGGCAATCCCCAGAATAAATGCGCCGATGAAACCCCACAAAAAACAGCCCGGCCCCCGGCTGACGGGTTCTTCATCCAGCGGCTCCAGCATGGGCGCGGGTGGCGGCGTCCGAAATGGGGAACGGGGCTGCGTATCGTCCGGTGAAACCATATTGGTCATTGTCTCGCCTCGGTAGGGGTACACAGCCGTGCATCCCTACAATTATGTGCTTCCTGAAGACCTGCCTGGGGCAGGCGGGAAGGCATTATAGCGGAGGGATAGGAGGCGAGTCTAGCGACGTTTACCCTACGGAGGCAATGATTGTGTCAAATTCAAACAGGCTGACAGAAGATTTTGCAGGGGCATGATGCACATCACGCCCCTGCAAGTTAAAGATGAACTACATCCCCGGCGTGGCTTCTGGTTGAGGAATAAATTCCGATGCTGGAACGATGACCGCGCCTTCCGGGGCAGTCGGGGCAGCGGTTGCGTTGATGTCGGTCATATCAACCGTCAGGTTCATCTTGAATTCAATTGGCGGAATCGGCGTTACATTAGCCGAAGTCGCGCCACCGAACAGGTCGATAATGGCGCTGATGTCCAGTTCAAGGCGATGTGCAAACTGATCGTCCACACCAATCCAGCGTGTCAGGGTAACTGCGCCAGTCGTGCTTTCCAACAGCACCGGGAACATCGCGCCCATCTGCTGCATCATAGCGCCGCCCTGCCCGCTGGCCGCGCCGCTTGACATCAGTCCGGCAATGGTTTCGCTAAGGGCCTGCTTGACCGCTTCATTCTGGAACAGTGTTGCCAGATCCGCTGTGAAGCTAAAGACCGCCATATTTTGACCGTCAACAGTTTCGTCCGCCAGACGAGTCTGCGTCAAAAATCCGGGAATTTGCAGCACCGATGCCAGATCGAGATCACCGGCTTTTACCTCAGTGAGCGCGGACATTGGATCGCTTGCCATGCCAGCCATCTGCTCTGGCGACATATTCATGCCAAATACCGTCATGCCGTCCATCTGCATCAGATCGCTGATGGCTACACCTTTCCATGCGCCATCTTCGTCCTGAATATAAAAAATTCCATCAACGATCACAAAGCTAACCGTGCCGGAATCCGTTCCAGATGTCCCAGTGACTTCAAAGGCCATGCTCACGCCTTTGTACGGTTCATCACCCGTCATCTGGGTAAGGTCGATGGCAATCGGGCCGCCACCTTCAGCCGTAGTGGCACTGTCCATGCTGCCGCCTGCTGGCCCCATGCCAGCCATCAGCATGTCTGCACCGCTGAGTGATTGGCTGAAGCTAAACGTCTGGTTGAAGGATTGCATATTGGCAGTGTTTTCCAGCGCCGCGTTGACGATGGCACAATCCGCCTCCGAAAGATCGAGACAGTTAAGATTCGGCACTTCCTGCGCGGCTGCCAACGGGACAATTCCCGCCATCAATACCACGAGCGCCAACAATGCGAAAATTCGGGATTTCATGTACAAGCTCCTTATTGAATTGCATAGGCCGGGACGCGCGAATAATCGACTCCGTTCGCCCGGCGCTATTTATCTATACGCGCGATAGGGGTGGAAAGTCTCACATTTACTGAATACCGAGGTTATACACCTTCCGCCGTTCCCAACCGGATTCTGCTGCTACCGCTCGCGCTGCCTGACTCAGCGGTTCGCCAGCCGTCAGCCGCGCTTGCAAGGCTGCCCGCACCTGATTCTCGTCCCAAACAACTGGAATCGGTGCTTCTGCCCCGGCGATAACCAGTGTAATTTCGCCGCGTGGTGCTTCTGTCTGAAAGTGTGCCAGCAGTTCGCTTAATGTCCCGCGCTGGAAGGTCTCAAATTTTTTACTCAGTTCGCGCGCTACACAGGCTTGGCGGTCGCCTAAAACGGCCAGCGCCGCCGACAGCGTATCCGTGAGTCGGTTAGGACTTTCATAAGCCACCAGCGTTCGCATCTCAGCCGCAACTGTGCCCAGATATTCTCGCAGTGTCCGGTCTTT
Organism: Anaerolineae bacterium; assembly: GCA_019912965.1. Classification (GTDB taxonomy): domain Bacteria; phylum Chloroflexota; class Anaerolineae; order Aggregatilineales; family Phototrophicaceae; genus CFX2. Next base: position 26,403 of record JAIOHM010000088.1, read on the forward strand.
GCGGGGCAGAAAACCCAGATAAACAAATCCATCGGTCGGTAAACCTGACCCCACCACAGCCGGGATGATGGCGTTTGCGCCGGGCAGCGGTTCAACCCGCACACCGCGCGTAATCGCCGCCCCAATCAGCTCATAACCGGGATCGGAAATACCGGGTGTGCCCGCATCGGAAACCAACGCCACATCGGATTGTTCCAGCGTTGCAAAAATCGCGTCCAGTTTGGTCAGTTTATTATGTTCATGATAACTGGTCAGGGGGGTGGTGATCTGGTAATGCTGAAGCAGAATGCGCGTGGTACGGGTATCTTCGGCAGCAATCAACGCGACTTCGCGCAGCACCCGCAGCGCCCGCAGTGTGATGTCTTCCAGATTGCCAATTGGCGTGGGGACTATGTAGAGAGTTGGCATAAGGGTTTAAACAGAATCGGTAAGGGCGTCCCGCAAGACGCCCCTACAACTATAACATATTGATGTTGAAACCGACTAGCTGATGCTAATGGTGACAACCAGTTCGATTTCGTCGAAAGAGTATGCGCCGAAGGAACGGCTGATGTCCAGAATGTAGAATTGTCCCGCTTCCAGATTGACGCTCAGGCTGGCATTGCTCACCTTTGCGGTGTCATCCAGGCTGAATACGGTCGTCGGGTAGGAGTCGCTGACCCACTGCGACAATTCCACCGAAGCATACAGATCGCTGGGTTCCTGGCTGAAACCAATCTTGATTTCACCGCTTTCTTCCGGGCGGATGACGAACAAATTAGGGGTTTCTTCCTCGCTGTTGGTCGTCAGGGTGGCTTCCACCTTTGCGCCCGATGTCAGAGGTTCAACCACGTTTACACGAATCCAGTATTCGCCTTCGCTGCTGCCGGTCGAGCCACCACTGCGGGTCGCCAGCACGATAAAGGTTTCGTCAGCGGCCAATTCTGCGACCACTGCCGACACTGGATAGGAGAAGTCGTCGTCCTGACCGAGAATGTCGCCATCGCTGTCGCGCAGGATCAACGCTGGGTCGAGGTCATAGGTGCCGGGCTTGGGCAGCATTTCCACCAGAACAATCTGCCCCGCCTTGCCCTCAAACGAATATTTGACTTCATAGGTGGCGTTGGTCAACTCACCTTCAACCCATGAACCCAGTTCAATAGGGGTTGTGTCCTGTGCCGAAACCGCACTCACGCCGAGGGCAGCCACCAGCGCAAGTACCCATAAACCGATAATAGCCGATTTACGCATTGTTCATTCGCTCCTTCTATAAGATATGTGTCAAGTAATGTGAATTGTGCGTTCACCTACTGTATGACCGAAAATCTTTCAGGTCAAGACTCTTGAACCCATTCTATATGAGTTCTATATTCTGTGTGTGCCATAATCTTCAAGCGGCTGTAAAAACTCTGTAAAAACATCTGCATTTAGCGCGCGCGGCGCTGCTGTTCCGCTGGATCATTCTCATCCTGAAATTCCAGCAAATCGTCCAGACTCATCTTTTGCAGGCGATTTTCCGCCAACGTTGCCCGCATTTCATTGCTGATTTCGCCGTCTTCCGTCAGATGGCGGCGCACACGGCGGGTATCCGATTCCTGCCAGCCAAAAGCATGAGTCGCCAGTGGTGTGCCATCGGCGCTGATGCGAATCTGCCACTCGCGGTGCATCACATGAGCATCATGAACGGGCAAACGGGCGGAGGGCACAACCAGATTACGCCCGCGTTCCAGATGTTTGATGTCCTCATGAATGAACAACACCTGTCCATCACTGTCCACAATTTCAAATTTGATGCGTCCAACCGCTTTTGTCGGCAGGCGAAGCTGTACAAACGGCTGTACATAATCGGCGTCGTCTGGAACGGGTTGTGTCCGATAAACCACCGGGTCTTGATCGCTGCGAAACACCATCATGCCAATGTCGACGGGCAGCACCCGCACATCATCCGGGCTAAGTCCGGCACGTTCCACCGCTCGAAGCGCATGGGCATACACCTTTTCCGCCCCGGATTGGCGTTCTGGTTCGGGGGATTCGTCGCTGTATCGGGGACGTTCACGCGGTTGTGACAGGTTGTTGAGAAAAGATTGAACTTCCGCCTGATTACCCAACTGGCGATACAACAGGAACGCGCCCAAACCGAGGATGATTAAAGCTGACACGGCATTTTGAAAAAACGCCCCAAAGCCCACCACCAGCAGAAACAGACCAATCAAAATTTCCCAGAAGCGCCGGGAACTATCCATCAGGGTTGCCTCCTACTGGCGTTGGTTGCGGTTCTTGCTGTCGGCGTGCAGTAAATCCTGCAAGCTGATGGGCGAGTCTTCGGCCTCATCTTCCAAACGGAGGGCAGCATCCCCGACGCTGCGCTGGAAAAGCCGCTGCCGTTCCGCCAGCGATGGCGTGGTAGAAAATGACAGCATTCCCATCAACGCACCGTCTGCATACACCCGCAAGTCCCAGTCACCCGCACCTGCTACTTTGTCATTACCCGTTAGTGGAAGCTGATGATCGGCCAGAATATTCATCTCGCCATCCCGCAGATAGGTTTTCATTTCGTGGACGTACTGTGCCTGCCCGTTCTGGTCGAGAATTTCAAAACGAATCACCGCGTTACGGTCGGATTCAGAAGCCGCCACATTCAGCGTGATGTACGGACGCACGCCGTTATCATCCAGCGAAATGCTGCGGCTGCGGCGCATCACCATACCCTCTGGACTGGATTGCAGGCTGATTAATCCAACATCCATTAATGCCAGACCTGTAGGCATATAGGCTGTACGGCGGCGCGCGCGTTCCGTCGCTTCCCGTGCGTGTGGACTCATCTTCATCAGTTGGAGCGGCGAAGCTGGTACGGTATCCAGCAAACGGCGCGGGCGCAGTTCAATCACCGAGGCTGCTAACGCCAGCGCAAACAAGCCGATCAGCGCCGCCGTCACCGTTGGGGTAGCTGCCCCGGAAAGCACTACAATCGCTACCAGCGTCCCCAATATGGTCAGCCACAGCGTATTGTGTCGTCGTATCCGCATAATATGTCCCGTCAAAAAGTCGATACTCTCGCACTTCCAGTATACGACAAATCAGGTGGAGCAGTTGCACCGAGTATGCGTTGGTCAGGAGTCACCACGTTTGTCGTGTTCTTCCTGTTCTTCCCGTGCGCGGGCAATCTGTACCGCCCGCATTACCTGTGTTTTGGTGAGAATCACGGAAGGGTCTTCTTCTTTTTGTAATTCTTCTGGCACAGGCATTTTGTGTTCTTCCAGAAAATCAATCAGCGCATCACTGAAGCTGCGTATCGGGGCGGTTTCCCCGAATTCATCGCGTACTTCGCGCAAATGATCGACCATCCACAGATATAAATCGGCCTCAGTGCGGTCAGGCATCTGCTCCAGAATGTCGTATTTACGGATGAGCGTTACAGCCGGACGAAATACATCGTCGTACCATCTGGCTGCCGCTTCATCTACCGGGATGGGCTTCCCGCCCTGATGTTCCAGAATTTTCTGGTGCAGGTAAATATGCCCCAGCATTTCCGGGTAGCGGGATTTTTCGCTCAGTTGCAGCGATTGGTGATGCGGACGCGTGCGTTCCAAACCGGTTTCTTCGAGGAAAGCCGCATAAGCGGTAGCCGCCTCAATTTCGTCTTCAGTCATGCCCGGTTCAAGATTAACCGAAGTTGGCAGTTCGGTAACATGGGCTTCAATGGTTTTTGATCCCAACTCGCGGGCGACCGAAACCCGATGATTACCATCACGTACAAAGTAGATGTCATCTACTTTATACAATTCAATCGGCGGCAACCCTTCCAGACTGCTGGCGGCGGCATACACCCGGCTCCAGCGGTCTTGCGAAGTGCTGCCTCTGGGCAGAAAGTTGTTGGTAAAATCGCGGTAACGTCCAACGCTGCCGACAATCTGTTCCAGCGGGACATTTTGCAGCCCTTTATAGCTTTCTTCCCGCAGCCGCAGCCGCGCCTTGATGTCGTCAAAACTCAGCAATTCGGTGGATTTTCCCCGGAACAAGCTGATAATTTCCTGCCAGAATGCGCGGCGGCGAGCATTTTGGAAGATGTTGATGCCTTCCGCATAATTCATCTTGAACGAGTTATTATCACTCATGCATTTTGCCCTTCAAACACACCTCCCTGAGTCTATACTACAATTCCCACTTCATCCACCATATTAAATCTGTACAGAGTATGACCAACAAGGCTGTACAAGCCTTAACAATTGATGCTTCCCCAAGACTATAAACGCGCCGCAAAATCAGTTTTAACCGCCCGGATGTTCGTCTCATCACAGGTGACGATTTCATATCATGTCTGGTTTAATCCGAAGTTATACCTGCTGGCCTTGAGAAATTTACCACAAGCGTGGATATTAAACATGAAGGCTGGCACAATCAGCATTATTCGGAACCGAATGCTTTTTGATGCGTAGATGTTACTGGAGGAAATCCCCTGATGCGTTTTGCACGTTTCACGGTTGCAGCCCTTTTGCTGACCGTTTTTATGCTCCCCGTCTCGGCTCAGGATAATGTTCCATTGAGCGGCGAAACCCTGACCGTTTATTCGGGTCGCACCGAAGGTTTGATTGCGCCCATTCTGGAACAGTTCACCGCTGAAACAGGTGTACAGGTAGAAGTCCGTTATGGCAATACCGCCGAGATGGCGGCTGTCATTCTGGAAGAAGGCGACAACAGCCCCGCCGATGTATATATTGCTCAGGATGCGGGTGCGCTGGGTGCGCTGGCGCTGGAAGGGCGTTTGCAAGCCTTGCCTTCGGATGTACTGGAGCGCGTTCCGGCTGAATTCCGTTCTGATGATGGTTTATGGGTGGGGCTTTCTGGTCGTGCCCGTGTGCTGGTTTATAATACCGAAAGCCTGACCGAAGCCAATCTGCCCGCCTCAATTCTTGATCTGGCAAACCCTGAATGGGCAGGCCGTGTTGGCTGGGCACCGACCAATGCTTCATTACAATCGCATGTAACCGCGCTGCGTTTGCTGCTGGGCGAAGATGCAACCCGCGCATGGTTGGAAGCAATGGTCGCCAATGGCACCGTGACCTACGAAAATAACGGCTCGGTTGTACAGGCCGTGATTGATGGCGAAGTGGAAGTCGGTCTGGTCAATCATTATTATCTGTACGGCTTCCTGGCCGATAACCCGGATGTTCCCGCAGCCAATTATTTCTTCCCCGGTGGCGACCCCGGCGCACTGATTAATGTGGCAGGCGCGGGCGTGGTCGGCACCACTGACCAACCGGGATTGGCGCAGCGTTTGATCCTGTATCTTCTGGGTCATTCGGCGCAGGAATATTTCTCGGCGGAAACCAGCGAATATCCACTGGTGGAAGGGATTGCACCCAGCGTTGAACTCAAACCGCTGGCCGAGATCGAAGTCCCCGAAATCGACCTGAGCGACCTCAGCGATTTGCAGGCGACGCTTGAACTGATGAGTGAAACCGGGGCGCTGCCCTGATCGGCAAACCAGTTTAGAATATGACGCTTGGTAGGGGCGACCGGGACGGTTGCCCCTACCAGAAAAATCGTAAGAATAGGGTTCTAAATGCAGATTTCGCAGACTGTCCGTAACACCATCACACTCCGCGTGCCGTTGAGCTTTCCGGCGCGTTTTCCATTCCGGCTGCCGTCACTCCTTCAGACCATTACCATACTGATCGTCGTACTGGTGTCCCTGCCACTCGTCTATCTGGTGGTGCGGGCGCTGGGTGCCGGACAGGAAGGACTGGAATACCTGCTGAATATTCGGACGCTCAATGTGGTTGTGAACAGTCTGCTTTTGACCGCTGCCGTTGTGACCGCCGCTGCGCTGATTGGAATCCCTTTCGCATGGCTGACGACCCGCACCAATTTACCGCTGCGCCGCTTCTGGTTGGTGGGCGGTCTGCTGACGCTGGTCATTCCGTCGTACATTGGCGCGATGATGTATATCGCCGCTTTTGGCCCGCGCGGCCTGCTGCAATCGCTGCTTGAGCCGTTGGGCATCACCGAAATCCCGTCGATTTACGGTTTCTGGGGCGCATTTCTGGCGATCACCCTGTTCACCTATCCATACGTGGTTTTGCCCGTGCGGGCGGCGCTGCTCAATATGGATCCCGCGCTGGAAGAATCCGCGCGCAGCCTCGGCTTAAGCCGCTGGAAGGTATTCTTTCGCATCACCCTGCCACAGCTTCGCCCTGCTTTAGCTTCCGGGATGCTGCTGACCGCCCTTTATACTTTAAGTGACTTCGGCGCAGTATCCCTGATGAAATACGACGCCTTCACCCGCGTTATTTATATGCAATACACCAGTTCGTTTGACCGTCACCGCGCCGCGATTCTGTCGCTGGTGCTGGTGGCTGTAACCGTCGGTTTGATCGTGCTGGAACGCCGTGCCGCCAGCAAACATCGCAATTATCGTATCGGTGTGGGCTGTCAGCGGCAGATCGCTCCAACCCCCTTGGGCAAATGGCGCGTTCCGGCGCTGATTTTCTGCGGGACTCTGGTGCTCGTCGGGGTAGTGACTCCGGTAGCGGTGCTGGGCTTCTGGTTCATCAATGGTGCAGGCGAAAAATCGGTTGAACTGCTGCAACCTGCCCTCAACACTATCAGTGCCGGAGGTGTGACCGCACTGGTTGTTGGTCTGGTCGCGCTGCCGCCCGCGCTACTTTCCACGCGCACAGGTTCACGCTTCAATCGCTGGCTGGTGCAGTTTGCCTATCTTGGCAATGTGCTGCCGGGGCTGGTGGTGGCGCTGGCGCTGGTGTTCTTCGCCGCCAATTATCTGCCTGCACTTTACCAGACCTTCCCGATGCTGATTTTAGGCTACAGCACCCGCTTTCTGCCCCTGAGCATTGGCACAACTTCCAGCGCATTGACGCAGATCAACCCGCGCTTTGAAGAAATCGGGCGGAGCATGGGCTTGCGTCCGTGGCAGGTGATGCTGCGGATTACAGCACCGCTGGCGCGCGGCGGCATTCTGGCAGGTATGGCACTGGTCTTTTTAAGCGCCATGAAAGAACTGCCCACCACACTGCTGCTCTCACCAACTGGTTTTGAAACCCTGCCAACCGAAATCTGGACTGCCCATGCACAGGTACAGATGTCCCGGTTAGGTGGGCCATCACTGCTGCTGATCGTGGTATCGGCGCTGTCGCTGTTCATCATGCTCCGACAGGAAAAAAACTAACTGTTCGCCATGCCCAATCCACTTGAAATTGCCCATCTTTCGAAAACCTATCAGGGCACATCGGTGCTTCGGGATGTCAGCCTCTCGGTACGTGCTGGACAGATTGTGGCGCTGCTGGGGCCAAGCGGCTGTGGCAAAACTACTACCCTGCGCCTGATCGCCGGTTTTGAATGGCCTGATAGCGGCACGATTGTGATCAACGGGCGTGAGGTCGCCTCGGAATCGGTGCGCGTTCCAGCAGAAGATCGGCGCGTCGGCATGGTGTTTCAGGAATACGCGCTTTTTCCGCATCTCTCGGCAGCCGATAACATCACTTTTGGATTAAAAGGCAGCAGCCGCGAGAAGCAGACCCGCGCGGCGGAAATGCTGGCGTTGGTTGCTTTGCCGGATGTTGCCGACCGGATGCCCTATAACCTTTCCGGCGGGCAGCAGCAGCGCATTGCCCTCGCCCGCGCTTTAGCCCCTCAACCGGATATTCTGCTGCTGGATGAACCCTTCTCTAATCTGGATGCAGCCTTGCGCGGTCAGGTACGCACCGAAGTACGCTCCATCCTCAAGCAAGCGGGGATCACCTGTGTATTTGTGACTCACGATCAGGAAGAAGCCCTCAGCCTTGCCGATGAAGTCGCGGTGATGATGAACGGACGCGTTGCCCAGATTGCCACACCTCAACAGCTTTACCACTATCCTGCATCACAGGAAGTCGCAGCCTTCGTCGGTGAAGCCAATTTCCTGCCCGGTGAAGCTCATGGCGAAACGGTCGAATGCGTTTTAGGTCGTTTGCCGTTGGATAAACCCGCGTATGGTGCGGTTACGGTGTTGATACGCCCCGAATGGCTGCGGCTCAGTCATGGCGATTCGCAAGCCGTTATTACGTGGCGGGAATTTTATGGCCATGACCAGCGCATCGGCATTCGGCTTGCTGACGGCACAACGCTGGTTGTGCGGAGCGACGCCAGCGATGATTATGCGGTGGGCGAATCGGTTGGGGTGCATGTGCCTGTCACCGTTCGTTCATTCCCGCGTGAAATATAAATTCATACGATTCAAAATGGGCAAAATTGCCGTAGGGATTGTCGGCGGGAATGAGGGAGGGAGGCATGTCGCAAGTGTCATTGTCGGCGGTAGGGACGGGAAGCGCCGTAGTGTGCAGCGGCTACAGGGGAGGATGCCGCCGCTTTGTCGGTATTGGCGGTGTGCAGCGGCTAGACGGGATGTTGGCGCTGTCAATTGGTGCTAGGTGCGAAGTGCCAGGTGCCAGGTTCATAGTTCCAAGTTAGTGTTAGGCGCATAGTTTTTGGTTGCCAGTTTCCAGAAAAATACGGGATAGAC
>JAIOHM010000089.1 GCA_019912965.1 Anaerolineae bacterium
GATCAATGGAGGATCTCACTCGATTATTTCAGGAGGGTTGCTCAACACCACGAACGCTGAAAACGCAACCATACCCGGCGGGTATTTTAATACAGTAATTGGCGACAATAGTTTTGCTGCTGGCTATATGGCTAGAGCCAACCACAATAACTCCTTTATCTGGTCAGATGGTGATCTGATTGGATCATTTTCCACCACTGCCACCAACCAGTTTGCTATACACGCCAGCGGTGGGATTCGCATGGTAACTGCCTCTGATGCACAAGGCGTTGACAGTGTGGGCTGTTTCATAAATGCGGGGCAAGGCACATGGAGTTGCACCAGCGATAGAAATAGCAAGCAGGATTTCGCTGATGTCGATACCCATGCCATATTGGAAGGTGTGGCTTCACTACCGATCACCTCATGGGCATATTTGGACACTACCATTCGTCACATCGGCCCGACCGCACAGGATTTTTATGCAGCTTTCAATGTAGGTGAGAACGAAAAAACCATTACCTCAGTAGATGCTGACGGTATCGCCCTCGCTTCCATCCAAGCCCTCTATGAAATCGTGCAGGAAAAAGAAATTGAACTCGCCGATTTGACAGCGCGGGTTGAGCAGTTAGAAGCACAGCTTGCCCCTTCTAGCGCATCAACCGCTGGCGTCTCTGACCCTTGGATGATGATTGCTATCGCCTTAGCTTGTACCTTAGGCGGCGTTATTATCGGCGGACACCGCGGAAAGGCAGCAGCATGAAGCGGCGAATACGAGGATTCATCATATGGTTATGTACTTTTGCTGTCGGTTGGACCGTGTTGGCGCAAACAGGTGGGGGTTACAACCTAACATGGTCAACGCTGGAAGGTGGCAGCGTCAGCAGCGGCGGCGCATATACCCTGCGTGGCGTGATTAGCCAGCCGGATACCGGCAGTGCGTTGACAGGTGGCATCTACAATCTGCGCGGCGGCTTTCTCAACTTGCCTGTTCCCGGAATCGTTTCGGCTCCCGGTGCAGCACCAGACCGCAATTATTTCACCACCGCTCCAATAACACTCACTTGGTCGGGCGTCACCTATGCACAAGGTTATCAAGTCGAGGTCGATGATAACCGGGATTTCAGCAGCCCTGTTTACCAGAATGCCAATCTCCCAGCAAATGCTCGATCTGTAACCATCACCCCGCCATTTAATGGGGAGTTTTTCTGGCATGTCCGCGCGAAGGTAAATGCCAACACATGGGGCGGTTGGAGCGAAATCGACTCGTTTACAGTTTACATCCCATAATCAGGGGATTCATGTAAATTGCAGCAGTAAATTTTGTGCTACAATCTGCCTATCGTTCGGCTGTGGAGGCAACTCTCCCGGTGCCCAACTGCACATAATCCAACCATAGCGTCAGGCCAATCACCCGATTGGTGTCGCACTCACTTATGTTGGATGAGGGTTGTTATGAGCAACCCTGTGCCGCTGCTTTGGCGGCATCTTGTGCAAAAGGGAAATCACCATGTCGAACTTACGCCTGCCGCGCAAATGGGATGCGCTGCTGGTTTACCTCGTTCTGGAAGGCGCATCGGCGCTCTTTATCCAGACTGCCGTCACCACCTACGCCATTTACTACGCCACGACCATCGGTATGGATCCGCTGCAATTGGTGCTGGTCGGTACACTGTTTGAAACCACCATCTTTCTGTTTGAAATCCCCACCGGAGTCGTCGCTGATGTCTACAGCCGCCGCCTCTCGGTCATCATCGGCGTTGGCTTACTCGGCATCGGCCTGATGATCGCCGGATTTATACCCGTTTTCGCCGCGATTCTCGTCTCAGAAATCCTCACCGGGATTGGCGCGACCTTCACCAGCGGCGCAACCGAAGCATGGATCACCGACGAAATCGGCGTCGAACGCGCGGGCAAAGCCTTCGTCCGCGCCGGACAAAGCCGCATCATCTGCGGCATGTTGGGCATCATCCTCGGCGTGACGCTGGCGAGCATCAGTCTAAACTGGCCGATGGCGGCGGCGGGTCTGCTGCTCGTCGGATTGACTGTGTTCCTGATTCTCGTCATGCCCGAACGCGGATTTCAACGGGGCCCCGAACGCCAAACATGGGGAACGCTCATCAAAACATTTCGGGATGGATTGCGACTAATCCGTCTCCGACCGATTTTGATGATCGTGCTGGCGGTCGAATTCATCATCGCCTTTCACAGCGAAGGCTTCGACCATCTGTGGCAGAAGCACATTTTGGATACCTTCACCTTGCCCACATTGGGTTCGCTGAATCCGGTCGTGTGGTTCGGGGTGATCGGGGTAGGGGCAAATCTGCTCGGCCTCGGCCTGAGCGAATTCATCCGGCGGCGTGCTAACTTGGATGAACCCGCGCGGGCGCTGTTAATGGTCAACGGCTTGGCGGCCTTGAGCATTCTGGTCTTTGCATTAGCCGGGAATTTCGCGCTGGCGATAGCCGCTTTCTGGTTGATGTCCGCGCTGCGACAAGCCGCCGATCCGATCAGCAAAGCATGGCTGAATCAATATGCTGATCCCCGCATTCGGGCGACCCTGTTTTCCATGCGCGGGCAAACCGGCGCGATTGGCGAAATCGTCGGTGGCCCACCCGTCGGCTTGATCGGCAGCCTCGTGTCCGTTCGCGCCGCACTGATGACCAGCGGCTTCATCCTCATGTTAGCGCTGCCCTGGCTGGCGAAAAACAACACTGAGCGATCAGCCGTCACTCAGCCAACCGAATAATTCCCGAATCTTCCATCTCATGTATGGGAGGACTAAGCGCAGCGCATGTCCTCCCAACTTGATTGCGGCGATAGGAAAAATCCTGTCGCCGCAGTGTTATAATAAAAAAGAAGTTGAAAGGGCATGGACATGACAGACAAAGTGCCATTGATAATCGACGTAACGCCTGAAGAACAAGCCCGGATTGAACGGCTGGCACACGAACGAGGCTTTAATGCGTTGACATCCTATTTACTGGCGTTGGTTGAGTCCGATGCACAAGCATTAGAGGGTGAACCGACACAGGCGGAAATTCTTGAAAACTTCCGGCAGGGTTGGAAAGAAGCCATGAACGGCGAAGTGCTTCCTATTGATACCCTGTGGGATGGTATCGAGGATGAGTAAATTATCTGTTGGCTATTCGCCTCAGTTCAAGCGGGATGTGAAACAGCTTTTCAAGAAATATCGACAAATCCAGCGTGATGTGAATGCTTTCATCGAACAATTAAAACAAGGCGAGACACCTGGTGACCAAATACCAGGCGCTGGTTATCCTGTCTATAAAGTGCGCCTCAAAAGTTCTGATTTATCAAAAGGCAAACGCGGTGGCTATCGGCTGATTTATTATCTAAAAACAGCCGAACGCATCATTCTCATCACGATCTATGCTAAAAGTGAACAGGCAGACATCAGCCCTGATGAAATCCGCCGAATCATCGAAGACTTAAGCAGCTAAACAATGATTCTCCCACCCCAAATTTTTAACAAAACATTGATACATCCCCTATATACACCAGAACAAAATGCTGTAAAATAGAGTCAATCGGGGGCGACCACCGTTTAATCGGGTCGCCCTCGAATCTTGTAACCGGACTGAACTCTTCAGAAGGAGACCCGTAGAAGCCGATGAACACTGTCCATATGGACACCGTTTTACGCGACCCGAACACTGTTACCCCTGCTCTCGTCCTCGACTTCAATAAGATTCATCGAACCTACGACCAGTTTATCGACCTGTTCCCCGGCGGTCAGGTGTATTACGCCGTGAAAGCCAATGCCAACCTTGATGTGCTCCGGTTGGTGGTCGAAAAAGGTGGCGGACTGGAAATCGCATCGTTGGCAGAATTGGAACGGTCGTTAGCCGTCGGCGCGACGGGCGACAAGATTATTTGCAGTAACCCGATCAAGAATCCGGTCTTCCTTGAACGCATGTCTCACGCGGGCGTCTACGCGATGGTTGTGGACTCGACCTACGAAGTGGAAAAAGTGGCGCAGTACGCTCCCGGTATGCGCGTTTACGTCCGGCTGGCTGTGGATAACAAGGGCAGCGTCCTGCCGTTGGCGGGCAAATTCGGCGTCAGCGGACGCGAGGCGTTGGAAATCTTCGAACTCGCCCGTGAACGTGGACTCGAACCCATCGGCCTCTCGTTTCATGTCGGTTCACAGTGTTTGAACGTCCAGAACTGGGTGAACGCCATCCGTGCCTGCGGCGAAATCTGGCAGGAAGCCGAAACGCGCGGTTTCCAATTCCATTTTCTGGATATTGGCGGCGGTTTCCCGGCGGGCAGCTATCACGACGAAAACATCCCCACACTGGACGCCATCAGCGCGGTCACGATGGAAGCCGTGCGCCAGTACATCCCACAGGATAAACTGATGCTGGTGCTGGAACCCGGACGCGGTTTGGTCGGCGAAGCTGGCAAGCTGGTCGTCACGGTGGTTGGCAAGGCCGTCCGCAACGGCGACGAATGGCTGTATCTGGATGCGGGCGTATTCAACGGCTTGATGGAAACCTACGAAGGATTTCCGCCTGTTGCCCTGCTGCTGAACGACGACCAACGCCCGATGCGCCTTTACACAATGGCTGGCCCAAGCTGCGATAGTTGCGATGTCATCGCGCGCGGCTATGAACTGCCGGAAACCCACATTGGTGACCGCCTGCTGTTCTTGGATGCGGGCGCATACACCAACGAATACGCGGTGGCCTTCAACGGCTTCCCCATCCCGGCAGTCGTCAATTTGAACCTTCAGCCCGAAGTGGCCTAACGGAATAACTAACCGAATCATCGTAGGGGAGGACTAAGCGCAGCGCATGTCCTCCCTTTTGATTCCCTTTTTATACCCTATCACCGCCCTTTTGATTCCCTACATTACACCCGCCCCCATTTTTGTTACCTGATAAACAGAGGGTATCAGGTGATTGTTACGCGCATTACGAACCCTCCCCCAACCCCGCCATAACCATAACTTGACCGCTGCTTAATCCTTCCGCCGCGCCTTCACAATCCGCAGCCCCTCAAACGGCTCCCATTCCCCCGTCCGCCGCTTTTCATACATCACCAACATGGCATACGCTTGTAGTAAGATATCCAATTTGTGTTTCCATGTTTCCCATTCTGAACCGCTACTCAACTCTGTTTGCTGCGGTTGCAGTTGATAATGCTCAAAGGCGTGCTGGAGAATATCCCATCGAAACCCTCCTACTTCCCCCCATTCCTGTAGTAGGTGAACAGGTGAAAAATTTGGGTAGTCCCCATTCAGTATCATAGCCAACTCAATATACCCCTTGATAATGCGGGCGACCTGCATGAACAAATCAACCAGTTTCCTGAGTCGCTCATCAGAAACCATAATCTGAGTGAGATTGTTCACCAATTTGTTAGCGAGGTCGATGATGTGATTAAGATCGATGGATCTGGTTAAGTAGGGGGTGAGGGCACGGGCACGGTCGAGATCAAGAGCAAGTACACGATCGAGGTCAATAGCGATGGGACGGGTGAGGGAGTGGTTCTGGGTGAGGGCAAGCGCACGGGCGAAGTCGAAGCTGCGGTCGGGAGCGTGGGAACTGGCCAAGTCGCGGTTGCGGTCAAGAGAGCGGGTAAGGGCAAGAGCAAGAGTACGGTCAAGGGTGTTGGCGCGGGTACGGGTGTTGGCGCGGGCGCGGTCAAGGGCACTGGCAAGGAAGTTAGTGCGGTCAAGGGCGATATAGGTTGGGTCATAATATTGCAATCGTATTTTCTCAGTCAGTAGTTTATCGGGTATATTGTTTTCAGAATCAATGAGCCAATCTGTTACTGTCATTTCGATAATCTGTGGATGTGAAAGTTCAACCATATTATCTTTTGTTTGCCAGCAACATTCCCCATCATTGACTTCGCTCTTTTGGGGTAGACGGTAAATCCACTCTGTATCCCCTTCGCGCTGTGTGATCCAGTCGCAAAATGCTTGTGCTGCACCGGGACTAAGACCTAATACAGGCTTTTTCCCATTGCCCTTTGTAAAACGCGGTTCTTGCCAATGGTCGGGGACATAATCTGGATTATCGTCTAGGAGCAATTGGAATTCAGCACAAGTGATGAGGCTGCTTTTAGACATAGGTATTGTCATCCAAACGGCTTAAGTTGTGCAAACGCAGCAGTAACTGTGCTTCGGCGGCAGTCCTCCGGCGCTGTGGATCATCTGACTCGATATTTTGGTCAATAACCGCGTCCAAATGCGCTCGAAGATCAGGCTGAACCTTGAGCGCTTCAGCAGCGCATTCAGCTGCCAGCACTAGAAGTGGGATCGGTGGGGGATCATCGGCTAAACAAGCTGCGATTACCGGGGTTGCATCCACGCGAGCGCAGTATAAGCGGATGGTTTCGTGCCACCAATCGTCGCTGATATGCATCACCAATTCATCAGCTAGTTTCTCGGTCTGTATATAGACGGCAGTGAAATATTCCTGAAAGGTTTTGTGGGAAAAAGCATAGATGCCGCTTTCCCGTTCGATCAGGATGCCGCTGCGGTCGCGCACCATTTCCATGAAACCCGTTCCATTGAAGGTGTCGGAAACCAATTTCAACGGTTCGGCGATCACCATCAGCGCCTCATCTAAAAGAATTTCGCGCTGTTCGTGCAGCATCATATAGTATGCCAGCGGTTGCAAAACGCTCTGCTTCTGCGCTGGCGTGAATTCCATGTCGAGATTGCGCGCCTGTTGTCTTTTGCCGAGGAACACTTCGCACATTTCGGCGTAGAGTTCCACCCGCCTGCCCGGTAAAGAACTGCGGTAGCGGTGAACGTTGGCAATCATGGTTAGCAGCAGTGGATTGATCGCCAGTTCCGCGATGTCTGGTTTACTACTTATCCGTTGCAAAAGATCATTCGCCCCCTCGCGGGCTACCATCTCCACGCCGGGATCTAATTTCTGGTGGCTCATCATTTCATTCGCGAGATACCAGTTGTTAATAAATTTTTCTACCTGTTTACGGTTAAAAGGTCGGACTTCCAACTGCGTCACACCTTTCAGCGGATTGTTCCAGTAGCCATGTGGCCGCGAAGTGACGATGAACAAATTGCCGCCGTGTGCATCCATCTCCCGTTCGGCCCAATCCACCACCTGCCGCCGGAGTAAAGGGTCGCCCACCTCATCCAGTCCATCCAGCATAATCAGGCATTGATCAGCTTTAAGATACTCTTCAAACCATCCAATCGGTGGCTTATCGTCCATAAATTCAAGGCTGTTGTAGATCAGTTCAGTAAGCCGGACTTTGGGGTTGTCGTCAATTGTTTTGGCATGGTCGCGCAGGAACAGCAAAACCGGCAGTCTATCCGGGATTTCGGGCGAAGATTTTTTATTGCGGCCTGCTAACATTAGCGCGATGAATTTGACCAGCGTGGTTTTGCCACTGCCCGGCGCGCCCAAGACCGCCAAATGATTCAGCCCTTCGGCATTGATATACTTCCAAATGCTGTGACCGCCCTCGCGGAGTTCATGCAGGGCTGGGATTGGATTGCCAGAAGGCCGAGACTCTGGGCTGATGCTCAAATCCACAAAAACCTTTTCCAGTTCCAGACTAAACGGCCCTTGTATGCTCAAGCCTTTCACATCAAATGTGCGGTGGCGATAAATCAGATATTCGAGATAGGTTTTGCGGAATTTGTGGTTGCCCCGCTTCCCCATCCGGCTCAGGATAGCATCGGCTGCACCGTTAATGATTTCGGGTTTGACGCGATCCCAAACCCCTGTGACCAGTCCAACAACGATCACAACACCGCCGTAAACCACCATCAGCCCCAGCGCCTGCCAGATATTCTGTGTCTGTGACCAAGCGAAGCCAAATACTGTTGGAAAACCGATTGCAGCGATGATAACCAAAAACTTATCCATAATAAAACCTTAATCTTGCCGATATCGCATGACCCCTAAAACTCTTTCCTAGCCCCTTTAGTGGGCTTGATTTTCTCTTAGCCGGGTGGTTTTAACCCCCCGGCGGCTGTGGGGTTAGGGGTAAATCATATATCCGCTACGCCTTACGAAAATCGTATCCCACATTTCATATTGTACTCAATTTGTACCGCGCAGCACCCCCATACCGACTTCTATCCATCCGCCAACTGCCTTAACAATTCCCCTCGCTCATTTCGGTTGGTGAATTGGGTCGCAAAAACGTACCATTTGGTCACCCTTTTTGAAAACATTTGTGCTACACTAGAGTTCTGCTGCTCGCCACACCCATGTTCTTGAGCAGTCAAACACAGTCGCGGCAGTGGATGCCAACTAAAGCCCTCCTTATTGCATGGCTTTCAGGGGTAGGTTTTTTATGCTTCACATCATCTCCCGTACTGTCCCAATGTGGTCGGGCTTACTTGATCCTTTAAGGTCTTTTCTAGCCCCTTTAGCGGGCTTGATTTCCCTTAGCCAGATGGCTTTAGCCTCTGGCGGCGCAACCCCACAACCTATTCGTTAAATACCTACCCTTGTAAGCTATTGCATGGGGAGGGGTTGGGGATGTCGCAAATGTCAAAAAACCGAATGTACGACATTGACGACATTGACGACATTTGTGACATTCTGAACCTTACCAATCGATAACGCTCGCCATCAAAACCCCGTCGCCATCGCCGCCGCCGCCGCCACTGATTCGCAAGATTCACAAAATCCCGTTTTGAAATTGCAGAATTTGACGAATTTTGCCCGCATTTTCTGGAAACCAATCATCAACCACTAAAAACCAATGACCCCCATCCGACACCGACGACAACCTTCCCAAAAGCTAACCATCATTTGCGCGCAAAGCCTTTTCTCAATCGCCATCGCCACAAACCCTTCTCGTGTTTACCAATAACCAACAACCAATAACCCCCATCCCCCACCACCGACAATCCTGAATTTCTCTGGCAACTGGCAACTCGTAACTGGCAACCTCTGACCGCTTTTTTGCGCCGCGCCCCTTTCCTTCTATAATTGCCCTCTGAAAAATGGTGTGGAGCAAAGAGGGGGTATTAAATGAACCCCCTGTTTTTAGAGGAGTTCATTTCATGACCGAAGAAACTTTTGTCCCTGCCGCCAGTGAGTGGTACTACCCCTCGGATGAGGTGGTGAAAAACGCCTACATTCAGGATTACGACGCGGCCTATGCCGAAGCAATGGCCGATACTCCGGCGTTCTGGGCAAAACGCGCCGAAACCCTCGATTGGTATCAAAAATGGGATAAGGTGCTGGATGACAGCAACGCCCCGTTTTACAAGTGGTTCGTCGGCGGCAAAACCAACATCGTCCTCAACGCGCTTGATCGTCACATCAAAACGTGGCGCAAAAACAAGCTGGCGCTGATCTGGGAAGGTGAACCCGGCGATAAACACACCTATTCCTACTGGCGCTTGTGGCAGGAAGTCAATAAATTCGCCAACGTGCTGCGGAGCATGGGCGTCAAAAAAGGCGACCGTGTGACCATCTACATGGGGCGCATTCCCGAATTGGTGATCGCTATGCTGGCGACCGCTAAAATCGGCGCGGTTCACAGCGTCGTCTACGGCGGCTTCTCCGAACAAGCCCTCGCTGACCGGATTGAGGATGCCCAAAGCCGCGTCCTCGTCACCTGCGATGGGGCATGGCTGCGTGGCAACATCGTCGAACTGAAAAAAATCGCCGATCAAGCCGTGCATAAATCCCCGGTGGTCGAGCATGTGGTGGTGGTCAAGCGCACTGGGCATGATGTCCACATGCAGGCCGGACGCGATTTCTGGTATCACGATCTGATGGCTTTACCCATCGCCAGCACCAACAGCGAAACCGAAGTCATGGATGCCGAAGACCCGCTGTTTATCCTGTACACCAGCGGCACGACCGGCAAGCCCAAAGGCATCCTGCACACGCATGGCGGTTATCAGGTCTACACCTCCACCACCCTGCAATGGACGTTCGATATTAAGGATGAAGATCGCTGGTGGTGCGCGGCTGATCCCGGCTGGATTACCGGACACAGCTACATCGTCTACGCCCCGCTGATTTTGGGCGCAACGGGTTTCATGTACGAGGGCGCGCCGAATTTCCCGTATCCCAACCGCTGGTGGAAGCTGGTGGAGGAATACGGCATCACGATTCTGTACACCGCACCAACCGCCATTCGCGGCCTGATGCGCTTTGGTGACGCATGGCCGAAGCGTCATAACCTCAGCAGTCTGCGTTTGCTCGGCTCAGTCGGCGAACCCATCAACCCTGAAGCGTGGAAGTGGTATCACAGTGTAATAGGAGGCAACAAATTGCCGATCTGCGATACGTGGTGGATGACGGAAACGGGCGGCTTCATGATTACACCGCTGCCTTCTGTCGGTCTGAAGCCGGGTAGCTGCACTCGTCCATTCCCCGGCATCATCGCTGATGTGGTGGATGACGAAGGCAATTCCTGCCCGCCGGGTGTCGAAGGAAAATTGGTCATCAAGAATCCTTGGCCGGGAATGCTGCGAACGGTTTACGGCGACCCAGAACGCATGGTAAAAACCTACTTCAGCACTTATGCCAAACAGGGTTGGTATCTGGCAGGTGACTCCGCACGTCGGGACGAAGACGGCTATTTTTGGATTATCGGTCGCATTGATGATGTAATCAAAGTCTCAGGCTATCGTCTCGGCACGGCGGAAATCGAGTCGGCGTTGGTCAGCCATCCATCCGTCGCGGAAGCCGCCGTGATCGGTGTGCCAGATGAAGTGCGCGGCAACGTCATTTATGCTTACTGCCTGCCGCGCGCTGGGGTTGCCATCAGCGAGGAATTGGTGGATAAACTCAAGCAGCACGTCCGCGACGAAATCGGCCCGATTGCCGTTCCTGCAAAAATTGAATTCGTCAGTGTGCTTCCAAAAACCCGGTCAGGCAAAATAATGAGGCGCGTTCTAAAGGCTCGTGCAATGGGTATGCCAGAAGGCGACACTTCCACACTAGAAGAATAATCACCTCAAAAAACGATCCCGTAGGGCGGACAACCCCGTTCGCCCTATATCCGAATTCACTCTTTCCTCAACAGTGCGAAATATGCTTCTATTGCCTCAATCACAACTTTTGTACGTTCTTCCCCAAAACGTGTATAGAGACAATAAAGTCCTGAACAAATCTTATCTAACGGATAATGTGAGGTCGCCTAAAAGCAATTTCACCGCGGATCTGATGGGGCCGGCGATCCTGCCAGTGCAGTTCGGTCGGCAGACTCTCGGTCTGGCTGCGGTTGACCATGAAGATGGTGTGTTCGCTGGTCGCCTCATCATACGAGGCAGACACATCCAGCAGCGGCATATCGCCAAACTTCTGCGTCTGATATCGCGGTGACTGCACAGCGACATCCAGTGCCATACCGCGTGCCAGCTTGCTGAACAGCATGATCGGATAGTAGGTGGTGTGTTTTAGAACCGCATCGCGAGTAGTATGGATGGGCGAAATTGTGTTCACTACCTGCGCCACGCAGGCAATCTTCAGCATATCGGCTTTACGCAGAAAGACATTCATCCATTGAGCGACGACCAGCGCGTCCTCCAGATTGTACATCTCTTCGCTAAGGTGTGGCGCTTCCGTCCAGTTCCCCTGAAGGTCCTGGGGGCCGGTCGCTTTGTACCAGACATTCCATTCATCCCATGACAGATACACGTCATCTTTGGAGCGATTCTTGGCTTTGACGTAGCGCAGCACCCCAGTCAGGATAAGTGGGCATCGAACAATTTGATGAACCACATAGGACGAGTTTATGGAAGGGTCGTGCCAGCGCATCAGCTTGACGGCTTCGCGGGCTTTCATGCCATATTCCAGCGCTTCAAGATGACCAATCTGCCACGGGCCGTCCATCTCATTGCCAACACACCAGTATTTGACGTTGTGCGCCTCCGGATACCCGTGCGCCGCACGCAAGTCCGCATACTGCGTGCCCAGCGGCGCATTGCAGTATTCAACCAGATTCGCGGCCTCCTCGATTGTGCCGGTGCCCATGTTGACACCGAGCATTGGCTCCGTATTGATCGCCTTGCAGAACTCCATAAACTCATTCGTGCCAAACTGGTTGGTTTCGATGGACTGCCAAGCCAGCCAGGTCACGGCGGCGCGGGCGCTTGTTGCGCGGGCCAACACCGTCCAACCATATGGTAGCCGCTCAGGAAATTGCCTCCGGGGTAACATATGGCACGGTAGTTAAGTTCGCGCAGTAAAGCCAGTATGTCCTTGCGAAAGCCACGCTCATCAGCGTGTGGTGAAGCCGGATCGTAAATGCTCTCGTAAATGGCCCGCCCCATATGCTCAATGAAACCGCTGAATAGGAGTGGTGAAATCGGGCCGATGAAGCGGTTAGTATCGAGAAAGATTCGCGCTTTGGACGAATGAGATGTAAACCAACTGGATAGCAGTGTGTCCCGATACTCGTCAGGGTGACGTTCTGGAAATTCGACCTTCAACATTTCATCTATCGAACTTTCCCATAAATCCTGAGAAGAAAGACTGATAGTGGATGGCGGTCAGGGCTGTGCTCCAGCCACAGCATTCTCGACGTGACCCGAATACAGGTAGCACTTCACCGTTTGCCGTCCAACCTGCACATCAGGAGGGTCAGCCTTGCGGCAGATATCCATCACTTGGGGGCAGCGACCCGCAAACTTGCACCCGCTTCTCCCGTACTCTTTGACTTCGGTTGTTCCAAGCGCAATATGTTTTGCCCAGGACTCGCGTTCCTTGGGAGCGGGCTCGGGAACCGATTCCTTCAGCAACTGCGTGTATGGGTGGACAGGCCGTTCCAAGACATCCTCGACTGGTCCGGATTCAACAATGTATCCGCGCAGCATGATTCCAATCCGGTCGCTGATGTAGTAAGCTGTCGCCAGATCATGCGTGATGTAAATGACGCTCACTTTTTGTTCGTCTCGCAACTTTTGAAACAGGTTCACAATCTCCATGCGAAGAGATGCATCGACCATCGAGACAGGCTCGTCGGCGAGGATCAGCTTGGGCTTTGAGATTAGCGCTCGCGCCACCGCCACACGTTGGATCTGACCCCCGGAAAGCTCGTGCGGATAACGCGATGTCACTTCATCCAGCGACAACCCTACATTCTGGAGCGCATGATCTACAACCACGGCTGCATCCCGACGGTTTGACGCCATCCCAAAGTTTATGGCAGTATCGAACAGGTAGGCCTCTACCCGTCGCAATGGGTTGAAAGTCTCGAATGGGTTCTGGAAAACCGGTTGTACTTTTTTTATGAACTCAGTGAACTCAGATCGTTTACGGATGGTGGACAAATCGCGGCCTTCAAACAGCACTTTTCCCCTGGTTGGTTCAAGATCGCGAAGCAGCAAGCGAGAAAGCGTGGTTTTGCCACTGCCACTTTCACCAGCGAGGGTGAATATCTCTGGCTTATCACTCTCCAGTGAGAAGGAAATATCATTAACTGCTGTGAGAAGTGTACCCCCAAGCAATCCTCCAATATGAAACTCGACCGTCACATGCTGAACATCCAGCAGTTTTCCGTTTCCGCTCATCAAGAACCCTCCTTGACCAGGTGGCAAGCCACCCGATGACGTTCTTTAACCGAGATCAAATCAGGCACCTCGGTTCGGCACACATCCATTACATAAGGGCAGCGGGGGTGGAACCGGCAGCCGCTCGGAGGGTTGGCAAGGTTTGGCGGTGCACCTTTCAGGCTCGCTTTAGTTGATCTTTCGCCGATCATCGGCAACGAGTGGATCAGGTGCTGGGTATATGGGTGGATTGGTGCATTAAAGATACTCTCCGTTGGCGCTTCCTCGGCAATCCGGCCCGCGTACATGATCATCACCCGATCAGCCACATTGGCGTGTACGGCCATATCATGGGTTACCAAGAGTACCGTATTGCCGCTCAGGGTCTGGATATCCTTAATCATTTGCAGGACACCGCGCTGCACGACGACATCCAGGGCGGTGGTCGGCTCATCCGCAATAATCAGGGCAGGCTGGAACACGGTTGCCAGGGCGATTGCCACCCGCTGGCGCATACCGCCGGAGAGCTGGTGCGGATAAGCGTTAAGGACATCAGTCGGGAGTCCCAGCCGGTTGATATGGGTGCGTGTCTGTTCAAGAAATTTTTTCTTATCGGTAATGCGCTCGTGCGTATCAACAATATCCCTGAAAGTCTCAATGATCTTGCGCACCGGGTTAAGGACGCTCATAGATCCCTGCATCACATACGAGATTTCTTTCCAGCGGACGTTCTGGCGGAGTTCCTCCTGTGATATCTGTAGCATATCAACTTTATAATCATCAAAGTTGTAGTTGACGCTTCCTTCAAGCGCCTTTAACGGCGGTTTGATATTTCCCGAAATCACTTTGATGAGGGTGGTTTTACCACAGCTAGACTCGCCTGCCACGCCATAAATCTCATTCGGAAGGAGGTCAAAAGAAACCCCGTCAACAGCCTGTACAGTCCGGGAGATTCCATAGACCTCAGTTCGGTAATACGCGCGGAGGTTTTTTACGCTTAATAGGGTCACGGGTTATCCTCCAATCAAGCGCAAGCGGGTACGCGGATCGATGAATTCGTTGATGCTCGTGAAGAACAAGTACAGTCCGAGGAACAGGACAATAGTCACCAGAGCCGGGGCGGCGATCCACCACCACACCCCCGCCACCAATGCTCCGTGTTGGTTAGCCCAAAAGAGTGCAGTTCCAAGGGTAGGGGTGGTCAAATCCGAAAGGCCAAGAATACTCAAGGTGACTTCCATTCCAATTGACCACAGGATATTGTTGATGGTGGTGGCGAACACAATTGGCAGCACGAAGGGTAGGTGCTCGTGGATGGTGATCCAGAAGGCGCTTGTTCCTGAATAAATCGCGGTGCGTGTGAACGAGCGCTCCTTCAGACTGAGCACTTGAGAACGAATCAGACGGGCGTCAAATGGCCAGCCGAAAAGCCCCAGGATAACCGCCAGATAAAACAGGTTCATCCTCTCGCGCAGCAAGAAACCCAGCAAGATCAGAATGGGAAGCAGGGGCAAAACCACGAAAGTGTCATTAAGCGACATCAGTACCCGGTCGAGCCATCCGCCCTGGTACCCAGCGGTGAGGCCGATGAGAACCGCAATTACACGCGAGATGATCGCGGTCATTACCCCTAGGAAAAGGGAATTGCGTACGGCAAAGGTCAACCACCAGAAGAGGTCCTGTCCCCGGGAGGTCGTGCCGAAAAGGTATTCCCGCGATGGAGGAAGGTCCCACGGGACCACAAAGGACTTGCCCGGATCATAAGGAGAGCCGTAGGACAGCACAATCATCGCTACCATACTTCCCAGCAAAATGACAGCGAGACGGAAGCGGCCATCATATTTGAGGAGATCACGCAAAACCTTAAACATAGTTCCTCTCCTATTGGTAGCGCACCCGCGGGTCGAATAGCGGATAGAGTAAATCCATGAGGAAAATGGCGGTAGCAACCCCGATGATCGAATAAATGGTGATGCCCATGATCATTGAGTAATCGTTACTGTAGATCGCTCTTATGGCTAGACTGCCAATCCCGGGGTAACCAAAAACGACCTCCATGATGAGGGCGCCACTGAAGACCGTTCCGAGCACCATAGCCAGTGCAGTGAGTTGCGGCAGTATGGCGGTGCGCATAATGTAATGGACGAGGATCCTATTCTTACTCAGTCCAGCAGTTTCGGCATACACCACATAGTCTTCAGAGATAATATTGGAGGTGAGGGATTTCATGCCGACAAACCAACCCCCAAATCCAACCAGGATCAGGGTGGCTGCCGGGAGTACGGCATGTTCGAGGCTTTTCAAGATAAAATCAGCGGAGGACCAATCAGGACGGGTCCCTAGTGGGTAGGCCCCACTAAATGGGAAGATCGGGATGAAATACGCAAACACCACGAGCAGAACGATAGCCACGATGTAGTACGGAATCGATCGGACCACCTGGCCCAGCACTTCGATCACCTTCAATGCTTTGTTTTTAGGATAGTAACTGGACATGGCCCCGAAAAAGTTGCCAAATATGAACGAGATAATCACCGCGGGGATTAACAGTCTGAGGGTGTACGGCAAGGCCTGGCCAATCATCTTGGAAACCGGGGTCGGGAAATTATCGAGCGAAGGGCCAAGGTCGCCCCGGAACAAACGCCCCCAAAACTTGAAATACTGCTCGACCGGACTGCCTGACAGCCCGTACAGGTCGGTCAGAGCGGCGCGCATTGATTCGATTGATTCCGGGTCGAGAGAGCTCCCCATTGCTATCATCGTGGATACCTGCGCTTCTACTGGGTCAGTGGGAGCGAGCCTGGGAATGATAAATGTGACCGTGATCCCGACGAAAATGATCATCAGGTACTGAATGATTCGCGGAATCAAATACCGGAGGATAAATTTTTTCACAGGGGACATTTCCTCTATAAAACCTCCACTGCGACTGCCGGTGAAGACAACCGAAGTGGAGGGGTAAAACGTTGATACTGCTAGCTTGCTTCGATTTCAATTTCTGGTGCCAACCCAATGGTCAGCGCGATCTTTGCAGTGCCGAGGTTATGCCTCCTTGGGCTTGATCTTGACGAACATATACTTGGTATTGCCCCAGTTCGGCACCGGATTCGCATAGGGATCATCGATAGACGGATACCCTTCGAAGTAGGTAGTGTCCATAGTCGTGAAGACGTTGTACGCCATGAGCGGCGTAATTGGCATCTCCTGAGCGGCGAGCTTGCAGAACTCCAGTCCCAGCTCGACACCCTGTGGGTCATCAAAGGAAATCTTCTCGATTCCTTCAATGATCCTGTCGAGTTCGGGGTGCTGCCAGCGCATGCTGTTGCTGCCCGCAGCGGGTTCGCCGCTCGGGACGTACAACCTTGAGTGCCAGTACTGGAGGAAGAAGAACAGGTCGGGATGACCACCCCAGGTCTCGATCGTCCAGGCCAGGTTGGCGCTGTACTCGCCGCTGCTCATGATGGGCCAGGGGTTCGCCTGAGAATCGAGGGTGGTATCGATGCCGAATGTCGTCCAGTTCTCGACGATCATGGCAGCCGCCCGGTTCATGGTCGGATTAGATTCATTCATGCTCATCAGCGGCACCCTGAAGGGAGAGCCATCGGGTAAAGCCCACTTGCCGTCGACCTTCTGCATGCCGGCATCCAGCATTAGCTGTTCAGCAGCATCGAGATCGTATTTCCACCAACCGGCCCCAATATACTGCTTGATAATATCGGGATCGGTCGGCACCAGATCGCCCAGGCTCGGGCGAGCCAAATCAGCAATCCGTTGGGCAGCGGTTGGATCGTAAGGTTTGTAGTCCTCCCCACCAACCTTAATGGTGAAGTCATTCAACCAAGGTTCCAGCGGTTCGTGATAGTACTGGGGGTATGTACCAGTCGGTGGAACGTGAATGGCGGAAATGGTTGCCGCGCCTCTGTAAGAGGCCAGGGCAACCTGGGCGATATCGATCGCCATGGTCAACGCCCAGCGAACTTCTCGCTTATCCAGTCCGGGTTTTTCGTTGTTGTAAATGACAGCCGGCAGGGTGGGATCTGGATGCGCCCAGGGGAACGAAGGGAACCAGCCGACCGAGGTCGGGTTTTCCCGGGCCAGGGTAATACGGCCTTCGGGAGTGATGTCATGGATCACATCCAGTTCGTGTGCCAACTGGGAGAGAACGCGCTTGTCGCTTGGGCCTGGATCAATGTACATGACGTACTTGACAGACACCTCGCCAAGGCGAGCGACCGAGGTTCGCTGCCAGTCTTCGCGGCGCTCCCACAGGTACCATTGTCCGTTCGGATCGAAATCTCTGAGCGTGTAGGCGCCCAGGCTGACCGGAGGATTGAATGTGAACGCTACCGGGTCCTCTGCCTGTTCCCAGATGTGCTTGGGCATGATGTAGAGGGCACCCCAGCGCACAGTGAAGGCAGCGTGGAAACGCGAGTTGGCTTTTTTCAGGTAGAAGACAACGGTATATCTGTCGGGCTGTTCCATATGGTCGACGCTGCTTTCGAACAGACCCTGATTCCCCATTCCAGGTGTGTTCTTTAGGAGATCGACGGTATAGTACAGATCATCCCCTGAAAACTCGACGCCATCGCTCCAGTAGATGCCCTCGCGAAGCTTGACGGTCATCTGGGTGAAGTCGTCATTGTAGATCGGTGGCTCGGCTGCCAGGGCATTATCCCATACGCCGTCGATTCCCGCATCCGGGTCGATGTACCACAGCGCATCCAGGGCCAGTTGCTGGAGGCCACATACCCAGATGCCGCTGTAGCCGCTCCGCCAGCGGTTGAAGTCATCTGCCGGTAGCACAGTCCCTGATGGGTTCTCCAGGATCAGACACTGGTTCCTGGGCACACCTGGCGCAACTTCCTCATCCTGGGCGCGGACGGTTGTGGCTTGAAACGCCAGCGCCCCAACAGGAAGGGCAGATGCTGCAGTGACTGCGGCGGCCTGCTTTAAGAAATCCCGTCTCGACAATATATACTTTTTCATTCTTTTTCTCCATAATATATACAGGGAAATATTTTAACGTAAGCAATGTATGCTTGTTAAAAGTGGCTAGATGCCACCCAAAATACAGCGTCCCAGATGTTTGGCGAATCCCAAAAAAAGTATTTGTTGATAGAGCCGAAAGACGGTCGAACTTGTATTCATGGAATGTATCCGCCCGGCACATGACATAAATGACAAGAGCCAACCAGTACCCCTGTCAAACACATTTCAGGGTCTGCTTGGCTACAAAACGCAGAGATAAAAGGGTTGTTATGTTTATTAAACAAATGAAAGCTGTTTATTAAAAGTATGCAATTCATAATTTTGATTTCTAACGAAACACTCAAAAAATAACACTATACACTCCTATTCTACGGCGTTCGGGGCAGCTTGTCAATTAACTCAAACTCAGATACAATGAAATTTGTTTAATAAACAAAAGGAAGCTGCGACGTTGAATAAAGCGAAACCAACGATGCGCAAGATTGCCGAAGCCGCCAAAGTTTCACTGACGACGGTATGGATGGTGATACATAAAAAACCAGGCATTGCACAGGAGACGGTCCAACGTGTATGGGCCACGATTGCTGATCTCGATTACGTGGTAAAGCCGACTATCAACGGCAGTCATGGTGAATCGGTTGGACTATTGATCGAGCAGAATTCCGTGCCCGTGATCAGCGACGTTTTCTATGGTGAAATCATAAGGGGTTTCCAGACTGAGGCGGAGCGCCTAGGCTATCATGTCGTACTGTCGATGTTCGACCGGGCGAACGGGAATATCCACGTACTCAAGCGAGGGTTTGCCCAGAAAGTGTCCGGGTTTGTCGTCGCCAACGATGGAGACATTACGCCCCAAATGATCATCCAACTAGAAAGCTTGCGCATCCCCATTGTCCTGGTCGAAAACCACATCGATGAGCAGCGGCTTCCCTGCATCCTAGGGGATAATTTTATGGCAGGGTATCAGATCGCCCGCCATCTACTTAAGCTTGGCCATCGCAAGATCGCCCTACTGAGAGGCCCGACGAAGTATAGCAGTCTGGTAGACCGGCAGCGGGGTTGTATGGCTGCTCTGGCGGAAGCCGGATTACTTATTCCAATAGAATGGATGCCAAAGCCCGTCTCCGGTCATCCCCTCAAAGGATATGTCCAGATGAGGGAAATCCTGGAACAGGGCGAGTATCCGACAGCGGTGATTGCGATCAGCGACAAAACGGCCTTTGGGGCAATGGAAGCTATCCGTGAGATTGGCCTGAAAATTCCTGATGATATTGCGATTGCGAGTATCGACAACACACTGGAAAGCGCTTACACGCGCCCACCCCTGACAACAGTCAACATTCCCAAGTATGAGATGGGCGTACTGGCACTCCAAAAACTTCACCGTCTCATTCGGGACGAAGATACAATCCCGGTTAAGACGATTGTCTACAGCGAGTTGATCGTCCGGGAGTCGTGCGGGGCTGCCGTTCTGCAATTCTAGCGATGATTCAACGCAGTAGTTCGCAAAGGTGTTAGGCGTATCTGTTGACTACTTCTATGAAGGCACTCTAGATAAAGATGATCTCGATGAAGCATTACTTGAAATAGACGAGACTTAATCTGACACTCTGAGTACACTGTTGAGGATATGTTGGCAAATACGAGAAATGAGTAGTGCTTACTGCTTTAGACGCTGAACTATCCACGTAATTCCCCGCAGTTTTTCTTCACCCGCATACCCATCGGCGTGTTAAAATCGTTACGCTATGTCTCTCATACAACACGGAGTAAAAACCATGCTTTTAGAAGCCCTGCGCGCCGAACTGTGTGCGCTGCACGCCGAACTGCCTGCTAATCATCTGGTTGCCTGGACAAGCGGCAACATCAGCGCCCGCGATCCCGAAAGCGGTTTGGTGGTCATCAAGCCCAGCGGCATAAAGTTCCGCGACCTGACGCCGGAAAATATGGTGGTCGTGGATGTGGATGGCAAGCTGGTTGAAGGCGATTTAAAGCCTTCATCGGACACAGCCTCGCACTGCTATATCTACCGCCACATGCCGCAGGTCAACGGTGTGGTGCATACCCATTCACGCCATGCTACCGCTTTTGCCGCGCTTGGTCGTCCGATTCCTTGCGTCACCACTGCGATGGGTGACGAATTCGGCGGCCCGATTCCCTGCGGCGGATTTGCCCTCATTGGGGGGGAAGAAATCGGCAAAGTCGTGGTCGAAACCCTGCGCGACAGCCACAGCCCTTCCTGCCTGCTGCAAAATCACGGTGTATTCGCGGTCGGCCCGAACGCTGATAAAGCTGTGCAAGCTGCCGTGATGACTGAGGACAACGCCGCGATTGTGTGGATCGCCTTGCAGATGGGGGAACCGCTGCCGATTGCCCAATCCGACATTGATAAGCTGCACCACCGCTATCAGAACGTATACGGTCAATAAAAATAAGGGAGCAGTTCCATATCTAGCCTGCGTGAACTGCTCCCTTCTTGACTCAATCACATAAAATTAATTCGAAATTCACAAATAGAAACCATTCATTCATGTAATTGCCAGAAAAGTAGTCCAGGATTTGACCATATATTGAAACAATCCACACTTACGAAGGACTATACAGATGGCTCACTTCCCAATCATCGAATACGACAAGCTGACCGACCCGAAAGCCAAAGCAGTTTACGACGAAATCAAGGCTGAACTGGGCTTTGGCATTGTGCCCAATCTGTTTAAGTCGATGGCGACCAACACTGCTTTTCTGGAAGCCAACTGGAAGCAGTTCAAGGGCACCATTTTGCAGGGCGATCTGCCGCGCACACTGAAAGAAATGGTGGGTGTTGCCATCTCGCAGGCCAACAACAGTCAATATGCATTGAAGGTACACCTGCACGGCCTCTCGGCGTTGGGTATGAGCGAAGAAGTGCTGCGGACGCTGCTGGCAAACTTCGAAGCCTGCCCCCTGCCCATCCGCGAAAAGGCAGTGATTCGTTTTGGATTGCTGGCCGCCACTAAACCCCATGAGATGACGGCAGAAAAATTTGACGAACTGCGGGCGCTCGGCTTGGACGACAGCGAAATCTTTGAGATTATCGCCACTGCCAACCTGTTCACCGGGGTCAACCAGTATACGGATGCCATTGCACTGGAAATCGACGCGCTGTGATCTTGAATAAAATGCCCCCTTCATTTTCCGACCCCCTTGCGGAGCAAGACCGCGATCAACTGTTGCAAACGGTACGCCGCCTGCTGACCGAAGCGGATGCGCTTTCCAGTCGGATTGCAGCCGTCAGCGAGATTGGGATTGCCATCAACCGGACGCTCGACCTCGACGCGATCCTGCGGGTAGTTGGCAAGCAGGCCAAGTGGCTGCTGGATTTTGACCACCTGAGCGTGTGTCTGCCCATGACTGACAACCCGGCATGGTGTGTCACAACCCTGTTTGGCCCGATAGAAGAGGAACAGGTTGATCTGACTCAAAATTCCGGTATTCAACTGGCGTTGCAAGCCGGACAGCCGCAACTCATCCGCAGCGGCTCGACGGGGCATTTTCTGAAGGCGTACCCATCACAGATTATTATTCCCCTGATTGGCGATGAAATTGTGCTCGGAACGGTCAACTTTGCTACCCGTAAACCGGAACACTACACGCAGGAAGATATGCGTATCGGGTATTTGCTGGCGCTGCAACTGGCTTCGGCCATCCGCAACGCCCGTAACTTTGCTGAACTGGAGGCTGCGCGGGACGAACTGCGCCTGCGCGCATCTGAACTGGAAGCCCGTAACAAGGAACTGGATGCCTACAGCCACACCATCGCCCACGATCTGAAATCGCCGCTCAATAGCCTGATGCTCAAAAGCGAACTCATCAAAATGAAGTTTGGTGAGGTGCTTGGCCCGGAAGGCATCAAATTCGTGGATGGCATCAAAGAGGGTGGCTTTCGGATGAACGCTATGATCGACCAGCTTTTGTGGCTGGCACGCTTGCGGAACGTCCACGAAGCGCTCACTCCGCTGGAAGTCAAACCCGTTGTGCAAATGGCGATAGCCCGTTTCGATAGCTTAATCGCGGAAGAGAAGATTACGGTTGAGTATGGCGAGACGTTCCCAACCGTGCTGGGACATGCCCAGTGGGTGGAGGAAATTTTCGCCAATCTTATCAGCAACGCCATCAAGTATATGGGCAAGGAAAATCACCAACCCCGGATCACCATTCGGGGTCAAGCACAGGGGGAAACTGTGCGTTATGAGGTAGAAGATACAGGTGTTGGCATCACCCCGGAAGATCAGAAGCGTCTGTTCGAGATGTTCACCCGCCTGCATACCGTCAAGGCCGAAGGGTTAGGCTTGGGCTTATCCATAGTCCAGCGCATGGTTGCCAAACAAAATGGTCAAATCGGTGTGACCAGCCAGCCGGGAGCAGGCAGCACATTCTGGTTTACACTTCCCGCAGCACCGCCCACAAGCGAACCCGTACCCACATCATCAAATGAACAAGGACAGCCTGTTATATGAGCGAAAAACCATTTGCACTGGTAGTAGATGATGACGAAGGATTGGCTGATGGATTTGCGACAGCGCTGGAACTGGTCGGATTCGAGACTGAACAGATTACCGATTCGCGCCTGACCATTGACCGCATGAAATCCAGACTGCCCGCTGTTGTGAGTCTGGATTTACAAATGCCGTTCCTTACCGGGGCGGAAGTCTTGCGTCTGATTCGCGCCGAACCGCAATTTGCGGATGTGAAAGTGATTCTGGTGACGGCTAACGAACGGGCTGCCGAGCGTGAAAATATTGATGGCCTCGCAGACATCATCCTGATTAAGCCCATCACTTTCAGCCAGATCAAGGATTTTGCAACCCGTTTGATTTATAATTCAGGTCATCAGGATACAACAGCAAACACTCAATAATGTGATGCGTCCCCGCAAAATTCTACATCTCGATCTGGATGCTTTTTTCTGCGCCGTGGAAGAAGGCCGCGACCCTGCGCTGCGTGGTTTGCCCTTCGCGGTCGGCGGCAAACCTGACCAGCGGGGTGTAGTGGCTTCTTGCTCATATGCCGCGCGGCGCTTTGGTGTACGTTCCGCCATGCCCATGCCGCAGGCAATACGACACTGCCCCAAACTGGTTATTGTCCCGGCGCATCATGCCGCATATGGAGAAGTCTCCGGCAAAGTGATGGCACTCTTGCGGGAAATGACCCCTTTCGTTGAACAGA
This sequence comes from Anaerolineae bacterium, assembly GCA_019912965.1. GTDB lineage: Bacteria > Chloroflexota > Anaerolineae > Aggregatilineales > Phototrophicaceae > CFX2. The sequence goes on from JAIOHM010000089.1 coordinate 23,654, forward strand.
TTTCGATTGACGAAGCCTTTCTGGATGTCACCCTGCTGCCGGAAAATATCGAGGTGCTGGCACGGCGGTTGCAGGCCACGATCAATGGTGAATTAGGTTTACCCTGTTCGGTCGGCGCAGCATCCAATAAGCTGGTTGCCAAAATCGCCAATAATCAAGGGAAGGATCGTAAACTCACCGACCCTAACCGGGCAGAAGCCTCTCCCCCCAATGCTATTCTGATCGTCCCGCCGGGGCAGGAAGCCGCGTTCCTCGCTCCGTTGCCTGTCCGCGAATTGTGGGGTGTCGGCCCAAAGACAGCCGAACAATTTGCCCGACTCGGCATTCAGACCATAGGCGATCTTGCCCGCTGGTCGGAAGCCGATCTTGCACGGCGCTTCGGCAAAAATGGCGCGGATTTAGCCCGTCACGCACGCGGAATTGATGATCGCCCGCTGGAAACTGAAGCTGAAACCAAGTCGGTCAGCAAAGAGACGACCTTCACCCACGATGTAAAAGATGCCGAAACGCTGCATCGGACGCTGCGGGCACTTTCCGATGGTGTTGGGCGACGTTTACGAAAAGACGGTTTGCAGGGTACAACCATCAAATTAAAACTGCGCTGGTCGGATTTCACCACTTTCACCCGGCAGGTCACACTGCCCCACCCCACCCATCATGACAACGAGATTTATGATGCGGCATTAGCCCTGCTGGAAAAAGCATGGCAGAAGGGACGCGCAGTGCGGTTGATCGGCGTGGGCGTCAGCAGTTTTGAAGGCGGCGCATTCCAGCGTGGCTTGTGGGATGAACCCGTTTCCGAAGAAGACGAACGCCTCGAATCGACCCTCGATAAACTGCGCGACCGCTTTGGCGAAAGCATCGTCAAACGCGGCAGCGATCTGCTGGGCGAGGAATAATCTGATAGATAAAAGGTTGTAAATCGTTAATTGGCTATCGATATCTGCTTGTAAGCCCGGCGCGATTCGATAACGGTTAGGTGATGTGCGACTCGCCCGAACCGTGTTGTTCCGGGCGTGCTGCCGGGATAGATTGGCACGAGCGCATCCAGCATATTGATCGAGTCAATCTGGCAACGAAAATCGTGAAAGTAATACTCTATCCTGCGGTTCACAGTCGGACTCATATTGTGGGGTGTGGTTTACCAGGAAGTCGCTGCGCAGTTGGATAAAGCTGGTTAGCGTCCACGGGGGCAAATGTACACCGTCAATGGGCGGCAGATGCACATGCAGTGTGTAGGCGAAAGTGTTGTGGGCAGATTACACAGAGTTGCTGGAGGGATTGTCTGAATCAGATCGGGCGCTCTTGCAAGCCCGCTGGGACGCAATAAGGTCAGATGTCTTCTAATTCCATAACCCACGTCATTGCCGGGTCATCAATCATTGGCAATGAAATGATGCACAACAGATCAGCACCGCGATTTTAGAGGTGATGAACGCGGCACAAATAGGCAAGCTGCTTTCGAGGTAAAGGCTACTCATTCGATTGCATCAAGCGGGAAAACAAGCTGATAATGTCATCAATGCGAACGGGTTTGAGCATCACCAGATCAGCCTGCGCTTCTGCTTCTTTCGCCCGCATCACATCCGCCGTCATCACCACAATCCTGGTCTGCTTCCACCGGGGATCAGCCCGCATCTGCGCCAGAATTTCCAGCCCGGAAACGTTGGGCAAGTGTAAGTCCAGCAGCACCATATCGGCTGCCTGACCCTGCAACCGCTCGATTGCAGCCCGCCCATCCTGAATAATTTCAGGTATATAGGCTGTTTCAAATTCGATCACTTCGGCGATTCCCTGACTCAGTGAGGAATCATCCTCGATCAACAAGATCACTGGATTAGTCATTATTCGTTTTTGGTAGCCTCCTCTAAGGGTAAGGTAACGGTGAAAGTTGTGCCGATGCCCACTTCACTTTGAACATCAACCCGGCCACCCAACAAAGTGGCGGATTGTTTGACAATGGACAGCCCAAGCCCCACGCCGCTCATAATCTCGCGAGTCATCGAACCATCTACCTGCCAAAAGGCATTAAAAATTTGCGGTTGATCTTCTACGGCAATGCCCCGTCCGGTGTCGGTTACTGCAATCGCCCAGTGTTCAGTATCAGGCCGGAAACAGCGTACATGGATGCTGCCCCGCGCCGTAAATTTGATGGCATTGCTGACCAGATTGGACACAATTTGTCCCAACCGTTTTTCATCACCATTCAGGCAGGCTGGCACATCCTCTGCAAGCTCGGTAGTCAGTCGCAGGTCTTTGTCGTGTGCCAGCGCCGACATCGGGCTAACAATATTATCCAGCAGATCCCGCGGCGCAAATGCAGCTTTCTGCACTTTATAAGTGCCAGAAGAATGCCTGGCTTCTTCCAATAAGTTGTTGAAGAAGTTGAGTAATTGATTGGCGCTTGTCTGGATATTATCAATCTTTTTGCTCCAACGCTCGTCTAATCCGGAATAACGTTGCAGCATATCCGCGCTCAACATGATAACGTTCAGCGGCGTTCGGGCATCGTGGCTGACATTCGCCAGAATCTGGCCTTTGAGTTTAAACGCCTCTATCGCCTGATCGCGGGCTTGTGCCAATTCCACTTGAACCTGTTCTTTTTCGGCAATTTCCCCCAGCAACTGCACCACTACCTTCGCTAATTCCTGAGTTCGCATCTGAACATGGTTTTCTAAATCCGCATTGGCCTCGCGCAGTTCATCCTGATACTGCTGAATGGTGACCAGCATCGCCCGCATATTCGCGCCGAGTAACCCCAGTTCGTCCTTGCCATGAGTCGGCATCGTTATTGAAAGATTATCTGTGCTGGCGCGCACCCGGTCGACCGCACGACTTAAGGCCGAAAGCCGCGCCAGCACCGTGCGTTCGATCAGCAGCAGCACCACACTCACAAATACCAACCCGGTAATCACCAGAGCCAGCAAAAAGTAGGAAATGCTGACCTGACCCTGCCCATAAACATCCCGCACCTTATCCACCCGCACCAGCAGCGTCGGGTTACCGTAAATATCCGTTATGGCAGTATATCCGCCCACCGTATCCGAATCCAGTGGTTGAACCACAATCGGGTTATCGGTCGAAAGCTGTGTCTTGATCGCCTGAGCATCAGCCGGGAGGGAAGGACTGTCTATCGGCCAAATCTGGACAGACAAATGAGTTGTGGCGGCCAGATGGTTAATCATGGATTGATCCAAAAACTGTCCCATGATGATTGTGCCCTGGGTCGGCCCTTGATAGTCACTGGTTAAAATGGGGCGTGACGTGAACAGCAGGTGACCTTCCTCAAGGTCGAGCAATCCGATAACTTTACTGGTTATGTATGGGAGGTTTAGCAGGCCATCAGGGGAAAGATGGGTTTGAATATCCGGGGCTACAGGTACAGTTTGTTCGTTTTCCAGATCATACTGTTTGCCATAAACAATCTGGCCTTTGGTGTTTACAAACAGCGTCAGGTTCAGCCGTTGGTTGATGTAGAACTGGTCGAGCAAATTGTCATGGATGTAGTCTTCATTTCTGTCTTGAACAAAGGCATAGGTATCATCCCAACCTGCCCAGTCTCGATTGAAGTTATCCAACTGTGTGGTGATTTCTTTGAAGGCGCTGGTTAGGCGGTTTACATCCTGTTGGAGGCTTTGTGTTTCCAGTCGGATAAAACCATTGAGCAGGATAGTCTGGGCAAACAGGTACAGGATACCAATTAAGCTCAGGAGTGTAATTCCAATAATGACCAGCGTGCGGCGGCGAAGTGTCATTGCAGTTTTGTAGCGGCCTCAAATCATTAAGGAGAATCACCTTTCATTACAAGTATAACACGCACATCTTTGGGATGGGACGCAGCAATTTGTGAATTATTAATATAATTCAGGTTTGTGTCGTGAAATTATCGTATCTGCCGTGTGCTCTGGCGTTCGATGAGTGAGGGATACAAAACCCGCTGCTGTAAAGGGGTATCGGGGTAATCAATCCGGTCAACCAGATATTCTACACTCTGGCTGCCCAACACGCTGAAATCCTGCCGAATGGTGGTTAATGGCGGCTCAAAGCAAGCGGCTTCGGGAATATCGTCAAATCCCATCACCGACACATCTTCCGGGATACGAAGTCCATGTTCACGTAAGGCGCGCATCGCCCCCAGCGCCATTTGATCGTTGCCGACGACCAATCCGGTAAACTGTGCCCCGGAGTTCAGCAAACGCCGCGCCGCATGATACCCGCCCACCGCCGTCCAATCGCCTTCCACACTTTGACCGGGCGAGAAGCCAGCCGATTCCAGTGTCACCAGCCAGCTTTCGTGCCGTGCCAGCGCCCCGTACCAGTGCAGCGGCCCACTGATTTCGCAAATTACCTGATGCCCAAGATCAATCAGATGCTGGGCTGCTAACTGACCCCCAAACCGCTGGTTGATAACCACCGATGGCGTGATTGACCCCAATTCTGTGTCGATCATCACAAAGGGGATACCTTTACACAAGTCAGCCAGATCATCATAAGCTACGCCCATCACCGGGGTAATCATGATGATGCCATCAACCAGCCGGCCGCTCACGCTGTTGACCGCCACCTGCACATTGTCGGGCGTCATTTCCTGAATATTGGAAACTATCAGGTTATAACCCCGCTTGCGGGCGGCACTTTCGACATGCAGCACCATCTGGGAAGGGCCGTAATGATGCCCGCCAAAAGTGATAATCTCAATCAGGTTGGAGCGCCGCGTGACCAGACTGCGGGCTGCCGAATTTGGCTGATAATTCAGTTCCTTGATGGCACGCAGCACGCGCTGGCGGGTTTCTTTGGCAACATGCGGATTGCCGTTGATGACCCGCGACACCGTTTGATAGGAAACACCGGAATGTTCGGCAACATCGTGCAGCGTAACACGATGGGAATGGGGATTGGAGGATGCCATAATACACCAGCGATGTGAAGGTTCACATAAACAGGCCAGTTTGTCGATTATACCAGAATGCTGTAAAGCCCCCACCTTCGCAAGGCAGTTGATAACTTTGTTGTATATTTCGCCCAAATTTGCGGGAACTACTTGCTTAATAGATTTCGGCATGTTATTTTCTATTATGTGAGCCTTCACAAAATTTCATTACTAATCCTGTTGCGTATTTGCTGCAGGCGCGATAGAGTAAAGTCGATTTTCAAAAGTTTTTGTTTCTTTTCAAACAGGCAAAATTGTGAAACAAATAGAACCTTTTGAAGCGGTGCCCCTGCTGGAAATGCGGGGGATCACCAAACGTTTCCCCGGTGTATTGGCGCTTTCGGATGTCACTTTCGATGTCCACGCGGGCGAGGTTCACGCGCTGCTGGGCGAAAACGGTGCGGGCAAATCCACACTGATGAAAATTCTGGCGGGTGTCTATACCCGTGACGCGGGCGAGATTATCTTCAAGGGCAATCCGGTCAACTTCACCACGCCACGTCAGGCGCAAATTGCCGGAATTACCACCATTTATCAAGAACTGAATCAGATTCCGCAGATGTCCATCACTGAGAATATTTTTTTGGGCACGGAACTGGCGCGCGGCCCCCTGCTGGATTGGGCACAAATGCATGAACAGGCGCGTGGCCTGCTTGCCAAACTGCATCTGGATATTGACCCGCGCACACCCATCAGCCGGTTAGGTGTGGCACAGCAGCAGATGGTAGAGGTGGCGAAAGCCCTGCACCATCAGGCAGACCTCATCATTATGGATGAGCCAACATCTGCCCTGAGCCTGCATGAAATCGAAGACCTGTTTGCCATCATCCACGAATTGAAATCTAACGGTGTTGGCATCGTTTATATCAGCCACCATCTTGAAGAAACCTTTGAAATCAGCGACCGGATCTCGGTGCTGCGCGACGGGCATCATGTCGCTACCGAAATGACAAAAGCGCTGGATGTGGAGAAACTCATCCGGTTAATGGTGGGGCGCGACCTTTCCGAGAAATTCCCCAAAGAAGTCACGCCACGCGGCGGCGAAGTGCTGCGTGTGGAGGGTTTAACGCAAGGCGCTCGCCTGAAAAATATTGGCTTCAGCGCCTACGCGGGTGAAGTGCTGGGCATCGCCGGATTGGTTGGCTCCGGGCGCACGGAACTGGTGCGGGCGATCTTTGGCGCAGACCCCATCGACGCTGGACAGATTTTTATTGATGGCAAAGTCGTTCACATTCGCAGCCCGCGCGACGCCATCCGGCAGGGCATCGGCCTGCTGACCGAAGACCGCAAGCAGCAGGGACTTGTGCTGACGATGACCACCCGCGAGAACACCACCCTTTCGGTACTGGAACGGTTGACCCGTTTGTTGTTTACCAGCCGTTCCAAAGAAACCGATCTGACACAGCGTTACATCGACAGTCTGGCGATCAAGACGCCCACTCAGGATACCCCGGTCATCAATCTTTCCGGCGGCACACAGCAAAAAGTGGTTCTGAGCAAGTGGATGGCGACCGAACCGCGCGCACTGATCTTTGACGAACCCACGCGCGGGATTGATGTCGGCGCGAAGGTGGAAATTTACAAGCTGATGAACGATCTGGCGCGGCAGGGCGTTGCCATCATCATGATTAGCTCCGAACTGCCGGAGGTACTGGGCATGAGCGACCGGGTAATGGTTATCAGTAACGGGCAGGTGACCGGATTCCTGAACCGGGCAGAGGCCACACAGGAGAAAATTATGGAATACGCCACCGGGTTCGATAAACTCCTGCCCACCACAGCATAAAAATGGGACACATTAGCTATGACTGAAACCTCCCTTCCGGGCGTTGGACGCCCTAACGCTTCTGTCGGCGGGACGATACGCCGGATTATCGCGGCCAGCGGCCCGTTGATCGTGTTGTTTGTAATGTTCGCTTTTTTATGGGCGACCTCCCCGCCCTTCCGCAGCCCGACCAGCTTATTGTTATTGGGTTTAGAGGCGGCGGCGATTGGTATTGTGGCGGCTGGACAGACCTTCGTTATCCTCACGGGAGGCATTGATCTCTCGGTGGAGGCGATGGTGTCATTCACAGGTGTGATCGCGGCGGTGTTGATCGCGGGCAGTAACGAAGCAGGCGGGCAAATCGCCCTCGGCATTCCGGCGATTTACGCCATTTTGATCGCTATTGCAGCGGGGGGGTTAATCGGCCTGATTCAAGGGGTGATTATCACCGGGCTGAATATGAACCCATTCATTGTGACGCTCGGCTTCCGCAGTATGCTGCTGGGCGTATCTCTGGTTGCCACACGCGGCGCGGGCATCAACATCCGTAAAGATGAGGTATTGAGTTTCCTGACCGGATTTGTACCGATTGGGGACATTCGGATTCCGATGCCACTGATTATCACACTGATTATTTACGCGATTGTGTGGGTGGTGCTGCGCCAGACCAAGTTTGGACGCTATACCTACGCCATCGGCGGTAACGAAACCGCCGCGCGGCTTTCCGGCGTCAACGTCAGCCTGAACAAGACCTTCATTTATGGCATCAGCGGACTGCTGGCGGGCGTGAGTGGGGTGCTGGTGATGGGACGCCTGCAATCCGGGGCGTACCAGAACGGGACGAATATGACGCTGATTTCGGTGGCAGCGGTGGTCATCGGCGGGACGGCACTTTCCGGCGGGACGGGCGGCATCTGGGGCACACTGATCGGCGTGTTCATCATCCGCATTGTGGAACAGGGTTTGGTTTATTTGAATGTACCATCGAATGCTAAAGAAATTGTGATCGGCGCAATTATCGTGCTGGCGGTGGCCTTCGATGTGATACGGCGCGGTGAAGTGAAATGGCTGCGATTTGGAAAAAGAACTTGATTGCGATCCATCGGGTAATGCCCGAATAAAGAAGTGGAGCGGCGGGGTCGAGCCGCTTCCTGTCGAAAAGTTTTTGTGAGGAGGCCTGTATGCGTAAATTGAGTTTGATTGCTGTCCTTATGCTGGTTCTGGCGCTGTTGACCGTTGGCGCGGCCACCGCCCAGGAAACCCATTATGTCGGCTTCGTGCCGCCCGCGCTCACCAGTCCATTCCATGTGGCAATGGTCGATGGTGCAACCGCCCGCGCCGAAGAACTTGGTTGGACACTGGAAGTACAAGCACCCGCCAGTGAAGGCGATTTTCAGGCATTCGTGACGACGGTTGAGCAACTGCTGGAAAAAGGCGTTGAGGCCATCAGCATCAACCCCATCGGCACGGACTCGGCTACTACAGCGGTGCAGTCGGCGAATGCGAAGGGCATTCCGATTATGGCGCACAACTTCATCACCCCGTTTGATGATGCTACCCTGAACGTGGCGGCTTACATTGGTTATGACCAGTGGGGCGGCGCGGAAAATCTGGCGATGGAAACCTGTAACCTGATCGCGGGCAAGTACGGCACAACACCCGAAGAAACCACAGGTAAGGTTTACATTCTGCTGGGCATCGACAGCATCTTCTCGCATCGGCGCACGGGCGGCTTCAAGGCTGGGCTGGAAAAATACTGCCCGAACGTAGAAGTCGTGGGCGAACAGAGCGGCGAGTGGCTGCGGACGAAGGGGCAGGAAGTGGCGGGCATCGCCCTGCAACAGAACCCGGACATCGATGTGTTCTATGGGAACAGCGATGAAATGGCGATTGGGGCAGCGCTGGCAGCCGAGAGCCTCGGCCTCGAAATCAACACCGACTTCTTCGCAGTGGGCATCGACGGCAACGTGCCGACGCTCGACCTGCTGGGCGAAGGCCAGTTTAGTGCAACGCTGGGTGTTGATCCGTTCCGCATGGGCGTGACGGTGATCGATACAATGGCGAAGATTTTCGCGGGTGAGGAAGTGAGCCAGATTATTCTGACGCCTTCGACCGTCGTGAACCCGGACAATCTGGAAGCGTATCTGGCGGGCGAACTCTGGACAGAACCAGTTGCGGGCTTCCCGGAACTGGATAACGATCTGCCGACGGTTCCCGATGAAGGCATGATGGAAATGACACCGGAAGCAACACCGGGCATGTAGGTGCGGAGTACTGAGTACGAAGTACTGCGTAGAAGAAAAGCTGAACCCCTGCCGAGAGAGTCGGTGGGGGTTTTTGATTTAGTGACGAGTAACGGGTGAAAATTACGAAGTGTTACGGAGTTGGCGAGGGAATAGTTGTCAGTTATCGGTTTTCAGTTTTCAGTAAATACGGGGAAATGGCGGCGGCGATGGCGGCGTGGCGAAAAAGGATTTGGCCGCCAAGAAGCCTTTAGCCTTTAGCCTTCAGCCTTGAGTCAATACAGAAGCATTTGCGTCACTCTTATGTCGCAACTGTCGTGGAAATGACAATAGCTGAGGGGAGATGTCGTCAATGTCGTCGTTGTCAGTTACCAGTTACCAGTTATCAGTTTCCAGAAAAATACGAAAAACGTTTGCGGCGATTGCGGCGATTGCGATTGCGAAAAAGGGTTTGCGCGCAAAGGGCGGGATTGTTGTCGGTGTCGGATGGGGGTCATTGGTTTTTAGTTATTAGTGATTGGTTTCCAGAAAATGCGGAGAAGATTCGCAAAATTCTGCAATTTCTTCACATTCTGCACAGGAATTTTGTGCAATTTGTGAATCTTTGAGACGGAAGTGGCGGCGGCGGCGGCGGGATGGTTTGTCGGACACGTATCGGTTCATAATATGCGAAAAATGCGGCAAATGCGAGAAATGCGGCGAAGGGTTTTGTGCAGATTTCGCATGTTGGGAAAACCTCACCCCCAACCCCTCTCCATAGTAACAGAGAGGGGAGCAAGCGTGACGGCGATGTCATGAAGGTCTGCCGCCGCCATGTTTGCCATGTGGGAGGTTTTTGGTGATTGATTATTCGTTATTGGTAAGATGCAGGAGAGGCGCGTTACGGGATGTGGAGATCAATAATGCCCGGACGCAACATGTTGCATCCCTACAGATCATCATAGAATAAAAGTTCTTAATGATCAATCGGGGCGAGGTTGAGGGTTAGATGGAATGCGGTTAGAAAGCTGCGAGTTAAAACCCGTCGGCTAGGGGAAATCAAGTCCACTGAAGCGGCTATAAAAGGCTGCAAGAGTCAATAATTTTGGCAGGGTGGGCGTTTGCTTTGGAACATGCCCAGCGTGGGGCAGATCAAGTTATTGGCGTCGGTCTGTTCGCCTGTGAAGCCAAAGTGAATAATCCACCCTATTCGATCATAGGGGATGCTATTTCAATGATTGCCTTATTTGCATCATTCCTGCAAGACTCAAAATTTGAGTACAGTATGAGATCTTAATTTTATCGTTCTTGATAAGGCTCAGTAGACCAAAAAAGCTTTTTGCCCACTATGAGAAGATGAGATCCTAGTGGATCTCTTTCATAATCTTCGGGGCCAGTGGGTTTTTCCGAACCTCTTTTGAAATCTAGATAGACTTCCTGATCAAAAAACTCAATACTAAGGCCAAAAATGACTCCCAGCGTGTAGTTTCTTGCTTGCCGCACAATCAGCTCAACCACCGGCTCTACTTGAAATGTTACATTGATCCAGTTGTCAGGCGATTGAAATTGCAAATCGCGTGTTCCGACCTTTACGGTAACAATTTTGGGATTTTTATGGCTGAAAATGCCATACTCAATACTATGGATTACCGCATCGTGAAATATGCCGAAACGCTTTTTAAAATCTTCTAGGTTGTCGGGCGTTATTTCTGTTCTCATAGACTTATCAACCTCGTGCCATCAAAATGATTTCCAATCATCGAAATTGAATCCCCGATCCCTCAAGAATTTTTCCAGTGCGTTCCAGTCGCCGATAGGTGGGTGGGGATTGTCTCGCCCATGACCAATAGCTGGATTTCCGGATTCAGCCGTGAAATTATGATAATGCCATTGACGTGAACTGACATCAAGTTCATCTATCTCGCAATCGTTATGCACAACCAATCGCCGCTGCCGACGAAGAAGGTGTGGGCTTCGTCAATGGTGAGGTTGTACATGGGTTTGTACACAACGACTTCGTTGATGGTAGCCGGAGAATGTGAAAACAGTTACACTACTGATCTATGCTATTGACCCTACGATTATTGAAAAGTGTGGTTTATGAAATACCTGCTGATTAAAGGTTCGTATTATGTTGTCGGGCAGTCACCGGATGGGGATTCGGTCAAGTTCCGGGCGGATAATCCAGCGCTTTGGCAGAACATTGATACGGAAAATCGGGCGGTTTTCGAGGCGGCATTAGCCGAAAATGGGGGATTGGTCACGCTGCGGCTGCAAGGGGTGGATGCGCTGGAAACCCATTATTCCCCACCACGTCCGCAAACGCCGGATGATGTGAAAGGCAAGACCAGCCCGCTGTTGAAAGAACCTGCGCGTTCCAATTATAAGCAACCCGCCGCCGTTGGACGTGAGGCAACCGATCAACTGCTGCGGTTATTGGGGGTGACGAGTTCGCGCTGGCGCAATACCCCGCGCGGATCGTACATTACTGAGGCGCAAATCAGCGGGGCAACAGTAAAGGAATCGGGCAAAGAAAATCTGCCGGGATTTATCGTCACCGGGGATGCTGAACGGAATGGCCGCCCGATTGCGTGGGTTTTCCCCGGCACATCGTCCGCCACAGATGGCAGCATTGTCACCAATGAGCAGTTAGTGGGGATGGCGGAACAGAGCGCCAATTATCAACTGCTGAAAATGGGCATCATTTATCCGCTGTATTATATGACGCTGGCGGGGAAGCTGCGCCAGAAATTGGACACTGCCGTGCAGCAGGCACAATCCGCCGCGCGCCAGCCCGCCGCTGCTGGTTCGGTCACGAATATCTGGCGGATTGATCGCTCGATGAGTGGATTCGATCTGAGCAATTTGAGCGCGGTAATCGAAGAGGTGGTGATTTACCCGGAATTGTTCCGGCGGATTTTGCGGTTTTACTGTGCGCAGGAGATGCAGACCTATTGGGGACTGCTGCGTACCAATGCCCCTGCCCCAAGCAACCCTGCGCCCTACAGCTTGAACGGATTCTTCAACGGCGCGAATCCGTATGTGTTTGTGGTGAGCGATCAGGATTTTGTGCGGCTCTCGGATGTGGTCGAGATCAAGGGCAGCAGCATTCGGATGAAAAAATCGCCACATGAACTGGTGTTTTTGTCGTAGCGAATAATCTAAGCTGTGTAACCCCGCACGGCCCATGCGCGGGCGATCAGGTTGATCGTGCCATCACTGGCGGTTGGAACAGCAGCGCGCAGATGTTCCCGCAGGTTATTCCGCTGCATCTCGTTGAGGGATAAAGCGTATTTGGGCGCGGGGAAACTGCCCCGTGTAAACGGCTGCCAATAACTCTCGAAACTGTCGAATGGGGTGGGAATATCCAGCGCATCAACGGCAATGTTCTGAAAACCTGTTCCTTCCCATAAGCGGCGCAGCAGCTCCGGTTGGCAGATTGGGAAGCGATGGCCTTCATGCAAAGCAGCCGCATGGGGGTCAAGTTCCACCGCCGCATCCCAAAAATAGCGTAGAAATTCCATTTTTCCGGCGTAGTCCCACACATAAGCAGCGACCACGCCACCCGGTTTGACAACGCGGCGCATTTCGAGCAAGGCGCGTTCGGGGTGAGGCATAAAGTTCAGCGCCAGTCCACTCACAACCGTATCAACTATTTTATCTTGAAGGGCAAGGCCGCCCGCATCCGCGACTAAAAAATGCGCTCCGCTGGTTTGCTGACGGGCATAACCTACAAAATCAAGGGAAGGGTCAATGCCTACCATCATCTGTGGTTGAGCAGTTGATATGATCCGCCTCGTCAACGCGCCCGTTCCACAGCCAATATCCAGCCAACGGCGATTTTCTCCCTGTGGCATCCACGCGAGAAAGCGCGAAGCAACTTCCCCACTCCAGCGCCCCATGAAGTGTTCATAGATTTCACTCGCAGCCCAGTGTTCGGGGGATGTATTCATCACGCTACCCTGATACGACCTCAGAAATCTTGCATTTCAGCTTAAGGATAGTATGGGTTGGCAATTGGGGCAAAGGGCTTGTCATAAGGATGTGTTACACGCGCTCATTGACTTTTAGAAATATTTTCGCATACACTGATACCATCCGCAACTTAATACGAATCGTTATGTGGAGGTAGGGGTTCATGAGCAATGATTCCATGCTTTCCCGGCGCGTTCGCTCTACTTGTCGTCCTCCACGCCGCGACCGTTCGACCAAACAGCACTGCTGTGTATCGGTCGATAAACCACCGGAACGGCCAGACCCGGCCACCTACAGTCAAGCCGAGCAGTTATCACTCGGCAATGCCCCCAGTTGGAACAGCCCGGATATTGTGACCAACAATTGGTCGCCGTGGCGATTGATGCAAGAACCGGAAGTGATCGTCCGCAACCTTTCGCCTACAGCCAGCGCCATCAACACGCTGGTGCATTTTTACTGGTCGCCATTCGGCATTGGGATGCCGCGCACATTACTCACGACGCGGATGATAAACCTGCCCGCATCAGCACAGACCACCCTCAAATTTCCGTTGGGGCAGGATACGCTGAACGGCCCGCAGGAAATCGGCACGTATATCGTGATCGAACATCCGCACGATCAAAATCTCATCAACAGCAAGGGCGATCAGATTCATTTTGGGGCACTCACCAGTGAATCGGGTCGCAATCTGGAGTTCACTCTACCAGTACGGAATCCGTCCGGGCAAGCACAGCAAATTACACTCACGGTACTATCCAACGATTTTGGAGCAGTGGTTGCCCCAGCAGCACCGACAATTGCTGCGTTTGCTCAAGTGAATACGCAGGTGACGATGGCTGTCCCCAATACGTTGCATGGGACATCTGCCAATCAAATACAGCGCGAAGTGACGATTATTGGTCGCGGTGCAGATGGTCAGGTGATTGATGGAGTCACCTTTGTGATAAGGATTGACGACTGATGAACCTTCTAATCACAACCTCAAAAACGCTTTTCGGGCGCGTCCCGTTCTGTGGAATCAACGGCGGCATTATCGGCATCATCGTGGGCTTTCTGTTTGGGATGTTACAGCTTGAACATCCAGATGGCAGCTTTACGCTCGCGGAACTGGTTATCGCCATTTTGCTGTTGGTGCTGGTGAGTTGGGCATTCATCCTGTTGGTGGTTGGCGTATGGCTGCGATATGGCGCGGGGCAGATTGCGCTTCCGGCTCTGGTGAATGCGCTCATCACCGGGACGCTCACCGTGCTGGCAAATCTGATCGTCAAAAGCACTGCGCTGTCTGTTCCGCTTGGCTGGTTGATCGGCATACTGGTAGGCATGGCGCTCTGCTGGTTGTGCAGCCGGGGTTATTTGACGGTGGGAGGCATGAAAGATGTGCGATAGAAAACCAACCTGCGGCTCGACAGGAGTCAGCACAGACGATACCCTCACCACAATTCTAGCAACCATCGGTGTATTGGGGACGATTAGCGGTGCAGTTGGTGGCGCAATAAAAACTGCGGGTGAAAGTGGCTTGGTTTCGCTTGGGGGCATCGCAGCTCCTGCTGGAGTCTGGATAGCGGCAGCAGCGGCAGCCGTCGCAACTGCTGTGATTATCAATGTTTTCTATGTTAAACGCTGCTACCCGGTATCTGATAAACAACAGGCTTGCTCGTCCGGGGTCGTTCAGCACATCGAATCGAGTTTTAGTTCGGCTGCCGAAGAACTTTTTCCATTCGCTGCGATGCATGATCGGGTGGATGTGGTGATTATCTGCGATTACTGGTTTTTGGTGGAAGGCGGCGGCGCGCAATTCGTCAAATGTGCGCCTGACCCGGAAACATCCCCGATGCTGCTTGGCTTCTACTACTCAAAGGAAGTCTGTGGCGCAGGCAGTGGTGCGGTTGTCGGGGCTGGCGCTGCGGTTGTGCCTGCCATCCTTTTGGGTGTTCTGGCCGGGGCAGCCATAGGTTGTGCAACCATTATCTTGTGTCTCTTCGCACTGCTCATCGCCGCGATTATCGCCGCCGCTGTGGTGTTGGTGGGCGCATTTGTCGGCGGACAGATTGGCAAAGCCGCCGCAGGTAATTCGACGCCTTCAGCAGGTGGAAACGCATTATCCATCGGTGATCTGGTGACAACACAGGGCGGCCTTATCACCAATGGCGAACAGGATGGGGCACGAACCTATTGGTGGGTAGACAGCACTGCTTTGCATGGACGTTCAGCCGCTTCCGCTCCGTTTAGCCATTTGGACGCGGAGGTGGCGCTTAAAGACCCAACGACGGGCGCACTGCTTGACGCCTGTCCCAGACGTATCCCACCGATTGAGTAATTTTGGGAAGAGTCTCTCCCTTTTCAATCCATTTGTAACGAGGGAGAGACTTGTTATTTTTTATCCCTTGATGCTGCCCGCGAGGAGGCCGCGAATGAAGTAGCGACCGAGCAGGATGTAGACCAGCAGCGTGGGCAAGGCGGTGAGGAATGCCCCGGCCATCTGCACATTCCACTCGACGATCTGGCTGCCCGCGAGGTTTTGCAGCGCGACCGTGATGGGCTGCGATCCGGTGTTGGTCAGCGTGACGCCGAACAGGAATTCGTTCCAAATCTGGGTGAACTGCCAGATAATCACCACCACGAAACCGGGCAGCGAAATCGGTATGAGGACGTTCCAATACAGGCCAAAGAATCCCGCGCCGTCAATTTTGCCCGCTTCGAGTAATTCGGTTGGCACTTCGGCGTAATAGTTGCGGAAGATCAGCGTGGTGATGGGCAAGCCGTAGACGACATGCACCAGAATTAATCCCCAAATTGAGCCGTAAAGCTGGATGCTTTGCAAAAACTGCACCAGCGGAATCAGAATCGCCTGATAGGGGATGAACATGCCAAACAGCATCAGCGGGAAAATGATGTTCGCACCGGGGAACTGCCACTTGGAAAGCACATAACCATTCATCGAACCGAGGATTGCGGAAATCGCTGTGGCAGGGACGACCAGCACAATGCTGTTGAGGAAATTGGGCGTCAGGCGTTCAAAGGCACGCTCAAAACTTTCCAGCGTGAAAGAGGTGGGCAGATTCCACATGGTTGAAATGCTCACCTGATCGATGCTCTTGAAACTGGTTACCAACACCATGTAGACCGGGATGAGGAAAAAAATGGCCGCAATGACCAGCACAGCGTAAATAATGTATCGGGATAGTTTAGGACGCGGCGCAGCGGGTGTAGGCATGGTGGTCATAATTGAGTCTCCGAACGAAGCTGCGAAATCAGGTAGGGGACGATGACGACTGCCACTAAAATCAGCATAATCATAGCGATGGCCGCGCCCTGCCCGAAATTGTTGGAACGGAAGGTGGTGAAGAACATGTTGATGCCGGGCATATCAATGTAGCGGTTGTCGCCGCCGCCCATTGTGTAGACCAGATCGAAAATCTTTAGCGAAATATGACCGAGGATGATGATGGCGCTTAAGGTGATCGGCTGCAACAGCGGGAAAATAATGTAACGATAAATGCCAAATTCGCCTGCCCCATCGACACGTCCGGCCTCGCGCAGTTCTTCCGGGACGCCACGTAATCCTGCCAGATACATCGCCATTGTGTAGCCGGACATCTGCCAACCAGCGGCGATCACTACGGCGATCAACGCGACATTGAAACCATGTTCTTCGGGGTTTTGTAATCCGTTCAGGTTATTCGGGCCGCCAAAGGTAATCCAGGCCAGCAGCAGCAGCGCCAGTGCGGTGATGAAAGCCGCCCGTTGTGATCGTCCCTTCGCCCATGACCGCAGCGCGAAAAAGATCACAACACCCAGCGCCAACATGGCAATAATGGTCGGCACCTGCTGCCACAGGAATGGCAGCCAGCGTTCTTCGCTGATGAACCAGCGGGCTTGCGCCGGTGGCAGACCAATGACGGTGGGCAAAATATTGATGCCGCTGGTGGGATTAAATAACCACTTCCACGCCACACCCGTCACCACGAATGAGAGCGCCATCGGGAAAAGGAAAATGGTGCGAAAAACGCTCTCGCCCTTGATTTTCTGGTCGAGCAGAATTGCCAACCCCAAGCCGATCACCAGACACACCGCGATGAACATAATCGTAAAAAAAACGGTATTGGTCATATCGACCCGGAAACGCGCGTTCAGCGAACCCGTGAACAGATCGTTATAATTTTTCGCGCCGATGAATTGGGAAGGCAGGCCACTCAATTGTTGCAGCGCGTTCGAGTCGGTCATAGAGGTGTAACCCGTCCAGGCGATGAAGCCATAGACGAAGATCGCCAGCAGGATGACCGAGGGCATGAGCATGGCAATCGCAATCACGCGGTCACGGTTCATAAATATTTTCTCCTGGGATTATATGCAGTAAGGGCGGGTCTTGCACCGCAGCCCGCCCCTACTCTTTGTAGCTTTTAGTCGCTAGACGCTAGTCGTTAGCTTTTAAACCATTCAATTTGTTGTAGGGGCGTAACATGTTACGCCCCTACATGAACCAGTAACTAACGACTGGCGACTGATGACTCGATATTAGCCGCCGATGCCCGTCTGGATTGCCAGCGCCGCTGCATTGGCTGCGGCGGTTGTGACATCCCGATCAGCCTGGAACTGGCCGACGATATTCAGGAAGCCGCTGTCGAAGGCAGTCGGAGCGACTGCACCGTGACGCTGGCTGCCGACGATCGTGTTGCTTGTCCAGTCTTCGTAGGCGCTCTGGAAGTAAGCATTGTACTTCTCAGGATTGGTGATGTCGGCGGTGGTGTTGGCGGGCAGTGAACCCTTCACCGGGTTGAAGAGATCCTGTGCTTCCGCTGAACCGACGAAGTTCAACCATGCACGGGCGTTATCCGCATGGGGCGCGCCCTTCGGCAGACC
The DNA here is from genome assembly GCA_019912965.1 of Anaerolineae bacterium. GTDB lineage: Bacteria > Chloroflexota > Anaerolineae > Aggregatilineales > Phototrophicaceae > CFX2. Next base: position 41,406 of record JAIOHM010000089.1, read on the forward strand.
GAAAGTGTCCGACAGCATCATGAAGACGCCATCTGTACCCGGAGCGGCTGCCCAGCCGAAACCTTCGTTCGGAACCAGACCCAGCTCAATGAAGTAGCCGGAAGCCCAGTCGCCCATGATGTTGAAGGCAGCGGCGCCATCGACGACCATCTTCGAAGCATCCTGCCACGTAATGGCGTTCATGTCGCTATTGGCGCAGTCCAGCAGCTTGCCGTAGTTTTCCCAAGCGGCCAGCGATTCCGGGCTTGTCCAGTTGGTGGTGCCATCCCACAGGCCGTTGTAGCCTTCGACGCCCAGTGTCCCCAGCGCAACGCTTTCCCACAGGTGCGATTGCGTCCAGTTTTCACCGATTGCCAGCGGGGTCACATCCTTGGCCAACAGCGCCGGGCAGGTGGTGTTGATGAATTCATCCAGCGTCGCGGGAACAGTCACGCCCCACTCGGCCAGCTTGGCAGGGACGAAGTACATCACGTTCGAGCGATGAATATTCACCGGCACCGAGTAGATGTTGCCAGCTTCGTCGCTGATGAGATCGAGCAAACCCTGTGGATATTGTTCCATCCAGCCATTGGCTTCGAACATATCATTCAGGGGTTCCATACGTTGGGCTTTCACCCACAGGGAGTTCAGTTCTGCGCCCGCGTGTACCTGGAAGGTATCCGGCGGATCGCCACCGAGCATACGGGTGGTCAGAACGGCCTTGGCGTTGACGCCCGAACCGCCTGCTACTGCCGAGTTGATAATATTGATATTGGGATACATTTCGGTGAACTTGGCGATCAGGGCATCCAGACCAGCCGCTTCACCGCCGCCCGTCCACCACGAGAAAATCTCCAAATCGCCCGACAAATCCTGAGCGGTTGTGACGCTGGCAACACCCAGCGACAGAACCAAGCTCAAAGCCATTAAAACCACAAACAACTTCTTATGCATAACTGAATCTCCTTTTGAAACGGTCATCATTTATTCACTGACCGACTGGTGATTATACTCGACGTTTCGCTTAAGCCCAATGATAAAATGCACAATCTTGTGGTGTTATCTGGTGTTTTGTAGTGTAATTTGTAATGATTTTGGTTGAGGGATTTTGTCAACAGTTGACAACTTTGTAGTAAGGTTTCATGACTATGCGAATAAATTATTTGTATTTGAAAGATCGATTAGCGTCATTATTCTAGTCCGTCACATACATGCGAATTGATTACTACAAAGAGTGTAATTAATCGCTTACAGGGATTACTGTAGACTGCCCATACTATACTTGATCTCAGTCGCATCTAAATCTAATGTTCATTTGCATTCGCGAATGAACCCTCGGTCTCCCAACCTTTCATGTGGGTAGGCAAAATTCCTAACCAATAAGCTTCTTGATGGATGACATCACAATAATATTGAGTAGGTTCATCCAAGCTGCCATTCTCAATCCAAGATGTGGCAGGGCACGAAGAACAAGCTGGACGTAAAATACAATGAGTGCATTTTTCACAAGCGGAATGATAGTTTATACGAAGATCGCAGATACGAGGGAAGTGATCAAGAAGTGCATGATCAAGGGAACCCTGTTTAAGATCGTATAACAAATCAGGGTGATGGATCGGACGGCAAGGCTGTAAGAATCCGTAAGCATTAAGAGCAAGCAGTTTACTACCACCAACACAATGGAACATACGATCATCACATAAGGACGAACTGTTTAGTCCTTGCTTTATGAGACGAAGATCATTCAGTACCAATTTAGGGAAATTCATTCGTAAACGAGCAGCTTCAACAGGACTGAGGCGAAGGCCACGAATACAATTGCTGGCTTCAACATCTCTGCGAAGGTGCAACATAAGTTCCCACCCGTATTGAACTGGTAATTCAGCTCCCAATTCTCTAGCAAACTCTTGTATTTTCGAAGAATTCTTTACTAATAATGGATGAGCCGGAACCAGTGCTTTAAAATGAAAACCTCGCTCCACAAGTTTACGCATATTAGTATAAAATAATTTAAAAGTTCCCCGTTTACACACTACAGTTTCATAGCTTTCCTCATCCCAACCATAAATTGAAGTTTTCAGATCTGATGGTGGATACTTATCCCACAATTCGATAATTCTATCAGTGAGTAACGTCATATTACTTGTAACTGACGTACTCAACCCAACTTCATGTGCATGTGTGTAGATTTTGTCGAAATCATTTCTTACAAACACTTCTCCACCAGTGAACTCAACCCATTTACAACCCAGTTCAGCCGCGTCGGTAAGCACCTGACAAAAAAAACCGGTACTCATCTCCTGTGACTGAACAGTTTTGTCGTTAAGATTGCGGCGTACAAAGCAATGTTTACAAAATAGATTACAACGCTCAGTTAATTCAATCCACAGACGTTCCATCGCCCCCCCTTAGGATTTCCCACACTTAACGCCACCGACAATCACATGTTCCTGTCGCTCGATCATCATCATCTGTGTACCCAGAATCTGAAGAATCTTCATCTACGGCTGTTTCTTTCAAGCGCTGCTGTGCAGTTTTTTGCGCAGTCGTGCCCTGAGCAACAGGCATCGACACTAAAATAGTTAGAATACTCAATGGGCCTTTGTTGGCAATGTGATTTAGTATCCTTTCGTTAGCATACGGATGCTTGAGAATCTCTTCACACATTTCAGTTTGATCTATGTGTTCATTCAGAATCACAAGCAAATCATTTTCTGATTTAGCGCAGCGCATCAAAACCGGAATAGCGACAGAAAGGGGTATTTTTGCTCTTTTTGTTGCTGTCACAAGCGGCTTGATAGATTCACTACCCCCTTGTATAAGCATTTCCTCAGCGGCATGGACTAGTATTGGATTGCCTTGAGTAAGAGCGCCTGTTAAACCTTCAATATAATATGGAGGGCCAAATTGATGGGTAGCAATAGCAATTACTGATTCAATTGCAGCTTTTTGAGAAGCCAAATCATTTTCGTATTTACTCTTAGCCCGCATTAAATCTGAGCGAAGTACAAGAACTTTCTTTCTTAGATTCCAAAAAAGGATTACAGTTACAGCAAGCAAAATAATAGATAACAATCCCCATACAACATAAATATCCATAATTACTATTCCTTTTGCTGATGCAATTGATGCATATTCCTTTTGCTCCAATAATCCCTATGCTCTGGTAGGCATAATTAAAAACCATAATCTTCCCCAAATTTAATCTAGCAATAATAAAAAGGCTCGTAATTATCCTCATTTATACAGTAGACGAAAATCACTAGTGAAGTAGGGATCAACTCATCGATCTTATGACCAGAAAATTATTTGATTAACACACTGTAGGAATCCATGTCATTCATGCGAATCTAAACCAAATCAGGTTTAATGAAAGAATAATCACAGCTAGGAAAAGGCTTCATTATGACACTCCCCGATTCCGCCTATCTGCACTTGACGCCGGATTTACGCATCTGCCGCATCCTGAACGGCTTGTGGCAGGTGTCCGGCGGGCACGGGCAGATTGACCCTTTACGTGCTATCCCGGAAATGCTGACCTATCATGAAGCGGGCTTCACCTCATGGGATTTAGCCGATCATTATGGCCCTGCGGAAGACTTTATCAGCCAATTCCGCAAACGCTTAAGCGGGCGCAAAGGCGTACTGGAACTTGACTATACGCAAGCCTTCACCAAATGGGTGCCGCGTCCCGGTCGCATGACCCGCACAGTGGTGGAAGAGGCAGTCAATACCTCACTGCGGCGAATGGGCGTCGATAAACTGGATTTGCTGCAATTCCACTGGTGGGAATATCGCGACCCGGCTTATATGGATGCGTTGGGGCATCTGGCAGACCTGCGGGACGAAGGAAAAATCCGGCATCTGGGGCTGACCAATTTTGATACCACACGTTTGGAACAGATCACCAACGCAGGCATCAAAATCGTCTCGAATCAGGTGCAGTATTCGATCATCGATCAGCGTCCCGCCGAGAAGATGACGGCTTTCTGTCTGCGGCACGGCATCACTTTGTTGACTTATGGGACATTGTGCGGCGGATTGCTTTCCGAACGGTATCTCGGTCAGCCGGAACCCGACCGCGCAGCCTTAAATACTGCCAGTCTGCGGAAGTACAAAACCATGATCGACGCATGGGGCGGATGGGGGCTGTTTCAAGAACTGCTGCAAACGCTCAAAACAATCGCGGATAAATACAGCGTGACCATTGCCAATGTCGCGGTGCGCTTCATCCTCGACCAGCCGACGGTTGCCGGGGTGATTGTGGGCACACGGTTGGGGGTGCGGGAACATCGCGCCGAATCCGAACGGGTTTTCAACTTCATGCTGGATGCGGATGATCTAGCCGCGATTACTAACATCACCCGCCAATCCCACGACCTGATGCGCGTCATCGGCGACTGCGGCGACGAGTATCGAAGATAAATGCAGTATCATTATGAGATAGGGTTCAAGGAGGCAAATCACGATGCAACTTGAAGAACTGGTCAGCGAACTCCATAAACTCAGTCGCGCCGATAAGCTCCGGGCTGTACAAATTCTGGTGCATGATCTGGCGATTGAAGAAAATGCGCTGCTGAGGGGAACTCATTTTGAGGTATGGTCGCCCTTTGACGCGCCAAGCGCAGCCGAAACACTGCTCCAAATGCTTGAAGAGGATCGGGCAGCAGGCAATGGCTGATAGCATACAATTCCCCTATCAGGCTGTGCAAAATACTCAAGGCGAAACCGCGCTGCGCCCCATGCTTCCTATTTCACTCACTTATGGCGGAAATGCTGTGCAAGTAATGGGGCTTCTCGATACAGGTGCAGATGTAAATGTACTGCCTTATCCGCTTGGCCTTGCTCTAGAAGCTAATTGGTTAGGGCAGAAAACACCTCTGCATTTATCAGGCAATCTTGCACATTACGAAGCACGCGGAATTATCCTCACCGTATCCATTGGTGTACTGCCCCCTGCCCGGCTGGCATTTGCGTGGACGAAGCACGAAACCGTTCCTTTATTGCTAGGACAAGTGAATTTCTTCGCCGAATTTGATGTCTGCTTTTTCAGATCGCAAGGAATGTTCGAAGTCAGTTCCCGAAAACCGCAAGTAAAGTAGCCAAGCTATGGCATTCACCTTCCGTCCCTACAATAAAAGCCATGACCTCCAAAAAATGCAGACGGCTACCGCCGAATGGATAGCCGCAGCCGGATTCAGCGGTTATCTCCACACTGCCGATATTGCACTGCGGCTGCACAACGCAATGCGCCGTTACTATCCATCTGAAATCGTCCGATTGTGGGAAGATGCCGACGGTACTTTGCTCGGATGGGGCATGGTGTATCCACGTTGGAACAGTTACGAAGCCCTGATCAGCCCAGACTACCGAGGCGGCGAATTAGAAAATCAGCTTTTAGAATGGTGCGAATCAGAAACATTTGCGTGGATGGTGCGCGAAGGCCGACCGGATGCTCCCATTAGTCTGGATGTTTTTAGTGACGATTTTGCCCGCATCACGGCGCTCGAAAAACGCGGCTATGTTCGCGGCGACCAGCAGCATGTCATCGCCAGCCGTTATTTAGATGACCCCATCCCGGATACACCCCTTCCACATGGTTTCAGCATTCGTCTATTAAAAGGCTCGGGCGAAGTCGATAAACTGATCGCAGCACAGAATGCCTGTTTCGGCTGGTCATGGACGCTTGAAGAATACCTTCGCGTGATGCAGTCGCCCGCTGGTCAGGCCTGTGAACCGTTGATTATCGTCGCGCCAGATGGTCGTTTCGCGGCCTTTTGTTACCTGATGCAGGATACCCATAATCGGCTTGGGATGCTCGAGGATGTCGGCACACATCCTGATTTTCAGCGGAAGGGGTTAGCGCGGGCACTGCTGTACGATGGCATGAAACGGCTTAAATCAGCGGGCATGAACAGCCTGCTTATCCCCTACCTCGCCACCAATGACCCGGCTTCTCGTTTGTACGAGGCCATTGGTTTCCGGGTTCAATACAGACATCTTACATATACCAAATCCTATCGACAGGGATAATGGCGAAAATTTCAAACTTCTTGACAGTCCCATCGCTTTGGTTTATTCTATGACTGACTGGTCAGTTATCGAATGGATAAACGATGCCGCGTTCTGCAAACCCGAATATTCGCAAACACCGTCAGCGCCAGATTTTGCAAGCCGCGCGGGATGTTTTCGCCAAAGATGGCTTCGATTCCGCCCGGATGGACGATGTGGCGGATGCCAGCGGTTTGAGCAAAGGCACACTGTATCTGTATTACAAAAGCAAAGATGATCTGATCGCGGGACTGCTAAAAACCACGTTCAATGATTTGCTGGTGCAACTTCGGGCACTTTTGGAAATCGACAAACCCGTTGAAACCCGCCTGCTGGATTATGCCCAGCAGATGACCAGCTACATGCATCAGGACGCCAGCACGCTCAACATCGCTTATGAGTTTTATGCCGTCGCCGCCCGACAGCCCAACGTTCGACGCCTGCTGCAAACCTACTTCGCGGATTATCGCGGCGCGCTGACCAAACTGCTGGAACAGGGAATCCAACGCGGCGAATTCTCCCCCTTCAATACGGCACAGGCCGCGATGACGCTGATCGCGCTGCTGGAAGGCTTAACGCTGTTGTGGTTTACCGACCCCGATGCGGTACAGCTTGAAACCGTTTTATCGGCGGCGCTACGCGATTTTTTCGCCCGTTTGAAAGGCTGAAATCATGACCAAAATTGAATGGAATCCGCCCGAACCGCGTACCGGAATGCTGGGCGCGTGGGATAAATTTGTTGGCCCCGGCGCGACTTCGGCGGAAGAATGGCTGCAAATTATCGGCGGCACGGCGCTGGCGGGTTTCCTCGCCCTGATACTTTATCTGCGACGTGAGGACTTGAATTGGACGGGATTGCAAACGCTGCTGGTCGTCGTGCTGGCGCTGGATTTAATCGGCGGCGTCATCACCAACGCGACATCCGCCGCTAAACGATGGTATCACCGCGCGGGACAAGATGGCCTACGCGCCCATCTGCCGTTTATCGCCGTGCATGGCGTCCATCTGCTGCTGATCGCGGCGATCTTTCGCGGGATGGATTGGGGATTTTTCCTCGTGCTGTACGGCTATCTGCTGGCAGCGGCGATTATCATTCTGCGGATTCCGCTGTATTTGCAGCGCCCCGCCGCGCTGACGTTGTTCTGTGGGAGCATTCTGCTCGGCACATATCTATTCACGCCGACGCCGGGATTGGAATGGTTCGTCCCATTTTTCTACCTCAAACTGCTGGTCAGTCACTTGCTGAAAGAAGCCCCGTTCGCGCCGGAGGACGGAGCATGAGCGCTGTTCTGACGCTTCCCGCAGCCCAATCGGATTCACTCAATGCGCTGGCCGGGGTATTCGCGGATGCTTTTATCGACGATCCCGGAATGCAGCATCTTTGTCAGCACGAACGCGCGGGTTATCAAGAGCGTTTACGCGGCTGGTTTTATGCCACAGCTCACTTGCAGATGACTAATCAACAGCCGATTTTGACTGTGACGGACGATGGACAATATGCAGCCGGGGCGCTGCTCACTGCGCCGAACGCCGCTTTGAGAATCGGCAGTTTGGGACGCTGGTTCATGGATGCGTGGCAGGGTGCGGGAACAATCAGCCTGTGGCGCACGCTGGCACATCTCGGACGGTTGGGGCAGTATCAGCCGAAAGCGCCGCATTTCCGGCTGGAATTTCTGGCGGTTGCACCGCATCAACAGGGCAAAGGGTATGGATGGGTGCTGCTCGAAACGATCCACAATTTATCGGAGCAGCACCCGCAGTCAACCGGCGTTTGGCTTGAAACCGCTCATCCGAACAACATTCCGCTGTATGAACGCTTCGGCTACCACATCACCGGACGCGGACGCATCGGCAAAACCGCGGAAGCGATTATGATGTTTCGCCCGAATCAAAAGGGCAGGATTTGAACCCCGCCCCCCAAATCACAACTATGGCGCATCGACCACAAAGTTGTCGACGGCGCTCCATGATCTACAAGTCGTCTGCCCTGCCGCCAGCGCGCACACCCGATAGTAATACACCCCATCGGTCAGCGGTGGATCAACTGTCACCGAAAGCGAGGTGGCAGGCACAAATTCATCGAATAGAATCGGCGCAGCAAAGGTGGCTTCGCGGTCAGCCTGTACCTGATACTGTGCGGCAGTCGTCACCCGCGACCATGTGAGCGTCGGCGTGGACGTTTGGAAGTAATTGCGGATAGGCGCAGCGCCTGCCGCCGACGGCAGAATGAATGCCCGCGCCGGACTGTAACTGGAATTTTTGCCATTCGCCCAAACGGTACGGACGCGCCAGTAATAATAACCGGTGATTTGTGCCAGCGGAGTCGGCGGAGAATAGCTCGTCGCATTCACAGTGATCGGCGGTGTAGTCGGCGGATTGGTCGTGCCGATTTGAATCTGATAGCTGACCGCGCTGGCGACCGTACTCCAATTAAACGTTGGCTGAGGGGAGGGAACTGCCGCGCCATCCGCCGGATTGATGAGATTGGGCGTATTCAGCGCCGTGACCGCCAGCACCAGCGATTTTTCCGGGTCGCTGTCGCCCGCGCCGCTGCTGACCATGATGTAGTAGGTCTGGTTGACATCAACATCGCCGTCAATTCGCGAGGCGAAATTGCTGCCAAACAGATCAACATCGTCGTGGCAGGCGGCTTCCGTCAAATTCCCTTGCGTTCCCGTCCACAGCGAAAGCACCGTGTCATAACCTGAACCGACGGTTTCAAACCGAACCCGGTCTGTCCCGGTGGTGGTGTAGCGGAACCACACCGAATGGGCGATGGTATCGGCATAACACGAAGGCTGTGGATCATCACCCGCGAATCCGGCGTCAATCGTGTCCTGTTGGTAGACAAACGGCAGCGGACTAGTGACGACCACTGGGGTATTAAAATCGTCGTTGGCAATCGGCGGTTTGGCACTGAACTTCAGCAAACCGCCTTGCCCGCCATATCCGCCTACCTGCACATAATACGGAACGCCCGCCGTCACGTTCACCACCACTTTAGACTGTGGAACAATACCCGGCACAATGTCCTCGTTGCAGCCGATCTGCGTCAAACTGCCGAGCGCCACGCCTGTATAGACTGCCATCGCCGTGTCGTAGTCCGTGCCAACCGTGCTGAACTGGACTTGTCCGCTGGTGGACGGAATGTACTTGTACCACACCGAGCGCCCGAAATAATCGGTACAGGAGGGCGTCGGTTCGCTTCCTTCGGTGGTGGCGGTATGCGTCACCAGATTTTGGCTGTAGGGAATATTGGTGAACGTAATCGCATTGGCGAACGCATCATTCACCGGACGATCCGGTTGATTGACCGCGCCCAACGTCGGGTTTTGAGTCGTCCAATCCGTGCCTTCGTCGTAATCAATACGGGAAGGGTCACGGCCTAAGGTTTTGCCCGCCGTCGGGGATGTGGGATTATCACCCGCGAAATTCTCGCCCACCGCTGGATCAACCGCGCTGCTCCCCCAGCGCACAAAGTCGATGCCCAATGTGCCGCTGCGGAGCAAAGCCGCGCCGCTGCTCCCTGCCGCCCAATTGGTCGAGTAATTGCCCATATAGAGATTGGCCGCGTTGTTCGTCCCTGTCCCGCGCCACAGAATGACATATGCCCCGGCGTTGAGCGTAAACGTCGGCAGGGTATAAGTATGCTCAACTGTCCCGCCGCTGCTGTAAATCAACATTTGCCAGCCCGTAATATTCACCGCCGCCGCGCTTGGATTATGCAGTTCTACGGCTTGCGTGGCTTGCAATTTCACTTCGTTGATAATCACTGGCCCAACCGTCGGCACGGTGCTGCCAAGCAGCGCATTGATAGCCGCATCGACCTGAATGCGCGGCGTGGTCAAATCGCCATAAGTATCGGTGACGAGTACGCCTGTGGATTGCAGCGCTGCCAATGCCTGGTCGATGGTCACGCCGGGGACGGCATCCCGCAGCAACGCCCATGCCCCGGAGACATGCGGCGTCGCCATTGATGTGCCGGTCAACTGCTGAAAGCCCCCGCCCGGAACGGACGAGGTGATATTTGCCCCCGGCGCAAGCAGTTTCAAAATCGGCGCGGTGTTCGATCCGCTGCCGGGAAACAAACCGGGAATCGGCTGATTATCTTCCCACACTTCATCACTGTTGTCATAAGTCGCGCCGACGCTGATCGCCCCGGAAACACAAGCAGGCGCCATAATACCCAGATCGCGGCTGTTGCCCGACCCGGCAATCGTGGCAATCCCTACTGACCGCAGCAGATTAATCGCATCCCGGTAGTACGGCACGATGTTATCGCAGTACGAATTGAACAACCCGCCGCCCAAACTCAGGTTCACAGCCGCGATGTTGTAATTTCCGCGCTGCGAATACACCCACTGTAAACCTTCCAATATGGGTGTTTCCCGCGAGACGATACATGGAGCGCTATAACCGATGGACGCGCATTCGTTGGCATTTTCTGAACGATAAAACACCTGTACGCCGAGGATATTGGCATTTCGGGCGACACCATCAAAACTTGCCCCGTTGCCCGCCGCGATGCCCGCCACATGCGTCCCATGTTCGCAGAATGCATAGGGACATGCGGCTGCCGCATCGTCGCTATAATCCGCTTCTTCGCCATTTGGACATAACGAAAAAACACCTGAATCAGGATCATTGACGGAAAAACAGGCTTCTTTGACCACGCGAGTGCCAAAAAATGGATGATCGTCCTGAATACCGGAATCCAGCACCGCAATCGTCTGCCCTGTGCCATCGTATCCGGCTGACCATGCGGCAGGTGCGCCAATGCGCGGCGTGCTTTCCGCCAGCAGCGGCGCGATCACCGATTCCGGGCGCAGACTGCTCACCAGCGGCGATGCCCGCAAAACGGCGATAACCGCGTCATCCACTTCCAATGTCATGTACGGGATGTAGCGGAACTGCGCGGCGGTCTGCACGTTATAGCCCACCAAACTGTTGAGCAGATTTTGCTGGGCTTGCAAAATTGCCGCCTGCTGGTTGGCTGCCGCCTGTACCGAAAGATTACCCTCCGGCACAAATGGCACATTCAGCCCGACGATCATGCGAACGGTCGAACTGCTGGCAGGAGCAGCCTGCCCCGGCAGAACGCTCAATAAAGTAATCAGAATCAACAGGGGCGCGAATCGCCAAAACCCCCGAAAACCAGGTGTTCGTAATCCCATCAGTACAGTATCATCCCCACGCGCTATAAGCTGTGATTGGCAGCAGTTATTATTTTACCGAAAAATATCACACAATGCCCCAAATTATGGGTATCATGTTAGGCTAATTCAAATTCCTATCGGCAGCATAAATCGTAATCCTGATTAATATCGAGAAGTTATCATGCCCAATTTGATTCCACATTTTATTCATGAGCAGTTTCAAGCTGGCAATAAACAGGGAACGTTCCAAGCCGTCGCCCTGTTGGTGGATGTGACCGGGTTCACGGCGCTGACCGAAGAACTGATGCAGCGCGGCAAAGAAGGCGCGGAAACCTTAACCGCAACCCTGAACGCGGTGTTTAATCCGCTGGTCGAGTCGGTGTACACCAACGGCGGATTCATCACCTCGTTTGCTGGCGATGCCTTCACTGCCCTGTTTCCGATGTCATCTGAGGCTGAAATCCGCGCCGTGTTTACGGCCTTCACCGTCCAAAAATTTTTCAGCCAATACACGGGCATCCAAACCCCGACGGGCGATTTTCCGTTCGGCGTCAACATCGGTTTAGGGATGGGGGCGGTTGAATGGGGAATCATCGGCGGGGCTGAAGGCCATACTTTTTATTTTCGAGGGGAAGCCATCGAAGGCTGCACAGCGGCGGAGGCGGTTGCAGGTGTCGGGCAAATCGTAGCCGCGCCGGGATTTATGCGCGAAAACCCGCCTCAAATCACGGCTCAACCGCTGGGTGATTTTGTGCTGCTGACCGGGGGCGATGTGCATCTATCACCGCAGAACCCCAACCTCACCGAATTGACTCAGGCTGATCTGACGCCGTTTGTCGATGAAACCGTGTTCGCGTTGGATTCTGCCGCCGAATTCCGGCAGGTGGCGACGGTCTTCATTTCGCTGCAAGGCACAGACCGCGAAACCATCGAACCGTTTGTGCAAGCCGTGTTAGAGGCCGCGCGCACCTACGGCGGTTATTTCAATAAGCTCGATTTTGGCGATAAAGGCGGCATGATTCTGGTGGCCTTTGGCGCACCTGTCGCCCGTGAAAATAACCTGCCCCGCGCGGCAGATTTTTTGCTGGCGCTGCGTTCACAACCGATGGTATGGCGGGCGGGTTTGACCTTCGGCACGGTGTACGCGGGTTTCATCGGCGGCCTTCAGCGCGGCGAATACACCATCATTGGCGATGCCGTCAACCTGGCAGCACGGCAGATGAGCAGCGCGGCGTGGGGCGAAATTTGGGTTGACAGCGCGGCGGCAGATCGTCTCCGCGTGGGCGGCTATAACCTCGAAACCGTCGGGATGCTGTCGTTTAAGGGTAAGCGCGAGACGGTAGAAATCGCCAAACTGGTGCGCGGTTCGGGTGCCGAAGCAGGTGCAACCTCCGAAATCGCGGTTTACAATTATGCGCTGGTCGGGCGCGGCCCACAGGTCACACGGTTGGCTGCATGGCTAGAACCCCTGAATCGCGGACGGTTCGCGGGCGTTTTGACGGTTTATGGCGAAGCGGGCATGGGCAAAAGCCGCCTTGTGCGTGAACTGCTGACGGGTGCGCCCAATATGAAGTGGGCGTTCTGCCCTGCCGATGAAATTTTGCGCCAATCGTTGAATCCCTTCCGCTACTTCCTGCGCCGCTATTTCGACCAGTCGCCGGAACGAAGCATAGACGAAAACCGCGCCCGCTTCGAGACTGTTTTGAATGAACTCTCCAACGCCCTCACTGGCGAAAGAGCCGCTGACCTGCGCGCCGAACTGGAACGTACCCGGTCATTTTTGGGCGCATTGATCGACCTGCATTGGACGGGTTCGCTGTATGAGCAGATCGACCCCAAACTGCGCTTTGAAAATACGCTCAGTGCGGTCAAGGCGCTGGTGCTGGCGGAAAGCACCCGCCGTCCGTTCGTGCTGCACATTGAGGATTATCACTGGCTGGATGCTGATTCCGGCGAACTGCTGAAAACCCTGACGCGCAATGTGGCGGATTACCCAATTGCGGTGCTGATGACCAGCCGTTATCAAGACAGCGGCGAGTATTATCCCCTGCCCGTCGATGCCGAAACGCCGAGCGAGGTGCTAGATTTAACGCCGCTGACGGGCGACGAAATGCGCCGTCTGGCGGGACAGATTTTGCGCGGCGAAGTCGATGATCGTTTAGTTGAACTGCTGTTGGGCAAGGCCAATGGCAATCCATTTTTCGTCGAGCAGTTGGCGCTGGATTTGCGCGAACGGCAGGCGCTCACCAAAACCGATAACGACGTTTGGAGCATCAGCCAGCAGCAGATGGAGCAGATTCCGGTCAGCATCAACGATGTACTGGTGGCGCGCTTGGATCGGCTGGCGGCGCAGGTCAAGACGGTGGTGCAGACAGCGGCGGTTTTGGGACAGGAATTTGAAGTCCGTGTGCTGTCGTCCATGCTGCGCGGCGACGCCGACATTGATGAAAAAGTGAAGAAAGCCGAACGCGAAGCCATTTGGTCGAGCCTGAACGCCCTGCGTTATCTGTTCAAACATGCCCTGCTGCGCGATGCGGCTTATGATATGCAGCTTCGCGCCCGTTTGCGTGACCTTCACGCACTGGCGGCGGAGGCCATCCAGCAGGTTTATGCCGATGATTTGCCCGCGCATTATGCCGATCTGGTGTATCACTTCAACCGTGCTGGCGATCATGTTCACGAACAGCAGTACGCAGTGCTGGCGGGTGAACAAGCCGCCGCCCGTTTCGCCAATCTGGAAGCCACAACCTACTTCACCCGCGCGCTGGAACTCACGCCGGAGGATGATCGTGCCGGACGTTTTGCCATCCTGAAGGCGCGGGAAAAAGTGTATGAACTGCAAGGCGAACGCGAAACCCAGATGCAGGACATCCAAACGTTGACCGCTTTAGCCGACCAACTAGACGATAAGGCGCGGCAGGCAGAAGCGGGGCTGCGTCGTTTGCGTTATGCCGAAGTTACAGGCGATTTTGCAAGCATGGCCGAGGTCGCCCAGCAGGTAATTGCGCTGCTGCCCGGTGATGCCGCCAATGAAGCCGCTGGCCGTTTTCAGTGGGGTGTCGCGCTCTACCGCCTCGCCAATTATGCCGAAGCCCGTGAGCAGTTGCACCTCGCCTACCAGTTAGCCGAATCCGCCGGACTCAAAACCATTCAGGCCGACGCGCTGCGTTCTAACGGCGCGGTACGCATCTATCAGGGCGGCTTCAGCGAAGGCCTGGGCGTTCTGGAACAGGCCGTCGCGCTTTATTTGGAATTGGGAGATCGACGCGGTGTCGGAAGCTGCTATAACAACCTCGGCGGCTTGAACTTCAACCTCGGTGATTATCCCCGCGCCCTCGAATGGATGGAAAAGGCGATGGTCGTCTTCCACGAAATTGGCGACCGTTACGGCGAAAGCATCACAACGGGCAATATGGGCTCGATTTACGGGCTGGTGAACCAGCACTGGAAAGGCATCGGTTACATCGAACGCGCGTTGCAGCTTTCGCGTGAAATCGGCAACCGCATGGCAGAACTTCAGGCGCTTGGCAACGCGGGTTCAATCCTGCTGATGATGGGTGATATGGAACGCGCCGAGTCCTACCTCCACGCCAGCCTTGAACTGGGTAAAAAAGTTGGGGAGCGTCAACGCATCGCCAACAGCTTGTCATCCCTCGGTATGCTGCACTTCCAGCGCGGCGACCTGACCATAGCCGCTGATTTCGCTGATCGGGCGCTGCAACTCGCGCTGGAAATCGACTCGCCAGCTTATGAATCACTCTCCCGCACAGTGATGGGACATATGCAGGAAGCATCCGGTCAGCCGGAAGAAGCCACCGCCAGTTATCAGCATGCGCTGGAACTCAATATTCAGATTGAGGAATTTCATCTGGCCGCCGAACCCCGCGCCGGATTAGCGCGGCTGGCGATGGCGCGCGGCGATTTAGCGACTGCGGTGGGTTATGTGAACGATATTCTGACGCATCTGGAATCCGGCAGTCTGGACGGCACGAGTGAACCGGTGCGCGTCTGCCTGACGTGTTACCACATCCTCAAAGCGGCGGATGATCCCCGCGCGGAGGATATGCTGATGCGGGCGCGTACCATCTTTGCAACCCTCGCCGATGCGATTCCCGACCCTGCCGCCCGCCAACGCCTGATCGACAACATCCCCGCTCACCGGGAATTGCAGACGCTGTAAAGCTCACGCGCTCAGGGCGATAGCGGCGATCAACAGCGCCAGACACAGCGACGCCAAAAAGAACAGAATGGTCGCCAGCCGCATCGTCCATGCCTTACGGGTCAGCACCGCATCCAGTTCGGCGGGCAGTTTATCCAAACGGTGCGGATGAAAACGATACAAACGGGGCTGCACCGTCCACACCCCAAAGAACATCGCGCCCACATAAAGCGCCAGCGCGATCAACAGCAAACCTTTGGTCAAACCGTTGTCTTTGAGGTACGGGGGCGGAAACGTATCACCGAACGACATCGCCGCCAGCAGCAGACCGAGCAGCACCGTTGTCATTTCGACCACCCGCTTGCCCGCCTGCTCGATAAATTCAAGCTGATTTTTTTCAATATCCGTGAACCGCGTGATGATCTCCTGCTGCGCCTCGGTTGGAGGACGAGTTTCAATGCTCATAAACTTCAGCCTCCGCAGTCCAGATCGAAAACCAGCACCGCATTACAGGTTTTACAGTTCGCGGACACTTCGCTCATCGCTTTATCCCCGCGCCACACCTGACGGCGCAGCAGTCTGGTATCCCCGCACAGCACATTTTTATTGAAGTAACTGGTATGACCGCACTGGTAACAGCGCACATCCACCACTCCTTTGTCCTGCGGTGAACGTGACTGTGGGGCGAACCGCTGTGCATACTGTTCGAGGGTTTTTTGGGCTGCCACCTGAACCCCCTGATACAGATTGTCCCGCGCCACAGCACCCAGCAGTGCCAGCGCCCGTTCGCGCGTATTTTCGGCCTCGGCCAATTCGCCCAACCGTTTCACCCCTTCCAATCGCCGGGGGATATGGAGATGGGTCAAGTGCTCAAGCACAGGCGTAATTGGGTCATCTTGAAGTGGTCCCAAAGCCGAAAGCAAAGCATCCACATGATCGGGCGATAACTGTCCCGCCAGCGTCAGCCAATCCGGGAATGGCGTGGTATCCAGCAGCAGGGCGAAAATCGGCTTTTTGAGGGTGATCGCGTACACCAGCGCATCTTGCACCACCTCAGCGCCTTCGTCCCACAGCAGCACAACGCCGGCGCTGGCGAAAATCCCGGCCTCATATGAACGTGCATCCTGTGACGCTTGCCGAACCGCATAACCCCCCGCTTCCAATGCGCCGCGCAAACCCTCCGCGCGGGATGTTTGTGCCTCGGTAAATGCCATAAAAACGTGTGTCATAATTACCCTACTCCCCATTCACCTGCTGCACAATCGACCCCCACACCGCGGCATAAGGTTCACTCAGGTTAGCGCCCATCGTTGTCAGATCAGCGCCGGGGCTGAACAGCGCCGTTTGCACCACCTGAACCAACGCCCGCATCTCGCCTTCGGATTGGGCAGCCAACGCCTGCAAACTGCTGAACGCCGCCATCTTTTCCGCCGGGCCACCTTTCAACGCCGCCACACACTGCGCGACGAAATCCGGGGGCACAACTGCTTCATCCGTCTGCGCCATCGCTGCTGACAATTTCGCAAACGCCGCCGGAATGCCATTGGCTTTCGCATCCCGCAATAGCAGCAGAATCGCTGTTAGAGCTTGCCCCGTCTGTTGATCTCCTGTTTGGACAGCTTGACGGATATTCGACTCGAAGATTTCTTCAACTTGTGGATGAAACAGAATGGTTTGCTGTTCTTGGAGTACCCCCTGCATGGCCTCCAAGCTGCCCGCGCTGGCGAAAGCCCGAATTGCCCCCATCAAAACCGGGGTTTCATCATCCCCTTCCGGCTCAACAGTTTCTTCCTCATCCGGCAGGCCCCCCGCCGCGATGCCCGCCTGAATCTGCCCCAACGCCGCCGCATACGGATGCCCCTCCGGCAGGCTGGCAGGCTGACCATCCAGAACCGCGAGCACAGCAGTAAAAAACTCCATATCGGATTGACGTTGCGATTGTGTAGCTTGTCCCAACGCACCTGTAATTTGTGAGTGCCATTCACCATGACGCTCTTTGACAACGGTCATCACTGCCACCGTATTGCTGACAATAACCCGCACCTGTTCGGCGGGCATGGTGTTAGCAGAAGCGGTATTCAAATTCGTACCTGAGCGCATAGCGGTAAGCAATTGACGTAGTTGTTTAGGTGTCTGCCCGGCCGCATCTTGCGGTAGACCTATTCGCTCAAGGATTGAAATGCCCATTTCCAGTGCCTCCGCTGCTGCTTGGGGTTGGTCAAGATGCTGATAAAGCAGCAGTGAAAGTCCTACTAACCCAGCAACTTCCCCCGAGTAGTGTTGAACTTGTCTTTCCAACGCGATAGATTCCTCAAAAATAGGGAGAGCATCTTGATAGCGTTCCATTCGCATCAACAAACTCGCTAAACCATTCAGCGTTGTCGCTTCCCCCGCCCGGTCGCCCACTGCCCGCCGGATCGGCAGTGCCATCTCATACAGTTCCAACGCCTTCCCCGGCTGCCCCGTAGCGCTGTACACCATTGCCATGTTATTCAGCGCTTCAAGTTCCAACCGTTGATACTTACCCTGTGCGGCGGCTAATGCGGCTTCGGTCAATTCCAGACCCTGAACCCGGTCGCCTAAACGCTGTAAAACCCAGCCCAATCGCAGCAGATAATACCCGTGATCTTCGCTCCCCGGCTCGACATACGCCAAACCCCGCCGCAAATCCTCGCGCGCCTGCTGGGCGATATACACCACCCCCGGACTCCGGTTGAGTTGGTCGTAACAGGTTTTTATCAGCCCTGCATAGGCCTTCCCAAAACGGCGCAGCAGATCTTCGCGCTCATAAAACTGCTCAACATAGCGTTCGGCATACGGACGCACCACAGGCAGCAGCCGGTACATGGGCATATCGCCCTCAGCCGTCGTATCGACTGTCCGTTCCAGCAACCCCCGCCGCCAGAGTTGGTGCAACTGATCGTATACGGGCGACTTCAGCTCTTCCGGGTTTTCAATATCCGGGTCGAAGATCATCTGAACCATCAATGACAGAAACGGCGCGTGGAAAATCCACAACCCGCTGAACAACTTTCGCAGTTCATCCGGCAGGTAGCGGGCGGAGGTGTCGATGGCCGCGTACAGCTTGTAATGGCGGTGGTCATCACCTTTGTATTTATCGACGGCTTTATCCAACAAAACATCATACTGATGAACAATTTCAGCCAGCGGCGTTTGTATCTCGTCAAAGGCGCTCGCCAGCAAACGCAAACTCAGCGGATGTCCATCGACTTTATCGCTCAGTTGGGCGGCCAACTTTAGGTCGATCTCGCGGCGGCGGCTCGGCGCGCTCAGGAAAAACAAAATCGCGCCTTCTTCGTCCGTCAAACCGTTCAAATCCAGTTGGAATTCACCCGCCCAACCCAGCGTCTCGCGCGATGTGACCAGCAAACCCGCCCGCGTCCCGTTGAGCGTCTCGCGGAAAAAATTCGCCACTGCTAAAGCATTTTCATCTTTATTCGCAATCGCCTGCGTCAGTGTTTCGGCGTTATCCAGCACCAACAGCGTCCGCCGCGCCCGCAAACGGACGACCACGACTTTCTCCACCGCCTCGGTGTTGGGCAGCGACTCCGGGTCAATGCTCAAAAACCGCGCCAAACTGTTGACGATGGTTTCCCGCGTGGGCAGGTTTTCCAGCGTATACGCCCAAACGCCCCCCGGCCATGCCCAAGCAAACCGTTCGACGGCTTCCCGCGCCAGCGCCGTCTTGCCCTGCCCGCCCACCGCGTGAATCGTCACCACGCGCGGACGGTCATCCCCGGTCAGTGCCGTCCCCAATGCCCGCAGCGCATCGGCACGCCCTTGAAAGGCTTCCGCGCGCGGGATGGCGGTTACGTCCATCGGCGGCAGTTCGTCAATAATTTTCGGCTGACCCTCCGCGCGGGCGAAACCGGGTGCGGGTTGATCCAACGCCGTGTACAGCACCGGAACGCCCACCGCCCATTTGCGGTCACTTTTCGCCAACCGCAAACGCGCTAATTTGAGCGCCGTTTCAACCGCCACGCCGCGCGCCAGTTGTTCATAAAACACTTTGGAAAAATCGCGGGCGTCGCTGTCCACAATGCTGAAACGCATCCCCAATGCATACGGAATCCGCCGCGCTGCCAACGCCGCCGCTAAATTGCTAAATTCGGTCGCCCCCGGCGTCGCGCTGATGCAGGCGTTCAGCGTCACCAAAAAGGCCGCTTTGCCCACATGTTGAATAAAATCGCTGGCGGAGATGGCTTCCAATCCGCCGTCCTCTTTTTCAAAAATCAGCGCTGCGCCGTCTTTCCCCTCGCCGCCGTGTCCCATAAAATGCACCACCCGGTCGCGCTGTTCGGCCAATAACGCGCTCAACCGTTCAGCAGTCGGCGGACGGACTCGCTCCAACGTCACTGCCAGCGGAATTTCCTCAATATTCTCGCGCAGACGTCCCCATTCGCCCTCGATGTTCAGTTGGGCGATTTGTTTATCCAGCGGGTTAGAAGGCACAGCCGTGATGTACAGCCCGCCAGTGGGCGTATAATTCGCCATGCGCTGCTTTTTCGGCAGCGCCCGCACGAAAGGATACTGCGTCACCAAAAAATTCTGCCCGTCATGAGCATATTCCCACGGGATAAACTGCAAATCGTCGCGCTCAGTGACGATCACAATCCGTTTCGTCTGTTCATCCAGTTTTCGTCGCGCGGGCGAATCCGCCGGGAACAGCGCCGCGAACACCGCTTGTCCATAAACAACCGGGTCTTCCAACGGCTGCGGCGGCCTGCCGGGAATCTTTTCATCAGGGGTAAGGGTGAGGAAGTCAAAAGTGTGCGAAGGCTGATCGTCACAGGCAACGGCGATTTGGGTTCCGTTTTGCGGTGTAAGCGTGAGTTCCATCCGGCGGCCTCCTGCCAGGGTGTAGGTGTTATTCACCAGTATGTCATATTTTGGGAATTTCGGGAGACACCTATTTTGAGGGGATTTAACCGCACCCTTCCCCGAAAGCCATCTTCCACATACCTGCTGACGCAGTTTGTGCTGCTTTGCATGTGATGCGGCTGCATGGGGCTGAGTTGCGGGGAGGCAGGGGATACGATAACCCGTATCCCCCAATGATTGAGCAATTAACCGCCGAGATCGAGGGTGCTATCTGCGCCAGCGACGTGGGCGCATTCAAAACCCGCGCTGAACGTCTGGGCTTCGCCAGAGTCGTTCACGTAGGTGAAGAGTTCAAACGAACCCCGGAACGGCTGAAGCGATTCGACCGTAATCGTACCCAGCGGGCTTTCATAATCCCAGTTGTTGATGTCCGGGTAAAACTCGCTGATTTCGCCTTCGGGCGGAAGCTGCGTGAACTCATACGGAAAAATGTCCTCGGAACGGGTGAAGCGCACAACGTTTTCTTCGTCCAATTCCCACAGGCCGAACTCGCCCACTTCCAGCGGGGCATCCAACCCAGCGAACACAGTTGTGCCGTCCCCGAAGTCGTAGATCAGGAACAGCGAAACCGCGCCGAATTCTTCGTCCAATTCCTGCTCGTAGAAGGTGCTGGCAGAAGCCGAACAGAATGGGGTGTAGAGCAGGGCTTTGGTTTCGATGTTCTCCACGCCGGACGCGCTGACCGTTTGTTTGCTGACCGGAGTCACGATTGCATCGCAGTACGGATTCCCGTTGGCGCTGATGAACAGGGCTTCATCGCCGCGCTTCAGAATGCCCCAACGGATTCCGCCGGGTTGAGACGGATCGAACGAGAAAGTAGCTTGATCGACCAGATTCCATTCGCTTGCGCCCAATACCGCCAGCAAATCTTCGCAGGAGGTTGGGCTGAAGATTTCAAAGCCCGCCGCTGTGACTTTCACCTGTTGATTTTCGGTCAGGTAAATTCCGGCCAATGCGGCTTCTTCGCGGTCATCGGCGGCGACGGGCAGCGCCAGCAGCAGGATACCGAGCAGCACAGCCAGCACGACCAGCCGTTTACATACTGTCAAAGTAGTATTCATTTTCATCTCCACAGCGGGCGTCTTGCCGCACACCAATGATCGGGTAGTTGACGGTACACATGCCCGCCAGCATGTCACACAGGGGTTGCAGGGAGTTCCCGCCGATCAGCACATCGCTTTCGCCGATTTTGCCGACGAAACCCCGGTTATCGCCGGATACATAATCGTCGTCGATTTCCAGTTCGCCACTCATAAATTCGTTGATGGTGAAGGGATAGATACCCTCGCCCGCGCCCACCGGAATGGTGAAATTCACACTGGTATTCATCGCCTGAAAATCATGCGGCAGGGGTTGTTCCGCAATCATGGCAGCCAGATCGCCGAACATGGTTACGTCCCACTGCGGCATTCCAGCCTCACCGATCCATGGGCCTTCTAAACCCGTGCAGGTATACAGATCAACCTTCACGGGCAGTTCGATGTAAAACAGCCAGACTTTGCCTTCACCCTGCACGTTATAGATTTCGTAGCCGTGATATTCGACGCGGATGCTCAGGCTCTTGGTCGGCAGTCCGGCGCGGGTCATCGCGTTGACCAGCAGGTCGTACAATTTGGTCGCGGCGAACGCCCCTGCCCCGGCGACACCATCTTTGAACGACAGGAAATCTGCGAGCTTGAACGGGAAATCGGCTTTATCCAAGCTGGCGTAGACATGCACCTTGCCGAATAATTCTTCGCCTACGCCGGGATTGCGTTCGGTGCGCGGGTAGAGTTCCAGCGTGGAAATACCGTTGCTGCCTGTGACTTCACCGCACGTTCCGCACGAAGCGATTTTATTGGAGTCGGCGCTGATGGTGGTCACAAAATTACCGCCTTCCTGAATCCGTCCGGTGGCAGGCTGGTCGATTGACCAACGGACTTTGAAGCCTTCCAGCGGCCCATTCGGGGGAACCGATAATCCGGCCAATTCGTAACAGGTCAGCACTTTTTGTGCCAGCGTGGAATTGAACCATGCTGTAGCCGTCAGTTTGACGTGTTCAGCGCGGCTGCCAGCGGCGTGTTTAAAGTGGGTGATGGTTTTATCGGCGGTCAGGTCAAGCTGTGCGCCCATGAGCAGCAGAAGCATATTCAGACCCTTCGTGCCACGATCAATCACGGTGCTGACGCGCCCGCCCGCTTCTTCGCCCAGCGTTCCGGTAGCAGCGTTAATCAGTTCGCCGCGCAGACCTTCGATCACACCGTGTTTATCGCCCGCGTTGACCGCATCCCCGGGGTTAGCCCCTTCTGACTGGAAAGGCACACCTTCCAGCACCTTTTTCAACGCCACACAGGAATCATCGCCCTGTGCATAAATCCGCGAATGACCATCCGGCGCTTTGGGATTCGGCTGAATCACCTGCGAGGTTTCGGTCAGGTGCGCCAGAATTAAAATGGTTTGCAGTGGGTCGATTTTGAGCGACGCCATATCCGCACCGCTGTACAACACCTGCTGACGAGTGGCCGAAAGCGCGCGCACGGCCCCCCCGGCGAATTGGGCTTCGACGGGTGAATCCGCGCCTTTACCCCACACGCCCAACCCACCGACCAATGCTTCCGGCGGAATCACTTCCACCAGCAGTTCCAGCGCGGCGATCAGTTCGGTCACTTGTTCCGGGATATAAAAATCGCCATTGCGCGTGTTGGTGACCAATTCGCCCACCAGATCGTAATACAGCGCGGCGTCTTCCAACGCTAAATGATCGGGCAGCGCGATCACCGCGCCATCTGGCGAGACAATCGGCACGGCAGACAGGCGTAACAATTCAACGCCAGCGGCATAAGCGGCCACATCATCCCCGGTCATAATCTGGTTGACGAGGGTGAAAGCCGCCTGAGCAGGCGACAGATTGGCTAAATCCGGGAGATAAGGCGCGACTTGTTCTTCATAAATCGGGGAGTCGATGGATTCCTGGGCGCTGGCGATGCGGGGTTGGTAGACCAGCCCGGTCGCGATCAACACCAGCAAGCCGAACAGCAAGGGTAATTTCTTCAACGTTGAGTACATCCTTTCAATTAACCCCACCCCATCGCAGGAGGCGCGGATTGTGTAAAAATGAAAACTGAATGGGTTTCATAAACATGCCCAACTTAACACAGGTAGGCTGTGCTGTCCTTCCCACAGGGGACTGAAATTGTCTCCGCCTTTAGTCTTAGACAGGCGCTTACTGGTAATCCAAATCAGGCCGGGGGGTTTGGCAAGAAGGCTGGGATGGGGAAGAATAATGCAACCCTCATCCCCCAGCCCCTTCTCCCTCAGGGCGAAGGGGAGCAAATCAGAGTCCACTTGAATCAGATGAGGCGATTTATGACAACTATCACTTAAGGACTTGCCCATTATGAAATCCACACTTCAGATTCAGGACATCAGCGCCGCGCCGGGGACGAAAGCCGCCGGATTTTTGAACGTGCCGACCACCACCGCCCAGATGCCGATCACGATTGTGAACGGGGTAGACGACGGGCAAACGCTGCTCATCACGGCGGGGGTGCATGGGGGCGAATACCCGTGCATTGAAGCGGCCATCCGGTTCGCGGCGGAACTCAATCCGGCGGAGGTCAGCGGGGCGATTATCGTGATGCCAATTGTGAGCCTGAATTCGTTTCATGCGCGGCAGGCCTTCCTCGTGCCGGAGGATGGCAAGAATTTAAACCGCGTATTCCCCGGCAAAGCGACGGGTACGATTTCCGAACGCATGGCGTATGCGATCACCTCGCTGGTCGCGCCGCATGTGCAGGCGTGGGTGGATATGCACGGCGGGGATATTCCAGAGGCGCTGGTGCCGTTTTCGGGCTATATCGAATCGCCCGACCCGAAAGTGAACGAGGGTTCGCGCGGGCTGGCAGCGGCTTTCGGGATTAAGTATCTGCTGCGGCCTGACCATCTGCCGGGGACGAGCAACAGCGCAGCAGCCGCGATGGGCATTCCGGCGCTGTTAGCCGAGGCGGGGCAGTTGGGCATTCTGGACGAGGACAGCGTGCAAATTCTCCTGCGCGGGTGTTACAACGTGGGGCGGCATCTGGGGATTTTGCCGGGCAATTTTACGCCTGTAGCCCTCATCGAATTCAAGAGCAATCCCTGGGTGCGGGCGGGGCAGAACGGATGCTGGTATCCGAGCGTGAAGCTGGGGGATACAGTGCAGGCGGGGCAAAAAGTGGGTGAGATCAAGGATTATTTCGGCAATCTGCTGGCGGAATATCATGCGCCGTGTGCCGGGTTGGTGATTTTGCTGTGTGCGGCGCTGGCGGTGAATGGGAATGATCCGCTGGTGGGGATTGGGGAGTTTTAGGTGCGAGGTACGAAGTGCTAGGTGCTAAGTTCAAAGTTCTTAGTTCCTAGTTCCAAGTAAGATTTGCGCTGAAGGGTTTTGTCGCAACTGTCGTCAAAGTCGTCAATGTCGTAACACGGATTTGGCGACATTTTATGTCGTCGGTGTCGTCGTCGGGATGGGTTTGTCGGACAAGAAGCCTTTAGCCTTTAGCCATCAGCCTTTAGTCAATACAGAAGCATTTGGGTCACTTTTATGTCGCAAATGTCGTGGAAATGACAATGGCTGAGGGGAGATGTCGTCAATGTCAAGACAGTCACAAGTCGTTAGTCATTAGTCGCTAGCAGGGAAGTGGCGGCGATGGCGGCGGCGATGGCGATGGCGAAAGTGGATTTTGTTGGCGACTGTTATTGGTTGATAATATGTGTGCGAAAAATGCGAGAAATGCGAGACAGATTTTTGTGCAAATTTCGCATTTTGGGGGCGGCGGGTAGGGGCGTAACATGTTACGCCCGTACAGGACACATCAAATGTTGCAGGGGTGTCCGGGCCAGTTGCCCCACAGATATTGTAGAACAAAAGGGCTATGAAAGTCAAGTTCGGGTATGGTTAGAAAAGGGGCGTTTGATAATGTGATTAATGCTGTGTTGGGGTGGTCGGGGCGCAACATGTTGCGCCCGTACACGGATACCCACAACAATTTGAAATCATGTTTGGTTTGGGCTAGAAACATACAAGCTGTCCTGCATCCATTGGGCGGGGTTGGTTTCGACATACAGGCGGATGGTGTTGAAACTGGTTTCGTCACGGATGATGTGTTCATAATAATTGCGGTGCCAGACGGGCGCGGCGGGTGTGTCGCGCTGGCGGTTGATGTTTTTGGTGACGGCGGATTTGAAGGCACGTACCACCGCGCCTAACGAACCGGGTGCTACATTGGTCGCCGTTACGCCAGATGGTGGCGGTAGGGGCGCAACATGTTGCGCCCGTACATCGGATTGCGCCCCTACGACATCGCGTCGTTCCCCAACCGATTCATTGATGATGATAATGCCATGAAAATGGTTGGGCATAACTACAAAGGCATCCAGAGACACATGGGGGAAATGTGCAGGAATATCCAGCCAGCATTGTTGGACGATTTCACCGCACCCATTCAACCGCATGTGTTCATTCAGAATGTCGCCAAATAGCCAACCCCGATCATGGGTGCAGAGGGTGATGAAATATGCGCCGGGATGGGTGTAATCATAACCGTTTAGGCGGATGCTGCGGCGGTGATGTTTCCACGAGTCGTAGGGCATGGTGTTTTCCCCGTTATTTTTCATATTGTATGGGGATTTTGGGGACGATGCGCGTTGATATTTGGTGGCGTATGGGGGTAGGGGCGCAACATGTTGCGCCCGTACATAAGACAACACCCGCACATTGGATTGCGCCCGTACACAAGACAACGCCCGCCCATTGGATTGCATCCGCACACGATGCCCATTTTCGCCAATGACCGCCCGCCCGATTTTCACACCTCCCCATACGGATATTTCGTCGTCGCTTCGATCAGGGCGCGTTCGTCGGGCGTATGGGGGTAGGGGCGCAACAGCCGTGTATGGGGACGGTAGGGCGCAACATGTTGCGCC